>NZ_JBEOLS010000052.1:0-36587 GCF_040279205.1 Xanthomonas hortorum
CGGCTGCCGACCTGGCCGCCCCGACACCGGATAGTGCGGTGCGATCAGCCCGAGCAGTTGCTGCCACGGAACCACCTGCTCCATCTCGGCCAGAAAGATCTCGCGCCGGGTCTGCTTGCGTTTACCCAGGCCCTCAGCGTCACCGAACGTCAGTTGCATGGATGATTCCTCACTCTGTGGCAATAGTGTCGCGCATCTGCTGTGCTTTGTTCAGAGGCTCCTTAGATTGATCGCGGCTTAGAAAGTGTTCTTCGCTTGCGAAGTGCTGGATCTTTGTTCGGCCGCATCCGAGCGCTGCCAAAAAGCATCGCTCAGGCATCATTGCGAATCCGCAGACGTTACGCCCGGCTGATGACATTGTTTGTCGATCAGCAGCCGCGATGAGTGGAAGCGTGGCGTCGTATCCGGGGGCGGGACCATGTGGCGGCATGGATGCCGCCACTGAGCCTTATCTGTTCGGATTCTGCCAGTCTGGGTGTCGAGAGCCGACGTGGGCCACCGTGAGAGCCTAGATCATTGCCGATCGTCGTGGAGACAGGTGCCCACGTCGGTTTCTCCCCCGTATCGCCCGAACAGTTGCCAGTGTTGCCACGCGTAGACGTAAGGCTGGGCAGGCGGGGGAGCTCTCGACCCTTTAAGCCTAACGGAGTTCGCCCATGAACGGCATCGGGATTGATGTGTGCAAGGCCATGTTGGATGTAGCCGTCCATCGCGGCCCTTTCGAGCGGTTTCACAACACACCCGCGGGCGATCGCAAGCTTCTGTCCTGGCTGGCGACGCAGCAGGCTGGCCAGGTTGTCCTGGAGGCGTCTGGCGGTTACGAACAGCAGATACTGGATGCCCTGTTCGACGCCGGTCACCAAGTCGTGCGGGCCGATGCGTACCGCTGCCAGGCCTTCGCTGCTGCCACCGGTTTGCCGGCAAAAACAGATCGCCTGGATGCAACCAATCTGGCCTGCATGGCGGCCACCCTTGAGCTGCGTGCCTATCAGCCGATGGAGCCTTGGCGGCGAAAGCTGCGCGAGTTCGTGCGTGCGCGACAGCAGCTTGTGGAGCTGGCAACAAGCGCGCAAAACCAGTTGGAACAGGGGACGGACACCAGCTTACGCCGCCTGCTGCAGGCCAATATCACGCAGATGAAAAAGCACTGCGTGCGACTGGAAAAACACATCGCCGAACAGGTCCGCCAGCAACCGCAGTTGGAAGCGATGCGTTCGTTTAAAGGCGTCGGAGCGATCCTGCAAGCGGTGATCGCCAGTTATCTGCCGGAGCTGGGCACCCTCGATGGCAAGGCCATTGCCAAGCTGGTCGGCGTCGCTCCCATCGCCCACGATAGCAGCACCACGCGCGGCATCCGCAGGATCGGCGGCGGGCGGATCGAGGTGCGCAACGTGCTGTACATGGCCTGCCTGTCGGCCATCCAGTACGAGCCCCGGATCCGGGAGTTTTATCGGTCGCTGCGGGCACGCGGAAAGCCCGGCAAGATCGCCGTCGTGGCGGCGATGCGCAAGATGCTGGTCATCCTCAACGCCCGCGCCAGAGATGCGCTAGCCGGACAGGCCCAAGCCATCCCGACCTGAGTGTCAATGCGCTCGATGGGGCCATGGCTGCCGACAGGCGGCCAGCACCACCGTGCCCGGCTTGCGGAGCGGCAGAGCCACTCCAACAACACAGTTGCTCCACGAACGGATTCACGGCGTGTCCCGTGAGCGGCAAGGGCACCGCGCGCTCGGCCAACCGCGCCTTTGATCGAATCTGAAATGCACATGCGGCGCGCTGCTGCACACAAAAAAACCCGCGTTGCTGCGAGAGCAACGCGGGTTTGGCGATAACGTGGAGCGGGTTACAGAGTAACGGCGCCACCGGCAATGGTCAGCAACGTGCCGGAGGTGTAGCTGGCAGTGTCGGCCGCCAGCATCACGTAGGCCGATGCCAGCTCGACCGGCTGGCCGGGCCGCCCCATCGGGGTTTGGCTGCCGAAGTTTTCCACCGAGTCTTCGTCCATGCCTGCCGGAATGAACGGCGTCCAGATCGGGCCGGGCAGCACCGCATTGACGCGGATGTGCTTGTCGGCCAGCACGCCGGCCAGACCAATGGTGAGGTTGGCCAACGCGCCCTTGGTGGCGGCATAGGGAAGAATATTCGGAGTCGGTTTCTTGGACTGCACCGAGGCGGTATTGATGATGGAGCCACCGTCCTTCATCAACGGCACCGACAGCTGCACCAGATGAAACACCGCATGCACATTGGTGTCGAAGGTCTTGCGCCATTCGTCTAGCGTAATGTCTTCGAAATTTTGGAAATACTTCTGGTAGCCGGCGTTGTTGACCAGAATGTCCAGTCCGCCGAAGGCGCTGTTGACCTGTTCGATCAATGCTGCGGCCTGGTGCGGGTCGCTGATATCGCAACCGACCAATAGCGCTTTGACGCCGGCCTTTTCGATCAGCGCACCGATCCTGGCCGCGTCCTCCTGCTCATCGGGCAGATACGCGATGGCCACGTCGGCGCCTTCGCGTGCGTAGGCAATCGCCACCGCAGCACCAATGCCGCTGTCGCCACCGGTGATCAGCGCGCGCTTGCCTGTCAGCTGCCCGTGACCGACGTAGCTATCTTCGCCATGGTCCGGGCGTGGATCCATCTTCTCGGTCCGGCCGGGGAAGCCCTGCTGCTGCGGCTTGAACGGCGGGCGTGGGTAATTGGGGACGGGCATGTGGGGTCTCCTGACGGTGTGGATCACTACGAAGTGAGCGTCAGTGTGGTCATGCAGACGTAAACGTCCGGGCTAGACGATGTCGCCGGCATGTGTGTTGCGCGCGGCGCGTTCACGTTGTCAGCAAGCACTCCAGCCGATCTCACGGTGGGCAGTGCGCGCAGGCTTCATGCGCTTTTGCCGATCACGCTCGATACTGCACGCATCGTCAGGAGTTACGCATGGTCTTTCGTCGCAATGGGTTGTCGCTGTGTCTGCTTGCGCTGACGCTGCTCTTCATCGGCTGCCAGATCTATGCCGGCCTGCATGCTTACAACGCGGAGTTGGCGGAGCAGCGCCAGCCAACGCTGCTGCTGGCCGCGTATCTGCACAGCCCGCATTTCGTCTCGGCCCTGTTCGAGAACTGGGAGAGCGAGTTCCTGCAGATGGGTATGTATGTGCTGCTGACCGTCAAGCTGCGCCAGGTGGGTTCGGCCGAGTCGCGTCCGCTCGATCCTGCTGAAGAAAGCGCCGAGATCAAGCCGGGCCAGACGCCGTGGCCGGTGCGTGCCGGTGGGCTGTGGCTGCGCGTGTATGAGCACTCGTTGGCGCTGGCATTTGGGGTGCTTTTCCTGATGAGTTTTGTCCTGCATCTGCTCGGCAGTTGGCGGCTTGCGTTGCTGGAGCGCCTACAAAAAGGGTTACCGCCGATCAGCATCCTCGACCATTTCACCGACGCCGGGTTCTGGTTTGAATCGATGCAGAACTGGCAGAGCGAATTCCTGGCGGTGTTCGCGCTGGTGGTGTTGACCATCTGGCTACGGCAGAAGGATTCGCCGCAGTCCAAACCGGTGGCGGCACCGCATTCGCAGACCGGTGGCTGAGCATGTTCGGATCACGCGTACTTGGCGTAGTTGGCGGGGCCATCTGCGCAATCACTTCACACGGTGACGCAGGTTTGTTCACCACCTTGCAATGCCCGCCTGCCTAGCGTGGTGACACGACAATCAGGCAGGAGAATCGCAATGGCTAGTGAACCGAAGAAACCGTGGGGTCCGGACGATGACCAGAGCAAGCCGTTCACGCCGCAGGAGCAGCGCAACGAGAATGTCGAATGGAAGGTGCACGACATGCCCGACGAAGACCGCGACGTCAACAAAGCGGATCCGGAACAGGACTACGAACGCCCGGATGGATCCGAAAAACGCTGAGCCCAACCGCTACGCGATACCGACGAAGGCGCCTGCATCCGCGGGCGCTTCTCGTTTCAATGACCGTACAAGCCCGGTGTTTGAGCGATCTGTACACACGCTCTCCACCATGAGTGCGTAGGCTGTAGATAGCACATCGAACCCGACCGGCCCCGCTGGAGCGGTTCGCCCAACGCCTCCCATGGCGCTGGCCCAGGTCAGCACCAGCTGACGCCTAGATCGCGATGTAGCAGCGCAAGCGAGCTGATCCAGTAGCTCATCGATGATGGCATCCGCCTCGGACTGGCGTGGCAGCCTTCGCAAAACCTTGCACTTCGTGGCGTTTTGGCACTCGCGCTGCGCCGATCGAGCCCAACCGTGACGCTTGGCACTGGCGTAACCAGGATTTGCCATGCGTACTTCGGTCAAAATCGGCACGGCGGGCTCGACATTGGGGAAAGAGCTACGCTCATCCCTGATGGTGATGACACCGGTGTGCCACTCGACGTGGCGAGCGGCGCTTTTTCGCGCCGTCGTCACAATTCACAACTGAACATGTATCAGCACTTTGCGGACAGAAGCGCCCATGGACCGTCTTTCCTGCGCCATCATCGACGACGACGTGGAGTTCTGCGATCAGGTGGTGGAGTTAGCCACCGATAGCGGCTTCCGGGCCAAGGGCATGCACACCCTTGGCGAAGCCAGCCGTTGGCTGGACAGCAATTTCCCTGACCTGTTGGTCGTGGACGTTGGCCTGCCTGACGGCAGCGGTTTCGATCTCATCGAACGGCTCGACCCGGATCACACGCCACAGATCGTGGTGGTGTCGGGCGATTACGCCTATGAAACCAAGGGCCGCGCGCAGCAGTTCGGGGTCAGCGAGTTCCTGACCAAGCCATTCGCGCCGGAACGCCTGGAGCGTGTGCTCGGCGGTCTGCGTGAAGCGCAGCAGGGCAACCTGGGCATCGTCGGCAACAGCGACAGCATCGTGCTGTTGCGCAAGGACATCGTGCGCGTGGCGCCAACCGACTTGAACGTGCTGGTGACCGGCGAGACCGGTACCGGCAAGGACCTGGTCGCGCGTGCCATCCATCGTGTCTCCGGTCGTCGCGGTCGCTTTGTGCCGGTCAACTGCGGCGCAATCCCGGAAGAGCTGCTGGCAAGCCAGCTGTTCGGTCACGAGCGCGGCAGCTTCACCGGCGCCGATCGTCGCCATGCCGGATTTCTGGAGCAGGCTGCCGAGGGCACGCTGTTTCTGGACGAAATCGGCGAAATGCCCAAGCGTCTGCAGGTGTATCTGCTGCGGGCGATCGAATCGCGCAGCTTCATGCGCGTGGGCGGCAACGAAGAGATCCCGCTCGATGCGCGCGTGGTCGCTGCCACCCACCAGCATGTGCAGCGCGAGCAAGCGGTGCTGCGCGAGGATCTGTTCTACCGGCTCAACGAATATCCGATCCCGGTGCCGCCACTCCGCGAACGGCGTGGCGATGCGCGGTTGCTGGGCTTGCGTGTGATCGACGAACTCAACGTCAAATACGGCGCGCGCAAGTTGCCGACCAAGTCATTGCTGCGCTATCTGGCGTACCACACCTGGCCGGGCAACGTGCGTGAGCTGCGCTCGTTCATCCGCTATCTGTATCTACGCTCCGATGGCGACCTGTTGAGTGCGCCGGACGTGGAGCAGACCGTGCCGCAGGCCGACGAGAACGGATTGTTGATTCCCGCAGGCTGGACCATGCGCCAGGCCGAGGACGCGATGATCGAGGCAGCATTGGCACGTACCCGCTTCAACAAGAAGGCCGCCGCACGTGAGTTGGGCATCAGTGTGCGAACCTTGCACAACCGGCTCAGCGACAAGGACGCGTAGTGGCCGATGCATCCGATGGACAGCGGCGTGAGCTGCTCCACCAATTGCGCAATCGTCTCAACGTGATGGGATTTGCGCTGTATGCGTTGCGCAACGAGGCCTCCAAGCCACTGGAGACCTTGCGCAGCGCGCACCAGTCAGCGGTGGAGCTGCTCAATCAGCTCGGCGAAGAAGAGCGCGCCCGCCAGCAGATGAAGGACACCCAGGCCGACACTTCCGATCGGTGACGGGTTGTCGGTGAGATCCGATCAGCGGATCGATCAATAATGCTCGGCCGGTTGAGCCTGGTCGCTCAGTAGCGTGGTGATCGCGCGCGGGTTGTACGGCTTCATGCAGTACGACAGATGCGCAAAGCGCGCCGGCAGCGTGTAGCGGTCATAGCCGGAACAGAACGAGAACGGGACCCCGCGCTCCAGCAATGCATCGGCCACCGGAAACACCGGCTGGCCGCGCACATTGACGTCGAGCAACGCACCATCGATCTCTTCGCCCGAAGTCACCAGCGAAAGCGCCTCGGACACATTGCCCACCGGTCCGACCACGCGGACACCGGCTTCGATCAGCAAGTCGTTGAGCGATTCGGCGAGCAGGTAATCGTCTTCGACCACCAGAATGCGGCGGCCGTGCAGTGTGTGGTTGGGCATAAAAAACTCCGGAGGCAGGATGCAGTCTGACGACGCACCCGTGCATCGTGCGCGTAGCACACGTTAATAACGCGCGTAAGCAAGCACTTCAAAGAGCGATCTCTTCAAGGTTTAGCACCGGTGCATGCGCGCGTGGATGTCTACACCACTTTGCTTCATCATCAACGACAGACGTTTCTGTCTTGCACCGACGATGTGATTTCCGTGATGACCAATACTGCTGCCCTCCAAGACGACGTCGTGCCTGATACCGCGGCGCAGGCGCCTTTGTTCGTTCTCGGGATAGGCACCGCAGGGCTGGATGCTGCCCGCCTGGCCGAGCTGCTGGATACCGTGGCGGGGGCGCCCAATCTGGCCATCATGTTGTTGCTGCGCGATCGCCAGTTGCTGGACGAAGACCGCCTGCGCGAATTGCTCGGCGATCAGGCCAGTCTGTTGCTGGTGCCCAACGACGGCGACCAGCTGCAGCCCGGGCATTTCTATCTGCCGCCCGGCGCCACCTTGGTGACCTTGGAAGAAAACCGGGTCCGTCTGCGTGCGCTGCCGGAGGGCGAAAGCGATCATGGCTTGATCGATACCTTCTTCGTGTCGATGGCGCACGACCAGGATGGCAACGTGATCGGGTTGATCATGGGCCGCTTCGATGGCGATGGCACGCTAGGGACCGCCGCCATCAAGGAATGCGGTGGGCTTGCGCTGGTGGTGGACGATCCTGCCTTGCAGGCGCTGGATTTGCGCAGCGCAAGCAACGCGGCCGCGATCAGCGACGATATTCTGCCGCTGCCAGCTGTGGCCGCGCGCATCGCCGCACACATGCAGCGCCATTACGGACTCGGTCATCCCGCCCCAACCGGCGTGCGCACTGGCAGCGAGAACGATCACCTGAGCCAGGTGGCGGGCATCCTGCGTAACACCACCGGGCACGATTTCCATGGTTACAAACGCGCCACGTTCCTGCGCCGCGTGCAACGGCGCATGCAGGTCGTGCAGGTGGATACGCTGGAACAGTATCTGGACGCGCTGCGCAACCGCTTCGACGAACCGCTGCAGCTGTTCAACGATCTGTTGATCGGTGTGACCCAGTTCTTTCGCGACCGCCGCGAGTTCGAGTTCCTGGAGCAGCAGGTGATTCCACGCCTGTTTCAGGGAAAGCACGTCGGCGACAGCCTGCGCGTGTGGGTGCTGGGCTGCTCCACCGGGGAAGAAGCATATTCGTTGGCGATGCTGCTGCGTGAGCACGCCGAAACGCTGGATTCCCCACCCCGCATCCAGATCTTTGCCAGCGATATCGATGGACGTGCGCTGGCGGCGGCACGGGTGGGGCGGTATAGCTCAAGTATCGTTAGCGAGGTTGCGCCGGCGCGCCTGCGGCGTTGGTTTGTCAAGGAAGGCGATACCTATGTGGTGAGCAAGGAACTGCGTGAGTTGTGCGTGTTTTCCCAGCACAGCATCGTCAAGGACCCGCCATTCTCGCGGCTGGACCTGGTGTCGTGCCGCAATCTGCTGATCTACCTGGATGCGGAGCTGCAGAACCGGGTGATCCCGATCTTTCATTTCGCGCTACGGCCGGGTGGGTATTTGTTCCTGGGGAATGCCGAAAACGTCTCGCGCCACGCAAAGTTGTTCGTGCCGGTGGAACGCAGCTTCCGCGTCTTTCAGCGTATCGATGCCGAGAACAACGTGCATGCCACCTTTCCCAACATGCCGCTTGCCGCAGCGGGTAGGGTGCCTGCACCGCCGCAGCGGCAGCGCACCTCCAGCAATGCCTTGGTGCGTGCCGGCGAGCGCATCGCCGATCGGTACGCGCCGGCATATGCGGTGCTGGACGAGCATTTCGATGTGCTGCATTTCTCCGCGCAGGCCGGGCGTTTCATTCGTCCCGGCAGTGGTGCGCCCAGCCTCAATCTGCTCAACCTGATCCATCGCGATCTGCGCCTGGATCTACGCAGTGCGCTGAGCCGCGCCGAATCGGACCAGTCGCCGGTGCATGTCAACGGCGTCCAGGTGCATGAGGACAACTCGACCTGGGCGGTGGATCTGTTCGTGGAGCCGACCTCTGCCTCGGAGGTGCCGCGCGGGTATGTGGTGCTGTTTCAGGAAGTGGAAGCGCGCGAACCGGTGGAGCTGCCCACGCCATGCGACACTGCCTCCACCGATGCGCAGGTGCAGGTGCTGGAAAACGAGTTGCGCATCACCCGTGAGCGGCTGCAGTCGATGATCGAGGAGCTGGAGAGCACCAACGAAGAGCTCAAGTCCTCCAACGAGGAATACCAGTCGCTCAACGAAGAGATGCAGAGCGCCAACGAGGAACTGGAAACTTCCAAGGAAGAGCTGCAGTCGGTTAACGAAGAAGTCACCACGGTCAACGGTGAGCTGGCCCACCGCGTGCAGGAGCTTGCGCAGACCAACAGCGATCTGAAGAACCTGCTGGAAAGCACTCAGATCGCCACGGTGTTTCTGGATAACGAATTGCGCGTCACCAACTTCACGCCTGCAGTCACCGACATCCTTCCGTTGGTGGAAAGCGATATCCATCGGCCGATCAGCAATATCAAGCTGCACGTGGACTACGACGAACTGCAGGACGACGTGCACCGGGTCATCCGCACGCTGGCGGTGCTCGATCGCGAGGTGGAAAACCCCACCACCCACGCACGCTACATGGTGCGTGTGCTGCCGTATCGCACCGTGCACAACTTCATCGGTGGCGCGGTGCTCACGTTTATGGACGTGACCCCGCTGACTCTGGCCGAGCAGGCCTTGCGCAGCAGCGAGCAACGCCTGCGCACTCTGATGGAAGGAATTCCGCAGTTGGTGTGGCGCTCGCTCGATGGCGGGCACTGGACCTGGTCCAGCCCGCAGTGGTCGCGCTATACCGGGCAAAGCGATGCCGACAGCCTGGAACTGGGCTGGCTGCAGGCAGTGCACCCGGACGAACGCGCGCTGACAATGGTTGCCTGGCACGACAGCCGGCACACCGGTGAACTGGATGTGGAGCATCGCCTGTACAACGCTGCCGAGCAGAGCTATCGCTGGTTTCATACCCGTGGCTCGCCGGTGCGCGACGAGCGCGGCCAGGTCGTGGAATGGCTGGGCACCTCTACCGAATCGGACAATTTACGCCGCCTGCAGGAAGAGCAGCGCGTGCTGGTGAGCGAGTTGCAGCACCGCACCCGTAACCTGATCACGGTGGTGCAATCGGTGGCCAGGCAGACCGTGCAGACCAGCCAGAGCATGCCGGAGTTCATCGGCAAGTTCGACGATCGGTTATCGGCCCTGTCGCGCGTGCAAGGCCTGTTGTCGCAGTCGGATGCGATGCCGACCACCATCGGTGCGCTGCTGCACATGGAACTGGATGCGCTCGGTGCCGAGCCGGATCAGCGGCGCATCCTGGTCGAAGGCCCGGATGTGGCGTTGCGCAAATCCACCGTGCAGACACTGGCGCTGGCATTGCACGAATTGGCCACCAACGCACTCAAGCATGGCGCGCTTGCGGTGGAGACCGGCACCTTGTCGATCCGCTGGGATGTGGTGTCCGGCGAGGACACCCCCGCGCGGCTGGTGCTGCATTGGGTCGAGGAAGGCGCAGTGAAAAAGTTGCGTCACGACCGCGATGAGGCCAGTGGGTTTGGCCGTCGCCTGATCGAAAAAGCCTTGCCTTACAGCCACGGCGCGCAGACGCGTTACGAGCTCAGCGATACGCGACTGGAATGCGAAATCCAGCTGCCGCTCAATTCGATACACGGTTGAGATGCATTGCACACGGTCTAAGAGCGGCTAACAAAACGTAGCGAGCTCCGTCGCGTTACACTGCAACTGCATGCAGACCTGCATGCAAATGCACCCGTCACGGAAAATGCTGCGCACCAGTGCACATCTTGCGACCTGTTCGATCGTCGCTAAAGAAGCATATGTAGCTGAAGTCACCGAGGGCCTTGCAGCACCGGTGTCCGCGTCAGTCGAAAACCTGGCGCGCATTGTGCGTACCCACTTGGTGTCCTTGAGACGTACACAGTGGAGTAGTCATGATTACGCGCATTCTTCAGTTGTCCGCCCGCGTGGCGAGCAACGCATGGGTCGAGATCGGCGTGGGTGCCGAAGCGGACATTCTGGTCGCCGAACGTGGCGGCAGACGCGAAGAGCGTGCCACCTTCGGTCGACGCGCGCCGGGGCAGCAGCGCTCGATCCACATGCAGGAACCAAGCTGGTTGAGTGGCGTGGATCTGGCGATCTGGGAAACCCAGCGCTGTGCGATTCCGCTATGCGGATTCGTCTGCACGGCCTCTGCAGATGGCAGCACTGCAGCCACCTGGTTGAGTCAGGACAACGGCGAGGTGTATGTAGCGGGCCTGCGCAACGTGATGGATATCGGCGGCCGCCTGCAAATGGGGTTCTCCCTGCTGGTGGCCTCATCGGCCAGCATGCCCACGCATCGTCCGTTGTGCATCGAAGGCGATGTCAGACAATGGCTGCAGGGCGGCGGCAAAGTGGCCATGCTGCATCTCACGCCTTGGCAGTTGGGTCGCCATACGACTGCAGCCGGCGTACGGCCTGACTGGACCAGCGAGGAGCACTCGGCGCAGATTGCGCGCGTATGAGTGGGAATGTCGGGTAGCAAACATAAAGGGGCCCCTGGGGCCCCTCGTCGTTTTGGTCGTGCGATGTTTTTTAGCTGCGGAAGGCGGCATGGTCATGCGTCATGCATTTCGCATGCATCGCACGCGGCTAGGGCATCAAGCCTTCGACCGGTTCGGCTTGGAACATCCGACTCACGCTGAAGCTCCGGTCTTGGTGGCCTTGAGAGGTGATTGAACGGTGTGGATGCATCGGGGGCAGAGCGGTTGATCTGCGGGTTGGCTGCAGGGCCCTTGCCCGCCCACCGTCGCGGGACACGCTGCAAGTACGTCCTTGTAAGCTCTTACGCGGCATCCATGCCGCGTAAGGTCGCAATAAAAAGCCCGGATCGCGAACGATCCGGGCCAATGCTGGGTGCGTTGGCACTCAGCGATTCAGTGCTGGATATCGCCGGTGGTGGAGCCGGCACCCGGGCCTGCGCCCAGGTCGGCACCGGTCACGCGATCGAGTTCCGGATTGGAGAGCAGGCGCAACGACATCGCATCCAGTGCGTCGGTCTGGGTCGCATCCAGCGCAACCGTGGCCGAGCCATCGCCACCGTCCACTGCAGACTGTAGATCGCGGTCTGCAACCGTGTCCCATTGCTCGCCGGTATTCCATGGGCCGACCATGTCGCCTTCGCCCTGCGACATGTTGTAGTAAATGTCAGTGAAGCGCGGATCACCCGGCAGCTTGCCCGGCGGGAAGTTCGGCTCGATCGAGTACAGCGCTTTTTCGAACGACTTCTGATGCGCCACTTCGCGCGTCATCAAAAAGCGCAGCGCGTCCACGATGCCCGGATCGTCGGTCACGGTGATCAAACGCTCGTAGACCAGCTTGGCGCGTGCTTCGGCAGCGATGTTGGAACGCATGTCGGAGGTCGGGCAACCGATCGAATCCACATACGCCGACGTCCACGGCACACCGCTTGAGTTGACCAGCGCCGGGCCACCACCGTACAGAATCTGCTGGGTGTGGCTGGTGCTGTTCTGGGTCATGGTGCGCATCTCCATGGCCTCGTCCATGCCTTCCGAGAGCACAGCCTTCGGGCCCTTGTTGAGCATGGCGATGATCGAGCCGATGATTTCCAGGTGGCTCAATTCTTCGGTGGCGATATCGAACAACAGATCCTTGCGGCCCGGATCGTCTTCGCCCAATGCCTGGGTGAAGTACTGCATCGCAGCGGCAAGTTCGCCCTGCGGTCCACCAAACTGCTCAAGCATCAACGTGGCCAGATCCGGATTGGGTTCGGCCACGCGAACGGTGTACATCAGACGCTTGTTATGCATAAACATGGATGGTATTTCCTGGCTGGCGCCCGACGACGACTGCAACGCGGCATGCGCGCAGAAACCTGAGGCTGGCTACGGGTGGGGGTTGCCCGCGGAATGCGGGCAAACACGGGCAGCAGCGCCGCCCGCGCGATGCATCAGGCCGCTTTGCTGGCCTTGGATGCCTTTTGATTGCCGCCTTGCTCGGCGAGCAGGGTCAGCTTTTCATCGGTGGCCTTTTCTTCTTCCAGCGTCGACAGCAGCAAGCTCACCGCATCGGTGTAGCCCAGCTGCTTTGCAATCGCAGCGATGGTGCCGTACGAGGCGATCTCGTAATGCTCCACCTTCTGTGCGCCGCCGATCAGTGCCGCATCGCGTACCGGACCTTCTTCGATCTCGTCGATCACCTCGCGGCTTTCCTCGACCAGGCCTTCCATCGCGGCACACTTGATGCGCTTGAGCTTGATGCCGAGCAGTTCGACGATCTGGTCGATGCGTTCGATCTGGCCCTGGGTTTCTTCCAGGTGCAGCTTGAACGCTTCCACCAGCTTGGGTTCGGTGGCCGCACGTGCCAGGCGCGGCAGCGATTTGGTCAACTGCTTTTCTGCGCTGTAGATGTCCGACAGCTCGTGGACGAAAAGCTCTTCAATTGTCTTGATCGCCATGGGCGGCTCCTTTGGATGGATAGGTAGATAAACGATGCGGTGCAGCGTGTGTGCTTCTTGCCTGCGCTTGCGTGCGGACCAGCTGCATCGTCACTGCGGCATCGCAGTGCCTGACGTGACGCCAAGCCCGCAATGCAGCGTTGTTGTCGTGCTTGCTCACGCTGCCTCGCATGGTCGCTACGCTAATCGTCGGCGTGTTAGCGCGATCGGTGGATGCGGTGACGCCAAGGCGATAACGACCTGTGCCGTGAGCAGCGCGGTGATGATGCGCAGGTAATCGATTCGCCAGCGCCGAGCCGCGGCCACCGCACTGCAACCGACCGAAATTGATGCCGGCTTCTCGAGATGCATGCGCAACGCGCATGACCGCGGCCGTGCATGCGGCACCGGTGCGCCTGTGCCGATGTCGATGCCATTGCGCGGATGTCGATGCGCACGCGCAGCGATTGCACCGGCACCGTGCGGCATGCACCGCCGGGAATGCACGCCGTTGCAGACCGATGCGCTACAACCGATAGCTGGTCCTTGCCCCTGGAGCTGCCATGACGCCGTTGGACAAACCGTTACGCCGCGAGCTGCAGATCGGCGAGCAGGTCTATACCCTGGTCATCGACCCGCAGGGCTTGAAGCTGGTCGAAAAAGGCCGACGCAAAGGCGTGGTCTTGCGGTGGGACGAACTGGTCAGCGGCGATGCCGCACTGGCCCGCGCGCTGCAGGCCTCGCTTGGCGAGTCCTGAGCGCAACGCGCGGGAAAACCGATTCAGCGCGCAGGAAACAAGCGTGCCAGTTCGCGGACCGCTGCTGCGGACGCGGCGTGATCCGGCGTGGCATCGGGGTTGTTGAAATCATGGGCACCTTGCGACTGCACCAGCAAACCATCGCGACGCGGCACCACATTGAGATTGTGGCCGCGCCAGACCAACCCGTAGGTCACTTCCGGTTGCGGAATCAGGCGCGCGGTCTGCCCACGTACCGGGATGACGCTGTCGTCGCCAAGCAATGCGCGCGCGCCGTAGCCGGTGGCATTGACCAGGATCTTCTCGCGCAGCTGGCCGAACTGGCGCGGATGTTCGAAGTTGCGCGTGTACAGCTCGCCGCCGGCCCGCAGAAAGTCGTCCATCAGCAGGCGCGCGTAGGCGCTGAGGTTGAAGGTCAGCTGGCTGTAGCGGCGCACGAACGGCACCGGAAACGGATGACTGCCGGGCGCAACCGGTTGCGAGCGTGGGCCGAGATCGTCGAGCAGGTCGCGCTCCAGTGGCGGGTAGTCCGGCTCGTGCGCTTCGGCCGACGCGCTCGGTTGATCGAACGGCACATCCGACAACGCATAGCCATCGCGCCATTCGATCGGCTCGCCCGGCAGGCCCAGCAGGGTCTGGTAGCGGCGAAACGAAATGCGCGCCATCTCTTCCCAGCGGGTCCTGAAATCGGCGCTGGCGTGCTCGCTGGTGCACACGCGCGAGTCCGGCGACCACACGCCGGTGGCGTAGAACGAGCGCACATCCGGCAGGCGCTCGCGCGCATAGATGCGCACGCGCAGGCCCGCACGTTGCGCCACCAGCGCGGTGGTCAGCCCGATCGCGCCGCAGCCGATCACCGCCAGCTCGCGCGCATCCGCATCGGCGGCCTGCACCAGCCGCAGCGCATGCTCGGCCGCGCCCCACGACAGCGACCACCCGCTGCCGCCATGTCCATAGTTGTGCACCACCGTCTTGCGGCCGATGCGTTCGGCCTCGATCCGCGGCCCCTGCGCACGGAACGGGCGGGTGCAGCCGTTGATCGCAATGATGCGATCGACCGCCGCACGGATCGGCGCCAGCGGCGGCGCTGCGGCGAACTGGTCGGGCGAGGCGCCCGGCGACGTGGCGGGTAGCGGCGAGGACGGCGCAGCGGCCACCTTGCCGGTCGCGGCCCAGCTCCCGGTGGAAGCGGCCGCGAGCGCGATGCCGACGCTGTGCAGGAAATGACGACGGTGCATGCGGCTCCTGAGCGATGTGCAGAAAGTGATTGGGGTAACGGCGCCTGCGTGACCGGCCACGCGTAGCGCGCGGTGCAGTACCGGTAAACGCCAGGCCCTGCGCTGCGCGCCAGCGACCGGCACCCCGCAGCATCGTCGGTCGCGCACGCCGAGCATACCGCGCGCATCTGTGCCTGCCACCGTCGACCAGGCAGGTTTCGCACCGCGATCCGGGCAGTTGAAGCCGCGCCAGCGCCCATTCGTCGCCCGGGGGCGTTCGCCCGATCGCTTGCCGGCTATGCTCGCCGCGTCCCAACCCAACGAGCTCCCACCCGTGTCTGCCAGCGTCTTCCTGATCGTGCGTATCGTGTTCGCCTGGGCCGCCGCGTTGCTGGTGGCTGCGATCATGTGGGCGCAGCTGTTCGGCTCCACCGGCGCGTTCTTCGGGCTGATCTGCGTGGTGCTGCTGACGCTTGCCCTGATGAGTGCGATCACGCATGTGCGCCGGGTGCGCCTGATCGCCGGGCGGCTGGATCACGACACTTTGTCGACCCGCCAGCGCCGCCAGATCGAGGTGCCGCTGGACGTGCAGGCCAGCTTTGCCGTGGTCGAAGAGGCCGTGCGCGCGTTGCCGCGCGTGCAGGACATCGAATGCGCGCCCGGCAGCCTGCTGATCCGCGCCAAGGTGCGCCGCATCGACCCTTACGAAGGACGTCAGCCCTCGCGCTGGAACCTGTTCGCGCGTTTTGCGATCAAGCGCAATCAGGTACTGGTGACGATCACGCCGGGGCAGGGCACCAGCAGCGTCACGGTGTTGTGCGAGCCCGACGCCGGCGCCTGGGTGGACCTGTTTGCGGTGGACGAAGGCAGCAATTACGAGAACGCCGAGGCGATCAATCGCGCGGTGGTGCGCCGGGTCGGCGAGCAACGTCGCGACGAACAGGCCGCGGCCGAGCAATCGGTGATGGAAAAGGAACTGGCGGTGGCCCGCCTGAACCTGCTGCATGCCCAGGTCGAGCCGCACTTTCTCTACAACACGCTGGCCAGCGCACAGGTGCTGGCACGCACCGACCCGCCGCGCGCGGAAATCATGATCGGGCACCTGATCCAGTACCTGCGCAGCTCGCTGCCCAGCGCCGACGGGGCCATCTCCACCCTGGGCGAGGAACTCGAACGCACCCAGGCCTATCTGGAAATCCTGCGCATCCGCATGGGCACGCGGCTGGCCCTGCAGGTGGAGGTGCCGTACGAGCTGCGCGCGCTGCAACTGCCGTCGATGATGCTGCAGACCCTGGTGGAGAACGCGATCAAACACGGGCTGGAACCCAAGCCCGGCGGCGGCACGATATGGATCCTGGCGCGTCGCGTCGACGACCATGCCACGCTGACCGTGGCCGACGATGGCCAGGGCTTCGGCACCCACACCCAGGGCACCGGCATCGGCCTGAAGAACCTGCGCGAGCGGCTACAGTTGATCTACGCCGGCAAGGCCAGCTTTGCCATCGTGTCCAATTTCCCCAGCGGCGTGGCCGCCACCATCAGCCTGCCGCTGCCGGCGCAGATGACCGCCACACGCATGCCGCCGCCGTTGCCAGGCACGCACAGCTCCACCGCGCAGGTGCAGGCGTGAGCGCGCTGCGTGCGGTGATCGCCGAAGACGAGGCGCTGCTGCGGCAATCGCTGCTGGCCCTGCTTGCCCAGGTCTGCCCGCAGTTGCAGATCGTGGGCGAATGCGAAGACGGCGCCGGCGCGCTGGAGACCATCGCCGCGCAGCAGCCGGATGTGGTGTTCCTGGATATCCGCATGCCCGGGCTCACCGGCATCGAGGTGGCGCGTGCGTTGCGCGAGGTCAGCCCGCGTACCCAGGTGGTGTTCGTCACTGCCTACGACCAGTACGCCATCGATGCGTTCGAACACGGCGCAGTGGACTACCTGCTCAAGCCGATCAGCCGCGAGCGCCTACAGGCCACCTGGCAGCGCGTGCAACAGCGCGCCGCAGCCGGCCAGCCGGACGGCCAGCTGCTGGAGGCCTTGTTGCAGCGCCTGTCCGCGCGCCCTGCTGCCGCCAGCGCCGCGCCGCCACTGGCCTGGCTTACCGCCAGCAGCGGCCGCGAGACGCGCCTGATCGCGCTGGACGAGGTGGCGTATTTCCAGGCCGACCAGAAATACACCACGGTGATGACCGCCGCCGGCGAGGCGATCCTGCGCACGCCGCTGCGCGAGTTGCTCGACGTGCTGGATCCGCAGGTGTTCAAGCAGATCCACCGCTCCACCATCGTCAACATGAAGGCGGTCGCCTCGGTGGTGCGCGAGGACACCGGCAAGGGCCGGCTGGCACTGCGCGGGCGCAGCGAAACGCTCACCGTCAGCCAGCCCTTCATGAGCCTGTTCCGCGGCATGTAATTCCCCCGATCGCATCGACTGAAAGGATTGCTGATATGCGCCTGATCGCCTCCCTCGTGTATTGCCTGCTTGCCTTGGCCGGTTGCCACGACCGCAACGGCACCACCTCCATCACGCGCGCTACCAGCAATGGCCAGGACGTGATCTTCAGCAAGACCCTGGCCACCGCCACCGACCTCAATGTGCACTGCCTGGCCAGCAGCAGCGGTCGCTGCCATTACCTGGTGTACGAGGAACACTGCGCCGCGCCTGCCGCAAGCAACACGACGGGTACACCAGCCTGCGCACGCAGGACGCTGGACAGCTTTGCGCTGACACCCGGGCAGGTGCGCGAACTGCGCGGCATTCCGCGTCAGGCGCATACCTGTGTGGATACCAGCGCGCCCAGCGCCGATTGCCATGGCTGAGCGCCCGTTGCAGGCCTGGCTTGGCCGAAAGCCCTTTCGGCTATGTCGCAAGCCATGCAACCGCACGCAAGCCTGAATACGCACTGACGATCAGCGGCCGCTTCTGCGATGATTGCCGGCTTGTTGCCGGTTCACGGCGTCCTCACTGCCAGGCTTCTCATGTCCGAACAATCGCTACGCCGCGACGTTGGCCCCTTCGCCCTCATGCTCACCGGCCTGGGCTCGATCATCGGTTCCGGCTGGCTGTTCGGTGCCTGGCGCGCTGCCGGCCTGGCTGGCCCCGGTGCGATCTGGGCCTGGATTCTGGGTGCGGCGATCATCACCACCATCGCGCTGTCCTACGCGGAACTGGGCGCGATGTTCCCCGAGTCCGGCGGCATGGTGCGCTACAGCCATTACTCGCACGGCTCGCTGGTGGGCTTCATCGCCGGCTGGGCCAATTGGATCGCGATCGTGTCGGTGATCCCGGTCGAGGCCGAGGCCTCGGTGCAGTACATGGCCTCCTGGCCATGGGCCTGGGCGCAGGGCCTGTATGTGCAGGCACCCGGCGGGGCCGGGGAGTTGTCGGTGCCCGGCCTGCTGATCTCGGCAGTGCTGGTGCTGGTGTATTTCTTCCTCAATTTCTGGAGCGTCAAGCTGTTCGCGCGCTCCAATACGCTGATCACCGTGTTCAAGCTGGTGGTGCCGGCGGCGACCGGCGTGGCCCTGATCGCCAGCGGCTTCCACAGCGAGAACTTCAGCGTCGGCATCCACGGCGATGCGCACGTGATCGACCTGGCCGCGGTGCTCACCGCAGTGGCTACCGCCGGCATCGTCTTCAGCTTCAACGGCTTCCAGAGCCCGGTGAACCTGGCCGGTGAAGCGCGCAACCCGGGGCGCAGCATTCCGTTCGCGGTGCTGGGCTCGATCGCGCTGGCCACGGTGGTCTACGTGATCCTGCAGGTGGCCTATATCGGCGCGGTGCCGCCGGACCTGCTGGCCAAGGCCGGCTGGCACGGCATCGATTTCCGCTCGCCGTTCGCCGAGCTGGCCATCATCGTCAACCTGCATTGGCTGGCGATGCTGCTGTACATCGATGCCTTCGTCAGCCCCAGCGGCACCGGCATCACCTATACCGCCACCACCGCGCGCATGGTTTACGGCATGGAAAAGAACGGCACCATGCCGTCGGTGCTGGGCAAGCTGCACCCGGTCTGGGGCGTGCCGCGCATGGCGATGTTCTTCAACCTGGCGGTGTCGTTCGTGTTCCTGTTCTTCTTCCGCGGCTGGGGCACGCTGGCGGCAGTGATCTCGGTGGCGACCATCATTTCCTACCTCACCGGCCCGATCAGCGCGATGGCGCTGCGCCGTCATGCCCCGGAGCTGCATCGCCCGCTGCGCATCGCCGCGCTGCCGGTGCTGGCCGGTGTGGCCTTCGTGATGGCCACCGAGCTGCTGTACTGGGCGCGCTGGCCGCTGACCGGCGAGATCATCCTGCTGATGGTCGTGGCGCTGCCGGTGTACTGCTATTACCAGGCCAAGCAGGGCTGGCCGGATCTGGGCCGCAACCTCAAGGGCGCCGCCTGGATGATCTGCTACCTGCCGACGATCGCGCTGCTGTCCTGGGCCGGCAGCAGCGACTTCGGCGGCCACGGCTATCTGAGCTACGGCACCGATCTGGCGGTGGTCGCGGCGGTCGGCGTGGTGTTCTACATCTGGGGTGTGCGCAGCGGTTGGCGCACGCCGTCGGTCGAGCGAGCGGTTGCGGAAGCGTAAGAACGGCATCAAACGGCTGCGCTCAGCCTCGGTAGGTGCGGCCGGTGCTCGGTAAGGCCTGCATTGCTGGTGTGCTGTAGTTGTTCCGCGACGTTTGCACCAGGTAGGCAACTCTCGGCTACGTGGTGTTGGTCGCTGCAGATGTTGACCAGCATTTGAAGCAGACGTCATCTAAATAGAAACGGCCGGTGCAGCTGCACCGGCCGTTTTTGTTTTGCTTCATGGCGCACGCCATTGTCGTGCGGTGACTCAATGGCTGGAAAAACTGCTTACGACACGCGGGTCGTTTCTGCAGATTTCTACGCGTTGGCCACCAAGCGCGGCGCGCCATCGAAGCGGTCCAGATCGCGCAGCAATTCGGTGTAGCGGCGCAGCCGGCCCATCTCGCGCATGTTGACGATGTCCTCGTGGCGCAGCTCGCGCCTGGAGGTGACTTCCTGCTTGTAGCGCAGCACTTCCGGGTAGCTGCGGGTCATGTCCAGCGCATCGGCGACGCACTCGACCGAATCGGCGTCCGGTGTCAGCCGCGCGCGGCTATTGAAGGCGCGCAACCAGCGTTCGAAACCGGCGCTGTGATCGAACAGATCGGCGATGTACCACATGACGAACAGGATCGACGCCCACGAAGTGAAGATGATCACCACGCGGCTGAAGGTCAGGTGGTAGTCGTTCTGCCACAACTGATGCGTGATCACCCCCAGCAGTACCAGCGAGATGGCCTGCCAGCCGATGATCGAGGCGATCACCCATTGTTTCTTCGCCACAGTGAGCAGGGCGAGCTCCTCGTCGAGCTGCTGGTCGGTCTTCTCGCGCCACTTGGCGACCTGCTCGTCGAAGGAGAGGCGATGGAGTGCGTTGTCCTGCAATAGCAGGCCCAAACCCTGGAACAAAGCGATCATGACAGGCTCCCGACGGATGGCTGGTACGAACGACTTGCTGCACTGGCGGTTGCCAGATGCGCTGGAGCGACCGACCCAACACCACAGGACCATGTGGCGTTCTGTCAGACGGCCTTAGTTCTAGCACTTTCGCCGTGCATGGCAATGCCCGATGCGAACCAATCGCCATGCATTCCTGCGCACTCGCGCACAAATCGTAGTATTCAGGCGATTTGCTGTGTTCTGATCCGCAGGGCGGCCGCGCTGCGGCGCGTTTCTTGCTGCACTGCACACCTGCGCGCGCGTGGAGACGCGTGCTGCAGCAGCCGGCCAACCCGCACGGACCAGCCCGCCGTAGTGCTGCCGTGAGCGGGAACGCAGCGCAATCACGACATGGCGTTGCATACGGCTGCGTATCATCTCCGCATGTCAGCCGTCCTGCGTACCCTCACCGCCCCCGCCGCCGAACAGATCCGCCGCTGGGTGCTGGGCGCGTTTCCACGTGGCCAGAGCACCATCGAATACGACCAGCCGTTGGGCGATCCCGGCATCTTCGGGCCTGACAGCGTTACCTGGCGCGTGCATTCCGAATTCCCCGGCATGCTGTCCGGCGGGCTGTGCGCGTTGATGCTGCAACTGCTGCACCCGCGCGCGCTGGCCGGGGTCTACGACCATTCCAACTTCCGCGTCGACCTGATCGGGCGGCTGCGCAGAACCACCAATTTCGTTGCCGGCACCACCTACGCACCGCGTGCGGAAGCCGAGCAATTGATCGCCCGCGTGCGCAAGATTCATGCGCATATCCGCGGCCAAACCGCCGACGGCGTGGCGTACGAGGCCAACGATCCACAGCTGCTGACCTGGGTGCATGTCACCGAGGCCTACGGCTTTTTGCAGGGCTGCCGGCGCTATTGCCGCGACGTGCCGGTTGCCATCGCCGACCGCTATTACGACGAAGCGCGACGTGTGGCCGAAGCGCTCGGCGCCACCGACGTGCCAGCCAGCGAGGCGCAGGTGGAGGCGTATTTCGCCGGCGTGCGTGGCCAGTTACGCATGGACGCACGCTCGCGCGAGGTGCTCGACATTCTCACCAGTATCCAGCTGCCGGTGCCTGCGGCAGGTTTATCGCGCGGGGTGTTTCTCGGCGCCGGCACCGCCTTGCTGCCGGGCTGGGCCAGCGACATGCTTGGCCGCACCACGCTGCAACGCACGCAGGCGCGTGCCTCGGCGCGTCTGTTGCGCAGCCTGTCGCCGTTGTTTCGCACTGCGTTACGCCGTGACGGGTTGTCTGCGCGTGCGTGTCGGCGGATGCAGTTGCCGCCGGCGATGTTGTTGCAGTGGCCGGGAGAGGGGTTGGGGTGAGGGTACGGCGAAGAGGCACATGCTCCAGACCCCAAAATTCCGCTCTACACCGCACACAGCTCCCGCTCTACGCCTTGCATGGCAATAGTCGTCCCTACCCGCCACCACCTACCAAATCCGCACCCGCTGCTCGGGCGCCAGATACAACTGCTCGCCCTGCTTCACACCGAACGCCGGATACCAGGCATCGAGATTGCGCACCGTCTGTGCGCGGAAGCGTCCAGGCGCGTGCACGTCGGTGAGCACCGCGTTGCGTAGCGCTGCGTCGCGGTACTTGCTGCGCCAGGCCTGTGCGAAGCCCAGGAAAAAGCGCTGATCCGGGCTGAAGCCATCAATGGTGTGCGGCTGCCTGCCCTGCAACGACAGTTGATACGCATCGTATGCAGTGGCCAGACCGGCAACATCGGCGATGTTCTCGCCCAGCGTCAGCTTGCCGTTGACCGCCAGGTCGTCGAATGGCCGGTAGGCGCTGAATTGCGCGGCCAGCGCATCGCTGGCAGTCGCGAATTTTTTCAGATCCTGCGGCGTCCACCAGTTGTGCAGCTCGCCATGTTCGTCGAACAGTGCGCCCATGTTGTCGAAGCTGTGGCTGATCTCATGGCCGATCACCGCGCCGATCGCGCCGTAGTTCACCGCATCGTCGGCGGCCGGGTCGAAGAACGGCGGTTGCAGGAGCGCAGCCGGAAACAGCAGGCGGTTTTCCAGCGGCACATTCAGTGCGTTGACTTCCTGCGGCAGCATGTACCACTCGCGGTGATCCACGGCCTTGCCCAGTTTGGCCAGGTTGCGGCGGTACTCGAACAGTTTGGCACGCTCTGCATTGCCCAATGCATCGTCGCGGCGCACGTCCAGGCCGCTGTAGTCGCGCCAGGTATCCGGATATCCCACCGCCACCGTCAACCCGGCGATCTTGGCCTTGGCGTGCTGCTTGGTCTCCGGACTCATCCACGCCAATGCATCGATGCGCTGGCCGAAGGCGGTGACGATGTTCCTGACCATCTCTTCGGTGCGCGCCTTGGTCTGCGCGCTCACGTATTTCTGTACGTAGCGCTTGCCGACCGCCTCGCCCAACGCCGCATTGGTCGCATCGATGGCGCGCTTCCAGCGCTGGCGTTGTTGCGGGGTGCCCTCCAGCGTGGTGCCGTAGAACGCGAAGCGTGCATCGGCGAAGGCCTTGGACAGATACGGCGAGGCGCGATCCAGCTCACGAAAGCTCAGATAGTCCTTCCAGGTCTGCAGCGGCTGCGATTGCACCAGCGCCGACAACCCGGCCACTGCCTGCGGCTGCCAGACGATGAAGTCCTGCTGCGATTTCAAGCCCGCCGCCTCGAAGAACAGCGTCCAGTCCAGCCCAGGTGCGTGACGTGCGAAATCGGCCTGTTTCCAGGCATTGGCGCCGGCCGGCACGTTGTTGGTCTGTTCGGCGGTGGCATGCACATGCGCCATCGCGGTTTCCAGCGCCAGGATGCGCTCTGCGCGGGCCGGTGCATCGCTGATGCCGGCCAGATGCAACAGCTTGACGATGTACGCGCGGTAGGCGTCGCGCAGTTGCGGCATGCGCCCGCCATCCAGATAGAAGCTGCGGTCGGGCATGCCCAGGCCGCCCTGCACCAGATACGGCACATAACGACCGGGGTGATGCAGGTCCTGCGTGATCCACAACCCGAACAGCCGATCGGTGTAGAAATTGGTGGAATTGAGCAGGTCCACATCGGCACGCAATTGGCCGCCCAACGTACGCGCCAGCGCCGGCTTGTCGTCCAGTTGCGCGATCGCATCCAGTGCCGGTTGCACCGGGCGCACGCCCTTGGCCTCGATGCCGGCTTCGTCCATGTAGGCCGCGTAGTAATCGCCGATCTGCTTGTCTTCGCCAGTGACGCGGTCGTTGGCGGCCGCGCCTTCGATGATGTCGCGACTGTGCCGCTCGGTCTCGATGGCAATGCCGACAAAGCTGTTGTAACTGGAGCGGTCGTCGGGGATCTGCGTGGTCTTCACCCAGTTGCCGCTGGCATACCCGAAGAAGTCGTTGCCCGGCGCCACGCTGCGATCCATGCCCGCCACATCGAAGCCGAAATCGCCCAGCTTCGGCGTGCTGGGTGCCGGCTTGGTGGTGGCAGAGGAGGTGGGCGTGCTGCCATCGCGGTGACACGCGACAGTGATCAGCAGCACCGCAGACAGCGCAGCGATCAGGACAGGGCGGTGCAAAGGGGCCATGCGGCACAGCTCGAAACCAGAACAGACGGCGCAGTGTAAGTGGCTGCCAGCGCCACGTCCCGGCTTGCGGACGACGACGGACATATGCCCGCATGGGTGGACACGCCCGGTTCAGCGCCGGCGCTGGTACCAGAAGCCGAGCGCATCGCGGGTCTGCAGCATGCGCCGCCCGCGCCAGAGAAAACGCAGCAGCAAGCCGAGGTGTTCGCGCTTGGAAAAGCTGCGCAGCTTGCGGTCGGAGGTATGCACGGTCTGGCGCAGGATCACGAACCGCCCGCAGCGTGCCAGCGCGCGGCTCAACGCCACATCCTCACCGGCGTAGTAACGCGTATCGAAGCCACCCGCGCTGACGAACGCCGCGCGCGTGCAGAACAGAAAGCAGCCGGGCGCGATGCCGCTGACACGAAACAACCAGCCGAAGATCGCCTGTGCGGTGCGCTCGGACCACACGCGCCTGCCCTGCAGGTGCACCTGCGCGCCACCGCCCACGGCACCGGCCTCCAGCGCCGCCAATGCCGCGCCCACCACCTGCGGGTTGATCAGCGTGTCGGCATCCAGAAACAACAACTGCTCGCCGCATGCCAACTGCGCGCCGGCATTGCGGGTGGCGGCGATATGCCGCAGTTGCACTTCCAGCACCTGCGCAGCATGCGCACGCGCGATGGCGGCGGTGTCGTCCTCGCAGGCATCGGCCACCACGATGACCTCGTAGTCCAGCTGCATGGTCTGCGCGCAGCCATGCAGGCACTGCAGCGTGTCGCCGATCAGCGCGGCTTCGTCGTGGGCGGGGATTACAAAAGACAGCATCTGGCGCGCGGCTCAGGTGAGGGTGCGCCAAGTGTGCGAGCCACGCCGATGCAATGGCGTGAGCGCCTGCGGCCGCCACAGCGGGTGCGGCCGCAGGCAGGACGCGAAGGCCGGCTCAGCGGTTGACGGTGGCCATCATCGCTTCCGGGTAGCGCGTGCCGGCCGCGGCCTGTGCCGGGAAAATCGCATCGATGCGTGCCAGCTCGTCCGGCATCAGCGCCACATCGAGTGCGCCGATGTTTTCTTCCAGATAGGCCAGACGCTTGGTACCCGGGATCGGCACCAGATCCTGGCCTTGCGCCAGTACCCAGGCCAGCGCCAGCTGTCCGGGTGTGATGCCCTTGTCGGCAGCGATCGCCTTGACCTGTTCGACCAGCTGCAGGTTGCGAGTGAAGTTGTCGCCCTGGAAACGCGGCGAATGGCGCCGGTAATCGTCGGCGTCGAAATCGTCCGGCGAGGAGAACGCGCCGGTGAGAAAACCGCGCCCCAGCGGCGAATACGGCACGAAGCCGATCCCGAGCTCACGCACCGCAGCGAACACGCCGTTGTCTTCCGGCTCGCGCGACCACAGCGAGTATTCGGTCTGTACGGCAGTGATCGGATGCACCGCATGCGCACGCGCAATGGTGTCCGCGGCCGCTTCGGAGAGCCCAAGAAAACGCACCTTGCCCTGCCTCACCAGACGCGCCATCGCGCCCACGGTGTCTTCGATCGGCACGTTGGGATCCACGCGGTGCTGGTAATACAGGTCGATATGCTCCACCCCCAGGCGGCGCAGGCTGGCTTCGCAGGCCGACTGCACGTACGCCGGGCTGCCATCGATACCGCGCACCGACGGGTCGTTGGCATCGAGCTTGATGCCGAACTTGGTGGCCAGGAACACTTCATGCCGGCGCGAGGCGATCGCCTTGCCGACCAGGATCTCGTTGGTGTGCGGGCCGTACATGTCGGCGGTGTCGAGCAGGCTGATGCCGTGATCGAGCGCGCGATGGATCACCTTGATCGAGCCGGCCTCGTCGCTGCGATTGCCGTAGAACGCGCTCATGCCCATGCAGCCGAGGCCGAGTGCAGAGACGGTGGGGCCGGAACGGCCAAGCGTGCGGGTTTGCATGGTGGGGGAACTCCGTGCGGTCAAAAGGGCGGGGCCAAGCATGGCGCGGGTGGCGTTAGGGCGATGTGGCTCGACCGGGGAGGCGTTGCGGTTGCGGCCGTTGCAGGCTGCTGCGACCGCCACCGCACCGATTGCGCCACGACGCAAAAGCCCGCGCATCCCGGCAGACCGAAGCCTGCCGCCATGCACGGGCCTTTTACGCGCACGCAACTACTTACGCGCACGCAACTACCTGCCGCGTCAGCCCTTGATCTTGCCGGCGAATTCGGCAATGCGCTTGCCGAGCAGCTTGGCGGTTTCCAGATCGCCGCTGCGTGGCGCTTCTTCCGGCGAGGCATCGGAGGGCGAGATCGCCAGTGCGCCTGCCGAGCCGGCGGTCCAGTTGATGTCCTGCGGGCCGTGTGCCTTGGTGTTGGCCGGCAGCAAGCCGGTGCCGACCCAGACCTGGCCGTGCTGCTGCGACAACGTCCAGAAGTACTGGATGGTGGCGTACTTGTCGCCGTTGACCGAGGCCGAGTTGGTGAAGCCGGCCGCGATCTTGTCCTTCCACGCCTGCGCAAACCACGGCTTGGAACTGGCATCGGCAAACTTCTTGAACTGCCAGGCCGGCCCGCCCATGTAGGTGGGGCTGCCGTAGATGATGGCATCGGCCGCACTGATCGCCTCCCAGGCGTCGTCGGGCAGGTTGCCGTCCTGGTCGATGCGATACAGCGTGGCCTCGCCGACGCTGGCGGCGCCGGCATGCACGGCTTCGGCCAGTTTGACGGTGTGGCCGTAGCCGCTGAAATACACGATGGCGATCTTGCTCATGGGCAATCCTTGAACCGAGGGGATCGGGATTGTGCGCATACGTGGGCCGACAGGTTAATGACCACTGCCGGGACGAACTGTTGCCGAGGCCGCCAGACCAGGTGCGCAATCGCCCATCGTCTCGACCAGGTAATCGATGAAGCTGCGCACCTTCGGCGCCAGATGGCTGCGGCTGGTATAGACCGCGAAGATGCCGATATCGGCCAGCTCGTACTCGGGAAGAATGCGTACCAGGCGCCCGGCGGCGAGATGATCGTCGGCCAGAAAATCCGGCTGCATCGCAATGCCCTGGCCGGCCACCGCCGCCGCGCTCAATACATGCCCGTTGTTGGCGCGCAGCCCGCCGTGGATGCGCACAGTGGTATCGCCATCGGGGCCATGGAAGCGCACCTCGTCGCCATTGGGCGAGTAGTGATAGAGCAGGCATTCGTGGCCGGCCAGGTCGGACGGATGCCTGGGCGTGCCCGCGCGTGCCAGATAGGCCGGCGCCGCACACGTGAGCAACCGCACCTTGCCCAGCTGGCGGGCGATCAGCGTCGGCGCCGGCTGGCGGGTGATGCGGATGGCCACATCGAAGCCTTCTTCCACCATGTCGACCAGGCGGTCGGACAGCGACAGGTCGAGCTCCACCTGCGGGTAGCGCGCGCGAAAACCCGGCAGCAACGCGGCCAGCCGCTCGATGCCGTAGCTCACCGGCGCGTTGACGCGCAGCACCCCGGCCGGCTCCAGCGCCTGGGCGCCCACGGTGGCCTCCAGGTCGTCCAGATCGGCCAGCAGCTGCAGGCAGCGCTGGTAATACGCGGTGCCGGCACTGGTCAGGCTGACCCGCCGGGTGGTGCGGTTGAGCAGGCGGGTGCCCAGCCGCTGTTCGAGCGCGGCGACCTGGCGGGTGACGCTGGCGGTGGAGCGGTCCAGCGCATCGGCCGCAGCGCTGAAGCCACTGCGTTCGGCCACTGCGGTGAACACGCGCATTGCGTCGAGGGTATCCATGGTGGATCCGATTATTGCTTTGATCGCAATAAATTATCCGAATCAAAACTATTTATCAGAAATTTGTAAGCAATAGGCTATGCAGGTCGTCACCGGAGTCTGTCGAATGTCCACTTCTTATGCATCCCCGCGTACCGCCGCTTACGGCACGGCCTTGTTGCGCATGAGTCTGGGCGCGCTGTTCCTGGTGCATGGCCTGACCAAGCTGCTGGTGTTCACCCCGGCCGGCACGGCGGCCTATTTCCAGTCGCTGGGCCTGCCGGGCGCGCTGGGCTACCTCACCATCGCATTGGAACTTGGCCTGGGCCTGTCCTTGCTGTTGGGCATCTACGCGCGCTGGGTGGCGCTGTTGGGCGTGCCGCTGCTGCTGGGCACCATCGTCAGCGTGCATGGCGCCAATGGCTTCGGCTTCTCCAATCCGGGCGGCGGCTGGGAATATCCGGTGCTGTGGGCGGTGTTGCTGATCGTGCAATCGCTGCTGGGCGATGGCGCCCTGGCGTTGAAGCCGGCGCGCTGAGGCGGTTTGTCTTTACTTTACGAGGAGTCGTCCATGACCCGCTTGCCTTCCCTGTACATCTCGCATGGATCGCCGATGACTGCGCTGCAGCCGGGGCAGGTCGGCGAGCGCCTGGCCGAGCTTGCGCAGACCTTGCCGCGGCCACGCGCGATTGTGGTTGCGTCCGCGCATTGGCTGGGCCGCCGCCCGCTGGTCAGTGGCGCGGCGCGGCCGGCCACCATCCACGACTTCGGCGGATTTCCTGCGCCGCTGTACGAGCTGGAGTATCCCGCGCCTGGCGAGCCGGCGTTGGCGCAACAGATCCTGCGTCGGCTGGAACAAGCCGGCCTGCATCCGCACCTGGACCCGCAGCGCGGCTTCGATCATGGCGTGTGGGTGCCGCTGCGCCTGCTGTATCCGGCTGCCGAGATTCCGGTGGTGTCGGTGTCGATCCAGCCAGAGCTCGGCCCGGCCCACCAGTTCGCGGTGGGCCGCGCGCTGGCACCGTTGCGCGATGAGGGCGTGCTGGTGATCGGCTCGGGCAGCATCACCCACAACCTGCACGACGCGCGCCAGGGCTACAGCGCCGAGCGCGAGGCGCCCTACGTGCGGCCCTTCATCGAATGGACCGAACGCAAGTTGCTGGAAAACGACATCGCCGCGCTATTGGACTATCGCCGCCAGGCACCGCAGGCCACACGCGCGCATCCCACCGACGAGCATCTGCTGCCGCTGTATGTGGCGATGGGCGCCGTCGGCGACGACCGGCTCGGCGCGCTGCGCATCGATGCCGGTATCGATGCCGGCCTTCTGGCCATGGATATCTACCGTTTCGATGGGGATCGCGCGCTTGCGGATCCGGTTGCCGCATGAGTCCACCGTGCTTGCAGCACGCAGGCATTGTGGCCGACACGTAAGGTGCCGGCAGCATGCCGATACCGTTGCCATCAGGCATGTGCAGGTGACACGCTGGCACCATAGGCATCATGCATGGATCAGACGGCTCGCCGCCCCGCAGCGATGACGTATGGCGGCGGACTGGGCACCACCGCCATCACGTAGGGCGACGGTAGCCAGCCAGCCGCACAACGCCAAGGCATGGCGCCCGCACCACAGCGCTCTGAAGCATTCACGATGCGTGCTGTGCAGTCTCATAAGCTGAGACGCCTTCGCTGCGTCCTGCTCGCGTGAAAATCCTCGACAAGCTCGCCGTCCTCGCCGACGCCGCCAAATACGACGCCTCCTGTGCCTCCAGTGGCGCCAACAAGCGTAATTCGCTCGGCACCGGCGGCATCGGCAGCACCGAGGGCATGGGCATCTGCCACTCGTACACGCCCGATGGCCGCTGCGTCTCACTGCTGAAGATTTTGCTGACCAACTTCTGCATCTTCGATTGCGCGTACTGCGTCAATCGGGTGTCCAGCAACGTGCGCCGCGCGCGCTTCACGCCGGAAGAAGTGGTCACCCTGACGCTGGATTTCTACAAGCGCAATTACATCGAAGGCCTGTTCCTGTCCAGCGGCATCATCCGCAACTCCGACTACACCATGGAGCAGCTGGTGGAAGTGGCGCGGCAGCTGCGCGAGGTGCATCACTTCGCCGGTTACATCCATCTCAAGACCATCCCCGATGCGACGCCGGAGTTGCTGGCGGCGGCCGGTCGCTACGCCGATCGCCTGAGCATCAACGTGGAGTTGCCGACCGAGCAGGGCCTGACCTTGCTGGCGCCGGAGAAAAGCGTCGGTGGCATTCGCGCGGCGATGGGCGAACTGCGTTGGCGCATCGAAGAGAATCAGCTCGAGCGCAAGGCCGAAAAAGTGCGCCGCGCCAAGCCGCCGCGCTTCGCACCGGCCGGGCAGAGCACGCAGATGATCGTCGGTGCCGACGACGCCAACGACCGCAGCATTCTGGACACCAGCCACAATCTCTACGGCAATTACCGGATGCGCCGGGTGTATTACTCGGCGTTCAGCCCGATCCCGGATGCCTCGTCCAAGTTGCCGCTGCAGGCACCGCCGTTGCAGCGCGAGCATCGGCTGTATCAGGCCGACTGGTTGTTGCGCTTCTACGACTTCAGCGTGGAAGAGATTGCGCCGGCGCAATCCAGCGGCATGCTCGATCTGGACGTGGACCCGAAGCTGGCGTGGGCGTTGCGCAATCCGGAGCGCTTTCCGGTGGATTTGAACGCGGCGCCGCGCGAGATGCTGCTACGCGTACCGGGCCTGGGCACGCGCAATGTGGAACGCTTGCTGTTGTCGCGCAGGCATGCGCGCTTGCGGGTGGGAGATCTGGCACGGTTGCGGGTGCCGATGAAGAAGCTGCTGCCGTTTGTGAGTGTGCTGGATCATCATCCGCGCCAACGATTGGACGATCCGGTGCGGTTACGCGCGCAGTTGGCGCCGGCACCGCGACAGGCAAGTTTGTTCGATTGATGCCTGTCCCTTCTCCCATCGGGAGAAGGTGCCCGAAGGGCGGATGAGGGTACGGCCGCACGCATGACTTGGAAGTTCTTGATTGCTTCTACGAATCCCCAATTCCTACCACCGAATCACTGCTCCAAGAGCTTCCACGCCTTGCGGCGCGGGTTACTTTTGTCTTGGCAAAAGTAACCAAAACCGCTGTCGCCTGACGCGATCCGGTGCGATACAGCCGCACCGGTGCCCTGTGCTCCTCGCCATGCGCGGCACGGCGCCCAAACTCGCTGCGCTCAGACAGGGCGCCTCTTCGGCCACGCATGGCTGCGGTGCGCGGCTCGCTCTAAGGCGACTTGGTGCAGCAAAATCAACGGCGACAAGCGACAAGCGACAAGCGACAAGCGACAAGCGACAAGCGACAAGCGACAAGCGATAAGCGATAAGCAGTAGCAGTAGCAGTAGCAGTAGCAGTAGCAGCAAAAGCCCGCGAGAAAATCGCAACAACGCAACGATAGTGCCGCCAGTAGAGCGATGGCGAGATCGGAAATCTTGAGGTCAGGTGTAAGCGATGTTCAGCGCTGAAGTTGAGCCAGGTTGGAGTCTTGATGCATGGCGTGTGCTGGCGCGGGCGGGGTGGTGTGCGCAGGTGGAGCCTGACTCCATTGCGTGGAATGGTGGCGTGCAGGGTGGCTTGTTGATGGGGCAGGGGCTGCTGGACCTGCCGGCGGTGGTTGCCGCGCCGCGAGTCTCGGCAGAGTTTTTGCAGATGGCGGGGGCGGTGCTGTGTCATCGCGACCCGCAGCGCTATGCGGTGTTGTATCGGTTGTTGTGGCGGGTGGCGTCCGGCGAGCGGGCGTTGCTGGAGCGGGCGACCGATGTCGATGTGCACCGGGTGGCGCAGTGGCAGAAGGCGGTGCAACGCGATACGCACAAGATGAAGGCATTCGTGCGCTTCCGGCGCTTGCCCGGCGAAGAAGAAGACTTTGTGGCGTGGTTCGAGCCCGAACACTGGATCGTGGATCGGGTGGCGCCGTTTTTCGCGCGCCGTTTCGCCGGAATGCGCTGGGCGATTCTGACTCCGTATCGCAGCGTGCGCTGGGATGGCGAGGCGTTGACGTTCGGCGAGGGTGCGGTGCGCACCCAAGTGCCGGCCGACGATGCGCAGGAGACGCTGTGGCGCACCTATTACGCGCATATCTTCAATCCGGCGCGGCTCAATCCCACCATGATGCGGCAGGAGATGCCGCAGAAATACTGGAAGAATCTGCCCGAGGCGAGCTTGTTGCCGGAGCTGATCCGCGAGGCCGGCGTGCGCGTGCGCGAGATGGCCGAGCGTGCGCCAGAGCCGGTGCGGCGGCGAGTGCCGGTCGCGCCAGCGCCGGTCCCGGAAGTGGCCACGCAAAGCCTGGCGCAGTTGCGCGTGGCCGCGCGCGATTGCCGGCGTTGCGCGTTGTGGCAACCGGCAACGCAGACGGTGTTTGGCGAAGGGCCGAACGATGCATCGGTGATGGTGATCGGCGAGCAGCCGGGCGACGAAGAGGATCTGAGTGGGCGTCCGTTCGTCGGGCCGGCCGGGCGCCTGTTCAACATGGCGCTGGGCGAGATCGGCATCGATCGCGACACAGTCTATGTGACCAACGCGGTCAAGCATTTCCGCTTCGAGCAACGCGGTAAGCGGCGTCTGCATCGCAACCCGGAACGGGCGCATGTGCAGGCCTGCAGTGGCTGGTTGCATGCAGAGCGCGCACAACTGCGTCCGGCGCAGATCGTGTGCCTGGGCGCGACTGCGGCACAGGCGGTGTTGGGAAGCGGCTTTCGCTTGATGCGCGAACGCGGCCAATGGCAGCGCCTGGACGATGGCACGCCGGTGCTGACCACCGTGCATCCGTCATGGGTGTTGCGTCAGCCAACGACGGCCGCACGCGAAGAAGGCTATCGCGGGTTTGTGGAAGATCTGCGCCAGCTGCTGGACGTACCGATGTCGGCGGGCAGCTCGGCCGCGCCATAAAAAAATACGCGTGCAATGGCACGCGTACGGTGTCGGAGAACCAAGACACCAAGTGGAGCCACTGAGCAACCAGTGACTCCATCACCGCCGCTTCGCGGTTGGGTGGCGAGACCTGAAACGTAGTTCCAGGTACACGCGGATTGGCCTACAAAAAAGCGTTTGTCCACGTCGACATATGCATGGATGCACCGAGGCCGCGCGCGTTCAAAATGTCTCGATAACGCCAGCGCACGTGACGGTTGCGCCCCATCGGCGGAATCCCCCTGCATTCCGCCGATGGACTAGCTGCGCATGCAATGACAACGACGTGCCTTGCAGCCAGATGCAATTACGGCATCAACACCTTGTCGACCACGTGGATCACGCCATTGCTCTGCACTACATCGGCGATGGTGACGTTGGCGGTGTTGCCCTTGACGTCGGTGATCGTGACCTTCTTGCCATTGAGTTTTGCGGTGAGCGGTTCGCCCTGCACGGTGGTCAGCGTGGCGCTGCCGCCGCCGGCCTTGATCTTGGCGATCAGCGAAGCGGCGTCAACCTTGCCCGGCACCACGTGATAGGTCAGCACCTTGGTCAAGGTGGGCTTGGATTCGGGCTTCAACAGGGTGTCGACGGTGCCGGCCGGCAATGCGGCAAATGCGGCGTTGGTCGGGGCAAACACGGTGAACGGGCCCGGGCCCTTCAACGTCTCGACCAGGCCAGCGGCCTTGACTGCGGCGACCAGGGTGGTGTGATCCTTGGAGTTGACCGCGTTGTCGACGATGTCCTTGGTCACCAGCATCGGCGCACCGCCCACCATCGGGTTGGACGCCGCGTAGGCGGGTGCCATCGCGCTGGTCAGGGCAATGGCGGTGGCAATGGCAAGCGACTGGAATGAGGTCTTCATGAGGCATCGATCCTTTGGGTAGGCGATCACCTGGATGGCAATCGTATAGCTGGATACGCGGCCGGATGCGGCGCGGATGCATCACGCGTTTTTTACATGGAGATGCTGTGCTGCAACGCCATCGCACATCCGTCCTGGCGAACTGCGGATCGGGTGGCCTGCGGTTGAGTCTGTTCGATCCGCGTTGGCCACGCATGCAGACTGACGTTTTAAACACTCTATGGCGAACCTGCGATGCAGGGGCCGCGCGATCAGCCGTTACCAAGCCCATCGGGTCGTAGCCGTCGCACGACCACCCTAATGCTGCACGAATGTTCGCGATTGGCAGAAGCGGCGCCGGACACTGCAATTACCATTCATGCCCTTGCGTGATGATCAGTGCTCAGAGGCTGTAGAACATGAAATCCAAAAAGAGTGAATTCAATCGATTGGGACTGCCGGCATGGTTGGCGGCAGGCGCGCTGGTGTTATCCGGCACTGCACAGGCAGCAGCCGTCACGCCAACGCCAACGCATGCGCCGTCAGCGACCGCTGCTGTCCCTGCGAGTGACATCTATCGGCCAGCTCAGAAATGGATCGTCCCGGGCGAGTGGGAATTCACGGTGGATTCCGCACGCGTGGCCAAGGTGAAAATTCCCAATTACGGCGGTGGTTCCTGGGTTCCTACGCAAGTGATCCTGCTGACCTATAGCTATAAAAATATCGGATTCGACGACAGCGCCAATTACAAGGACGGCGGCCCGTCGACGCTGGCGTTTTCGAAAGCGCATATCGACGTGTCCGACGCCAACGATGCGGACAACGGCGGCGCAGGTAATTACCCCGTGCGCATCAAGCTCGTCGGAGACGCTGACGGTCAGAAGCCCGGGCAGCAGATGGTCGGCGCGCAGTGGCCGTACGCCTTCAAGAAGAAGGTCAAGGCGATCAAGGTGACGGTGAGTCACTACGATTCCAAGCTGAAACTGCATCAAGCGACCTTCCTGGTCCCGGTCGAGGGCACTGGGCCATCGAAGCCGCACGCGAACAAGCACGTTCACCACAGTTGATCCCGTCCAGCCAATCTGCATAGGCATGCAGCCGGCATGCGTGACGTGGCGAGCGATCACGTTGCCGGCTGCTTTCATCCTCGTGTCGGCCTGTCCATCCGGCAGCGTATCCACCGTGTCTGATCGACAGACACCCGCCACAGAGCTGCAGCAGCAGCACACCCTCGTGGCGGTCACCGTGCAGGGCCGCGCCCAGGCCCAGGCGGCGCGGTGGTTTCATCGCCGCCTGCAAACCGGTATGTTCCCTTCGGCGCGTTAGTTGTGCGTTGCACGATGCGATGCCGTACGCGCACCGTTTCTTCTTCCGGGTTTTTCATGCATTCGATCGATGTCGTCCTCGCCATGTTGCTGGCGGTCGCGGCCAGCGGTTATCTGATCCGCATCCTGCCGTTCTCGTTGCCTTTGCCGTTGGTCCAGATCGCGCTCGGCGCGGTGGTCTCCGGTGTGTTCGATGCCGGGCACGAGCTGGAACCGGAGTTGTTCTTCCTGTTGTTCCTGCCGCCACTGCTGTTTCTGGACGGCTGGCGCATTCCCAAACAAGGCCTGTTCCGCGACAAGGCGGCCATCCTGGAATTGGCGCTGGGCCTGGTGGTGTTCACCGTGGTCGGCGCGGGCCTGCTGATCCATTGGTTGATCCCGGCGATGCCGCTGGCGGTGGCCTTCGCGCTGGCCGCGATCATCTCGCCGACCGACCCGGTGGCGGTGTCCTCGATCGCCTCCAAGGTGCCGATCCCCAAGCGGCTGATGCACATCCTGGAAGGCGAGTCGTTGCTCAACGATGCCTCCGGGCTGGTGTGCTTCCAGTTCGCAGTGGCTGCGGTGCTGACCGGCAGCTTCTCGATCGCCACCGCCTCGCTGACCTTCCTGTGGGTGGCGCTGGCCGGGCTGGCATTGGGCGTGGCGACCACCTTCGGCCTGAGCCGCATCCAGGCCTGGATCTGGCGCCACTTCGGCGAGGAGCCGGGTTCGGCGATCCTGGTCAACCTGCTCACCCCGTTCGCGGCCTATCTGCTGGCCGAAGCCTTCCATGCTTCGGGCATCCTGGCTGCGGTGGCCGCCGGCGTCACCATGAGCTACGTGGAAATGGCCGGCAATGCGCCGGGCAATATGCGGCTGCAGCGCTCGGCGGTGTGGGACACGGTGCAGTTCACCTTCAACGGCATCATCTTCGTGCTGTTGGGCGAGCAGTTGCCGGGCATCCTGGACGGGGCGGTGCGCAGCGTGCAGGAAGCCGGGCACCTCAATCCATGGTGGCTGGCAGTGTACGTGGCCACCATCAGCGCCAGCCTGATGGCGTTGCGCTTCGTATGGGTGTTCCTGTCGCTGCGCTGGAACATCTTCAAGGCGCAGTGGCGTGGCGAGGCGCATGTCAGCCCGCCGTGGCGCATCGTGGTGGCGGTGTCGCTGGCCGGCGTGCGTGGTGCGATCACCCTGGCCGGCGTGCTCACGTTGCCGTTGATGCTGGAAGACGGCTCACCGTTCCCGGCCCGCCAGTTGGCGATTTTCCTGGCCGCCTCGGTGATCCTGGTCTCGTTGCTGGTCGCCAGCGTGGCGTTGCCGCCGCTGCTGCGCGGGCTGGAGCTGCCCGAAGAAGAAGACGAACAGCTCAAGGAAGACCTGGCGGTGAAGGCCGCCTCGCAAGCCGCGCTGGAAGCGGTGGAAAAACTGCGCCAGCGGCTGGTGGATGGCAGCAAGCATGCCGAGCGCTACAACGCGGCCGCCAATCAGGTCAGCCAGCGCTATCAACGCAAGCTCGGCGCGGTGGACATGGCAGAGACCGACCCGGAAGAGGCCGGTGCCTACGAACAGGCGCTGCGCCAGTTCCGTCATGCCGCATTGGTGGCCGAGCGCAACGAATTGTTCAAGCTCGCGCGCCGCCGCGAGATTTCCGACGACCTGTCGCGCCGGCTGGTGCGCAATCTGGATCTGATCGAGTCGCGCAAGCGGGCTTGACGCGCTGATGCGCGCGGGAATAGAGAATCGGGATTGGGGAATCGCAGGAGCCGCAGCGGTCGCGCCGCCCGGGTTGTGTAGGAGCGCGCTTGCGCGCGATGGGGCGTTTTCGGGTTACCCGGAATCCGCTGCAACCGGGGGCCCACGGGGGGG
>NZ_JBEOLS010000053.1:0-36433 GCF_040279205.1 Xanthomonas hortorum
GCAGGTTGGTCATGCTGACATTGCCGCGCTGCGCCGGCAGGCAGTGTTCGATCAGAGAAAATTGTGCTGGCGTGATCTCCATGCACGATAGTTTAATCGCTCGGGCCATTAGTGTTAACAGGCCCTAGTGAATTAGGAAGACCTATCCATAAGTAACCATCTTTACTTTCGATCAAGGACGTTGGCCAGCGGAACTTATAGATTGGTTGCATATGGCGTTCCAGCCGACCACTAACAGGATCTAATCGCTCCAATGCGCCACGCGTCCCAGCAATCCAGAATCCACCGGATGCAGAAGATGATGCGGCCTTTATGAACGGATTTATCATCGATTTAGGGTCATCCGCGTGATACGAAAGAACCGCGAAAGCGTCCCAGTTAGGTGGTAAATGCCATAAACCACCATTGAGACTAGCGAACCAGAGTCCGCCTTCGCGATCTTCGTATGCGCTGGCCCAGCTCGGCTTGACTAGTCCACGGACGGACAGGCTGTAAATCGGCACATTATGAATGCTCTTTCCATTGGAGATACCTAAGCCAGACATAGTATCCAACCAATAGCGTCCCGCACGATCTTGCAACAGCATGCCTATAACCTGATTTTTACCTTTACTTTCCTGCCAAGGCTGCGCTTTAAAATTCCCATTGGAGTCCAGCCGGTATAGATGGTTATTGCCGTCGGTGACCCATAAATTCCCGCTAGAATCTAGCCGCATTCCATTTGAAGATTGAATATCACCCGGCAACAGCACTCGTTTAAAATTACTTCCTGTCCAGCGTGCAACACCTGAGTTGCCGCCGACCCACAACGCTCCGTCTGGTGTAACACGCAATGCGGTGACGCTGTTCCCAGGCAAGCTATGATCATCTTCCTCTACAAACTTAAAGTTCTCAATTGTTCCATCTGGCCGCAACCGATAAAGCCCGTGCTTCGATGTGCCGAACCAAGTATCATGATCGGGGGTATGCGCAATCGCCCATACAGAGCTACGTGCAAACTCAGGAAAACGCGAATCCTCCAGCGGCTTGAATGCCCGCTTCTTGGCGTCTAGTAACCCTGCGCCACCATTTTCGAAACCAACCCATACCCCGTCGTTTGAATCTACGCTAACAGCCCAGACAAAGTTATCAGTAAGCCCTTCCTCCATTCGCCAGATGCGGTAACTACGCCCATCGAATCTGGCTAGACCATCGGCACTTGCCAGCCACAGGTAACCGTATTTGTCTTCGGCAAAATCATTGATCGTATTGGAAGGCAGGCCGTCGGCCACAGTGAGCTGGACAGGCACCGGAGTGATTGGCACATCCGCGAAGGCGAGCGCAGGCAAGACCGCGATCAGCAGCCAAAAACACAGTCCAGCGAAAATCCGTCGGAAATTGGGAAGAAGACGTTGGCGCAACATGAACATTTCACTGCAGTTTTCCGCATAGTGCGGGCCGCGCCACACACGGGCAAGCCTGCTGCGGTTCACATCGGTACTCCTAGTGCTGCGCCATCGTCCGATCGCGCGCGCGATCTCTGCGCTTTACGCACCGCCGCAATCGCCTCGACCAACATATCGGCGGTGACCGGCTTGCGCAGGAATCCATCGAAATCTGCTGCTTGCGCCTGGCGCTCCGCATCGCCGTCGGCACGCGCGGTGACCGCGAGCAGTGGGAACCCATGCCCGAGCCGGCGCAGTTGCGATGCCAGCGCAAATCCATCCAGGCCGGGGAGATCCAGATCCAGCAGCGCGATGTCGAAGCAGCCATCGACCGCCTCCGACAGCGCCGCCAACCCGTGCGCGGCATGCACCACCCGATGGCCACGGCCCATCAGCAGGCCGGAGATCACCTCGGCCACGGTCGGGTCGTCTTCCACCAGCAAGATGCGCAACGACTCACCGGCCACCGCGCCCAGCTCGCCAGAAGCGATGCGCACGCCGGAGCGATCGATCGGCAACGGCAGGTCCACGCTGAACTGGGTGCCGACGCCAAGCCTGCTGCGCACGCTGATCGTGCCCTTCATCGCCACGGTGAGCTCCTGGCAGATCGCCAGCCCAAGGCCGCTGCCGCCGTAGCGAGCGCTGGTGCGCGCGCCATCGGCTTGTTCGAATCGCTGAAACAAGCGCTTCTGCTGCTCCGGGCCGATGCCTGGCCCGGAATCGCGCACCTTGAAGCGCAGCACCTCGCCATGCTGACTGACCGTGAGAGAGACCTCGCCGCGTTCGGAAAACTTGATCGCGTTGCCGAGCAGATTGATCAGGATCTGGCGTACCCGCGTCGCGTCGCCCAGCACCACCAACTGCGCAGGCAGTTGATTGCGATAGTGAAAACGCAATCCGCGCGCTTCGCTGATCGGATGCATGAAATCGGCCAGTTCCTGGGTCAGTTGCGCCGGGTCGAACGGCTGCTGCACCAGCTCCAGTTTGCCGGCTTCGATACGCGCCAGATCCAGTGCATCGTTGACCAACCGCAGCAGATGCGCACCGGCCTTGCGGATCGCGTCGACGTGACTGCGCTGCTTGGCATCCAGTGGCGTGGCCAGTAGCAGTTCGCTCATGCCGAGCACACCGGTCATCGGCGTGCGTACTTCATGTCCCAGGTTGGCAAGAAAGTTCGATTTGGCCACCGAGGCCTGCTCGGCAAGCTGTTGGCGTTGTTGTGCCAGCACCCATTCCTGCTGGCGTCGCACCCGGCGCCGCCAGGCCCACACACCCAGGCATGACAGCAGCACACACAGCAACGCGGCCACCAGCTGCGCCGGTGTGCTCAGCCACCACGGCGGGCGCACTTCCAGCTGCAACGTCGGCGCAGCGACCCAGTCGCCCTCGCCGGCACGCGCCTGCACTTCGATGCGGTAGTCGCCGGGCGGCAAGCGCGAAATCACGCGTTCGCCGCCGGCGCCCTGCTCCACCCAACGTTCGTCGTAGCCGTCGATGCGGTAACGATAATGCGCAGAGGCCGGATCGACGAACGACAGCAATCGCGCACTGATACGCAGATCGCGGTCGCGCGCCTGCAGCACCATCGGCACCTTGTGAGAGACCGGCTGCGAGCGCTCGGCATCGTTACGGCGCACCTGCACCGATTCGATCACCAGCCGTGCCGACGGCGCGGCGGAAAACGGCCGCGATGGGTCGAACAGCACGATGCCGCTGGTGGTCAGCGCCAACACTTGTCCCGTGGGGCCGGTGACCGGTGGACGCATCGAGAATTCGCTGTCGGGCAGGCCATCGCGTTGGCCGAACATGCGCACCTGGGCCTGGCCGCGCTTGTAGGCGAACAGGCCTCGCGAGGTAGTCGCCCACACCGTGTCTTTGCCGCCCAAGGCCAGACCGCGTATTTCGGTGGACGGCAGACCGTGCTCGCGCCCGACCCGCTCAAGCAGGCGCGCCTGTTGGCCATCCCAGTGATAGCGCTCCAGCGCACCCGGGCGCCCCACCCAGAATTCGCGCGGCGATACGAAAGCCAGCGCATAGACTTCGCGGCTAGCGTCGCCGATCACCTTGCGAAAGCGCTCACCCTGCCAAACCCATAGCCCGTCACCGGCCGCAACCCACGCCGAGCCATCGGGACGTATCACCAGTTGCTGCACCATGCCACCCACCTCGCCGAGGTCGGTACCGAAGTGGAACGTTGCCAGTAGCCGTCCGTCTGCCGCACGCCGCTGCACGCCGGCTTCCACAATCGACAGCCAGAACTCGCCGTCGATACCTGGCGCCATCAATTCCACCCTATGGGTGTCGGACGTGCCGATCTCCATCGCGAGCTTGCGTTTCTCGCCGGTTTTCAGGGTATAGCGGGTGACACCCTCCCGCAGCGCAACCCACAGACTGCCGTCGCCGGTCGGCAGCACCGACTGCACGGTACCGCCGCCCAACACATCGCTTTGCAACACGGGCACAACGTTGCCCTGATCGCCGACCCGATAAACCCCCTCGCCGGTGGTCACCAGAAAACTATCGCCATCGGCGGCGGCATTCACCAGGTAAAGGCCCTCCAGCGGCTTGCCCTGCGTCTCGAAAATCGTGGAAAAGCGCCGCCAGTCCGGCGGCAGGTACGCCACGCCCTGCGAAATCATCCCAAGCCACAACCCGCCCTGGCGGTCCTGCATGACATCGAGCACACCGCTATGGGCGGTGAGAAAGCCACTACCATGATCGCCTTCCATCACTCGCAGCGCAGTTTCGCCGGGCGCTACTCGAAAAAAACCATCGGCCGCGCCCACCCAGTAGCCACCATGCACATCGTGCACCACCGTGCCGGCACGTATGTCGGTAGATCCGTCCCAGGGCGCGGGTTCCAGCACGCCGGCGGGTGTTACCCGGTACAAACCCTTGCTACTGCCCACCCACAGCGTGCCGTCGGGATCCTTACTTAGTTTGAACACCGTTGCGCTCAGGCGGTCCGGCGCGATGCGCACGAAACGCTCGCCATCGCGCAGCACCAGACCGCTGGCGGTGCCAATCCACAATCGGCCGCGCACGTCGGTCACCATGCTCATGATGGTGTCGCTAGGCAGTGCATCCGGCACATCAGGCGCTGCGCGGAATACCGTCACCCGGCCATTTTCTTCGCGTCGACACAGGCCGCCGCCACTGCTCCCAACCCAGATCGCGCCCTGCGCCTGCGCAATCGACCAGACCTGCCCGGCACAGGCTTCGGCGACGTCAGGAAATGTCGTAAAGGCCTCACGTTCTGTGTTGAGCATACTGAGCGGCGAGCCATTGATGCCCAGCCAGACCCGGTCGCGATTGTCGATAAACAGCGCTTCGACCTCGTTGCCGGGAATTGAGTTTGCGGTGTGCGGATCATGCCGCCACACCTGCAGGCCGATGCCGTCGTAGCGCGCCAGACCGTCGCTGGTGGCCGCCCAGATATAACCCTGCCGGTCCTGCGCCAAGGCCAGCACCATGCGCGAAGGCAGGCCTTCGACCGGCCCGAACCGGCGCATGCGCGGGGTCTCGATCTGGTTCACCGCCAACGCATCCACACCGATCAGCAGCAACAAGACCGCAAGCAACGACAGCAGCACCTTCTTCATCTTCATCCTTGTCCCCATCGCCACCTGCACGCTTGCGCGCGCTCCTTGGCGGGACTGCACTGTACCTGCTTCGCTGCGGCCGCCCCTAGTCGGCAACCGGGTCTTCCTGTGCGTCGCTGGCGTCAGCAAGCGCGCGCGCCAGTACCTGCGCGAGCAAGTCGCCGGTGACCGGCTTGCGCAAGAATCCATTGCATCCGGCCGCCATTGCCTGCGGTTCTGCATCGGCGTCGGCGCGTGCGGTCACCGCAACGATCGGAAAACACACGCCGCGCGCGCGCAATTGCGCTACCAGTGCCGCGCCGTCGATGCCGGGCAGGTCCAGGTCGCATAGCCCCGCATCGAAGCTGCGCGTGCTCACCTCGGCCAGTGCCGCAAGACCATGCAATACATGCGTGACCTGATGCCCGCGCGTCTGCAGCAGGCCGACAATCACCTGCGCCACGGTGGGGTCGTCTTCGACCAGCAGCAGCTGCAGCGGCGCCTGATCGTGAAGCGGCGTTGTGCGTGCCACATTCGGCGTCACTGCGGGTAACGCAGCCACCCAGCGCAACGGTAGCTCGACCACGAAACACGCGCCCTGCCCCAGTTCGCTGCTGACCGTCACTTCACCGCCCATGGCCGCTGCCAATTCGCGGCAGATCGCCAGCCCCAGGCCACTGCCGCCATGCCGCGCAAGCGTGAGCGCGCCTTCGGCCTGCTCGAAGCGCTGGAACAGGCGCCCGCGCTGTTCTGCACTCATGCCGGGGCCGGTATCGCGCACCTCCATCCGGATGCCTTGCTTGTGGCCTTGCGGCAGCACTGAGACACGCAAACTCACACTGCCGCGCTCAGTGAACTTGACCGCGTTGAACAACAGATTGAGCAGGATCTGCTGCACCCGGCTGGCATCGCCGTGCAGTGCCGGCGGCAGCGCATCCTCCAGCTCGCACTCGAAGACCAACTGCTTCTGCTCGGCAGTCGGGCGCACCAGCTCGGCCACTTGCCTGATCAGCTGGCGCAAATCGAAATCGCGGTAATCCAGTGGCAGCTTGCCGGCCTCGATCCGCGCCAGATCCAACGCATCGTTGACCAGCCGCAGCAGATGCTTGCCCGCCGACTGGATCGCGCTGGCATAGCCCTGCTGACGTCCATCCAACGGTGTCTGCAGCAGTAGCTCGCTCATCCCCAGCACACCGGTCATCGGCGTACGCACCTCGTGCCCCAGCGTCGCAAGAAACCGCGTCTTGGCCTGCGACGCCTGCTCGGCAAGCTCGCGTTTGTGCTGCGCAAGTTGCCATTGCGCACGCATGCGCACACGCCGGCGGTAGGCGGCGGCAAGCAATGCGCTCAGCAGTAATCCAAGCAGGCAGATCAGCGCGATACCGACGTCGCTGCGCCACCAGGGTGGATTGACCGTAAATCGCAGGGTGCGCACTGGCGAGCGATTACCCAAGGGGTCTACACCCTGCAGCGCGAGCTCGTAGTTGCCGGCAGGCAAACTGGCAAATTCGCGGATCCCCGCGTTGCCCGAGGTCTGCCACTCCGTATCGAAGCCTTTCAAGAAACTGCGATAACGATTGGAAAGCGGATCGCTATACGACAGCAGACGACTGACGATCTGCAGCTGCCGGTCCCCGGGACCCAGCTGAAACGGGCGATCCATCGGCAACGCGATGCGTGCACCATTACGCAACACGCTGAGATGTTCCAACTGCAATGCGGGCACAAACGGTGCGATATCGGGCATTGCGGTATCCAGCAACACGGTGGAGCCATCGCTGGTCGCCCCGATCAAGGTGTCGCCCGCCATCAGCAGGCAATGCTGGACGAATTCCTGACTGGTCAACCCATCGCGCGTGCCGATATTGCGCAGCCGTGCCGGCGTCACCGAGGGATCGATCCGCCAGAGCCCACGCAAGCTGGAAATCCAGACCCTGCCATGCGGGTCGATCTGCATTGCAGAGGCGTCGAATCCGGCCAGCCCGTCGGCTTCGCCCACGTGGCGCACACGCGTCCAGCCTGTTGCGGTTTTTTTCCATTGTTCCGCACCGGTGGCCCGGTATACCCACACCGTCTCCGGCGATTGGCTGGCAAACGCCTGGATCGGGGTTCCTTCGAGGCCTGCAACCGGCACAAAGCGGCGAGAGGTGTCGTCCCAGGCAAACATGCCGCCCTCGCCCGCAGCCCAGACACGCCCGTCGGGGCCTTGTTCAAGCTGCTGTACAGCGATGTCGCTGAGGCCATGCAGGTCTTGCTGAGTGATGCGCTGCAAGACGCGGCCGCTACGTAAATCGCGCTGCTGCACCATGTCGAGGAATGCCATCCACACCGTGTCGCCCTGCTCGATGATCCAATCCGGCGCCGACAGCGCGGATGCCGGTTCGGGACCATCGGACGGCCAGTGGATGAACTCACCAGTGCGCAGATCCATCCGCGAGAGACCAAAGCTCAAATTGCCCAGCCAGACACGCTGCAGACGATCCTCCAACGCCGACACCAGCTCCATGCCCTTGAGATGCGGCGACTGCAATCCTGTCTGAAACGTGTCGCCCGTGCTCGGATCAACGCGCAACAAGCGACCGTCTGTATCCACCTGCCACAAACCACCAGACCGTGTGGCGGGTGCCAGATTGCAATAAATGGCATCGCCGGTCGGCGCGGCGGGCTTGAGCACGGCACTGCGCTTCCAATACGCCGGCAAATACCCCAGGCCAGTACCATGCATCGGAACCCAAAGCCCCCCATCGGCCGCTCCCAGCAGACCGACCACATTACGGCGCGACAACGGACCCTCGCCGCTGAAGGCAGGGACCGGTGGACGCTCGCCACGCGTCCGCCATAGACCGCGTCCGCTCCCTAGCCAGAATTCGCCGTCCTGAGCAGCCACTGCGCCCCAGAACTCGTTGCCGCTACCGAACATCGTTCCCCAGGGAAGCGGCTGCCATTGATCGTTGGACCCCATGACATGCAATCCAGACTCGCTGCCCAGCCACAGACGGTCGCCGGTCCATTGCAGACCGAAAATGGCCGACTGCCGGTTCGGCTCGTCCGGGACATATTCGCGACGCAGATGTTTCCCGTCGTAATAAGCCAGTCCATTACTGGTTGCGATCCACAGCCGCTGCCGGTTGTCCGCCGCAAGATTCATGACCATGGCCTGGTCAAGATCGCCATCGACCGCACCCAGATCCACCGACGACATCGTCCCACCAGCATCGATGCGGACCAGCGCGCCGGACGTGGTCCCGGCCCAGATATCGCCGTCGAACGCAGCGATGCTGTAGATCTCGCCGTCCTTCAGCAAAGGATAGTCCGCAGTGCGATAGTGGCGAAACTGGCGTCGTCCGGCATCCATGACGCTCAGCGTCTTGCCGCAGCCGATCCATATCCTGTCCAGCGCATCGATATGCAGCGCCTGGACCGCATTGCAGGGCAACGACGCAGAGTCGTTCGGATCGTGTCTCCAGGTCCTGAATCCCGCGCCGTCGTAACGCACCAGGCCATCCAGGGTGCCAAGCCACAGATAACCCGCACGATCCTGGTGGATCGCAACCACCATGGTCGATGGAAGTCCATCGCTGGGCCCTACAATGCGGAAACGGGGAATCTCGGGAATCTTCGCCGCACATGGCAAAGCGCCAAGCAGCAAGACAAGCACAACGATGAGCGCACGCATGTGGGCATCCTTTCCACGTCCAGCCCGCATGCTCGCAACGGATCGTTGCGAGCGCAAGCCAAGCGGAGCGCAGCGGGAATGCCTAGAATCCGCCCATGACAATCCTAGCCCGCCTGTTGCTGCTTCCCGCCCTGGTCGCGACCAGCCTTGCCGCAACCGCCGCGCCGGTGCGTTACGCGCTGGATCCGGTGCACACGCGGGTGCTGTTCGCAGTCGAACATGCCGGGTTTTCCAAGGCGTTGGGCACCGTTTCCGGAAGTAGCGGCACGCTGGTGTTCGACCCGGACGACTGGGCCTCGGCAAAGCTGGACGTCACCGTGCCGCTGCACCGCGCCGACCTGGGCGATGCCAAGTGGAATGAGGCCACGCTGGCGCGCAACCTGCTCGACGCCGAGCGGTTTCCCGACGCGCATTTCGTCTCCACGCAGGTGGTCGCAAGCGGCGAAAACCACGCCAAGGTCACTGGAAATCTGACCCTGCATGGGGTCACCCGCCCGGTCACCCTGGATGTCACCCTCAACGCACTCAAACGTCATCCGCTGCCGCCGTTCCGGCGCACTGCCGGTTTCTCGGCCACCGCCACGCTGAGCCGTGCCGAGTTCGGAATCGACGCGTGGAAGTCGATGATCGGCGACTCGGTGGAACTGCGCATCGAAGCCGAAGCCGTGCGCGAAGGCCGTGCCGAAGACGACGCACCACAACCGCATGACGCACCCGCCGCCCCTGACGCTGCCACCAGCCCGGAATCCTGAGCATGAGCCTGAAGAACATCGAACGTTGGGGCGGTGTCAGCCAGACCCTGCATTGGCTGATCGCACTGCTGATTCTGGCGTTGGGCGTGGTTGGCCTGATCATGGGCGACCTGCCCAAGACCCCGAAATATTTCTGGGTCTACACCGCGCACAAGTCGGTGGGTCTGACCGTGCTGGCGCTGGTGATCGTGCGGCTGGGCTGGCGCATCTATGCAGGCGCGCCGCCGCCGGTAAGCGGTACGCCGCGCTGGCAGGAACGCATTGCCGGGCTCACCCACTGGGTGCTGTACGCCATGATCTTCGCCATGCCGTTGTCGGGCTGGCTGTACGACTCCACCAGCGGCCTGCGCCCGTTCCGTTGGTTCGGCTTGTTTGCCGTTCCCAAGCTCAGCCCGCCGGACGAACAACTGCGCGCCATTGCGCATTTCATCCACGAGTGGGGCTTCTGGTTGTTGATTGCGGTGGTGCTGGCGCATGCCGGCGCTGCGCTCTATCACCACCTGTTCCAGCGTGACGCCACCTTGGTGCGGATGTTGCCGCGCGGTTGGCTCTCTTCCAAACCCTAAAGGATCCCCCATGTCGTCCAGGTTATTCGCCTCTCCCCTGCTGGTCGCCGCCTCATTGGTGGCCACGTTCGCTGCCGCCCCGGTGCTCGCTGCCGACTACGTCCAGGCGCCCGGTTCGTCGCTGGTGTTTGCCAGCAAGTACGACGGCGAAGTCTTCACCGGCAAGTTCCCCGGTTTCGACACCACGCTGAGTTTCGATCCGGCCAATCTCGCCGGTGCCAAGCTCGACGTGCGCATTCCGCTGGCAGGTGCCGTCAGCGGCAATGGCGACCGTGATTCGACTCTGCAGGGGCCGGACTTCTTCAACGTGGCCAAGTTCGCCACCGCGCGCTACCGCGCCGACAAGTTCCGCGCACTCGGCGGCAACCAGTACGCCGCCGACGGCACGCTGGAATTGCGCGGCATCAGCAAGCCGGTCACGCTGACCTTCACCTGGACCCCCGGCGCGCAGCCGGTGCTGGCCGGCAAGGCGGTGGTGAAGCGCCTGGACTTCGGCGTGGGCGGCGGCGACTGGGCCGACACCAAGACCATCCCCAACGAAACCGCGATCAGCACCAAGGTCGTGTTCAAGGCGAAGTAACGCCACCGGCCGCAACCGGACGCGGCCACTAAACGGCGGACTACCTCGTCGGGTCCGCCGTTTTTTTGTGTCTGACGATTGGATGACACCGCGCGACAGCTAGACTCGGCACTCGCCCAAAGGACGCCGACGATGCGCACACACGGAACGTTGACCCGCTGGAACCCCGATCGCGGCTTCGGCTTCATTACCCCTGCTCAGCCGGGCGATGAGGTGTTCGTGCATATTTCCGCGTTTCCCAAAGGCCCGGATGCGCCGCGTATCGGCGAGCTGATTTCCTTCGAGATCGAACCAGGCAAGGATGGGCGATAGCAAGCGGTGCGCGTGATGCGCGCCGGAGCGCGTGCACTCGAGCGCAGCCCACGCCGGCAGCATGCAGCAGCGCGATCAACATCGGCTCATGGCCCCGTCGGGCTTGGCAAAGTCATGTTGCTCTTGCTGGTGGCAGGCGCTGGCGGCTATGCGTATGTCAATCGGGACACGCTGATGCCAGAGCCTGCGCTCACTGAAACTCCGTCAGCGTCAGCGGCACGAACACCGGCAGGCAGGACGCTGCCAGACCGCGCCTTGGCTCAGAGTTCGCCTGCGGTAACGGCACCTGCATCGGCAAGCAGAACGTCCGCTACACCCGCTCCCACACCGCACTACAGCTGTGGCGGACGCACGCATTGCTCGCAGATGACCTCCTGCGACGATGCCACTTACGTGTTGCAGCATTGCCCAAATACCGAAATGGACGGCGACCACGATGGCGTGCCCTGCGAGCAGCAATGGTGCCGTTGAATCAATGCAGCTGACATTTTGAAGGGGTATCCGACAAAATGAGTTTGTTAGCCGGATCTTGTTGGATGCAGTCAAATGTCCAGGTCAAACGCTGAGTCGGTCGAGGGCTCGGTGCCCTTGCCGCTCGCGGGACACGCCGTGAACCCGTCCCTGGGGGCTCGGTGGCGGCATCCATGCCGCCACACGGTCCCGCAATCGGCAAGGGCACCGCACCAGAGAGTTTCTGGCTGCTTTACTCAAAGCCATGCACACCGACCATCTCGACTGGTCCTTGCCCGCCCACCGTCGCGGGACCTTACGCGGCATGGATGCCGCGTAAGAGCTTACAAGGACGTACTTGCAGCGTGTCCCGCGATGATGGGCGGGCAAGGGCCCTGCAGCCAACTCGCAGCGTCGAGGGCGCGGTGCCCTCACCAGAAAGTTCGCAGGCTGCTTTGTTAAAAACCATGCGTACCGACCATCTCGACTGGTCCTTGCCCGCCCACCGTCGCGGGACCTTACGCGGCATGGATGCCGCGTAAGAGCCTACATGGACGTACTTGCAGCGTGTCCCGCGATGGTGGGCGGGCAAGGGCCCTGCAGCAAACCCGCAGCAGCTCTGCAGCTCTGCAATAGACCAACGTGAAGTCGTTTTAGTAGTCGCTCCAGGTGCACAACCTGGCGCGTATCGGGCGCGCACGCGCCACATCAGCGCGTGCCGGCATTCAACCATTCCCGCAAACGCCGGCTATCGAACGGCCACCCCAACTCGCGCCCAACCGCATCTCGCAATACCGGCACGCGCTCGCCGTAAGCAGACTCAAGCGCCGCGTCGCCATCGATAAACACGCTGCTGAATTCGCCCGCGCGCGTCTGCGCCAGAACCTCCACGGCCTGGTCGCACAGGTGGCACTCGTCGCGTTGGTACAGGATCAAAGCCATCGCAAAGCTCTCAATGCTGCGCTGCAGACGTGCCGCAATCGCCGAAAGACTAGAATAGCCGCCTTTACGCTCACCTCTCCGGCAAGCATGGCTGTCAGCACGTTCGACCTGTTCAAGATCGGCATCGGTCCGAGTTCCTCCCACACCGTGGGGCCGATGCGCGCGGCCGAACGCTTTGTGCATCGCTGGCTGCTCGACGCCGGACGCCTGCAGGACGTGGTGCGCATCCGCGCCGAGGTCTTCGGCTCGCTGGCCCTGACCGGCCGCGGCCATGGCACCGATAAGGCCGTGCTGCTCGGCCTGGAAGGTAACCGCCCCAACCTGATCGACCCGGACATCATCCCCGCCACGCTCGAGCGCATCCGCGCCAGCAAGCGCATCAATTTGATGGGCCAGCACACCATCGCCTTCGACGAAAAACGCGACCTGCCGATGAACAAACGGCAGAAGCTCCCGTACCACACCAATGGCATGCGTTTCACCGCCTACGACGCCAATGACGCCGTGATCGCCACCCGCGATTACTACTCGGTCGGTGGCGGTTTTGTGGTCAACCAGGACGATGCCGCCGACGACCGCATCGTCGCCGACGAGACGCCACTGCCCTACCCGTTCCTCAGTGGCGACGAACTGCTGGCGCAATGCGCACGCAGCGGTCTGAGCATCGCCGCGCTGATGTTCGAAAACGAAAAGAGCTGGCGCAGCGAAGACGAAATTCGCGCCGGCCTGCGCGAACTGTGGGTGGCAATGCAGTCATGCGTGGAACGCGGGATTCGCCAGGAAGGCACGCTACCGGGTGGCCTGAACGTCTCGCGTCGCGCACCGGCGCTGTATCGCGAACTGTCGTCCAAGCCGGAAGCGGCGATGCGCGATCCGTTGACCACGCTGGACTGGGTCAATCTGTACGCGCTCGCGGTCAACGAAGAAAACGCTGCTGGCGGCCGCGTCGTTACCGCACCCACCAACGGTGCGGCTGGCATCATTCCCTCGGTGCTGCATTACTTCGATCGCTTCTGCCCCGGCGCATCCGAGCAGCGCATCTTCGACTTCCTGCTCACTGCTGCGGCCATCGGCATTCTCTACAAGGAAAACGCCTCCATTTCCGGCGCCGAAGTCGGTTGCCAGGGCGAAGTGGGCGTGGCCTGCTCGATGGCCGCTGGCGGCCTGGTCGCCGCGCTCGGCGGCAACCCGGGGCAGATCGAAAACGCTGCAGAAATCGGCATGGAACACAACCTCGGCCTGACCTGCGATCCGATCGGCGGCCTGGTGCAGATCCCGTGCATCGAACGTAATGCGATGGGCGCGGTGAAAGCGATCAATGCCAGCCGCATGGCCATGCGCGGCGACGGCAAGCACAAGGTATCGCTGGACAAGGTCATCAAGACCATGCGCGACACCGGCCGCGACATGCAGGACAAGTACAAGGAAACCAGCCGCGGCGGCCTGGCGGTGAACGTCATCGAATGCTGAGCGGTGGCAAGTCTCGCTCAGCTGCATTGGCAGGCAACTGCACGCGATCGTGAAGGCGTGCCTGAGTACGATGAGGCGTTGGCTGCCATGCCTTATCGTCTGCAATAAGAGATTTGTGGCCACCCCGCGCGCCTGGTGCATCGCACCGAAAATCAGACCCAGCGAACTGATCCGACACAGCAGGCGTTCCCGCACGCGGGTTGCCGTGTTGAACGCGATCACCACATGCACGTGTGTACCGTCGAAGGCTGAATTCCGACGGAGATCGCGATGCGACAGCTTGTCTGCACTCTCACCCTGGCCCTGGCCTGCGGCCCATTGATGGCGCAGGAAACCAGCTATGGCCCGCGCCTGGAAGGCTTCGACTACCCGTATCCGGTCAAGACCTTCGCGTTCACTTCGCAACAGCAGCCGCTGGAAATGGCGTACCTGGATGTCGCACCCACCGGCAAGCCCAACGGACGCACCGCCGTGCTGCTGCATGGCAAGAACTTCTGCGCTGCCACCTGGGAGCAGACCATTGCCGCGTTGAGCACCGCCGGCTACCGCGTCATCGCGCCGGACCAGGTGGGTTTTTGCAAATCCAGCAAACCGGCGGCCTATCAGTTTTCCTTCGCACAACTGGCCGACAACACGCAGGCGCTGCTGAAAAAATTGGGCATCGAACGTGCCGTGGTGGTCGGTCATTCGATGGGCGGCATGCTCGCCATCCGCTATGCGCTGATGTATCCGCAGGCCACCGAGCATCTGGCATTGGTCGACCCGATCGGCCTGGAAGACTGGAAGGCCGAAGGCATTCCGTGGCGTAGCGTCGATGCCTGGTACGACAACGAACTGAAGATCAGTTTCGAGCGCATCAAGAAGTACCAGATGGAGGTCTACTACGCCGGCCAATGGAAGCCCGAGTTCGAACGCTGGGCGCGCATGCAGGCCGGCATGTCGCTGGGCAACGGCAGGCAGGCCGTCGCCTGGAACCAGGCACTGACCTACGACATGGTCTTCAACCAACCGGTGGTCTACGAACTGCCCAAGCTCGCCGTGCCGACCACACTGTTCATCGGCCTCAAGGACCGCACCGCAATCGGCAAGGACACCGCGCCGCCGGAGGCCAAGGCACGCGTCGGCGACTACACCAAGCTGGGCAAGCGTGCGGCCGAGGCGATTCCGGATGCGAAGCTGATCGAGTTCGCCGACCTCGGACATTCCCCGCAGGTGCAGGACCCGAAGCGCTTCAATGCTGCGTTGTTGAAGGCGATTGCGCAGTAAGCGGTGGACCGGCGGCACGGTGTTGCCTGACATACGCTGATCTGAAAGCCGCAGCTCGCTGACATGCGAGCTGCGGATGGATGCGCGTCAGATGCGTATCTGATGCCGCGTCTCTCAGCACACGATTGCCAGGCAGTTGGCGTGCTGCAACCTGATCAAGCCAGAGCCTTGGCCTGCGCGATGCTTCAAACAACGACGATCACTCGATCAACCCGCCACAATCCGCAGCACATCATCCAGCAACGCCGCCGCAGTCACTTCCGCACCCGCGCCCGGGCCCTGGATCAACAACGGCTGCTCGCGATAGCGATCGCTGCTGATCGCAACGCGGTTATCGGTGCCGGCACCACCGGCAAGCGGATGATCCAGCGCCAACTCGCGCAGGCCGACGCTGGCGCCATGCGCATCCACACGACCCACGAAACGTAGGCAACGCCCCGCAGCACGCGCCTGCTGCCAACGCGCGCCCACGACCTCGTCCAGCGCGCCCAGCTGCGCATCCAAGGCGTCAAGCGGCAGCCGCGCAATGCTTGCGGGCACCAGCGATTCCACATGTACCTGCTCGGCTTCCAGCTGCCAGCCCGCCGCACGCGCCAGGATCAGCAATTTCCGCCGCACGTCCTCACCTGACAGATCGATGCGCGGATCCGGCTCGGTGTAACCGGCCGCCATCGCCTCGCGCACGCAATCGGAAAACGCGCCGCTGCCGTCATAGCGATCAAACAGCCACGCCAACGATCCGGACAATACGCCTTCGATCGAATGGATATGGTCGCCGCCCGCCACCAGCGCGCGCACGCTGCTGAGCACGGGCAGCCCCGCCCCCACCGTCGCGCTATCACCATAATGCGCACCACTGGCGTGACGCGCCGCGTGCAGCGCCTGCGCACGCGACAACGCGGTGCCCTGGCCCAACTTGTTGGCGGTGACCACATGCACACCACGCAACAGCCATTCCACATGCCAATCGGCCACCACGTCGCTGGCAGTGGCATCCACCAGCACATCGCCGGCACGCAGCGCAGTGGTCTCGGCCCACGGCTGCAACACAGCCTGGCCGCGCGGCGCTGAATTGGCCTGCCGCAATGCCTGTTCCGCACTGGTGCCGCAGTCGTGGGCAATGCGCGAATTGGCCAGCCAATCGAAGCGCGGCAAGCGCAATTGACGTTCCTGCAGCGCGGTGTAGCGCGTCACGAACGCGCGCCCCACCGTGCCGGTACCCAGCAAGGCAAGACGTGGCGTCGGTGTCACTGCGACCGCCGAAGCGCCACGCGAAGCAGGTAGCACACTGCTCACGCGTCGACCTGTTTGCGGCTTGCGGTAGTCAACGTCGCTTCGGCACGCGCCAGGCCGGCGCGCAGATCGATCAGCAGGTCTTCAGCCGATTCGATCCCGATCGACAACCGCAACAGCCCATCGGAAATCCCGGCCGCAGCACGTGCTTCGGCCGTCATGGCCGCATGCGTCATTGAGGCCGGATGCGCGATCAGGCTTTCCACACCGCCCAACGACTCGGCCAGGGTGAAGTAACGCAGGCCATCGACAAACGCGCGCACTGCCGCTTCGCCACCTTCCAGCTCGAAGCTCATCATCGCGCCGAAGCCCTTCTGCTGACGCGCGGCCAGCGCGTGCCCCGGATGCGACGCCAGGCCCGGGAAATACACCTGATTGACCGCCGCATGCCCGTCCAACAGCTCGGCGATCGCGTCGGCGTTTTCCTGATGCACGCGCAGTCGCGCATCCAGCGTGCGCAAACCGCGCAGGGTGAGGAAGGCATCGAACGGCGAACCGGTCAGGCCCAGCGCATTAGCCCACCACACCAGTTGCTGATGCAGCTCTGCATCGCGCGCAACGACAGCACCACCCACCACATCGCTATGGCCGTTGATGTACTTGGTGGTGGAATGCAGCACCAGATCCGCACCGAATTCCAGCGGCTTTTGCAGTGCCGGCGACAGGAACGTGTTGTCCACCACCGTCAACGCGCCGACCTTCTTTGCGGCCTCGATCACGAAGCGCAGGTCGGTGATGCGCAGCAATGGATTGGATGGGGTTTCGATCAGCACCAGCTTGGGAGAGTGCGCCAATGCATCGGCCAGCGAACGCGGGTCGGTGAGGTCGGCGGTGATCAGCGCGAAGTGGCCTTTTTTGGCCAGCGCATTGAACAGGCGCCAGCTGCCGCCGTAGGCATCGTGCGGCACCACCAGCGTATCGCCCGGCTGCAGCAGCGCATTGAGCACCAGATTGATCGCGCCCATGCCGGTGGAGGTGATCACCCCGCCGGCGCCGCCTTCCAGTTCGGCCAGCGCTTCGCCGAGCAGATCGCGGGTGGGATTGCCGCTGCGCGTGTAGTCGTACTGGCGCTTGTTGCCAAAACCATCGAAGGAGAAGTTCGACGACAACACGATCGGCGGCGTTACCGCGCCATAGGCAGTGTCGCGATCGATACCGGCGCGGACAGCGGCAGTGGCAGCGGTACAAGGGGCGTCGGTGGGGTCACGAAAGCTCATGCGGTTTCTCCGGTGATGCGAAGGGCAGTGGTGAGGATCGCGTCGATGCGATCGATTTCTTTCAGGAAGGCGTCATGGCCATACGGCGAGCGCAGCACGCGCAGACTGCCGCGCTGACCTAAGCCTTCGACTAGCGTGACCAGGTCGGCCAGCGGCACCAGGCGATCGCCCTCCACCGCAACAACGACGGTGGGCACGCGCACTTGCGCGGGGTCGATGCGATGCAGGTCGATGGATTCGGACAACCGCAAATACGCGTTTACCGGCGTGCGCGCCACGTATTGCGCGCCGGCAGCATCCAGATAGTCTTCGGCCGCCACACGCACGCGGCCGTTGATCACTTCCGGCGGCGCGTCGAAGCGTTCGCTGAATTCTTCCGGCGTGCGGTAGCTGAGCATGGCGAACTGCCGTGCCAGCGCCAGCCCATGATGTTCCGCGCATTGCAGCTGGCCCAGCGCTACCGCGCGGCGCTGCAGTGCGCGCCACGCTGCGGCATACGGATGCGCGCGATGCGCACCGCTCACTGCCACCAACGTGCCGACACGGGCGGCATGGCGGGTGGCGAGTTGCAGACCGACCAGGGCGCCATACGAATAACCGACAAAACCATGCAGGCGCGCGATGCCCAGCGCATCCAGCAGCGCGGCAATCGCATCGGCCTGGTCTGCGGTATCGATCGGCGCATCCAGCGTGCCGTCGGCGCCAAGAAAATCGAATGCCAACAGCCGGCGCGATGCCGGATCCAGCGCGCGGCCCGTACCAACCAGGCCATCCACCCAGCCTTTCTCGGGAAACAGCGCACTGGCGGCCAGATGGCGATGCGCAGAAATTCCGCCCGCCACGAACACCACCGGCGCATTGGCCGCGCCAACCAGCTCATAGCGCAGCCGCAGCTCGCGCATGCCGGCATGCCGCATCGGCAGCGCGATGACAAGATCGCCGCGCACGGCAATCAAACCGTCATCGGTGGCGGCGGGCGTATAGGTGTAGTCGGTAGTAGAGGGCGATGCTGTATTCACGAGGCTCATGGCGATATCCGGGGTGGATCGGCCATCGAGCTTCGCGGGAGCTCGCGTTCGACGTGCACAAGGCACAAATCGAACCATCTTTCGGCGGACGCGCAGGTCCCCGCAGGATTTGGCACCAAACGCGGGCGCTTGCGCGCTCCGCTGGCTGCCCCGGCATCAAAGGGCCTGTCCCTCCGCCGGTCTCGATGGTGAGGCTACGATGCCACCGCCTTTTTGCGATGTCAATCTCTTCATGCGGATGGAAAGATATATTTTCATCCGATACCACTGCCCCCTGTGATGGGCCGCATACTTGAGGTCTTTCCCGTTCGAGCCGATCGCGTGCCCCACCCGGTGTCTCGCACCGCCCTGCGCGTCCTTGCATCGGTCTTGATGACCCTGCTGCTGGCCTGCGCTGCACCTGCCAGCGCCCAGCAGCGCTGGCACTGGCCCGGCGCTGGAGCGGCAACCGGGCCTGGAACTTCAGCAACGCCGCCTGTACCTGACGCCGGCGACACAGGCCCATTGCTGCAGCTCGAATGGCAGGCGCCGGCCTATCTGACCTGGGTCAGCAACCCGCTGGCCGGACCTGCGCAGGTGCGACTGAGCGCACCGCCCAGCGAGGATTACCGCGCCGTGCCGCAATTACCGTTGACGGTAGAACTGGCCGCGCACGAACGCCGCCTGCTCACCCGGCTGTATCCGGCCAGCAATCAGCGCGCCCTGGGCGGGCTTGGACTCAAGCTCGACGTCGTGCCCGGCGACCCACAGGCACGCCCGCAGCCCGTGCGCTACCAATTACCGTTCCGCGATGTGCCGGTGCAGGTAGACCAGGGCTTCGGTGGGCACTTCAGCCACACCGATGCGCCCAACTGGTATGCGGTGGACTTCGCGCTGCCGCACGGCACGCCGGTGCTGGCAGCGCGCGAGGGAGTGATCATGCAGGTGCAGCGCGACAGCAGCGAAGACGGCGCACATGGCCCGGCGGCCGGCGGCGGCAACCTGGTGCGGGTGCTGCATGCCGACGGCAGCATGGCGGTGTACGCGCACCTGGCACCCGATGGCGTGGCAGTGCGCGCCGGCCAGGTGGTGGCTGCCGGCGAGCGGCTGGGCAGCTCGGGCAACACCGGTTTCAGCACCGCCCCGCACCTGCATTTCGCGCTTCAGCGCAATGCCGGGATGCAGTTGATCTCGCTGCCGTTCCGGATGATGGGCTCGCAAGGCGAGCTGCAGTTTCCATCGCCAGCGCCCTGACCCGCAGGCGCCAGGATGGTGGCGTCGCCAGAGCCGACTGGCTCGACCCGGTCATGAAAGGCGTGCCGGAGCGAAGCCGCTATAATCACCGGCCTCCTCAGTTTCCGCAGGCGTCCGACCGGGCGCGCTCAGCCCATGTCCGACGTCTCCAACGAAGCCGCGCGCCGCCGCACCTTCGCCATCATTTCCCACCCCGATGCGGGCAAGACCACGCTGACCGAAAAGCTGTTGCTGTTCGGCGGTGCGATCCAGATGGCCGGCTCGGTCAAGGGCCGCAAGGCCGCCCGCCATGCCACCTCGGACTGGATGGCGCTGGAAAAGGAGCGCGGCATCTCGGTCACCTCCTCGGTGATGCAGTTCCCGTACGAGGGCAAGGTGATCAACCTGCTCGACACCCCCGGCCACGCCGACTTCGGCGAGGACACCTATCGGGTGCTGACCGCGGTGGACTCGGCGCTGATGGTCATCGACGTGGCCAAGGGCGTGGAAGAACGCACCATCAAGTTGATGGAAGTCTGCCGGCTGCGCGACACGCCCATCATGACCTTCATCAACAAGCTCGATCGCGAGGGAAAAAACCCGATCGATCTGCTGGATGAAGTGGAAACCGTGCTCGGCATCCAGTGCGCGCCGGTGACCTGGCCGATCGGCATGGGCCAGCGCCTGAAGGGCGTGGTGCATCTGATCACCGGCGAGGTGCACCTGTACGAACAGGGCCGCAACTTCACCCGCCAGGATTCGACCATCTTTCCGTCGGTGGATGCGCCCGGCCTGGTCGAGAAGATCGGCACGCAGATGCTGGCCGAGCTACGCGACGAACTGGACCTGGTGCAAGGCGCCAGCAATCCATTCGATCTGCAGGCGTATCGCGCAGGCAAGCAGACCCCGGTGTTCTTCGGCTCGGGCGTCAACAACTTCGGCGTGCAACCGCTGCTGGATTTCTTCATCGAACACGCACCGCCGCCGCAGGCACGCGACACCACCGGCCGTCGCGTCGAGGCGACCGAAGCCAAGCTCAGCGGCTTCGTCTTCAAGATCCAGGCCAACATGGACCCGCAACATCGCGACCGCGTCGCCTTCATGCGCGTGTGCTCGGGCAAGTTCACTGCCGGCATGAAGACCCTGCACGTGCGCAGCGGCAAGGACGTCAAGTTGGCCAACGCGCTGACCTTTATGGCCTCCGATCGCGAGATCGCTGCAGAAGCCTGGCCGGGCGATGTCATCGGTATCCATAACCACGGCACCATCTCCATCGGCGACACCTTCACCGAGGGCGAATCGCTGTCGTTTACCGGCATCCCCAACTTCGCACCGGAGCTGTTCCGCCGCGCGCGCCTGCGCGACCCGCTCAAGCTCAAGCAGCTGCAAAAGGGTCTGGCGCAGCTGTCCGAAGAAGGCGCCACGCAGTTCTTCCGCCCGCTGATGAGCAACGATCTGATCCTCGGTGCGGTGGGCGTGCTGCAGTTCGACGTGGTTGCCTACCGGCTCAAGGACGAGTACGGCGTGGATGCGATCTTCGAGCCGGTGGGCGTCACCACCGCGCGCTGGGTGCATTGCGACAACCCGAAGAAGCTGGAAGAGTTCCGCGAGAAAAATGCCGGCAATCTGGGCATCGATGCGGCCGGCCAGCTGGTCTATCTGGCACCGACCCGGGTGAATCTGCAGCTGGCCCAGGAACGCGCACCGGACGTGCGCTTTTCCGCAACGCGCGAACATGCGCATGCCAAGGCGATCGATTGACCGCTGCTTGAATCGACGCATGAAAATGCAACTGCTGGCGATGCGAATTGCTCGCAGTTACGGTACATTTTTGACATGAACGCAGACGCCACCCCCTCGACCGACCTGCGCGACGAGATAGCCAGTGCCGTGACCCACGGACTTGGCGCAATTGCCGCATTGGCCGGCGGTTCGGTGCTGATCACGCTGGCCGCCATTTATGGCGACGGCTGGCAGCTGGCCACTTCCATCGTCTTCAGCGCCACCCTGGTGCTGCTCTACGTCGCCTCTACCTTGTTCCATGCCATCCCGCATCCGGGTGCAAAAGCACGGTTGCAGATACTGGATCACTGCGCGATCTATCTATTGATCGCCGGCACCTACACGCCGTTTACGCTGATCAATCTGCGCGACTCCTGGGGTTGGGGATTGTTCGCCGCCATCTGGACGATTGCCGCCGCCGGGGTGATCTTCAAACTGTTTTTCACCGGACGCTTTCGCTTGCTGTCCACGGTGCTGTATCTGGCGATGGGCTGGCTGATCCTGGTCGCGATCCAGCCCCTGTTACGCTCGGTCGATACCTGGTCGCTGTGCTGGCTACTGGCCGGCGGGCTCTTCTATACCTTGGGTACGTATTTCTATCAGCGCGACACCCAACGCTATTTCCATGCGATCTGGCATCTGTTCGTGCTTGCCGGCAGCGCTTGCCACTTTGTCGCGGTGATCGCGCAAGTGGTGTGATCTGCGCAGGTGCTGTGATGGACGATTGATGGCGCGTTCGCGCGCCGTGCACGAGGCATCGCCAACCATGGCCCGCGTGAACACTGTGACCAACACCTCTGCTACTCCTCCTCCCCGCACATCACGTCGTCGACGCTGGTTGATCGGGTTCGGCATCGTCGCCGTCCTCGTGGTGATCTTCGTGCTGCTGTTCGAGTGGAACTGGTTACGTGGCCCGATCGAGCGCGTGGTCAGCGCCAAGACCGGTCGCGAATTTCATCTGGGCTATCTGGATGTGAAACTGGGCCGCACCACCACCGTGCGTGGTAACCGGCTGAGCCTTGCCAATGCGCAGTGGTCCAAGCGCGGCCCGATGGCCGAACTGAATTCGGCCGAGATCGATGTCGAGTTGTGGCCATTGCTGCGCGGCAATGTGCGCTTGCCGGAAATTCGCCTGGATCACCCGAAAGTACTGCTGGAAGCGGGCGACGACACGCATCCGGGCAACTGGGTGTTCGATCAGGACGATGGCGACGGCACAATGCCGCGGCTTGGGCGCCTGCTGGTCAACAACGGGCGGCTGCAATATATCGATGCCGCCAACCGCTCGGATGTGGATGTGGCGATCAACAGTCTCGCACCGCCCAGCAGCGATCAGCGTGCAGCACCGATCGGCATCAACGGCAAAGGCCGCTGGAAGGGCTATCCCTTCACGCTCAAGGGCGACACCGCTTCGCCGCTGGAGCTGAGCCAGAGCGAGCATCCCTTTCGCATCGATCTACGCGGCAGCGCTGGCGCCACCCGTACGCACGTCCGCGGCACGCTGACGAACCCCTTCCAGTTTCAGGTCTTCGATCTGCAGATGGCGCTCAGCGGTCAGGACATGCAGGACCTGTATCCGCTGACCGGTGTCGCCATGCCGTCGACGCCGCCGTACAAACTCGACGGACATCTGCGCCGCAACGGCGAGATCTGGCGCTACGAAAAGTTCACCGGCACCGCTGGCGACAGCGATCTTGCCGGCACTGCCGAGGTGGACCTACGCAACAAGCGCCCGTTCCTGCGTGCGGATCTGGCGTCGAAACGCCTGGATTTCGATGATCTGGCCGGCTTCATCGGTGCGCCACCGAAAACCGGCACGAATGAATCGGCAAATGCCGAACAGAAAAAACAGGCTGCACAACTTGCCGCCAGTGCGCGTGTGTTGCCCAGCACGCCCTACGACTTGTCCAAACTGCGCGCGATGGATGCGCAGGTGCGTTGGCGCGCACAGCGCATCAACGCACCATCGTGGCCGCTGGACGACATGGATGCCTCGCTGACGTTGAAGGACGGCCTGTTGCAACTGGACCCGCTCAACTTCGGCGTTGCCGGCGGCGATATCCGCTCCACCATCCGCATGGATGCGCGCAACGAAGTGATCACCACGCAACTCAAGGCAGGCCTTCGCGAGATTCGGCTGGATCAGCTATTCCCCGACACCGCGCTCGCAAAACAAGCCTCGGGCGCCATCGGGGGCGAGTTTGATCTGCGTGGTCGCGGCAACTCGATCGCCGCGATGCTCGGCACCGCCGATGGCACGATCGGCGTTGGCATGGGCCGGGGTCATGTGGGCAATCTGATCATGGAGCTGGCCGGCCTGGACATTGCCGAGTCGCTCAAATATCTGTTCACCAAGGATCGTCAGATTCCGGTGCGCTGCATCTTCGGCGACTTCGGTGTGCAGGACGGCCTGATGCAATCGCGCGCCCTGGCCTTCGATAGCACCGACACCATCATCATTGGCGAAGGCAGCATCAGCCTCAAAGACGAAACGCTGGATCTGCTGCTTCGTCCGCGTCCGAAAGACCGCAGCATCCTGAGCCTGCGCTCGCCGCTGCGAATCGGCGGCACCTTCAAGGATCCCAGCTTCCGGCCGGACTTCAAAGCATTGGGACTACGTGGCGCGCTTGCCGTCGGCCTGGGCATGATCGCCCCGCCCGCAGCATTGCTCGCGACCTTCGAACCGGGCCCCGGCAAGGACAGCGACTGCGGCGGCAAGTTCGCAAAGTAGCCCAACTGCGCGACTTGAAGTGGCTAACAAAACAGCTTGATCGCTGTATCCAGTGCGGCAGAATATTCGCCGCACTAGCCTTCGCTGACGAGTGAAGTGATGTCGGGAATGGCAGCGACATTATTTGGATCAAACTGAGCTGAGCTGATCACACCGCACCTCGGCGGACGCACGCGCAGCGTGCATTACTCACAAACACGCACACCGACCATCTCCACTGGTCCTTGCCCGCCCACCGTCGCGGGACCTTACGCGGCATGGATGCCGCGTAAGAGCCTACACGGACGTACTTGCGGCGTGTCCCGTGATGGTGGGCGGGCAAGGGCCCTGCAACCAACTCGCAGATCATCCGCTCTACAACCCAAAGCATCCACACCATTCAGTAAAATATCAAGGCAACCGAACGGCTTCTGCTAGCGCGGCGTTAGCTGGCGATATAACGCTGCAACTGATCGATATCGCGCTGCTGGTTCTCGATCACCGCCTTGACCAGATCGCCGATGGAAATCACCCCATGCACGCGGCCATTTTCCACCACCGGCAGATGCCGGAAGCGTCCATCGGTCATCAATTGCATGCAACGCTCCACCGTGTCCGATGGCGACACTGTCACCACTTCGGTGCTCATGATCTCGGCAACGCTGGTGGTCGATGAGGCGCGATCGCGCAATACCACTTTGCGCGCGTAATCGCGCTCGGAAACGATGCCAATCGGGCGCGGCCCGTCCATCACCAACACCGCACCGATGCCCTTCTCGGCCATCAAGCGGATCGCCTCGATCACTGCGGCGTCGGCCGCAACCGCAAATACCTCAACCTGTTTGGTCCCCAACAGCTGTCGTACGGTCTGCATGGCCCGCTCCGCGCTTGGTCTGGTGATCGCAGACTACTCCCACCGCGCCGCAGTGGGTATCGACCAGATACAACGGGCGCTGCTTGGCCTCGTCATACAACCGGCCAAGGTATTCACCGATCAAGCCCAACGCAATCAGCTGAATCCCGCCCAGAAACAGGATCACCGACATCATGGTCGGCCAACCCGCCACCGGGTCGCCCAGCAACGCCGCCTTGATCACCACCCAGCCACCGAACAGGAACGCCACCAACGCGGTCAGCAAACCGAGATAGGTCGCCACGCGCAACGGCACCGTGGAAAAACTGGTGATGCCATCCAGCGCGAAATTCCACAACCGCCACACCGTGAACTTGCTGCGCCCCGACAGCCGCGGCGCACGCCGGTACGGCAACGCCACCTGGCGAAACCCGACCCAGCCAAACAGGCCTTTCATGAAACGGTGGCGCTCGCGCAGCTGCTGCAAGGCCTGCACCACCCGCGGTGACAACAACCGGAAATCTCCGGTATCGGCCGGAATCGGCGTGCGCGACAACTGCCGGATCACCCGATAGAACGCATGCGCCGCACTGCGCTTCAACCAGCTCTCGCCCTCGCGGAAAATCCGCGTGCCGAAGATGTTGTCGTAACCGGCACGCCACAGCGCAACGAACTCCGGGATCAACTCCGGCGGGTCCTGCCCATCGGCATCGAGCAGCACCACCGCACCGGGCAACACATGATCCAGCCCCGCAGAAATGGCCACTTCCTTGCCGAAGTTGCGCGACAGCCGCACCGCGCTCACCTGCGCATCGGCCTCGGCAAGTGCCTGCAACACAGTCCAGGTGCCATCGCTGCTGCCATCGTCGACATACAGCACGTGCGCGTGCAATCCGCTCAATCCCGCGAGCACCGCGCACAGACGCGGATGCAGCAACGGAATACTGGTCTCCTCGTTATAGGCGGCAATCACCACCGTGAGGCGATCTGCTGCAACCGGCAACTGCGCTGTTTCTAACGCACTCATGCTCATGGCGCCTGCAGATACGCAGGACCGCCCAACTGGCGCGCCTGCCGCTGGATCCACGCGGTGCGCCGCTGCACATAGGCCCCGGGGCGCCGTGCGTCATAGCGACGTGGCGAGGGCAGCACCGCCGCCAGACGCGCCGATTCGGTCGGCGACAACCCTGCCGAATCCTTGCCCCAGAACTGCCGGGCAGCGGCCTGCGCGCCATACACCCCATCGCCGAATTCGGCCACGTTGAGATACATCTCCAGAATGCGCTGCTTCGGCCACAACAGCTCGATCAGCACCGTGTACCAGGCCTCCAATCCCTTGCGCACCCAACTGCGGCCCTGCCACAGGAACACGTTCTTGGCGACCTGCTGACTGATCGTGCTCGCCCCACGCACGCGCCCACCGCGCGCATTGTGATCGCGCGCCTTCTCGATGGCCTGCAGATCGAAACCGTGATGTATTGGAAACTGCTGATCCTCCGCAGCCACCACCGAAATCGGCAGGCTGGCAGCAATCTTGTCGTAGTCGCGCCATTGCTGATGCAGCGAAAAATTCCAGTCGCCTTCGCCCCAGGCTTCCAGATAGCGCCCCACCATCATGCTGCTGATCGGCGGATCAACCAGCCGCAGCACCAGCACCTGCACCACGCTCGCGGCGGCGAACAACAACGGTGCTGCCAACACCCAGCGCAGCCAGCGCCGAGCGCGCCGCGGTGGCGCTACCTGCTTGCCATCCAATGCATCCGTCCCCATTGTTTGCTACGACCTATCATCCCGATGCCTGCCGCATTATCCGGCAACCGGCGTCCCTTACGTCCGATGTTCCCATGACCGATCACGATCAGCTTTCCCGTTTCCTGCTGCCTGCCGCCGGCGTGCGCGGCGTCCACGTGCGCCTGACCCAGTCCTGGCACGACATCCAGGGTGCAGCGGAGTACCCGCCGGCCGCCCGCCAGTTGCTCGGCGAAGCGGCGGTGGCCGCGGCATTGTTCACCGGCCATACCAAGGTCGACGGACGTCTGTCGGTACAGCTGCGCGGCAATGAAACACTGCGCACCTTGTTCGCCGAATGCACCGCGGCCGGTACCTTGCGCGGCATCGTGCAACTGGCCGACGGCGCCGATGCACCCGCCGACCTGCGCGAACTGGGCGAAGCCGCACTACTGGCGATCACCATCGAAAATCCCGGCCTGGACCCGCGCGAACCGCAGCGCTACCAGAGCCTGGTCGGTATGCAGGCCCCGGATCTGGCCGAAGCCTTCGAGACCTACTTCCACCAGTCCGAACAGTTGCCGACCCGCCTTTTGCTGGCCGCAGGCCCGGACCAGGCGGCCGGCCTGTTGCTGCAGAAACTGCCCGGCGACGAAGGCGACAACGACGGCTGGACCCGCATCGGCGCGCTGTTCGACACCCTGGGTGCCCCGGAACTGCTGTCGGTGGCTGGCGAAGACCTGCTGCACCGTCTGTTCCACGAAGAGGAGCCGCAGTTGCTCGGCGACAAGCCGCTCAGCTTCGGCTGCTCCTGCTCGCGCGAGCGGGTCGCTTCGATGCTGCAGTCCCTGGGCGAAGAAGAAGCCCGCGCAGCGGCGGAGGCGACTGGCGAAGTCGAGGTCCGCTGCGAGTTCTGCGGGCGTGAGTATCACTTTCCGTTGACCGCCCTCGACGTACTTTTCAGCGCAGCGCAACCTTCGCTGGAAGCGCCGGAAAGGTTGCAGTAGAAAGGTTTGACGGGTGCGTTCTGGGGAACGTACCCACTTGTTAAATAATCATAAACACCCTAGCATTCTCGTCGCCCGCTCTCGGGAACTTAACAACTCCTCCTGGGTCTGAACTCTGGTATGCGACACCTCCTGCGCCTTCCGCTCGCTTTGCTGGTTGCCCTTGCGGCAGCCACGGGTGTGCACGCGCAGTCGGCCGCCTCCCAGCAGCTGCGCGAAAGCACCATCCTGCCAGTGTGGAACAAGGGCAGCGGCAAGGTGGAAGCCTTTCTGTATCTGGAGCCGACCGGCGAGCAGAAGGCCGGGGCACGCTGGCACTTCGGACGCAATTCGCTAGATGCGGCCTTTGGCCTGACCTCGGGCGATTCGCTGGGCCTGATCTGCAACAGCAGCCGTGGCACCAACATCAACGGTTTGGCCAGCCATTGCCTGCTTGCCGGCATCGGCGACGAAGAAGACGACAGCGCTGCCGCATCGCGCCGCGTCTCGGCCACGCTGGGCTTCAACCGTGCTGGCGCCCGCGCTGGCGTCACCGCCGGCACCGGCCGCGACACCTTGCCCGCCTGGCTGATCGGCGCCGGCAAGGCACCGCTGACCCGCGTCGAACAGAACGACCTGACCGTGTTCGGCCAGAAGAACATCGGCCGCGAAGGCTTCGTCTCGATCGGCGGCACCTATGCCCGCGCGCGGCTGGTGCCCTTGGCAGACGTCTCCCCGGCCATCGCAGACCAGTGGGACACCAAGACCCTCAGCGTCGGCGGCGGCTATGGTGCCTTCAGCGCCAACGTCATCGGCCGCGTGGTCGACGTTCCCGGCCAGCCGGAAAAATGGGAAGGTCTGGGCCTCGGTCTGACCTGGCGCACCCCGTGGAGCGGACAGTTGACAGTCGGCGCGGAAAATGTCATCTCCCGCGGCAAGAACCCCTTTGCCCCGAACAACGAAAGCAACAACGACGGCACGATTCCGTACGTTCGGTACGAACAAGACCTGTAAGCTACTGATTTAAAAGTACCTTCCCAGAACGCCACCGGTTCGTCGCCGGTGGCGTTTTTCGTTCTGGATGTTGCCGCGCGTCTCCGTTTCACGTCTTTCTTCTTTTTCGTTAACGGGACTTTAATTCTTCGCGCAACGCATATACCATCGGTTCACCCTGACGTTTTGGATCCGCTTCTTTCGGAACCCCCGACAGGCAAACAACCCTTGGCAGTACCCAAGATCACTTGGAGAGAGAGCTAATGAATTGCAAGTCCAACAAGCTGCGCGATGCAGTTGTCCTCGCGCTTGTCGTGGGCGTGGCCGGTACCGGTACCGCCGTCGCGCAGGAAGCCGGCGGCGCCACCAACCTTGACAAGATTGAGGTCACAGGGTCGCGTATTCGCCAGGTCGATAGCGAGACCGCTCAGCCGGTGATGTTGATTAGCCGGGATCAAATTGAAAGGCAGGGCTTCAAGTCGGTTGCCGACATTCTGCAGAACATTCCTACCGCAGGTTCGCCGGCAATCAGCCGTACTTCGCCGTTGAGCTCAGGTGAAAACGTCGGTGGTTACTACATCGATTTGCGCAACTTGGGTGCCAATCGCACTTTGATCCTGGTTGACGGCCACCGCCTCGGCATCACCAATGGTGGCCTGCAGGACGTTGCATCCATTCCCGCCGTCATGGTTGAGCGCATCGAAGTCTTGAAGGATGGCGCATCCACGATTTATGGCTCCGACGCAATTGCAGGCGTGATCAACATCATCACCCGCAAGGATTTCGAAGGTGCCGAAGCCAACGTCTACATCGGCCAGTGGGGCCAGGGCGACGGTCAGCGCGAAGTGTACGATTTCACGATGGGTTTTCGTGGTGATCGTGGCTCGCTGACTGCCGGCGTCGAATACACAAATGAAGATCCGGTGTGGGCGCGTGATCGCTGGTTCAGCCGCGACCGCTTCCCTACCGGCGAGAAGACCGATCCGCGTCCGGGCGGCCTCTCCGGCACCACTGAATTCGGCCGATTGGCTTATCGCAATGCCGCCGGCGGAACATCTACGGCTACGCTGCGCCGCGACGTGGCAGGGCTCGACCCGGCAGATTTCTCCAGCTACCGTCCACTCAATGGCACCGATGCTTCTAACCCGGCATTAGCTTCCACCGTCTACAGTGGCATCAAGCGTAAGTCGGCGTTCCTCAACGGCCATTTCGACTTCACCGACAACGTTGCATTCGACACCAGCGTTCTCTACACGGATCGCGAGTCGTTTGCACAGAACGCTGGCTATCCAATGCAGAGCGCTGCATTTGATCTGAGCAGCGCCGGCCTGTCGGTGGACAGCGTATTCAATCCTTTGGGTAATCAGGCAAGCGGCACATTGCCTCCGGGCGTTGCGCCTCAGAGCGTTCAGTATGTCCGTCGCGGCTGGGAAGTTCCCCGCGAAGTCATGAACAACCTGACAACCTCGCGGTTCACGGGCAAGTTCAGTGGCAGCTTTAACTTCGGTGAGAAGTACTGGGATTGGGAAGCTGGCTACCTCTATAACCAAAACAAAGGCACCCAGATCAGCACGGGTAACCTCAACACCTTTGCAGTCGGTCAAGCCACTGGCCCGTCCTTCATCAATGCAGATGGTGTCGCCCAGTGCGGCACTGCTGGTGCGTCGATTCCGCTTGGCTCTGGCCCTGGGGCATGCACACCGTGGAATCCGCTCGTTCCGTTTGGCTATAACGCGCCAAACGGTCTGAGTGATCCAAACGTTCAGGCTTATCTGTATCAGCCGGGCCAGGCATTGTCTGAAACCACGACGAAGAACTACTTCGCAAGCGTTGCTGGCGTTCTTGCAACGTTGCCGGCAGGTGACCTCGGTGTCGCGTTTGGCGTCGAGCGCCGTGAAGAAAGCGGTTCTTTCTCGCCAGATGCCTTGGCGCAGACCGGCATTTCTACCGATCTTGCTGCAGGCCCCACCAGCGGCGGCTACAACCTCAACGAAATCTATGCCGAGTTGCAGGTTCCGTTGCTGGCCGACCTTCCTGGCGCTCAGGAACTAAGTGTGACGCTAGCCTCCCGTTACTCGGATTACGATACTTTCGGTAATACGACCAATAGCAAATTCGGATTCAAATGGAAGCCCATCGAGTCACTTCTGATTCGCGGCACGTGGTCGGAGGGGTTCCGCGCACCGACGGTTGCAGACTTGTTTGGAGGTCTGTCGCAAAGCTTCGAGGACTACACGGATCCGTGTGATACTTCGTTTGGCCCGGCAGCTGGAAACGCGCGCTGCTTGGCGGATGTACCGGCAGGTTTTCGTCAGCTGAATGCTTCTGGCATTGCTCCTGCAGATGGTCCTGGTGAACAATCGAATGTTCCCTTTATCTCTGGTAGCACGCCAACGCTGACTCCTGAAACCTCGACATCCAAGACGCTCGGATTTGTATGGAGCCCAGGCTTCATCAATGGCCTGAATGCTTCGCTGGACTGGTGGAACATCCGGATCGAGAATACGATCGTGGCTGACACACCTACCGATCTATTGGATGACTGCTACTTGCGTGGCCTTGAGTCGCGCTGTGTGGGCTTCACCCGTAATGCGGCAGGTAATGTCAGCGAGCTGTCGTTTGGCCTACGTAACGCCGGCTATGTTGAAACAGAAGGTTTCGACTTCGACCTAAACTATCGTTTCGAAACTCAATGGGGCAACTTCACGACATCGCTCCTGAATACCTATGTATCAAAGAACGAACTGAAGGCGGACAACACAGCAAATCCTCCAAGCCAGCAGAACGGTTTCGGTGGTAACTTCCGCGTTCGCTCCAATCTTTCGGTGAACTGGCAGTGGGACGATTGGTCGGTGACCTGGAGTACGCGTTATTTCTCACGTACCAAGGAGCGTTGCTTTGCTGATGATCGTTGCAGCTTGCCGAACTTTAGTGCCCCTGAATTCCAAGGGTCCATCGTTGGCATGAATGAGCTGGGTTCGAATACGTTCCACGACCTTCAAGTTGCTTACGTCCTTCCTTGGAATGCTACGGTTGCCGTTGGTGCGAACAATATTTTCGAGCATTATTCGGCGCCTGCTTACGGTCAGCCCAACTCCGGCTATTCCTATTACGGCGGGTACGACATTGGCCGCTTCATGTACATGAAGTATCAGCAGCGCTTCTGATGCAGATCAAAAGCGAAGCTTAAGAAAACGGCCCCTAACGGGGCCGTTTTTTATTTGAGATATCTCAAAGGTCAATCTAAAGCGTGATCAGCACGCCGATAGACCGGCCCTGCCAATTTGCCAGTTACCCAGGAATCAACGTCTGAATCACATGCTCGACATAGGCTTCGAAGTCTTCGCGGGCCTGCTTGGGTTGCTGTAGTTGCAGCGACAGCTGCAAGAAGCCGACGTAGGCGGCGTAGGCCAGGCGGGCACGGTGTTGGGCGTCGGTGCGGCTCAGGCCGGCCTGGCGGAACGAGGCGATCAGGTAGTCGAGGCGGCGTTGCGAGACGCGGTCGATGACCGGGCGCACGGCCGGGTGGTCGAGTGCCTTGAGCAGTTCGCTGTAGATGACATGCGGCTTGACTTCGTGCGCGACAAGTTGGAACAGTGCGCGTAAGCGTGCGCTCGGATCCGGGACGTCTTCCAGGCTGCCGAACACCTCCTTTTGTTCGAAGATCTCCCAGCGTTCGAGGGCTGCCTGCAGCAGCGCATCACGCGAGGGAAAGTGCCAGTAGAAGCTGCCCTTGGTGACGCCGAGCCGGCGCGCCAGTGGTTCTACGGCGACTGCACCGACACCTTGTTCGGCGATCAGGTCCAGCGCGGCCTGTGCCCAGTCGTCTGCGCTGAGGCGCTGACCGCGACCGGAACTGGCGCGGGGCGTGGTGGGGCTGGAATCGGTGGTGTCGTTCATTGTGACGATTTAACCATACGCTCGGGTCAGTTGCAGTATGCATCACGAAATGCAGGCACAACCGCCAGGATTCAATGGCTTAACCATCCATACCACTGAGTATTGACAGTGAGTGCACTAGATCCATACCATTAGGTATGGTCACCTCTTCCTCTAGCCTAGCGTGCACTACGTCTGTCACCAACATTCGTATTGGTGAGACGTTGCTTGCGGTGTCGGCGCAGGGCGCAGAACGCGCACCAACCGTGCTGTTGGCGCATGGATTCGGCCAGACACGACACGCATGGGAAGGCACGGCCACTGCCTTGGCGGAAGCCGGCTACCGGGCGCTGTCTTACGACGCACGCGGGCACGGCGATTCCAGCGTCAATGACGCTGAGGTGCCCTACTCGGCCACGCAATTCACCGACGATCTGATCGTGCTCGCCGGTGAGCAATCCGAGCCGCCGGTGCTGGTCGCCGCCTCGATGGGCGGGCTGTTCGGTCTGCTGGCAGAGGCGCGCTGGCCGGGTTTGTTTCGGGCGATCGTGCTGGTCGACATCACGCCGCGCTGGGATACGCGGGGCGTGGAGCGCATCCTGCGGTTCATGACTGCACATCCGGGCGGATTCGCATCGCTGGATGCGGCGGCAGACGCGATTGCCGCATATTTGCCGCATCGTCCGCGCAAGACCGCAGACCAGTTGCAGGCCTTGTTGCGGCAGCGTGCCGACGGGCGTTGGCACTGGCATTGGGACCCGCGCCTGGTCGACGAACTGGCGGGGCAGGATCCGCACACGCAGCAGCAGGCATTGCTGGACGCCGCGTCCCAGGTGCGTTGCCCGATACTGCTGATCAGCGGCGGGCGTAGCGATCTGGTCACACCGGACACCATCACCGAATTCCTGTCGATCGCACCGCATGCGCAGCACGTGCAGTTGCCTGATGCCACGCACATGCTGGCCGGCGACGACAACACCACCTTTACCGCCACCGTGTTGCATTATCTGGATGCACTGCCCTCGGTTGGCACCATCGCAGCGTCCAACATTACCGAGCATGTCACTGGAGCAAGACCATGAGCATCGTTGCACCGTTCCTCCTCGTCATCCTGGCGGCGGGCATCGCTGCCTACCACCGCATGCGCCTTGCCACCTGGGTCGCGCTGAGCGCCTGCGTGCTGGTGGCCTGCTGGTTGCTGGGTGCCAATCTCACCGCAACCATCGTCGCTGCCGTGCTGGTCGTGCTGGTTTCGGCGCCTGTCTTGCTGCCGTTCCTGCGCAAGCCGCTGCTGACCACGCCGCTGATGGGCTTCTTCCGCAAGGTGCTGCCGCCGCTGTCGCAGACCGAACGCATTGCGCTGGAAACCGGCTCGGTGGGCTTCGAAGGCGAGCTGTTCACCGGCGATCCGGATTGGCAGAAGCTGCTCAACTACCCCAAGCCGCAGCTGACCGCCGAAGAGCAGGCGTTTCTGGATGGTCCGGTCGAAGAGCTGTGCAAGATGGTGAACGACTGGGAAATCACCCATGTCCACGCCGATCTGCCGCCGGAGTTGTGGGAGTACATCAAGAAGAACAAGTTCTTCGGCATGATCATTCCGAAGCAGTACGGCGGCCTGGGCTTCAGCGCGCTGGCACACCATAAGGTGATCCAGAAGCTGTCCTCGATCTCCAGCGTGGTCAGCTCCACCGTCGGTGTGCCCAATTCGCTCGGGCCGGGTGAGCTGCTGCTGCATTACGGCACGCCGGAACAGAAGGACTATTACCTGCCGCGTCTGGCCATCGGCGCCGAAGTGCCGTGTTTCGGTCTGACCGGCCCGTTCGCCGGCTCCGATGCGACCTCGATCCCGGACTACGGCATCGTCTGCAAGGGCGAGTGGAATGGCGCCAATGTGCTCGGCGTCAAGCTCACCTTCGACAAACGTTACATCACCCTGGCACCGGTGGCTTCGCTGATCGGCCTGGCGTTCCGCATGTATGACCCGGAAGGCTTGATCGGCGATAACAAGGATATCGGCATCACCCTGGCGCTGTTGCCACGCGAGACGCCGGGAGTGGAAATCGGCCGCCGTCATTTCCCGCTGAATTCCACTTTCCAGAACGGCCCGATCCGTGGCAACGAGGTGTTCATCCCGCTCAGCCAGTTGATCGGTGGCGTGGACATGGTCGGCAAGGGCTGGAACATGCTCAACGAGTGTCTGGCGGTGGGCCGTTCGATCACCCTGCCCTCCACGGCCAGCGGCGGCGGCAAGTACGCGGCGGTGGTGACCGGTGCGTATGCGCGCATCCGCAAGCAGTTCGGTCTGTCGATCGGCCGCTTCGAGGGCGTGGAAGAAGCGCTCGCACGGATCGGCGGCAAAGCCTATGCGATCAGTGCGCTGTCGCAGGCCACGGCAGCGGCGGTGGACCGTGGCGATGTGCCATCGGTGCCGTCGGCGATCGCCAAGTACCACTGCACCACCATGGGCCGCGAAGTGGTCAGCGACATGATGGATGTGATTGGCGGCAAGGGCATCATCCTGGGGCCGCGCAATTTCGCCGGCCGTGCCTGGCAGTCGGCGCCGATCGGCGTGACCGTGGAAGGCGCCAACATCATGACCCGCAGCCTGCTGATCTTCGGCCAGGGCGCAATCCTGTGCCACCCGTGGGTAATGAAGGAAATGAAGGCGGCGCAGGATCCGGATACGCGCCGTGGTCTGGAAGACTTCGATCAGAGCCTGTTCGGTCACATCCGCTTCGGCATCTCCAACGCGGTGCGCTCGTTCTGGTTCGGCCTGACCGGCGCACGCATCGGCGCTGCGCCGGGCGATGCGTATACGCGTCGGTTCTTCCGCAAGCTGGATCGCTATTCCGCCAACCTGGCGCTGATGGCCGACGTGTCGATGCTGATGCTGGGCGGCAAGCTCAAGTTCAAGGAATCGCTGTCCGGTCGCTTGGGCGATGTGCTGAGCCACATCTACTTGACCAGCGCGATGCTCAAGCGCTATCACGACGAAGGCGCACCGGCAGCCGATCAGCCGCTGCTAGCCTGGGCCTTCCACGACAGCGTGCACAAGATCGAAACCGCGCTGTCGGCCGCGCTGCGTAACTTCCCGATCCGTCCGGTCGGCTGGCTGATGTGGGTGCTGATCTTCCCGCTGGGCCGTCGTGCCGAAGCACCGGGCGACCGTCTGGGCCATCGCGTGGCATCGATTTTGATGACGCCGAACGAGGCACGTGATCGTTTGGGCCAGGGCGTGTTCCTGACCCCGTGTACCAACAATCCCGGCGGCCGTATCGCCAGCTACCTGGCCAAGGCCGTACTGGCCGAACCGGTGGAACGCAAGTTCCTCAAGGCGCTCAAGACCAAGGGCATTGAGGCACTGGATTTCCCCGCGCAGCTGGACGAGGCCGTGGCCGAGGGCGTGATCACCATCGACGAGCGCAAGCAGCTGGAAGAGTTGCGCGCGATCATGATGGATACCATCACCGTCGACGACTTCGATCCGCATGAGTTGCGTGCGGCCAGCTACTACGACAAGCCGCAGGCACAGCAGCCGCGCGAAGCGGCGTAAAGCGCAGGCCAAGGCGACAGTAGACGACGGCGGGCTTCGGCCCGCCGTCGTTGTTTGTGGAGACCGGCTAGCTCGCGAATACGCTGCCAGCAGCCCTGGTCTGTCGACCAGTTCCCAGCGGCTGCACCTTCGTAGGAGCGTGCTTGCCCGCGATGAAGCGTTACCGGTAATGCTTCATCG
>NZ_JBEOLS010000054.1:0-36363 GCF_040279205.1 Xanthomonas hortorum
CTTTGAGATTGCCAGGGTATACGTCACCCAGCGACGCCGATGAAATTCGCTTCTCATCTTCGGGAAAGTTGGCTGCATACCTGCCGTCGTACAGCACCTTGCAGCCATAGGTGTCGTAACACATCGCGCCGAACGCATGGTTGCTAAACGGAATCGGTTTGCGGGTATCGATATGCACGATGTTATGTGCATCCACAGGAATGTTCTCAATTAGATGGGTGGCGGATGGATCGTTGGCAGGCGTGTTCATGCGCGAACATCCAGTCAGCGAGGGTACGAAGATGGCGCACAACAGCAAGGGAAGCTGCACGGTGCTGCAGGATGCAGTGCGGTCGCACAGTCATGGGGGCCACCTGTGGAAAAGGGGAGGACAGCCTACCGGCAATGTGCTCAGGGCAGGGCGACACCGACCCGGCGTGGCTCACATGCCCCGAGCGTGGGCGGACCGGTGACTGCGTTGCATGGGCTTGCCACCCGCACGCGTGTGGGCGGTGTCCGGTCTTGGGGCAAATCTTTCGCAATCGCCGGAGCGGGTTCTATGCCATCGGCCCATGTTCTTGCGTATTCGTATTACCTCTAAAGCCCGTGCTGCCGATCGAGCTGGGCGTGCGGATGGAGTCGTTCGGCATCATCCGCCGGCGCGATTACATCCTGCCGCCGGGGGCCGAGCGCATTTTGCAGGCGCTACGAACCACCGCGCGACGTTTGTATCCCGGTCTGCGTGGTCCGGAATCGCTTGGTTAAGCGGGCTCTTGCATAGTCATTCCGTGAGGGAATACCTTGCCGTGAATTTTTCATTGGTTGGCGGTGGTGCACACGCCTATATCTGTGCACTAGATCCCATGCTGAAGCGTACGTGAAGTCGGGCAAGTGATCGGCGGCCAAGCCGCCATGTAGTGGGAGGGTGGAGCCGGGCGGCAGCGTCCGGATCCCACATGATCATGCGGGCCGCATGCGTTGTGCACGCGGCGCCGCGACAACCAGTCTTCAGTCGTCTAGCGTCCTGGGAGGGATTCGGATGTACAGCTTTTCAAGCCATGCCTCGGCAGGGACGGGCGTGCGCGCTCGTCGTACCCCGCGTTTTCGTCATTCGGCCATGGCCCTCAGTATCGGGTTGCTGCTCGCCACACCGGTCTATGCCCAACAGGCGTCCTCGTCCCAGAATGCCCCGCTCACCAATGCCGCCGGCAGCGCGGTGGATCTGGATACGGTGGAAGTGCGCGGTGTGCGCGCCAGCCTGAGTCAAGTCGCAGGTGATCAAGCGCGATGCCAGCCAGATCGTGGATTCGGTCAGCGCCGAGGACATCGGCGCCTTGCCCGACCGCAGCGTCACCGAAACCCTGCAGCGCGTCAGCGGCGTGACCATCGATCACTTCGCCGCACGCAGCGATCCCGACCATTTCTCGGCCGAGGGCAGCGGCGTGATGATCCGCGGCCTGACCCAGGTGCGTGGCGAACTCAATGGGCGCGACATCTTCAGCGCCGCCAGCGGCCGCGGACTGAGCTTCGAAGACGTGCCGGCCGAGCTGATGGCCGGTGTGGACGTGTACAAGAATCCCTCGGCCGAGATCATCGAAGGCGGCCTGGGCGGCACGGTCAACCTGCGCACGCGCATGCCGTTCGACAATCCGGGCCGGATCGTCGGTGGCAATGTCGATTACAACTACGGCGACATGAGCAAGCAGTACAAGCCGTCGGCCTCGTTCCTGTTCAGCGATCGCTGGGACACCGGCATCGGCGAAATGGGCTTCATGATCGACGTTGCGCATTCGGAGCTGGCGACGCGCTCGGACGGCATCCAGGTCGAACCGTATGTGCGGCGTACCGATGAGGCCGTGCTGGCGGGCAGCGGGCGCAGCGAGGTGTTCGTGCCGGGCGGGGTGAACTGGCGTCAGCTGGATTTCGAGCGCAAGCGCGACGGCATTGCGGCCGCCTTCCAGTGGAAGCCCAGCGATGCCACCGAGATCTATGCGCAGTTCCTGCGTTCGCGCTACGAGATGAACTGGCAGGAGCGCGCGGCGTTCTTCAACGACAGCAACAACAGCATCACCCCGGCGCCGGGCACCACTTTCGACTACGACGATCGCGGCGCCTTCCTGCGCGGCTCGCCGGTGTCCAGCTCGTGGCGCGGCGCGCTCACCGGCGACGGCGTGCGCTTCAATACGGACAACCGCTATTCCGAACAGCGCACCACCACCACCGACATGTCGGTGGGCTTCAGCCATTTCTTCAACGACAACCTGCAGATCAAGGGCGATATGCAGTTGGTGCAGTCGGAGAACGAGCAGCTGGATTTCACCGTGTTCAGCGCGACCTATCTGCCCGGGCTGTCCTACGACGTGTCGGGCAAGTATCCCAGCGTGCAGATCGCCAACCCGGCCTTTACCCAGGATCCGTCCAATTACTTCTGGGCGGCGGCGATGGACCACCTGGGCAAGAATCGCGGGCGGCAGCTGTCCACCCGCGTGGATCTGGAATACACCTTCGATGACAGCAGCTGGTTGCGTTTTGCGCGCTTCGGCATGCGTGCCACCGACCGCAACCAGATCAACAAGAATTCCGGCTACAACTGGGGCGTGATCTCCGACAACTGGGCGGCGATTCCAGGCACCAGCAATGGCCTGGCGAATATGTCCGAGTTCATGACCGACCAGTCGTCGCTGTTCACCTTCTCCAACTTCTTCCGTGGCGGGGTGAACGTGCCGACCACGCTGGTGGTGCCCAATAGCAGCCTGGTCAACAACTACGGCTCAGCCTCGCAGATGATCCAGCAGATCGTGGCGTTGCGCGGCTATGGCTGGGCACCGGACACCTATCAGCCGCAGGACACCAACCGGCAGTTCGAGCGCACCCAGGCGGCGTATGCGGCGCTGTATTTCGGTAATGACGAGGCCTGGGGCATTCCGGTGGACGGCAACGTCGGCATCCGTGTGGTGCAGACCAAGACCCAGGCCGAAGGCTTTGGCCAATTCCAGAATCTTGCCGGCCTCAATGTCTCGCCCGAATTGCAGGCGCGCTACACCGGGCAGTATTTCGAGAACAATTCCGAAGGCAGCTACACCAATGTATTGCCCAGCTTGAACCTGCGCCTGCGCTTTACCGACACCTTGCAGTGGCGCTTTGCCGCCTCCAAGGCGATGGCGCGCCCGGATTACACCCAGCTGCAGCCGTATGTGTTGCTCAACGTGGAAACCAACGACGCCGGACAGGCGACCGATTTTGTCGGCACCGCCGGCAACCCGAACCTAAAGCCGATGGTAGCCAACCAGTTCGACACCGCGCTGGAGTGGTATTTCGACACCAGCGACATGCTGTACGCCACGCTGTTCTACAAGAAGGTCAAGGATTACTTCTCCACCCAGACCCGCAGCGAGATCTACGACAACCGCCCCTGGCTGGTGACACGCCCGTACAACATGGACGAGGGCACCATCCGCGGTGCCGAACTGGGCTATACCCAGTTCTTCGATCAGCTGCCGGGCTGGCTGAGCGGGTTCGGCGTCAATGCCAACTTCACCTTCGTCGACAGCGAGGGCGGCGCCAACACCGCCACCGACCCGTACACCAACACCACCGTCACCGGTGTCGAGTTGCCGCTGGAAGGCTTGTCGCGACGCAGCTACAACCTGGCCGGCATCTACGAGAAGGGCCCTTTGTCGTTGCGGCTGGCCTACAACTGGCGCTCGCGCTATCTGCTGACCACCAGCGACGCGGCCACGCGTCTGCCGACCTGGGCCGATGACTATGGCCAGCTCGACGGCTCGTTCTTCTATCGCTTCAACGACCATCTGCAATTGGGCGTGCAGGCCAACAACCTGACCAATACGGTCACCAAGGTGTTGATGGGGCCGACCTCGTACGAAGGGGGCGAAGTGGACCCGCGCTTGTACACGCGTTCTTCGTTCGTCAACGACCGGCGCTATTCGCTGGTGCTGCGCATGAACTGGTAAGCGTGCTCGATCACGGTTCCGGCCTGCGCTGGTTCGCAGAGTTGAGCCCGTTTCGGTGAATCGGGCAGCCTGGCCCGCAACGTCAGACCTGCCGGGTTTCTCTATGTTGCTATAGGTTTCAGGAATAGCTCGCCAGGAATATTTCATTGGTGTGGCATGACAGCCGCGCCCTATGCTCCGGCCGCAGCCGCTAGGTAAGCCTTATCGGGATTACCACGCATCCAACCAGTCTCGGCCTCAGCCGTCTTGGGATGTGGGCCAGCAACAACGACGGGCAGGGCGTTCGCGCACCCACCCGCTAAAAATTAGCAGTACATGCGTCCTGGGAGGGAGCACCATGTCAGTGCAACATCGCCACATTCCGGCAGGCCGGACTGTGGGTCAGCGTTCGATCCGTGATTTCCGCCGCTCCGTGATGGCCCTCAGTGTGGCCACGCTGTTGAGCGCGCAGGCCTATGCGCAGGACGCGACCACCACTGCTGCTCCGGCGCAGGACCCGACCACCCAACAGCTCGACACCGTGCAGGTCACCGGCACCCGCAGCAGCGTCACCAAGGCGCAGCTGGTCAAGCAGAACGCCGAGCAGATCGTCGATTCGATCGTTGCCGAAGACATCGGCAAGCTGCCCGACAACAACGTGGCCGAGGCGCTGCAGCGCATCTCCGGTATCCAGATCACGCGCAACTACGGCGAAGGCAGCTCGATCGCCATTCGCGGCCTGACCCAGGTGCGTACCGAACTCAATGGCCGTGACATCTTCACCGCCAACGACGGCCGTGGCCTGAGCTTCGAAGACGTCTCTGCCGAGTTGCTCGGCGGCGTCAACGTCTACAAGAATCCCTCGGCCGACATGATCGAAGGTGGCCTGGGCGGCACCGTGGATCTGCGCACGCGTCTGCCGTTCGACTATGACGGCCGCAAGATCGCCGGCAGCGTCCAGTACAACCATTACGACCTGGCCGACGACGGCAAGCCGGCGTTCTCGGGCCTGTTCAGCGATCGCTGGCAGACCGGTATCGGCGAGATCGGCCTGCTGGTGAATTATTCGCAGCAGAAGAGCCCGTTCCGTCAGGACACCATCTCGATCGAGCCGTGGTACACGCAGACCGATCTGCCGGGCTACGAAGGCCAGGAAGTGTCGGTGCCGCACGGCGCCGGCATCAACACCACCGTCGGTGAGCGCGAGCGCAAGACCGGTGCATTTGCGATGCAGTGGCGCCCGAACGATGCGGTCGAGGTCTATACGCAGGTGCTGCGTTCGGAATACGATTTCCGCTGGCAGGATTATTCGTTCTTCGCACTGACGCAGCAAAATCCCATACAAGGGTTGCCCGGTATCCAGGTCAACGACCGCAACGAGTTCGTCAACGGCTCGTTCCAGAACGTACCGACCGAATCCAACACCAGCCTGACCGAGCGTCACTCGGTGACCACCGATTACTCGTTGGGCGCCAAGTGGACGGTCAACGAGAAGCTGACCCTGAGCACCGACTTCCAGTATGTCGATGCCACCACCACCGGCACGCGCTACATCGTGGCGACCGGGCAGGACACCAGCCCGCAGTTCAACGTCGATTTTCGTGGCGATCTGCCGCGCCTGTCGGTGACCGATGCTAGCGGCGCGGAAGGCTACCTTGCCGACGTCAACAACTATGACGGCTGGCGCTACCACCTGGACAACAAGGACGACAACAAGGGAACTGAGTTCGCCTGGCGCGCCGACATGGACCTGGCGTTCGACAGCGACTTCGTGCGCAGCTTCAAGGCCGGTGTGCGCTACACCGATCGCGATGCCGAGACCAAGGGCAATATCTATCGCTTTATGTGTTTGAACACCGCATGCGGTGCTGCGACCGACTCGCCATTCGCGGCGTTTCCCAGCATTGGTATCGTGACCAATCCAATTACCGATTTTTTCCGTGGTGAAAGCAGCACCTTTGGACGTACGTTGACCGCAGCCAATTCGGCAGTGTCCAACTACGAGCAGACTCTTGCCACCTTCGGCGCCAGTCCGCTTGTATTCGCACCTAACAATATTAACGCTCAGACCGAGAAGACCTACGCGGCCTACGGTGTATTGCGCTTCGGTGTGGACAGCGACTCAATTCCGTTTGATGGCAACATCGGCGTGCGTGTCGTGCGCACCGAGGTCGGTTCAACTGGTGTACGCACCGGCACCGATAGCGAGGGCGGCGGCCTGATTCCAGTAGACGCGCAGCAGACCTATACGGACGTGCTACCGAGCCTGAACTTGCGTTGGATGCTGAGCGACCAGTTGCAATGGCGTTTTGCCGCCTCGCGCGGTATCTCACGCCCGACTTTTGATCGCCTTAATCCAAATTTGAGCTTGGGCACCAACTCTGGCGCAGGCGGCTCCACCTTGGTGGGCAATGCAGGTAATCCGGAATTGGAGCCGGTGAAGGCTGATCAATTCGACACTGCGCTGGAGTGGTACTTCGGCCAGGGCTCTATGATGTACGGCACGCTTTTCTACAAAAAAGTAGAGGGCTTTATTGCAAATGCCGTCTTCAATGAGATCTACGATGGCCAGCCTGCGCAGATCACCCGTCCGGTCAACGGCGATGCCGGCAAGATCCGCGGTGCGGAACTGGGCTACACGCAGTTCTTCGACTTCCTGCCGGGCTGGTTGAGCGGCTTCGGCCTGCAGACCAACTACACCTATGTCGACAGCGAGGCGCCGAGCCCCACTGCCACCGACACCAACGGCCAGGCACTCACCGTGCCGCTGGAAGGGTTGTCCAAGAACAGCTACAACGCGATCCTCAGCTACGAAACCTCGCGCTTCCAGGGCCGTGTGGCCTACAACTGGCGCAGCGACTGGCTGGTGACCACCGCAGGCAACGGCACCGGCAATCTGCCGGTCTACAACAAGGGCTTCGGCCAGCTGGATGCCTCGCTGCGTTTCAACATCAATGATGTGTGGTCGATCTCGCTCGATGGCGTGAATCTGCTCGATACCCGTCGCGAAAGCTATCTGGGTTCCGAGTCGCGCTACCGCGACTTTGTGATCAACGATCGTCGGTATGGCCTGACCTTGCGGGCCAGCCTGTAGAACGTGCCGTAGGAAGTGCGTCTCCGGTCCGGCGAGCTGTGCAGGCAGCTCGTTGGACCGGTGTTTTTCCAGTCGGTGGCCATCATCGACCGCAAAGGGAGCCGGAGGAATGATCGTCATGATCGATCCGCCTACTGAGCGCCGTCGTCTTCGTATGCAAGCGTGGCAGGCCGGTCTTTGGGCGTTGCTGCTGTTGGCGTCTGTCTTTCGGCTACATGCCGCCGATTCCGGTGCGCAAGGGCCTTACCAATGGCGCAGCGTTGCCATTGGCGGTGGCGGATTCGTCACCGGTGTGCTGTTTCATCCCGCACAGCGCGATCTTGCGTATGCGCGCACCGATGTCGGTGGCGCCTACCGTTGGGATGCGCGCGCGCAGCAGTGGATCGCACTGACCGATTGGTTGGGTGCCGACGACTGGAATCTGATGGGGATCGACGCCTTCGCGGTCGATCCTGCCGACCCGAAGGCGCTGTATCTGGCCGCGGGCACCTATATGCACGAGCGCGCCGGCAATGCCGCGGTGCTGCGCTCGTTCGATCGCGGGCACAGCTTCGAGCGTGCCGAGTTGCCGTTCAAACTGGGCGGCAACCAGCTGGGTCGTTCCAATGGCGAACGCTTGGCAGTGGACCCGCACGATGGCCGCGTGCTGTTGCTCGGTTCGCGCGATGCGGGTCTGTGGCGCAGCACCGATCGCGGCGCGCACTGGGCGCGTGTGGATGGGTTTCCTGCCGAGGCACTGGCGGGTTCCACTGCGCGTAATCATGTTGGACGCGAGCAGGCGGTGGGCATCGCCTTTGTCGTGTTCGATGCCGCCAGCGGCAGCGCTGGTGCGCCGACGCCGCGGATCTATGTGGGTGTGTCTACTGCGCAGACCAGTCTGTATGTCTCCGAAGATGCGGGTCGCAGCTGGTCGGTAGTGGCCGGCCAACCCAAGGGTCTGCGTCCCAGTCATATGGCCGGTGGCAGCGATGGGCAGTGGTATCTGAGTTACGGCGATCAGCCCGGCCCGGATTTGATGGCCGGTGGCGCGCTATGGAAATACACCCCGGCGCAGGCGGGGGCGCAGGCGCGCTGGAGCGAGATCAGCCCGATCGCGCAGCCGGCCAGTGGCGATGGTTTCGGTTGGGGCGCGGTGGCGGTGGATCCGCAACAGCCGCAGGTGCTGCTGGCCAGCACGTTCCGCCGCTCACCGCGCGATGAATTGTTCCGCAGCGTCGATGGCGGTCGCAGCTGGACGCCATTGTTGGCCGCCTCGCAGTTCGATCACAGCGCCGCGCCGTGGACTGCGCAGGCGACGCCGCACTGGATGGGCGCATTGGCGATCAATCCGTTCGACAGCAATCACGCGCTGTTCGTTACCGGCTATGGCATCTGGGCCTCGCGCAATCTGCAGGAGTTTGCCGCGCATCAGCGTCCGTTGCAGTGGTGGTTTCAGGACCGCGGGCTGGAAGAAACCGTGCCGCTGGATCTGCTCAGCCCGATGCAGGGCGCGCATCTGCTCAGCGCGCTGGGCGATATCGATGGCTTTCGGCATGACGATCTGGACCGTGCGCAATTGCAGTACGCCGGCCCGCGCCTGACCAATGGCGAAAGTATCGATGCCGCCGGGCAGGCCGCGCAGTGGGTGGTGCGCAGCGGCACCGTACGCAATCGCCGCAACAATGAAATCCGCGCGCTCTACTCGCGCGATGGCGGCGCGCAGTGGACGGCGTTTGCCAGCGAGCCGCCAGCAGGGCAGGGCGCCGGCAACATCGCCATTTCTGCCGACGCATCCCATGTTGTATGGGCACCCGAGAAAGGCGGTGTGTGGCGCACAGCCGATTTCGGCAAGCAGTGGCAACGTGTGCAAGGTCTACCCGACACTGCGGTGGCGGTGGCCGATCGCGTCGATGCGCGGCGCTGGTATGCGGTTGACACCGCAAGCGGGCGCTTGTTCGAAAGCAGCGATGGCGCAGCGAACTTTCGTGACACCGGTCAGCAGGTCGGCAGCCCGGCGCGCGATGAGCGTGCGCGTCCGCAACTACGACCGGATCCGTGGCGTGCGGGTGTGGTGTATCTGGCCAGCCCCACGCTGGGCGTGATGCGTTGGCAGGACGGTCGTTTGCAGACCTTGTCCACGCCGGACCAGGCGCGTTCGTTGGGCATCGGCAAGGCACTGCGCGAGGGTGCACCACCGGCGCTGTATCTGGCCGGCCGCGTGCGTGGTGTGGATGGTGTATTCCGCTCCGACGACGACGGCGCGCACTGGTTGCGCATCAACGACGACGCGCACCGTTTCGGCAAGCCGTACAGCGTGACCGGCGATCCGCGCATCCCCGGGCGCGTGTACTTCGCTACCGGTGGGCGTGGCATTTTCTACGGCGATCCACGATGAGCGCTGTGTGCCTGCGCGCGTCATCGCGCTGTCTTACTGTATGCGGCGGCGCGTGCTGTCGCTTTGTTGCGCGCCGCGTGGCTGCGCCGACTCTGGAGATCACTGCATGACCGCTTCTTTCATCCGTCGTGGCTGCCTGTTGGGGCTGGCGCTGATCAGCCCCGCCGCGTTGGCACAACCGACCCTGCCATTGTTGTTTGCCGATGGTGCGGTATTGCAGCGTGACCAGCCGATGCCGGTGTGGGGCTGGGCATCGCCGAATGCCGCCATCACGGTCAGCTTCGACGGCAAACGCGCCACCGCCAAGGCCGATGCGAAAGGGCAGTGGAAGGTCAGTCTGCCCGCGCACACCGCCGGTGGCCCTTATGTGCTGAGCGTGCAGGGCGACGGTGGGGAGTTGCAGGTACGTGATGTGTTGGTCGGCGATGTATGGCTGGCCAGCGGCCAATCGAATATGGAGTGGCCCTTGGCGCAGGCTAGCGATGGTCCGCAGGCAGTGGCTGCTGCCAACGACCCGCAATTGCGCCACTTCAAGGTGCCCAAGTCGTGGTCGGTGCAGCCGGAAGCGCGCCTGACCGGCGGCGACTGGAAAGCGGCGACGCCGGTCAACGCCGGCGAGTTCACCGCAGTCGGGTATTTCTTCGCCAAGGAGCTGCGTGCCAGCACCGGCGTGCCGATCGGCATCGTCAACAGCACCTGGGGCGGCAGTGCGATCGAAGCGTGGATGGATGCGGCCTCGCTGGGGCTGAACGCCGACCAGAATCAGGGCGCGATCGAGGCGATCAAGCAACGCGATGCCGCCGCGCAGGCCGCCACCGGCAAGCGCATCGCGCGCTGGCCCAAGGTGGAGGGCGACATGCCGCAGTGGCGCGCACCGACGTTTGACGACAGCGACTGGGACAGCATCCCGACCACCCAGCAATGGGAACTCAGCGGCTATGACGGCATGGATGGCATCGCCTGGTACCGCACCACGGTCACCTTGAGCGCTGCCGAGGCCAAGGCCGGTATTGCGCTGGGCGTGGGCCAGATCGACGATTCCGATATCACCTATGTCAACGGCACCCAGGTTGGCCAGACCACCAAGCAGTGGAACCTGCCGCGCGTCTACAAAGTGCCGCCTTCTGCACTGCATGCAGGCGTCAACCACATCGCGGTGCGGGTGGAAGACCTCAGCGGTGGTGGCGGCATGCACGGTCCGGACGAGCAGCGCTTTGTGCAGACCACCGCCGGCGCCAAGCGCGCCTTGAGCGGCTGGAAATTCCGCCCGGCTGCCGTGCGCGTGTCGCTGGCCGACAACAAGAATCAGCTGCCCACGCTGCTGTACAACCAGATGATCCATCCGCTGCAGCCGTTCCCGGTCAAGGGCGTGATCTGGTATCAGGGCGAAACCAATGCCAGCGACACCGGTGCGGTGAAATATCGCGAGCAGTTCGCGGCGATGATCCAGCAATGGCGCGCCGAACGCGGTGCGAAACAGCTGCCGTTTCTGTGGGTGCAGCTGGCCAACTTCAAGGCCGGTGGCGACAAAGGCGATATGAGCCCGTGGGCGCTGTTGCGCGAGTCGCAATCCAAGACGCTGGCGCTGCCATCAACCGGGCAGGCGGTGATCATCGATATCGGCAACCCCACCGATATCCATCCCACCAACAAGCGCGATGTCGGCCATCGTCTGGCGCTTGCGGCGCGGCATGTGGCTTATGGCGAAACGCTGGTGTACAGCGCGCCGCTGTTCAAGCGCGCAAGCTTCGCCGATGGCCAGGCAGTGCTGAGTTTCGATCTGCAAGGCAATGCGTTGCAGGTGAGTGGCGGTGGCCAAGTGCAAGGCTTCCGTGTCGCCGGTGCCGACAAGCAGTTCCATCCGGCCACCGCGCAACTCGACGGCGATCGCGTGATCGTACGCAGCGATGCGGTGTCTGCGCCGGTCGCCGTGCGCTACGGCTGGAGCGAAAACCCGGACGACGCCAACCTGGTCAATCGCGAACATCTTCCTGTTTCCCCCTTCCGCACCGATACCTGGTGACACGGAGTCTTATGTCCATGCATTCCCCCGTTACGCGTGTGATCGCTCCTTCCACTGCACGCCGTTGCCTGCGTCCGCTGCTGCTGTCCGCGTTGGCGCTGGCCTTGGCTTCGTGCCAATCCGGTGAGCAAGGCGACACCGCCAAGCCGGCTGCCGTCGCACCGGCTGCCAGTGCAGCAGCGACCGCGCCTGCCACTGCGGCGGCGCCGGCTGCGCAGACACCGATGCCGCAGTTCGTCAGCAAGGACGGCAAGCATGCGTTGATGGTCGATGGCGCGCCGTTCCTGATCCTGGGCGCGCAGGTCAACAACTCCAGCAACTATCCCGGGGTGATGGACAAGGTGTGGCCTGCGATGCAGGTGCTGGGCCCCAACACCGTGCAGGTGCCGATCGCCTGGGAGCAGGTCGAGCCGGAAGAAGGCAAGTTCGATTTCTCCTTCGTCGATACGTTGCTGACGCAAGCGCGCGAGCACAAGGTGCGGCTGGTGCTGCTGTGGTTTGCGACCTGGAAGAACAACGGCCCGGCATATGCGCCGCATTGGGTCAAGACCGACAACCAGCGCTTCCCGCGTGTGGTGACGCGCGAGGGCAAGGCGATCGGCTCGCTGTCGCCGCATGCGCAGGCCACGCTGGATGCCGACCGCAAGGCCTTCGTCGCCTTCATGCAGCATCTCAAGCAAGTCGATCCGCAGCACACCGTAATCATGATCCAGCCGGAAAATGAGCCGGGCACCTACGGCAGCGTGCGCGACTTCTCGCCGATGGCGCAAAAGCTGTTTGAAGGCCCGGTGCCGGACGAACTGCTCAAGCGTTTGAACAAGCCGCCAGGCAGCTGGGCGCAGGTGTTCGGTGCCGATGCCGACGAAGTCTTCCACGCCTGGTCGATCGGTCGCTACATCGACCAGGTGGCCGAGGCCGGCAAGGCCGAGTACCCATTGCCGATGTACGTCAACGCCGCACTGCGTGGCCCGTTCAATCCCGGCCAGCCCGGTCAATACGCCAGCGGTGGTCCCACCGACAACGTGCTGGATGTGTGGAAGGCGGCCGGCCCGCATATCGACTTGCTGGCGCCGGACATCTACATGCCCGAGTACCGCATGTACACCACGGTGCTGGAGCGTTACGCGCGGCCGGATAACGCCTTGTTCGTTGCCGAAACCGGCAACCGCCCCGAGTACGCGCGTTATCTGTTCCCCACGCTGGGCCACGACGGCATCGGCTGGTCGGCGTTCGGCATGGACTACACGCGTTATTCCAACTATCCGTTGGGCGCCAAGCACGTCAACGAAGAAACGCTGGCGCCGTTCGCGCTGGGTTTCGATCTGGTCAAACGCGGCATGCGTCCGTTCGCCAAGGCCGCCTCCGAAGGCAAGCTGCACGGCACCGCAGAAGAACCCGGCCAGGCCGTGCAGGAGCTCAAGCTCAACGAGCGCTGGAGCGCCACCATCACCTATGGCGTGCCGCAGTTCTGGTTCAAGGGCGAGCCGCCGGGCAACCCCGAGCCGATCGGCGCGGCCTTGATCGCCGAGCTAGGCCCGGACGAATTTCTGGTCACCGGTTACCACGTGCGCGTGACCCTGCATCCGGCCAGTGAAGCCACCGCCAACATGCTCTATGACCGCGTCGAGGAAGGCGTATACGAAGGCAGCGACTGGAAGTTCGAGCGCAACTGGAACGGCGACCAGACCGATTACGGCGTCAATTTTTCCAGTGCGCCGCAGCTGCTGAAGATCAAGCTGGCGACTTACAAATAAACGCGGCTATCAGCGTTGCCGCGCAGCCCGATAACTGCGCAGCGCGCTGTCAGCCACGTTGAATTCAATGAACCCATGCGCTGCCGCCCCCGCGGCACCGTTTCGTAATTCCAAGGGAGTGAACATGCAAACCACCAACCGTTCCGCCGGCCATGCGCCTGCCACCCGACGTACACCGCTCGCGCACTGCCTGGCGTTGTCGCTGGCCCTGCTGGCCAATGCCGCGCATGCGCAGGAAGTGCGCAAGGCCGCCGATGGCGTCACCGTGGTGCCGAGCGCCAAGGGCGCCGCACCGGTGCGTCTGCAGGTGGTCGATGCCGGCATCATCCGCGTCAGTGCCGATCCGGATGGCGACTTCGCGCGCAGCCCCAGCCTGATGCGCGTGCCGGTGCAGGGCGACAGCAAGTTCCAGCTGGCCGAGCAGGGCGACAGCGTGCAGCTGAAGACCGGCAAGGTCACCGCCACGGTGTCCACCGTCGACGGCCATGTCAGCTTCGCCGATGCCAACGGCAAGCCGGTGTTGTCGGAGGTGGCCGGCGGGCGCAGCTTTGCCCCGCTCAAGGTCGAAGGCAAGCAGTACCTGAGCGTGCGTCAGCGCTTCCAGTCGCCCGATGACGAAGCGCTGTACGGCTTCGGCCAGCATCAGCAGGGCTGGATGAATCAGAAGGGCCGCAACGTCGAGCTGCAGCAGAACAATATCGACATGGCGGTGCCGTATCTGGTCTCCAGCCGCAACTACGGCCTGCTGTGGGACAACAACTCCATCAGCCGCCTGGGCGACCCGCGCGGCCTGCAGCCGCTGCCCAAGACGCTCAAGTTGTACGACGCCAAGGGCAAGGCCGGCGCATTGACCGCGCGCTATGCGATCAACGGCAAGCAGATCGTCGAGCGTCGCGAGAGCGAGGTGAATTACCAATACCTCAGCGACCTGACCAAGTATCCGAAGAAGGCGATCACAAAGGACAAGGACAGCCGCATGCAGGTCACCTGGGAGGGCGAGATCGAAGCGCTCACCGGTGGCGAGCACACCTTCTCGCTGTATTCGAGCGAATACGCCAAGTTGTACGTGGACGGCAAGCTGATCATCGATCGCTGGCGCCAGAACTGGAACCCGTGGAATCACGAATTCAAGCTCGAGTTGGAGCCGGGCAAGCGCCACACCGTCAAGGTCGAGTGGGACCTGATCGACCCCAGCTATATCGCGCTGCTGCATCGCGACCCGCTGCCGGCGACCGAAGCCAAGGATTTGTCGCTGTGGTCCGAAGCCGGGCAGATGATCGACTACTACTTCGTCTCGGCCGATTCTTACGATCAGGCGATTGCCGGCTATCGCGAACTCACCGGCAAGTCGGTGATGCTGCCCAAGTGGGCGTACGGCTTCTGGCAGAGCCGCGAGCGTTACAAGAGCCAGGACGAGTTGGTGGGCGTGTTGGCCGAGTACCGCAAGCGCAAGCTGTCGCTGGACAACATCGTGCTGGATTGGTCTTACTGGCCGGAAAACGCCTGGGGTTCGCACGATTTCGACCCACAGCACTTCCCGGATCCGGATGGCATGGTCAAGTCCGTGCACGACATGCACGCGCAGATCATGATTTCGATCTGGCCCAAGTTCTATCCCACCACCGCCAACTACAAGGAACTGGATGCCGCCGGTTTCATGTACAAGCGCAATGTCGAAGTGGGTGAGTTGGACTGGATCGCCAAGGGCTACAAGAACTCGTTCTACGATCCGTATTCGGAAAAGGCGCAAGCGATCTACTGGCGTCAGGTCAACGAGAAGCTCAACAGCAAGGGTTTCGATGCATGGTGGATGGACGCCGACGAGCCGGACGTGCATTCCAACCTGGATATCGGCGAGCGCAAGGCACGCACCACGCCGACCGCGCTGGGCCCGTCCACCGAGTTCTTCAACTCGTATCCGCTGCCGCACACACATGGCGTGTATGTGGGCGACCGTGCGGCCGACGACAAGCGGGTGTTCATCTTGTCGCGCAAGGGTTATGCCGGCACCCAGCGCAATGCGGTGGCGGTGTGGAGCGGCGACATCGTCTCGCGCTGGGACGACATGCACGACCAGATTTCCGCGGGCGTCAACATGGCGCTGTCGGGCCTGCCCAACTGGACCTTCGACATCGGCGGCTTCGCGGTGGAGAAGCGTTACGAAAACCAGGACCCGGCGCATCTGCCGGAATGGCGCGAGCTCAATACGCGCTGGTTCCAGTTCGGCGCGTTCGTGCCGATCTTCCGCTCGCACGGCCAGTTCCCGTACCGCGAAATCTGGAACATCGCCCCGGAGGGCACGCCGTTCTACGACAGCATGGCCTACTACAACCGGCTGCGTTACGCGTTGCTGCCGTACATCTACAGCCTGGCCGGCGACACCTATCAGCGCGACGGCGTGATCATGCGCGGCATGATGATGGACTTCCCGAACGACCCCAAGGTTCGCGACATCAACGACCAGTATCTGTTCGGGCCGGCCTTCCTGGTCGCTCCGGTCACCCGCTTCGGCGCCACCTCACGTCAGGTGTATCTGCCGGCCGGCAGCAGCTGGCTGGATTTTTCCACCGGCAAGCGCTACGAAGGTGGCCAGAGCATCGAAGCGGCCGCGCCGATCGAGCGCATGCCGTTGTTCGTGCGCGCCGGTTCCATCGTGCCCACCGGCCCGGTGCAGGAATACGTGGACCAGAAACCGGATGCACCGCTCACTGTGGTGGTCTACACCGGCGCCGACGGCCAGTTCTCGCTGTATGAGGACGACGGCAAGGGCTACGGCTACGAAAAGGGCGAGTTCAGCCGCATTCCGCTGAGCTGGAACCAGGCCAAGGGCGAGCTGAGCATCGGCAAGCGCGAAGGCAGCTGGACCGGCATGCAGGCCAAGCGCACCGTCAACGTACGCTTCGTCGACGGCCCGCGCGAGGATGCCGGTGCGCTCGAACCCAAGACCGACGCCAGCATCCAGTACGACGGCAAGCCGGTCAGCGTGTTGCAGCGCAAGATTGCGTCCGGCAAAGCGCGTCGTCGATGATCGCAGGTCGTTGTCAGTCAGTGAGTGCGCAGATGCCGGATCGCCGCGAGGCTCGGGCGTGCAGGTCCGGTCATGCAGCACGGTGGTGCACGTGCTGACCCGCAGGGAAGTCTGCAAGGCAACCGGTGCCGCACTCGCGGTGCTGGGGGCTGCGCCGGCCGCGTCCGCGGTTGCTGCGCCGGCGAAGGCAGCCGGCAAACAGTCGCTGCCTGCCGCCGCAGCCGGCGATGCCTTGCAGCTGTGGTATCGCGAACCGGCCAACGAATGGGTACAGGCCTTGCCGGTCGGCAACGGCCGGCTGGGCGCGATGGTGTGGGGCGGCATTGCCCACGAGCGCCTGCAACTCAACGAAGACACGCTGTACGCCGGCGGCCCGTACGACGCCACCAGCCCCGACGCGCTGGCGGCCTTGCCACAGGTGCGCGCGCTCGTATTTGCCGGGCGCTATGCCGAAGCCGAAACACTGGCCGACGCGAAGATGCTCTCGCGTCCGCTCAAGCAGATGCCGTATCAACCGCTGGGCGATCTGTTGCTGGATTTCGATCGTGCCGACGGCATCAGCGAGTATCGCCGTCAGCTCGATCTGGATACCGGCGTGGCTACCACGACGTTTCGTTCCGGCGGCGCTGTGCACAAGCGCGAAGTGTTCGTGTCGGCGCAATCGCAGTGCATCGTGGTGCGCCTGTCGTGCGATCGCCCACGTGCGATTTCCCTGCGCGTGGGCATCGACAGCCCGCAGACCGGCGAGGTCACGGTGGAGCAGGGCGGCCTGCTGTTCAGCGGCCGCAACGGCAGCTTCGCCGGTATCGACGGCAAGCTGCGTTTTGCGTTGCGCGTGTTGCCGCAGATCAAGGGCGGCACGGTCAGCGATCTGCGCGACCGCTTGCGCATCGAGGGCGCCGATGAAGTGGTGCTGTTGCTCACTGCCGCCACCAGCTACCAACGCTACGACGCCGTCGATGGCGATCCACTCGCATTGACCGCAGCAAGCATGCAGAAGGCGGGCAAGCTGGACTACGCTGCATTGCTGCGTGCGCATCTGGCTGATCATCAGCGGCTGTTCCGGCGCGTGGCGATCGACCTCGGCAGCAGCGAAGCGGCGAAGCTGCCCACCGATGAACGCGTGCAGGCGTTTGCCAATGGCAACGACCCGGCACTGGCGGCGCTGTACCACCAGTTCGGCCGTTACCTGCTGATCTGCAGCTCGCGTCCAGGTTCCCAACCGGCCAATCTGCAGGGCATCTGGAACGACCTGATGCAGCCGCCGTGGGAAAGCAAGTACACCATCAACATCAACACCGAGATGAACTACTGGCCCAGCGAGGCCAACGCGCTGCACGAATGCGTCGAACCGCTGGAATCCATGTTGTTCGATCTGGCCCAAACCGGGGCGCACACCGCACGCGCGATGTACGACGCGCCCGGTTGGGTGGTGCACAACAACACCGATCTGTGGCGCCAGGCCGGTCCGATCGATGGTGCGAAGTGGAGCCTATGGCCGATGGGCGGCGTGTGGCTGCTGCAACAGCTGTGGGACCGCTGGGATTACGGCCGCGACCGTGCCTACCTGGGCAGGATCTACCCCTTGTTCAAGGGCGCGGCGGAGTTCTTCGTCGCCACGCTGGTCAAGGATCCGCAGACCGGCGCGATGGTGACCAACCCGTCGATCTCGCCGGAAAACCAGCATCCGTTCAACGCCGCGCTATGTGCCGGCCCCACCATGGATGCGCAGCTGCTGCGCGATCTGTTCGCGCAATGCATCGCGATGAGCAAGCTGCTCAAGGTCGACGATGCCTTCGCGCAACAGCTGAGCACGCTGCGCGAGCAATTGCCGCCCAACCGCATCGGCAAGGCGGGGCAGCTGCAGGAGTGGCAACAGGACTGGGACATGCAGGCGCCGGAGATCCATCACCGCCACGTCTCGCATCTGTATGCGCTGCATCCCTCCAGCCAGATCAATCTGCGTGATACGCCCGAGCTTGCCGCCGCGGCCAAGCGCACGCTGGAAACGCGCGGCGACAACACCACCGGCTGGGGCATCGGCTGGCGCCTGAATCTGTGGGCACGTCTGGCCGATGGCGAGCATGCGTATCGCATTCTGCAATTGCTGATCTCGCCCGAGCGCACCTACCCGAATCTGTTCGACGCGCATCCGCCGTTCCAGATCGATGGCAACTTCGGCGGCACCGCCGGCATCACCGAGATGCTGCTACAAAGTTGGGGGGGCAGCGTGTTCTTGCTGCCCGCATTGCCCAGTGCCTGGCCGCGCGGCAGTGTGCGCGGGCTGCGCATCCGCGGCGGTGCCAGCGTGGACCTGGAATGGGACGGCGGTCGCCTGCAGCAGGCGCGCGTGCACAGCGACCGTGGCGGGCGCTATCAACTGTCTTACGCAGGGCAGACCCTGGACCTGGAACTGGGCGCCGGCCGCACCCAGCAGGTCGGCCTCAACAACAACCGATTGGTGACGCAATGAGCTTGTACATAGGACTGGATGTGGGCACGCAGAGCGTCAAGCTGGTGGCCTACGATCCGCAAGAGCGCGCCGTGGTGGCTACCATCGCCGCGCCCATGGAGCTGATCAGCCGCGACGACGGCACCCGTGAGCAACAGGCGCAGTGGTGGATCGACGGCATCGTGCATTGCTTCGCACAGCTCGATGGAGAGCTGCGTGCGCAGGTGCGCGGTATCTCGGTCTCCGGCCAGCAGCACGGCTTTGTGCCGGTGGCGGCCGATGGCAGCGTCACCGCACCGGTGAAGCTGTGGTGCGACACCAGCACCGCGCGGGAGTGCGACGAGATCATGGATGCGGTAGGCGGCGTGGCCGGCACTGTGGCCACTGCAGGCAACCCGATCATGGCCGGCTATACCGCCTCCAAATTGCCGTGGACGCGCAAGCATCGCCCCGAGGCGTACGCCGCGATGACCACGGTGATGCTGCCGCATGATTACGTGAACTTCTGGCTCACCGGCGAGCGCTTCACCGAAGTCGGCGATGCCTCCGGCACCGGCTGGCTGGATGTGCGCACCCGCCAGTGGTCCGAGCGCATGCTCGGCGCGATGGATGCACAGCGCGACCTGCGCGATGCATTGCCGCCACTGGTGGAAACCGGCGCGGTGTATGCGTTGTCCGACGCAGCTGCAGAGGCGCTGAATCTGCCGGCCGGCGTGCGTGTCACCACCGGTGGCGGCGACAACATGATGGCCGCGATCGGCACCGGCAACGTGGTGCCGGGTCGCCTGACCATGAGCCTGGGCACTTCCGGCACCTTGTTCGCGTATGCCGATCACCCGGTGGTGGACGACGACGCACGCTGGGCCGCGTTCTGCTCGTCCAGTGGCGGTTGGCTGCCGCTGATCTGCACGATGAACTGTACCGTCGCCACTGAGGCGGTGATGCAGATGTTCTCCATCACCCGCGAGCAGACCGAGGCGCTGATCGCCAGCACCGCACCGGGCGCCGATGGCCTGGTGTTGCTGCCGTTCTTCAACGGCGAGCGCACCCCGAATCTGCCGTCCGCACGCGGCTGCCTGTTCGGCATGGAGTTGCACAACACCACGCCGGCGCATTTCTATCGCGCCGCGATGGAAGGGGCGACCTATAGCTTGCGCAACGGCTTCGATGCTTTCGTTGCGGCGGGCCTGCAGTTCGACACCATCCTGCTCACCGGCGGCGGCAGCAAGAGCGCGCAGTGGCGGCAGATGGTGGCCGACATTTTCAATCTGCAGGTCGTGGTGCCAACCCAACCCGAAGGCGCCGCCTTCGGCGCCGCGCTGCAGGCGTTGTGGGCGTGCGATCGCGACGACGGCGGCGCAGACGCCTTGTCGGATGTGGTGCTGGAGCATCTGCAGACCGACGAGGCTCTATCGGCGTGCCCGGATCCGCAGCGCGTGGCCCAGTATCAACAGCATTACCAGAACTTCCTCAAGCACCTGCAGGTCGTCAGCCCGCTCTACGCCGGCTGATCGACAACCCCCTTTACAACTCCCCCAGCAGCAAGGACATCTCACCCCATGAGCAACACCGTCTACATCGGCGCGAAAGAATATTTCCCCGGCATCGGCAAGATCGGCTTCGAAGGCCGCGACTCTGACAACCCGCTGGCCTTCAAGGTCTACGACGCCAACAAGCAGATCGGCGACAAGACCATGGCCGAGCATTTGCGCTTTGCGGTGGCCTACTGGCACAGCTTCTGCGGCAACGGCGCCGATCCGTTCGGCCCGGGCACGCGTGCGTATCCGTGGGATGTGGGCAATACCGCACTCAATCGTGCCGAAGCCAAGGCCGATGCCGCGTTCGAATTCTTCACCAAGCTCGGCGTGCCGTACTACTGCTTCCATGACATCGACCTGTCGCCCGATGCCGACGATATCGGCGAGTACCAGAGCAACCTCAAGCACATGGTGGGCATCGCCAAGCAGCGCCAGGCCGACACCGGCGTGAAGCTGTTGTGGGGCACGGCGAACCTGTTCTCGCACCCGCGTTACATGAATGGTGCATCGACCAATCCGGACTTCAACGTGGTGGCGCGTGCAGCGGTGCAGGTCAAGGCCGCGATCGATGCCACCGTCGAGTTGGGCGGCGAAAACTACGTGTTCTGGGGCGGCCGCGAAGGCTATGCCTGCTTGCACAACACGCAGATGAAGCGCGAGCAGGACAACATGGCGCGCTTCCTCACCCTGGCACGCGACTACGGCCGTGCGATCGGCTTCAAAGGCAACTTCCTGATCGAGCCCAAGCCGATGGAGCCGATGAAGCACCAGTACGACTTCGACAGCGCCACGGTGATCGGCTTCCTGCGTCAGCACGGCCTGGACCAGGATTTCAAGCTCAATATCGAAGCCAACCACGCCACGCTCTCGGGCCACAGCTTCGAGCACGACCTGCAGGTTGCCAGCGATGCCGGCCTGCTCGGCAGCATCGACGCCAACCGCGGCAATCCGCAGAACGGCTGGGATACCGATCAGTTCCCGACCGACCTGTACGACACCGTCGGCGCCATGCTGGTGGTGCTGCGCCAGGGCGGGCTGGCACCGGGCGGCTTGAATTTCGATGCCAAGGTGCGCCGCGAATCGTCCGATCCGCAGGACCTGTTCCTGGCGCATATCGGCGGCATGGACGCGTTCGCACGCGGTCTGGAAGTGGCCAATGCGCTGCTGACGTCTTCGCCGCTGGAACAGTGGCGCGCCGAGCGTTATGCCAGCTTCGACAGCGGCGCCGGTGCGGCATTCGCCGATGGCACCAGCACGCTGGTGGATGTGGCAAATCATGCGGCCGGCAATGAACCAAAGCAGATCAGCGGCCGCCAGGAAGCCTACGAGAACCTGATCAATCAGTATCTGACGCGTTGATGTCCCGTGGCCGGCGGCGCATTGCGCGTCGCCGGCCGATGCCGGCCACCGCCATGGCCGCTCCTTTGCATGTTTCCAGGTGACCCCATGTCCAGTGTCTCCGTAAACGGCGCCCCCGATGCCGGTGAGAACACCCGTTTTATCGTCCTGATCAGTTGCGTAGCCACGATCGGCGGATTTTTGTTCGGTTTCGATAGCGGCGTGATCAACGGCACTGTCGATGGCCTGAAGCAGACCTTCAATTCCAGTGCCGCCGAGACCGGGTTCGAAGTCGCCTCGATGCTGCTGGGTTGCGCCATCGGCGCCTTCTTTGCCGGCCGTCTGGCCGACCGCTGGGGCCGCCGCGCGGTCCTGATCATTTCTGCAGCGCTGTTCCTGCTCTCGGCCATTGGCGCCGGTGCCTCGCACAGCTCTGGCTTTTTCATCTTCGCTCGCGTGATGGGCGGCTTTGCGGTGGGCGCGGCCAGCGTCATCTCGCCGGCCTACATCGCCGAGGTCGCCTCCGCGCGCTATCGCGGCCGGCTGGCCACCATGCAGCAGATCGCCATCATCAGCGGGCTGTTCTGCGCGTTCCTGAGCAACTACCTGCTGGCCAACGCCGCCGGTGCCTCTACCGAGCCGTTATGGGGCGGGCAGGCCGCATGGCGCTGGATGTTCTGGATGCAGGCGATTCCCTCGCTGGCATTCCTGTTGCTGCTGCTGGTCATCCCGGAGAGCCCACGCTATCTGGTGGTTAAGGGCCGTCGCGAGCAGGCGCTGGTGGTGTTGAAGCGGCTGTACGGCAACGCTGCTGCGCAGACCAAGCTGGGCGAGATCTCGGCCTCGATGTCGGCCGACCAGCACAAGCCCAAGTTCTCCGACCTGATCAACAAGGCCACCGGCAAGGTGCGCTCCATCGTCTGGATCGGCGTGGGTCTGGCGGTGTTCCAGCAGCTGGTCGGCATCAACGTGGTGTTCTATTACGGCGCGGTGCTGTGGCAGGCGGTGGGCTTTTCCGAGCAGGACGCACTGTTGATCAACGTGCTGTCCGGCGGCCTCAGCATCGGCGCCTGCCTGGTGACGGTGATGCTGGTAGACAAGATCGGCCGCAAGCCGCTGCTGTGGATCGGCTCGGCCGGCATGGCGGTGTCGCTGGCCCTGGTGACCTATGCCTTTGCCACCGCCTCGCTGGATGCCACCGGCAAGCTCGCCATGTCAGACGCCATGGGCATGCTCGCGCTGGTGGCCGCCAACGTCTACGTGGTGTTCTTCAATGCCTCGTGGGGCCCGGTGATGTGGGTGATGCTGGGCGAGATGTTCCCGAACCAGATCCGCGGCTCGGGCCTTGCCATCGCCGGTGCGGCGCAGTGGACCTCTAACTTCGCCATCACCGTCAGCTTCCCGATCCTGCTCGGCAGCATCGGCCTGGCCGGTGCCTACGGCATCTACACCGTGGCCGCCTTCATCTCGGTGTTCTTCGTGCTCAAGTACGTTTACGAGACCAAGGGCAAGGAACTGGAGCAGATGGAAGGCTGATCCTGTCTGTTATGCCGATATCGGCATGGAAAACAAAGAAGGCCGCGCATTGCACGGCCTTCTTTTGGGCGATGCTTCACTGCCGCTGCTATGACCATCGCCAAGAAGTCGCACCACCTTAGTGCAAGTGATGGTCTGTCTGAGAGTCGGCAAAGTCATACCGCTTTACGCATTCTTGCGATTTGTGCGCTCCAGCTATACGCGGCATGCCAGTTCGCTTCACACTAGCGAAAATTCGTCGGCGAACCAGGGAGTGGTTGTATGGCAGTTGCTAGAGAGCTGGTGGAAGGACTTCTGCTAAGTCTGGGTTATTGCGTCGTCTATCTGCTTGTTTGGCATCTGTCTGCTGACCAGTGGTATCTGCCAGCTGGCTTGAGAGCAGTGTCGCTCTTGTTCATGTCCTATCGCCGTTGGCCATTTTTGTTGGCAGGTGACGCCGCCGCCGTGCTCTGGTTACGTGTCCCGATGTTGGAGACAAGGGATTACGCGCCGTTGTGGGCCTACTTGAGCCCATTCCTGTTTGCACCTGCGGTCGCGCTGGCTGTGTCTGCGATTCGTCGGCACGCCCCTGATGTGATTCTACGCAACGCAATCCTGCCTTTGATGGCGCTACTTGCCTTGTGGAGCACACTGTGTGGCATGGCATTAAATGCCACCCTTGGCGGTCCAATTGCCAGTTCGCCGGTTGAGATCCTATTGCGAACATGGCTGGGTTCGTATCTTGGCATCTTGATGTTTTTGTTGCCGGGTCTGCTCTGGTATCGGCGCACAGAAAGCTATCTCCGTAACGACCTAGTGCGTGACAGCACATTTGCAGGTCTTGCAATGGCAGGGTTGTTCTGCGCTGCGAACGTCGTTCCGGAGCCACTGCTGCGACAAGTTCTGATGGTGTCGCTGGTAGGACCCGCAATCATCCTGACGCTTCGCCATGGTTGGCGTGGAGCGGCAGCCGGTGCATTGCTAGCAAATCTCATCGCAGCTTTGTCTCGTTCGAAGTATGGGATTGCTGCCTACGATGCAGAGCTATTTAGCGTTCAACTACTGATCGCAGTGATCGCCACCGGACTATTTGTCCTTGGTTCGCGCCTGGCTTTTGCTTTTTCGCAAGCTGGTGACCAACATCAGGTGCAACGTGAAGCATTGCAATTTGCCCAGGCTGGGTACCTCGCTGCCGAGCGTACGCTCCGTAATCGCGTTGTTGATTATTCCGATATCAATGTCCATCTCAATCGGCTCCGCAAGGACTGTGTTGCCCAGTTACGCGAGCGCGGACACCATGCTGCCGCCATGGAAATGACCAGAGCAGGTGTCATCGAGTCCCAGTTGTTACACGAATACGTCGCTGGCCTGTATCCGCTCGAAATCGAAACGCATGGCGTCTACCAGGCGCTGCGCTCACCTGCACTGGCACGATTTTACGATACGGAAATCCATCATGCGCTACACGGAAATTGCGGCGACCTGTCTTTGGGGCTGCAGTTGGCCGCTTACAGATGTGCACTCAACGCATTCGAGATTCTTCCGCAAGCGAAACGGCATCTGGTGCAGGCACGTGCCTGGAAAAGCCGCGATGCACAGGGGGTGGTGATCAGGATCTTTGCTGATGCTTCACTATTGGAAGTGGTGAATCGTGATGCATCTGAAGCCAACGCAGAGTTGCGGACGCGGCTAAAAGCGCATGGCGGCAAGTTCCGCCGCCGCCATGCGTTGGGAATCAGCTTTCTCATTGCCGAACAAGCGTCGGTTATTTCGTCCGCGTAACGATCCAGCGTTCTCCAGCGGTGCTCGTCACCAAGTGCACAGTGAAGTTGTCTGTTCGATAGACCAGCTGTGCTCTTGTTGGAATCACCAAGGTTGAAACTGTCAATCGACTGACGTCCTTGCCCATGGGTAACACCCAAAGAACTTCGCCTGCGCGGCCAACTGCGCCGCGGACAACGCCACTTGCATCGTTGATCTGTAGGTACAACATTCCCTCGCGTTGAAACTCATAGATCCGCCAGGTTGGATCTACCGCCAAATTGGCTGCGCGCGGTTCGGATTCACCAAGGCCTGTCGCTGCCATTGTGGAGATTGTCCCGTCACCTGGGCAGCAAGCATGCGCTGACCCCGCACCAAGCAACATTGCGCCGGCGATGGCACCCAGCGCCTTGATTGCGAATTTTGCCTTCAATTCCATGACTTCGCCTTTTCCCGTACTCGAGAAATATTTCGCCTGCGATTCAGGCCCGTCTAAGGTACGTGTTTCCTCGCAGTTTCGTGAGTGACTTGATCGAAAATCTGCTGGAGAGCCGAATCGCGTCAATGCATTGACGCGGCAGCGTGTTGCTTGAGCTAAAGAAGAGATGTAGTTCTAAGGGTTTATCGGATTTTTGGCGTTTGTGTTTTTCTATGAAGTTCGCTGCGTTACCATTGCAAACGGTCGTTGCAAACCTAGCCACCCAAAGCGTTATCAGTACAGGATAATGCATGAGCTTAAGGGCTCAGGCTCGGCTCAAGTTGTAGCCTTTTTCCTCTGAGTATTTAAGCTCTACATGTTGACGCTCCTGTCATGACTAAATGTAAAGCTTATTAGGGTCTATCTCATTAGGGTCTATTTTTCCCGTTAAATATTTCTTTGGTGAATTGTAGCGACGCGATTCGCCTGTGAAGTGCTGCAGTATTATTCGTTTAATTAAATTTTCTATCTAAAGGTTATGGCGTTTGGTATAGGCCTGACTTAGATCCATCCGGGCGCGCTCAAACCACCCGATCACTTGCTGGTGATGCGCCTGGCCCCAGCGACGCAGGAATTGCTGGGTGTGGTGGTCGTTGGAGTTGCGCAGGTTGGTCAGGCGCTCGGCGATGAAGGGGGCGGTCAGTGGCTGTGCGCAGTCGACCTCGATGCAGTGGCGCCAGGCGGTGTAGCTGTCGGGAAGGGCGGCAGACATTGGGCGGGCTCCGGTAGGTAAAGAAATGAACGTGAAGACGCAGGTGAGCAAGCACGGGCTTGCTTTTGCGCTTTTAGTGTTACTTTATAACACTTCATCTCCGTTGCTCAGCCTGGCCTCCCGTGTCGTGTTCAAAGCCGTTGTGCGTGTGCTCCAAGTCGAGTCGGTCACCAGATCGGAGGTGGCGACGCCGCTGTATCTGTCGTCCCGGGTGGGCGGCATGAAGCGGCGACAGCTGCTGCAGACCGCTGGCGCGGCGCTGGTGCTGTCGCCGGGCCTGGGTTATGCGCAAGGGCTTCCGGCGCTGCGGAGCTGCGGCCTGCAGCGTCACGATGCCGGCCTGCGGCTTCGACTCGAATTGAGTGTGCAGGTCGCCTACCGCAGTTTTCGTCTGTCCGATCCCGAGCGTTTGGTCATCGACCTGTCCGGCGTTTCGACCCAGCCGCCGCGGATCGATCCGTTGCCCGGCGGCCTCGCTGTCGTCGCGATTCGCAGCGGCCCGCGCGTGGACGGACTGCGCCTGGTGCTCGATCTGGCGCAGCCGCTGACAGCGACTGCGCGGTGGGAGGGCAGTGCGCTGATGCTGGATCTTGCTGCGGCATCCGGCACTGCGTCGCTGTCCGCCGCCGATGCGGCCCTCGCAGCGGCAAATCCAGCCGTCGCAGCGGCGGTGCCCACACGTTCGCGCCTGCACCCCTACGTGGTTGCCATCGACGCTGGCCACGGCGGCAAGGATCCTGGCGCGGTCAGTGCCGATGCGCGCTACGAGAAACATGTGGCCATGGCGGTCGCGGGGCGTCTGCACCAGCGTCTGGCGGCCGATCCGCGTTACCGGCCGACGATGATCCGCAGCGACGATCGCTTCGTGCCGCTGCATGAGCGGGTGTTGATCGCCCATCGCCACAACGCCGATCTGTTCGTCTCCATCCACGCCGATGCTGCACCCAACAGCGAAGCACGCGGTGCCTCGGTGTTCGCGCTGTCGCAGAACGGCGCCAGCTCCGCATTGGCGCGCTGGATCGCCGATAGCGAGAACGCTGCCGACGACATGGGCGATAGCGCGCGCCGTTTGCGCGTGCCGAGCAATCCGGTGTTGTCGCAGGTGCTGGCCGATCTGTCACTGAGCGGCACCATCGCCAGCAGTCTGCAGTTCGGCAGCTTGATGCTTGGCCGGTTGCAGCAGGTGACACGGCTGCATCAGAACCAGGTCGGGCAGGCCGGCTTTGCGGTGTTGAAGTCGCCGGATATCCCCTCGCTGCTGGTGGAAACCGGCTTCATGAGCAATCGCGACGATTGCCGGCGGCTGTGTGGCGATGCGCATCAGGACGAACTTGCGCAGACCTTGCATGCCGGCATCGACGATTACTTCCAGGCATTTCCCGGTCGCGCCTGAGGCGCGATCACTCCCTCCTCATTCAACGAGCTTTCAATGTCCGCCACGCTTCCCGATGTTGCCGTTACCGAACTTTCCACGTTGAGCGCGCCGCTGCGTTGGGTGGGCATGCAGGACATCGCCGTGCCGGTGCGCCTGGACGAAGCCGAGCCAAGCGGAACTGTGGCCGCACGCGCCACTGTGCAGGTGGATCTGCCGCAGCCCGAGCGCAAGGGCATCCATATGTCGCGGTTGTATCGATTGCTCGATCAGCACCTGGAGCAACCGTTGTCGCCAGCGATGCTGTCGCATTTGCTGCAGGCCATGATTGACAGCCACGCCGATTGCGGAAGCCGCGCGGCGCGCGTGTCGCTGGCTTTCGAGTTGATGCTGTGGATGCCGGCATTGCTGAGCGAAGGGTTGGCCGGTTGGCGCGCGTATTCGGTGCGGATCGACGCGCAATGCAAGGCAGGGCGCAGCCATGTGCGTCTGCAGATCGATGTGCTCTACGCCTCTACATGCCCATGCTCTGCGGCGTTATCGCGCCAGTTGCTGAGCGAGGCGTTCTTGCAGCAACACGCCGGGCGTGAAGCGCTGGCGCCGGAGGACGTTGCGCACTGGCTGCAATACAACGGCTCGTACGCTACGCCGCATAGCCAGCGCAGCGTGGCGCAGGTGCGCGTGGACCTGACCGCCTGCACGCAGCGGTTCGATATCCGCGAGTTGGTCGGTCTGTGCGAACAAGCGCTGGCCACGCCGGTGCAGGCCGCAGTGCGGCGCATCGACGAGCAGGCGTTTGCGCGCTTGAACGGCGCCAACCTGATGTATGTCGAAGACGCTGCGCGGCGTCTGCGCAAGATACTGGCCGAGCGCTATGCCAACTTCCATGTGGCGGTTCGCCATTTCGAAAGTCTGCATGCCCACGACGCGGTTGCCGAGACCGACAGCGATGCCGAGGGCTTTCATCCATTTGCCGATTGAGGGCTTGCCATGCCGTGCAAGAATTCGTTGCGTTGTGCGCCACGTCCACGCAAACGCGGTGTCGATCTGGCTGCGATGCGCAGTGCGCAGCCCACCGCGCAAGCATGTGTCGTTGCCGGGCCGTATGTGGTCATTCGCGCTAACGCGATCGGTGCGAATACGAGAGTGCATCGCTGCTGATCGGCAGCAATGTCGCTGGAGTTTTGCTGCAGGTTTCGCAGCAAGTCAGCCGACACCTACAAGCGAGCGCGACAGATTGACACATGGGCTGCTGCAACTGAGGCGCCATCTGAAGCGGTAGCTCAGGCGCAGCTAGGCGTCGATCTTTAACGCCCCCGCGATGCACCGCAGACCAACTGCGTCGTACCGCCTGCGCCACAACGCAAAAGCCCCGCAATGCGGGGCCCTGGCGTTTTCTGCAATGAGACGGGAGTGGTGCTCCCTAGGGGGCTCGAACCCCTGTTTTAGCCTTGAGAGGGCCACGTCCTAACCATTAGACGAAGGGAGCGTTTTGTCGCGTCCTGTGCAGCGCGCTAGTATAGTGTGGCAAAAGCCGTTGGGCAATCCTGCAACACAAAACGGAAACGCCATCATCGAACCCTCAGTTACATCTCCGTTCACGCTGCGCGTCATTCCACGCGATCAGCACACCATCTCGCGCAAGGACATCAGCCCCAACGCGCTACGCGTGCTGTACCGCTTGCGCGAATCGGGCTTTGGCGCCTACCTGGTCGGCGGCGCGGTCCGCGATCTGCTGGTCGGCGGGCATCCCAAGGATTTCGACGTGGCCACCAGCGCCACCCCGGAAGAAGTCAAGGCGCTATTCCGCAACTGTCGCCTGATCGGCCGCCGCTTCCGCCTGGCGCATGTGGTGTTCGGCCGCGAGATCATCGAAGTGGCCACGTTCCGCGCCAATGTCGATGACGGCAGCGGCGACCGCGAACTGGATAACGGCCGGCTGGTGCGCGACAACGTCTACGGCAGCATCGAAGACGACGCGATCCGCCGCGACTTCACCTGCAATGCCCTGTACTACGCGATCGAAGATTTCTCGGTGCGCGATTACTGCGGCGGCTTCGAAGATGTGCAGGCGCGCCTGATGAAGTTGATCGGCGACCCGGAGCTGCGTTACCAGGAAGATCCGGTGCGCATGCTGCGCGCGGTGCGCCTGGCGGCCAAGTTGAACTTCGACATCGAAGCAGGCACCGCAGAACCCATTCCGCGCCTGGCCGGGCTGTTGTCCGAAGCCGCGCCAGCGCGCTTGTTCGAAGAAATTCTCAAGCTGTTCCTGTCCGGGCACGGCGTCGCCAGTTTCGAAGGCCTGGAGCGTTACGGCCTGCTCGGCGCGCTGTTTCCCGAAAGTGCCGCGGCCCTGAAATCCAACCGCAGCGGCGCATTGCGCGCCATGGTGCTGGAAGGCCTGCGCAATACCGATGCACGCGTTGCCAACGACGAGCCGGTGTCGCCCGCATTCCTGTTCGCCTTGCTGCTGTGGCCGGCATTCTGCCGCACCTTGATGGGCCTGCAGGCGCAGGGCGTTCAGCCGGAAGACGCGCAGCGACGCGCCGCCGACCGGGTCACCTTGCATCAGCTCGAGCGGGTGGCATTGCCGCGTCGTTTCTCGCTGCCGATGCAGGAAATCTGGCTGCTGCAGACGCGCTTTTCCTCGCGTCAGCGCAAGCGCGTGTTCCGCACCTTGTCGCATCCGCGTTTTCGCGCCGCGTTCGATTTTCTGGTGCTGCGCCAGTTTGCTTCGCCGGATCATGCCGCCGACGTGGAGTTCTGGCGCGAGGCGCAGAAATCCTCCGGCCAGGAGCTGGTCGATGCGATCGAAACCGCGCAGGTCGATCAGGAAGGCGAAGAGGGCGCACCGCGCAAGCGTCGCCGCCGCCGCCGTCGCACCGGCGCGCCTGCAGGCGAGTAGGGCATGCACACCGCCTTTGTCGGCCTGGGTGCCAACCTGGGCCCGGCCGAGGCCAGCGTGTGCGCCGCCATCGCCGCGCTCGGGGAGTTGCCGCACTCCACGTTGATTGCGGCCTCGCGCCTGTATCGCACGCCGGCCTGGGGCCGCGAGGACCAGCCCGATTTCATCAACGCCGCAGCGCAGTTGCGTACCACGCTGGCGCCGCTGCAGTTGCTGGACGCTTTACTCGGCATTGAGCAGGCCTTCGGTCGGCAGCGCCAGGCCGGCGAGCGCTGGGGCCCGCGCACGCTGGACCTGGATCTGCTGCTGTATGCCGATCAGGTGATCGACCTGCCGCGCCTGCAGGTGCCGCATCCGCATCTGCAGGTGCGCGCCTTCGCGCTGTTGCCGCTGTCCGAGCTGGCTCCGGAGGCGATCATTCCTGGGCATGGAACAGTGCGGCACGCCCTGCAGGCCATCGATGTCTGCGGGCTGGAGCCGATTGGGTAGATAATGGCCGGCTTATCACCCCACGTAATGACTTCATGAGCAGCCATACCGACAGCAAGCCCTGGACCGTGCCCGCCTTGGCGCAGGCCAAGCGCGACGGTCGAAAACTGGTCATGTTGACCGCGTACGACGCCGGCTTTGCGCGCACTTTCGATGCCAATGGCGTGGACCTGATTCTGGTCGGCGATTCGCTGGGCATGGTGGTGCAGGGGCATACCTCCACGCTGCCGGTGACCACCGCCGATATGGTCTATCACACCGCCTCGGTCGCGCGTGCGCTGGAGCGTGCGTTGCTGGTGGCCGATCTGTCGTTCCAGGCCGATGCCACGCCCGAGCGTGCGCTGGACGCGGCCACCCAGCTGCTGCAGGCCGGCGCGGAGATGGTCAAGCTCGAAGGCGCCGGGCACAAGCTCGAGGTGATCCGCTATCTGGTCGAGCGCGAGATCCCGGTCTGCTCGCACCTGGGGCTCACCCCGCAATCGGTGCTGCGCTTCGGCGGCTACAAGGTGCAGGGACGTGGCGAAGCCGGCGAGCAGTTGCGTCGCGATGCGCAGGCGGTGGTCGACGCCGGCGCCAGCCTGGTCGTATTGGAATGCGTGCCGACCCCGATCGCCGCGCAGATCAGCGCCGAACTCAGCGTGCCCACCATCGGCATCGGTGCCGGCCCCGGCTGCGATGGTCAGGTGCTGGTGATGCACGACATGCTGGGCCTGGACAGCGGCCATCGCCGTCCCAAGTTCGTCAAGGATTTCCTCGCCGAAGGCGGCTCGGTCGCAGGCGCGGTACGCGCATATGCGCAAGCCGTGCGCGACGGCAGCTTTCCCGATGCAGAGCACGCGTACGCCGCATGATTCAGACCATTACCGATCTTTCCACCCTGCGCGCACTGGTCACCGGCTGGAAGCGTGAGGGCTTGCGCGTGGCGCTGGTGCCGACCATGGGCAACCTGCACGCCGGCCACTATTCGCTTGTGATGCTGGCGCGCCAGTATGCCGACCGTGTGGTGTCGAGCGTGTTCGTCAACCCGACCCAGTTCGGCCCGAACGAAGACTTCGCGCGGTACCCGCGCACGCCCGAGTCCGATCTGCGCGGGCTGGAAGACGCTGGCTGCGATGCGCTGTGGCTGCCGGACGTGGACACCATGTATCCGCTGGGCACCGCATTGGCCACGCCGATCCATGCGCCCGGCGTCAGCGACGTGCTGGAAGGCGTGTGCCGGCCGGGGCACTTCGATGGCGTGTGCACTGTGGTGGCACGTCTGTTCAACCAGGTGCAGCCGGACGTGGCCGCATTCGGCAAGAAGGACTATCAGCAGCTGGCGGTGATCCGTCAGATGGTGGCCGACCTGGCGTTTCCGATCGAGATTTTGGGCGGCAGCATCGTGCGCGAGGCCGACGGCCTGGCGATGAGCTCGCGCAACCAGTACCTGACGGCCGACGAGCGCCCGCGCTCGGCGCAGATCCGCAAAGTGCTGTTGCAGATGCGCGAGAGCTATGCCGCCGGCACGCCGCGTGCGCAGGTCGAAGACACCGCCACTCAGGCGCTGGAACAGGCCGGTTTCCGCGTCGATTACGCGGTGGTGCGGCTGCCCGACCTCAGCGAGCCGGGCGACAGCAACACCGGCGCGCGCGTTGCCTTGATCGCTGCACGCCTGGGCAACACCCGGTTGATCGACAATCTGGAATTCTGAGGCCCGCCGCTGCGGTCGGGCTGAAGCCCTCACCACCGGTCGCGCCGCCGGCCGGTCGGCGCGGGCGCTTTCCGCTAAAATGCCCGCTTTCCTTTAGCCGTTGCCCGTCATGCACCTGTCCCTGCTGAAAGCCAAGATCCACCGCGCCACCGTCACCCACTCCGAGCTCAATTACGAAGGCTCGATCGCCATCGACGGCCTGCTGCTGGAAGCCACCGGCATCCGCGAGTTCGAACAGGTGCACATCTGGGACGTCACCAACGGTGCGCGTTTCAGCACCTATGCCATTCGTGCCGAAGACGGCAGCGGCATCATGTCGCTCAACGGCGGCGCCGCGCGTCACGTGCAGGTCGGCGATCTGATCATCGTTGCCGCCTTCGCCAGCATGAGCGAAGACGAAGCCAAGACCTTCAAGCCCAATCTGGTATATGTGAACGCGCACAACGCGATCTCCCACACCAACCACAGCATCCCCACGCAGGCCGCATGACACACACCAACGGATTCGACGCGCTTCACGCCCACGCCCAGCGCCTGCGCGGCGCTGCCATCCCCGCATTGCTTGCCGCCGAGCCGCAACGGCCGACGCAGTACGCCAGGCAAGTCGGTCCGTTGTATTTCAATTTCGCGCGGCAGAAGTACGACCGCGCCGCGCTCGATGCCTTGTTCGCGATTGCGCGTGAGCTTGATCTGGCCGGCGCGTTTCAGCGTCTGTTCCGCGGCGAGCAGGTCAATGTCACCGAACAACGCGCTGCCTTGCACACCGCATTGCGTGGCGATCTGACCGATGCGCCGGTGGCCTCCGAAGCGTATGCAACCGCTGCCGAAGTGCGCCAACGCATGGGCGCCTTGATCCAGCAGCTGGAAGCTACTGAGGTCACCGACATCGTCAGTGTCGGCATCGGTGGTTCGGACCTAGGTCCGCGCCTGGTGGCCGATGCCCTGCGTGCGCCGTCCGGTGCGCGTTTTCGCGTGCATTTCGTCTCCAATGTCGACGGCGCGGCGATGCAGCGCACGCTGGCCACGCTGGATCCGGCGCGCACTGCCGGCATCCTGATTTCCAAGACCTTCGGCACTCAGGAAACGCTGCTCAACGGCAGCATCCTGCATGCCTGGTTGGGCGGCAGCGAGCGGCTGTATGCAGTGAGCGCAAACCCCGAGCGCGCCGCCAAGGCCTTCGACATCGCGCAAAGCCGCGTGCTGCCGATGTGGGACTGGGTCGGTGGGCGTTATTCGCTGTGGTCGGCGGTGGGTTTTCCGATCGCACTGGCGATTGGTTTCGAACGTTTCGAACAGTTGCTCGAAGGCGCTGCACAATTCGATGCGCATGCGCTCAACACGCCGCTGGAAGAAAACGTCGCGGTGCTGCACGGGCTGACTGCAGTGTGGAATCGCAACCTGCTCGGCAGCGCCACGCATGCGGTGATGACCTACGACCAGCGTCTGGCCTTGCTGCCGGCGTATCTGCAGCAGCTGGTGATGGAGAGCCTGGGCAAGCGGGTCAAGCTCGATGGGGCTGCGGTGGATAGCGACACCGTGTCGGTGTGGTGGGGCGGTGCGGGCACCGATGTGCAGCACAGCTTCTTCCAGGCACTGCACCAGGGCACCAGCGTGGTGCCGGCCGACTTCATCGGTACCGTGCATAACGATGACCCGTACGCGGAAAACCATGTCGCGCTGATGGCCAATGTGCTGGCGCAGACCGAGGCGCTGGCCAATGGCCAGGACAGCAGCGATCCGCATCGCAGCTATCCGGGCGGCCGCCCGAGCACGGTGATCCTGCTCGATGCGCTCACTCCACAATCGCTGGGCGCGCTGGTCTCGATGTACGAGCACAGCGTGTATGTGCAATCGGTGATGTGGGGCATCAATGCGTTCGACCAGTTCGGCGTGGAGCTGGGCAAGCAGTTGGCCAGCCAGTTGCTGCCGGCGCTGAAAGGCGAGTCGGCCGATGTGGCAGACCCGGTGACGCGCGAGCTGCTGTCCAAGCTGCGTAGCTGAGCAGTCGCGCAGCGGTCGCGTGTTGGACAACGAGGCCTTCGGGCCTCGTTTTCGTTTAACGGAAGCATTGCGGGCGTGCCGGTGCGAGTGGCTAAGCAACCACCGTCGGGGTTCCGCATCGCGCTGCTCTAGCTAGCCATCGTGGTTAGATTGGCCAAATTTACCAAAATGGTAAATTTAGGAGTAGGCTGATATCCGTCACTCCTTGCAGGATCGTCCGATGCCACACCCGCAGGATCTGCCCGGCCTGGAAAAATCTCCTGCTGCCGACATCAAGGTGAAGGGGTGGCCCAGCCTGATGCGCAAGGTGCGCACGCATGGCGCAGTGGTCATCACCAACCACAATCATCCCGAGGCGGTGGTGGTGGATGCGGAGGAATACCGGCGCCTGGTGCGTCAGGCAAGCGCGGCCTCCGATGCCTCGATGCGGGCACAGTCGCTGCAGGCATTGCAGCTGAAGTTCGATGCGCATCTTGCGGCGGTGACCGAAGGCGCGGGCCTGGCTGCGGTGATCAGCAAGCCCGCACGACGGGGCAGGAAGATCACTCTGGGTCCGTCGCTCTAAGTCGTGGGAAATATCCTGGTGCTTGCCGGCGTCAACGGCGCCGGCAAGAGTTCGCTGCTGGGCACTTTGCTGCAGGAAGACGGCGCAAGCTGGTTCAACCCGGACGCGTTCACCAGGCAATTGGTGGAGCAGGGCTGGGCGCTCGAAGACGCCAACGCACAAGCCTGGCAAGAAGGCGTGCGGCGGCTACGTCAGGCGATGGCTGATGACCGCGATTACGCATTCGAAACCACGCTGGGCGCAACGACCATTCCGCGCCTGCTGCGCGAGGCCTGCGCGCAGCACACGGTGGCGATCTGGTTCTGCGGCCTGTCGACGGTGGAGCTGCACCTCGAACGCGTCGCAGCGCGGGTTGCCGCTGGCGGGCATGCCATTGCCGAGCACAAGATCCGCGAGCGCTTCGATGCTGCGCGCGCGAATCTGATCGCTCTGTTGCCGCATCTGGCGGTGTTGCACGTCTACGACAACAGCGCGCCCGCCGATGCGGCGGGGCAGGCCGAGCCGCTGCTAGTGCTGGAACTGGACCGAGCCGGCTTGCATTATCCGACGACGTTGGAGGAACTGGCGCAGGTGCCCGACTGGGCAAAGCCCATCGTGATGGCGGCATTGGAGATGCGCCGCGCGTTTTGAGCAGAGCAACCGGGCGGACATGCGCGAGTCGCCTGCCTGATTGAAGATAGCAGCGGCTAGTAAAACTACTTCACACCGGTCTGCTGCAGGCCGGCTGATCTGCGGCCTGGCTGCAGGACCCTTGCCCGCCCACCATCGCGGGACACGTCGCAGGTACGGACTGGTTGAACAATGTAGATAGATCACTTGTAGAGCAGATGATCTTCAGCTTGGCTGCAGGGCCCTTGCGCGCCCACCATCGCGGGACACGCTGCAAGTACGGACTAGTTGAACAATGTAGATAGATCACTTGTAGAGCAGGTGATCTTCAGCTTGGCTGCAGGGCCCTTGCCCGCCCACCATCACGGGACACGCCGCAAGTACGTCCGTGTAAGACCTTACGCGGCATCCATGCCGCGTAAGGTCCCGCGACGGTGGGCGGGCAAGGACCATCGAAGATGGTCGGTGTGCATAGCTTTCAATAGAACAGTCAGCAAACTGTCTGGTGCGGTGTCCTCGCCGATTGCGGGACCGTGTGGCGGCATGGATGCCGCCACCGAGCCCCCATGGATGGGTTCACGGCGTGTCCCGCGAGCGGTGAGGGCACCGTGCCCTCGACGCACTCGACTTCTTCGCGTTTGCTGCAGGGCCCTTGCCCGCCCACCGTCGCGGGACACGCCGCAAGTACGTCCGTGTAGGCTCTTACGCGGCATCCATGCCGCGTAAGGTCCCGCGA
>NZ_JBEOLS010000055.1:0-35045 GCF_040279205.1 Xanthomonas hortorum
AGTTGCCAAAGCGCTTGGGTAGGCCGCGCCATTTGCAGCCATGCTCGGCAACGTAAAGGATGGCGTTGACCACTTGCAGGTTGGTCATGCTGACATTGCCGCGCTGCGCCGGCAGGCAGTGTTCGATTAGAGAAAATTGTGCTGGCGTGATCTCCATGCACGATAGTTTAATCGCTCGGGCCATTAGTGTTAACAGGCCCTAAAAAAACGGCTTCAGTCGCGATCAGGCAATCGAGAAAGCCCATCGCGGCTGAAGCCGCTCCTACAGTGGATGCAGTTGGTTGTGCGGCGTGTTCGATTACGCCTTTGTCGCCGCTAGATCTTCGACCCAGAAGCGGCCATCGGGGTAGCTGAACTCTGCGATGGAGGCCGGGTGCATTTCGGCCGAGAAGCCGGCGGCCTGCGGTGCCAGATAGCGGCCGTGTTGGATACGCACCGGGTCGAGGAAATGCTGATGCAGATGGTCGACAAATTCGATGGCGCGGTCTTCCATCTTGCCGGTGATGGCGACGAAGTCGGCCATGGCCAGATGTTGCACCAGTTCGCACAGGCCGACGCCGCCGGCATGCGGGAACACGCGGATGTTGAACTTGGCCGCCAGCAGCAGGATGGCGAGGTTTTCGTTGACGCCACCGACGCGCGCGGCATCGATCTGGATCAGGTCCACCGCACCGGCCTGCAGCAGTTGCTTGAACACCACCCGGTTCTGGGTGTGTTCGCCGGTGGAGACCGGCACCGGGGTGATGCCCTGGCGGATCGCGGCGTGGCCGAGCACATCGTCCGGGCTGGTGGGTTCTTCGATCCAGGCGATGTCGAATTCGGCCAGCTGGCGCATCCAGTCGATGGCCGGGCCCACGTCCCAGCGCTGATTGGCGTCCACTGCCATCGCGATATCCGGGCCGATCGCGGCGCGCGCCAGGCGGCAGCGGCGGATGTCGTCCTGCACGTTGGCGCCGACCTTGAGCTTGATGGTGCGGAAACCGTCGGCCACCGCTTCTTTTGCGAGGCGCACGAGTTTCTCGTCGGAGTAGCCGAGCCAGCCGGGCGAGGTGGTGTAGGCGGGGTAGCCCTGTTCGATCAGCGTGGCGATGCGCTGCGCGCGCTGCGGTTGTGCATCGCGCAGGATCGCCAGCGCTTCGTCTCGGGTGAGCGCGTCGGTGAGGTAGCGGAAGTCGATGGTGTCGACCAACTGCTCCGGGCTGAGCTCGGCAATAAAGCGCCACAGCGGTTTTTTCGCTGCGCGTGCGGCCAGATCCCAGGCGGCGTTGATCACCGCGCCGATCGCCATATGCATCACGCCCTTTTCCGGGCCCAGCCAGCGCAGCTGCGAGTCATTGGTGAGCCGGCGCGCGAACGCGCCCAGATCGGCAGTGACCTCCTCGACCGACAGGCCGACCACGTGCTCGGCCAGTGCGGCCACCGCGGCGGTCTGCACATCGTTGCCGCGGCCGATGGTGAACACCAGGCCGTAGCCGGCCAGGTCATCCGGTGCATCGGTGCGCAGTACGACATAGGCTGCCGAGTAATCCGGATCCGGATTCATCGCATCCGACCCATCGAGCTCGCGCGAGGTGGGGAAGCGGACGTCGTGGGTATCGAGGGCGATGATGGTGCTCATGGAGGTCCTGGGCGATGGAAGGCGGAATAAAAACGTGCGGAGTAAAACAGAAGCAGAAACAGAGAAGGGCGCCAGAGCCCCTCTCCCACCGGGAGAGGGTTGGGGTGAGGGTACGGACGCGCAGCGCCGACTATGTTGAAGCGCTGCAGGTACTCATGCGTTTGCAACGCAGATCAACGAACAACACAGATCAACGAAACACTGCACGACCAACTGCGTGTCGATATCAACGCGCGACAGCGCTTGGAAGTTCAACGCCCTCGCACGCCGCTTAAAAAAATTTGCGCATGACACATCAACACACGTGCCGACCCGTCACGCCTAACGACAAAGGCACATCGCGACGAACTGCTTGGATATGTCGCTACGTACCCTCACCCCAACCCCGCTACGCGCCCCGGCCCGCGCTTGCGGCGCGGGCGCACCAACGCACGCGCGCCAGGGGCGCGCAAGCCGTGCCTTAGTGCCCCGAGGGGAGAGGGGCTTTGGGCTGCTTCGTGCGGATACTTAGCCACTTACTTTCACTCAATCTTTTCTTCGAGAACCTAAGTTCGGGAAGCCGATGGCCTCAAACAGCATCACGCGGATGCGCCACCACCGGCTGGCGCTGGCGGCCCAGGCCTTCGATCTCCAGCTCCATCACGTCGCCCGGCTTCAGATATACCGGCGGCTTTTGGCCCAGGCCCACGCCCGGCGGGGTGCCGGTGCTGATCACATCGCCCGGCATCAGCGTCATGTAGCGGCTGATGTGGCTGACCAGTTCGGCCACGCCAAACACCATCGTGCGGGTGCTGCCGTTCTGGTATCGGTGGCCGTTGACCTCCAGCCACATCGACAGGTTCTGCGGGTCGGCAATTTCATCGCGGGTGACCAGCCACGGGCCGATCGGGCCGAAGGTGTCGGCGCTCTTGCCCTTGACCCACTGGCCGCCGTGTTCGAGCTGGAATTCGCGCTCGGACAGGTCGTTGATCACCGCGTAGCCGGCGACGTGGTTCAGCGCGTCGTCCACCGAGACATCGCGCGCCACATCGCCGATCACCACGCCCAGTTCCACTTCCCAATCGCTCTTGACCGAGCCGCGCGGGATGATCACGGTGTCGTTCGGGCCGGTCACCGCGGTGGTGGCCTTCATGAAAAGGATCGGCATCTTGGGTACTTCCATGCCCGATTCGGCCGCGTGGTCGGCGTAGTTCAACCCCACGCAGATGAACTTGCCGATCTGCCCCACTGCGGCGCCATAGCGCAGCTCGCCGTCGAGCAGCGGCAGCGTGGACACGTCCAGCGCACGCAGTTTATCCAGGCCGGCATTGCTGATGTGCTTGCCGGCCACATCATCGATCACGCCGCTCAAATCGCGGATGCGGCCTTCGCCATCGATCAGGCCGGGACGTTCCTGGCCGGGGGCGCCAACGCGTACGAGTTTCATGCAGTCTTCCTTTGCAGGTGAGGAATGGAGCGGCTAGCAAACCTAGCGCGCATGCATCGGGTGGATAAGGACGGCGTGCTCAAATCAAGCCACTACAAGTCGCATCCGGCACTGGCCGCCCACGTTGCGGTGCGCGGCACGACGGTGCGTCGGTCGCGCTCAGTTTGACCAGCCGCCATCGATGATGTGGGTCTGGCCGGTGGTGAACGACGATTCGTCCGAGGCCAGGTACACCACCAGCTGTGCGATCTCGCGCGGATCGCCCAGGCGGCCCATCGGCTGGCGGTCGGTGAAGCTCTTCCACACCGCCTGTTCGTCGCCGCCTAGCGCCTTGACGCGCTGGCCTAGCGACGGCGTCTTGATGGTGCCGGGGCAGATCGCGTTGCAACGCACGCCCTGGGCCACGTAATCGGCGGCAATGGCCTTGCTCAAGCCGATCACGGCGGCCTTGGTCACGCCATAGACGAAGCGGTTGGGCACGCCCTTGATGCTGGAGGCGACCGAGGACATGTTGATGATGCTGCCGCGGCCGCGTTCGAGCATGCCCGGCAGCACCGCCTTGCAGGTGTAGTACATCGCATCGACGTTGATCGAAAACGAGCGGCGCCAGGCCGGCTCGTCGCAATCGAGAATGCTGCCCTGGTGCACGAAGCCGGCGCAGTTGAACAACACATCGAACGGGCCGTGCGCCGCCACCAATGCGGCGATTGCCGAGGCATCGGTGACATCCAGCAGCTGGGTGGTGATGGCCTCCGATTCGGCCGCCAGCGCCTGCAGTGCAGCGGCATCGATATCGGTGGCGATTACCTGCGCACCGGCTCGCGCGCAGGCCAGCGCGCTTTCGCGGCCGATGCCGGCGCCGGCGGCGGTGATCAGGCAGCGCTTGCCATGCAGGCGGTCGTTGGGAGTTGTAGAGATCGAGACAGTCATACCGAAGAGATTCCGTGGGTGGGGGCCGCCGGCCGTGGCAGACGATAGAACGTGCGTGCGTTGTCGCCGAACACCGCTGCGGCGTGGCCGTCGGCGTGTTTGGCGACCAGGTGCTGTGCGATCTCGAACCACTGCGTGTAATCGGCGCGTTGGGTCAGCACCGGCCAGTCGCTGCCCCATAGCAGGCGTTGCGCGCCGAAGCGTGCGAACAGATGGCCGACATACGGCTCCAGCGCTTCCACGCCGGCGCCGCGCGCTGCTTCGGTGAGCAGCCCGGAGAGCTTGCAGTGCACAGTGGGATGCTGCGCCAACGCGGCCATGCCGGCCGCCCAGGCAACGAATTCGCCCGCAGCGATCTGCGGCTTGCCGCCGTGATCGACGACCACGCGCAGGTCCGGGTGGCGCTTCAGGCGCGTTTGCAGCGCCGGCACATGCACGCTGCGGATCAAGGCGTCGAAGGCCAGATCGTGCGCGAGCAATGCATCGAATGCGGCATCCAGGTCGGGCTGGGCCAGCCATTGCACATCGGCGATGTCCTGCACCATCGGGCGCAGGCCCTTGAGCACACCGCCGCCGTCGCGCACCAGCGCGGCGATGCGCGCGGCGGCATCGGGCGCGGCGAAATCGACCCAACCGACCACGCCGGCAATACGCGCATCGGCGCGCGCCAGTTCGAACAGGTAACGGGTTTCGGCCTCGGTCGCGGCGGCCTGTACCACCACCACGCTCTCAATATCGGCAGCGTCCAGCGCCTGGCCGATATCGGCTGGGCCGAAGTCGCGATACAGCGGCGCCAGCTCGGGCGTGAGCCAGTGGTAATCGCCACGGGCCAGCTGCCAGAAATGCAGGTGCGCGTCGATGCGGCTCATGGCGTGGGCATGTCCGCAGCGAGCAGGCCGTCATCGCGCAGGCGTTGCCACAGCGCGGGCGGGATCGGCGCATGCAGGCGCGTGGCGGCCGATTGCACCTCGGCCACGGTGCGCATGCCGGCCACCACGGTGGTGACTGCCGGATGCGCCAGCGGGAACTGCAGCGCCACCGCACCGATATCCACATCGAACGCCGCACAGGCCGCGTACAGGCGCTGCGCATGCTGCAAGGTGGCGGTGTCGACCGGGGCGTAGTTGTAGGTCGCACCGGGGCCGCGCGCGTCGCTGAGCAGGCCAGAGCTGTACGGGCCGGCCGACAGGATCGCCACGTTGCGCTGCTGCGCCTGATCGAGCAGCGCGCGCGCGCCATGCTGTTCCAGCAGCGTGTAGCGGCCGGCCAGCATCACGCAGTCGAGCGGGAAGCGTGGCAACACCTCCAGTGCCACCTCCTGCTCGTTGACGCCCAGCCCGATCGCCCCGCAGGCACCGGCCGCCTTCAGCGCCGCCATCGCCGGCAAGGCCTCCTCCAAGGCCTGGCGCAGCACGTTGGCGTGATTGTCGCCGTGGGTCAGCGCGCCGATGTCGTGCAGCAGCAACACGTCGATGTAGTCGGTGCCCAGGCGCTCCAGGCTGGAGGCGAACGCGCGCCGCACGCCGTCGCCGCTGTAGTCGAACGCGGCGCGGCGGCCGGCCACCGCGAAGCCGTCGCGGCCGGCAGCGGCTTGCGCGTCGTGGTAGAGGCAGCGGCCGACCTTGGTCGACAGCGTGTAGGCAGCGCGCGGCACACCGGCCAGACCGCGGCCCAGGCGCGTCTCGCTTAAGCCATAGCCGTAGTACGGCGCGCTGTCGAAATGGCAGATGCCGGCCTCGAACGCACCCGCCACTGCAGCCAGTGCGTCGCCCTCATCGACCTCGGTATACAGATTGCCGATCGGCGCGGCGCCAAAGCCCAGCGCCGAGAGCTGCACGTCGGTGTTGCCTAACCGCTTCCGCACAACGCTCACGCGCAACGCTCCGCAGAGTTTGCGATGGTCAAGCAGGGGCATACGGAATCTGGAAAGCAGCAGCTGGGCATCGCAACGTCCACCAGCCGGCCGGTGCCGGACTGTTCGCATATGAATATCGCAATCATAAGTGAACAGATCACGCTGCAGTGCAGCATTGCAGGCGGTGGCGGTTCAGCACGGGTCCCCACGCAGCGCTGCGGAGGGTTTCCAACATTGTTGCCTACTCGCCGGCCCGGCTCGAAGCGGTCGCTGATCTATGTCGAAATCTACAGCTGCCATCACCGCTTCCTATAAAGCCGCCTGCGCGGTTGCCTCGTTCCGATGTCTGAGGCTAGATACCAGCCCGTCCGCACGAATCTCACGTATGCCAACCACCACCCGCCGGGAGTTGTTCAAGGTGCTTGCCGCAGGCGCCGTGGTTGCGCCGCTGTCGCCGAGCGCCCTGGCGGGCGACGCGAACGTGGCCTGCGCACGCCCGCCGCAGTGGGCGCGCGGCATCGAAAGCCAGCGCAAGGCGGATCTGGGCAACGGCACCTACCTCAATCCCATCGTGGCCGGCGATCACCCCGACCCCACCATCCTCAAGGATGGCGACGACTACTACATGACGTTTTCGTCGTTCTTTTCCTATCCGGGCATCGTGCTCTGGCATTCCACCGATCTGGTCAACTGGACGCCGATCGGCCCGGCGCTGCGCAAACAGCTGGGCACGATCTGGGCGCTGGATCTGTGCAAGCACGATGACCGTTATTTCATCTATATCCCGGCCAATCCGGACGACAAGGGCTGGTCGATCTTCGTGATCTGGGCCGACGACATCCGCGGGCCCTGGAGCGAGCCGATGGACCTGAAGATCGCCGGCTGCATCGACCCCGGTCATGTGGTGGGCGAAGACGGCAAGCGTTATCTGTTCGTCAACGGCATCCGCAAGATCCGCCTGCGCGACGACGGCCTGGCTACCGACGGGCAGGTGGAACCGGCGTACGCACCATGGCGCTATCCCGACGACTGGATCGTGGAAAACTTCGCGCCCGAAGGCCCCAAGCTGACCTGGCACAACGGCTGGCTGTATCTGGTCACCGCGGTCGGCGGCACCGCCGGGCCGGTGACCGGGCATATGGTCATCGCCGCGCGTTCGCGCTCGGTGCACGGGCCATGGGAACACTGCCCGCGCAATCCGCTGGTGCGCACGCAATCCGAACAGGAGCCGTGGTGGTCGCGCGGGCATGCCTCGCTGGTGCAGGGGCCGCGTGGCGACTGGTGGATGGTCTACCACGCTTACGAAAACGGCTTCCGCACGCTGGGCCGGCAGACGCTGCTGGAGCCGATCGAATGGACCGCCGATGGCTGGTTTCGCGCGATTGGCGGCGATCTGTCCAAGCCATTGCGTACGCCTGCACGCGCAAACTCCACGGGCAACGCTGCGATCAGCGGCTTTGCCTTGTCGGATGATTTTTCGACCGACAAGTTCGGCACCCAATGGAGCCTGCATGCACCCAAGCCCGGCGAACAGGCGCGGGTACAGCGTGCGAATCGATCGCTCACGCTCGCCTGTGCCGGCAGCTCGCCAGCCGACAGCTCGCCGCTGACCTGCGGCGTGCCCGATCGCGCCTACGCCGCCGAGGTCACGCTGGAACTCACCGGCAATGCCGAGGGCGGCATCCTGCTGTTCTACAACCACAAAGCCTTCGTCGGCATCGGCTTTACGCCCGACACCATCAAGACCTACGAGTATTCCGAAGAACTGGTGTGGGCACGCGCGCCCAACACGCATCGGCGTCTCCGCGTGCGACTGAGCAACGACCATCATGTGGTGACGTTCGAGTACTCGTTCGACGATGGCCGCCAGTGGATCCGCCATCCCACGCGCATGGAAATGTCCGGCTTTCACCACAATGTGTTCGGCGGCTTCTTGAGCTTGCAGCTCGGCCTCTATGCCGCGCAGCAAGGCGCGGTGGTGTTGCGTGATTTCAGCTATCGCGCGCTGCGCTGAGCGCGGTCTGCAGCACGCCGTCATGACTGCAAACGGCGGGGCCCGGGGGGACCCCGCCGTGAGACCTGGAGTGGCTAACAAACCGTAGCGAGCGGTGGCAACCGCTCAGTAGTTTTGATGGCCGCTCTTAGCCGCAGCAGTAGCAGACGTTGCCTTGTCCCAAATCGCCGCCAAACTCCGGACACTCCGCCTTGCAGGCCCATGCACTGCACGATTCGGTTTTCGGCTGTGCGTTATCGACTGCCATCACCTGGAATGCACCGAAACCGGTACTGGCCAGAAACGTCGCCGCCATCAACGCACTCCGCAAAGTTACCCAACGCTTCTTCATGCATTACTCCTTCACCGTTGCAAAAGCCGCTGGCGCGTCCGTGCGGCGCAATGCGGCAACCAGGTCCTGCACCCGCTCCGTGGTATCGAAGACGCCCAGATGGGAATGGCGCACGCGCCCCTGCCCATCGATGGCCATCACTAGCGGCACGTTGCGCGCACGGAACAACATCAGCGCGCGACGATCGGTCAACGTGACCACCGGAAAATCGAAGCCATGCACATGTGCATAGCGCGCGGCCTGCGCCGCATCGCACTGGCACACGCCGAGCAATTGTGGCCGGCCCGGCAAATTGGCCTGTAATTGCCGCGCCGTACGCAGCACAGTGGGTGCCGAGCGCTGGCAGTACGGACACGTGGTGGTAAAAAAGAACAGCACCTGCGCCTGGCCCTGCGGCGCGCCAAGCAGATGACGTTGGCCCTGCGTATCGGTCACTTCGATGCGCGGCACGTACATGCCGTCATACGGTGTGCTGACGCGGGTCTGCAACCGCTGTTGTTGCGCACGCAGTTGTTTGTTCTGCCACGCCAATGCTGCAATCAATGCACACGCCACCAGCAAGCCGATCCAGAGCCAGGGAACACGTCGTGTCATGCCATCTCCGCAAAGCGTCCTGGGAGTTCGAGACTTGCCCGGGCATCAGCTGATGGTCAATGGTGATATCGACAACTGAGATGGTGCGCGGTGCACGGGTGTGGATGCGGTCACGCCAGGGCGCTTGGGCTTGCTAGAAATATGGCTGGGTGTGTGCCGCCTTTGCGCAACGTGGGCATAGCGTGTCGATCGTTATTGCGCTCTGCGGATGGATGTATGCGTCGTCGATGTGCGAGTCGGCGCGCATGTGCGTCACTCTTGACGACGCAAGAACAGCAGGTTGAGATCGCGCATCGGCACGAAGTTGGTTTGCTTGAACTGGAAGGTCAGCGGGTCGATCTTTTTCAGCGCGCCGTCGAAGCACAGGCTGAGCATGTCGCTCGCCGCCTGCTTGCGGATGGTCAGCTGAAAATCCTTGATCGGGCCGTTCCAGTTCTTGCCGGTGGTCAGTACATAGCGCAGGTTGGCCCAGCCCAGGCCGGACGCGCCTTCGCGGCGTTGCATGCTGGTCCTGGTCGCGGGCTCAATACAGGTGTCTTTCGCATACGACTCCAGCAGGAACGCGCTGCTCTGCGGCACGCCGGTGGACACGCTGGGCGCGTACGCATGCCGGATCTGCACGCTCCGCCGCGCAGGAAAGACCTGTTGCCAGACGAAATACTCGCTGAGCGTGAAGCGTGGCTGCTGGTCGGAGTCGATCCAGCGCGCAGGCAGTGGCTTGCGTCCTTTTGGCACATTGCCCGACTCAGCGAACGCGGCGATATCGTCGATGCTCCAACCGGTTGCGGCAAACGCCTTTGAGATGTCGCTGCCATCGTCCAGCAATACGACGAGTTTGCGCGTGGTGGCGATCGGTTTGCCGTCCACCCACAGTTTGAAATCGGTCAGCTCGCTGTGGTCGGCCATGCCGAAGTACATCGGCGGCATCGGGAAGGCGATCGGCACAGTCAACGCACGCTCGCTGTTGTTGGTGAACACATAGTCCACCTGCACGCGCTCCTCGCTGAGCAGCAAGGCTTCCTTGTCCATGCTGATATCGGACTGATGCAACAGGCGGATGGTGCCGTTGTCGTCGCCGAAGCTGCTGTCATTGGCCTGCGCACTGCCGCAGCCGAGCGCAGCCAGCACGAGTGCCAGCACAAGCGGGCTGCGCGAAAAAGAAAACGTCTGCATGGATCCCCTGAAGACCGGCGCGCACCGACGCGCCGCAGGCGTACAGCATGCCATGCGCCTGAAAGTGCTGGCAGAGTGAGCGTATGCGCAGCATCGGGTGCTGGCGTCTGCCAGGGCGAGGACCTTGCACCGGGCAGTCGGCGGTGTACCGCACGCATCGCACGCTGCGATGCAGCGCACTGCGTGGCAAACGCAATGCAGTGCACGCGCATGAGCCGGAACGGGCGCCGTGGTCATAAGGTAGATTGCTCCTCCCCACGCCGAACCCGCACGCGCAATGCCTTCCCATATTTTCCTGCTGGCTGCGGCTGCATGCCTGTTGCTGCCAGTTCAAACCGCGTTTGCTGCTGCGCCCGATCACCCCGAGGGGGCGGGCGTTGTCCCTAGCTGCACGGCCGATGCCTACAGCTGCCCGCCGTGGATGCCGTCGCAGCGTGAGATGCGCACGGTCATCGCCGATTATTTCTGCGATGCCGCAGACCGCGGCCTGATCAGGCCAAAAGTGAGCCGCGTCGTGCGTGCGGAAACCTCGCAGGTGACCTGCGCTGCACTTGGTCAGGAACCGGGGTCCCATTTCGTGTGCGGAGGCGAGATGCAGTTCATCGGCCCGGACAGCCGTGTCGATTTCATCACCTTCAGCCCGACCATGCATCGCCAGGACGATGGGCGCTACGCCCTCTACGAAGGCAGCGACGAACACGACAACGAGGTGTGGCACGTGCCCGCGCCGCAGAGCGCGTCAAAGGTCTGCACCGGCCGGTCTTTGCGCTGATTGCAGTCTGCGGATGCACCGAAACGTGGTGACTGACGGCCGCAGCAGTGTGCCGGCCGCGCTCAGTCTTCCTCGGGCGGCGGCAGCACGATGCCGTCGGCATCGATGGCAAGCTTGCCGGCCATCAGCACCGCCTGGGTGCGGTTGGTGACGCCGAGCTTGCGCAGGATCGCGGTGACATGCGCCTTGATGGTGGCTTCGGACACGCCAAAGTCGTAGGCGATCTGCTTGTTGAGGCGCCCGGCGCCGAGCATCTGCAGCACGCGGAATTGTTGCGGGGTGAGATCGCGCAGGCGCTGGCCCACTTCACGTTCTTCGCTGCAGGTGGGCGGCAGGTTCTGCGCCTCGGCCGGGATCCAGCGCTCGCCATCGAGCACCGTGGCCAACGCGCGCCCGATGGTGTCCGAGTCTGCGGATTTGGGAATGAAACCGAACGCGCCATGGTCGATCGCACGACGCATCACGGTGGGCTCCTCGCGAGCGGACACCACCACCACCGGCAACTGCGGATGCAGCGACCGCATGTGCACCAACGCACTGAACCCCTGCGCGCCCGGCATGTTGAGATCCATCAACAACAGATCGGCATCCGGTTGCGCATCGGCCAGGGTGTACAACGCATCCACCGTGTCGGCCTCGAACAACAGCACCCCCGGCATCACGCGCTGCACCGCCCCGCGCAAGGCCTCACGGAACAGGGGATGGTCGTCGGCGATCAGCAGGGTGGTCATTGAGGGGGCCGTGAATCGTGAATCGGGAGTGGGGAATCGCAAAGGCAACAGCGAAGAGCAGCAAGGCAAGCAACGACAACAGCGGTGTGGTGACTTTGAAGATGAGAATTGGCAGCGATGAATGAATGTGTGGGTCGGGAACCCGCTTTTACGAATCCCCAATCCCACTCTCGACTCCTCAGGGAACCGCTCTGCCGATTCCCCATTCCCAACTCCCCATTCCCAACGCGCGTCAGCGCGTCAACCGTTCGCTCACCAACGAATCCACCACCGATGGATCGGCCAGGGTCGAGGTGTCGCCGAGTTGGTCGGGTGCGTTCTCGGCGATCTTGCGCAGGATGCGGCGCATGATCTTGCCCGAGCGGGTCTTCGGCAGGCCCGGTGCCCATTGCAGGTGATCCGGCGAGGCGATCGGGCCGATCTCCTTGCGCACCCAGGTGATCAACTCCTTGTGCAGTTCTTCGCTCGGGGTCTCGCCGGCGATCAAGGTGACATAGGCATAGATGCCCTGGCCCTTGACGTCGTGCGGGAAGCCGACCACGGCCGCTTCGGCGACCTTGGGGTGCGAGACCAGTGCGCTTTCCACTTCGGCGGTGCCGATGCGGTGGCCGGACACGTTGATCACATCGTCCACGCGGCCGGTGATCCAGTAATAGCCATCGGCATCGCGGCGGCAGCCGTCGCCGGTGAAGTAGCTGCCCGGATAGGTGCGGAAGTAGGTGTCGATGAAACGCTGATGGTCACCATAGACCGAGCGCATCTGGCCCGGCCACGAATCCAGCAGCACCAGATTGCCTTCGGTGGCGCCTTCCAGAATCTTGCCTTCGGCATCGACCAGGGCCGGCTGCACGCCAAAGAACGGCAGGGTCGCCGAGCCCGGCTTGAGATCGACCGCGCCGGCCAGCGGCGAGATCAGGATGCCGCCGGTTTCGGTCTGCCACCAGGTGTCCACGATCGGGCAGCGGCTGTCGCCGACCACTTCGTAGTACCAGCGCCAGGCTTCCGGGTTGATCGGCTCGCCGACGCTGCCGAGCAGGCGCAGGCTCTTGCGCGAGGTCTTCTTCACCGGCTCCTCGCCATCGCGCATCAGCGCGCGGATCGCGGTGGGCGCGGTGTAGAAGATGCTGACCTTGTGCTTGTCGATCACATCCCAGAAGCGCGAGACGTTCGGGTAATTCGGCACGCCTTCGAACATCACCGCAGTGGCGCCATTGGCGAGCGGGCCGTAGACGATGTAGCTGTGGCCGGTGACCCAGCCCACATCGGCGGTGCACCAGTAGATGTCGTCTTCGCGCAGGTCGAACACCACTTCATGCGTGTAGCTGGCAAACAGCAGATAGCCGGCGGTGGTGTGCAGCACGCCCTTGGGCTTGCCGGTGGAACCGGAGGTGTAGAGGATGAACAACGGATCTTCCGCATTCATGCGCTCGGGTTCGCACTCGGCCGGCTGGCCGTCGACCACATCATGGAACCAGCGATCGCGCGGTGCCTGCATCTCGACCGCACCACCGGTGTGACGCACCACCAGCACCGTTTCCACCGTGTTGGTGCCGGGCAGTTTCAGTGCCGCATCGACATTGGCCTTGAGCGGAATCTTCTTGCCGCCGCGCAGGCCTTCATCGGCGGTGATGATCAGCTTGCTCTGGCAATCGATCACGCGGTCGGCGATCGAGTTGGCGGCAAACCCGCCGAACACCACCGAGTGCACCGCACCGATGCGCGCGCAGGCGAGCATGGCCACGGCCGCATCGGGAATCATCGGCATGTAGATGGTGACGCGGTCGCCCTTGTTGACGCCGAGATTGCGCAGCGCATTGCCGAGCTTGCACACGCGCTCGTACAACTGGCGATAGGTGACCGGATAGGATTCGGCGTCCGGGCTGTCGGGTTCGAACAACAGCGCGGTCTTGTCGCCGCGCGTGGCCAGCTGGCGATCCAGGCAGTTGACGCTGGCATTGAGTTCGCCATCGCCGAACCAGCGAATATGGAAGTCGTCCAGCGCGTAGCTGACGTCCTTTACCTGGGTGGGTTGCTTGAACCACTCCAGCCGCTGCGCGGCCTTGCCCCAGAACTGCTCGGGGTGTTCGATCGATTCGCGGTACAGCGTTGCGTACTGCTCGCGCGTAATGCGCGCATCAGCGGCGAACGCGGGATCGACGGGATAAACATCAGCCATGGCACCCTCACTTGCGATGAACTTGTCGGAAGAGAGCGCGACAGCCGCCCTCGGTAGACAATCAGTGTGCCGTATCCATTCTGTCCCGGCGTTCAACCGGGCCTTAGACCTTGGTCTTAACCGCCAGAGCGCATTATCCCAAAGCCGTTCCCGGTTCTAGTGCGACGATCGGTCACCTTGTGGAATGCTGCGTTGCAGCTACGACCAAAGGCGAATAGGCTCGCAAGTGCGGACTGCCTCACGCTCCGCACAGCATCGCCATCAAGCGCGAGGCCTTCATTGGGGAGAGGGGTCTATGAAACACCGTACTGCACCATTGGTGCGCCATCCGTTGGCGGCTGCGTTGTTTGTGGCGAGCATTCTGCCGGGCGTTGCCTTCGCGCAAACGGCCAAGGAAAAGGCACTGGAAACGCGCATTGCCGAGCTCGAGCGTCAGGTACAACTGCTGGTCTCTGCACAGCAGCAACAGCAGGGCCAGATTGCCCAGACCCAGACGCAGGTGACCGAGGTGCGCACCTTGCAGGCGCAGACGCCGGCCGCACCTGTAGTGCCTGCCGGCAAGAAGCCGATCCAGCTGAGCAGCATCACGCCGAACGCGTTGCCGGGGACAACGTTTCGTTTTGGCGGTTTCATCAAGGCCGACTTCATGACTACCCGCACCAGCGACGGCGCATTGCCCGAAGGCGCGGTGGGGCGTTACCTGTACATCCCGACGCAGACCCCGGTCGGCGGCCAGGCATCCAGCACCGACACCGACTTTCATGCCAAGTTCTCGCGCTTCAATCTGGGCGTGGACACCGTCACCGATAACGGCGACAAACTCACCGGCTTCATCGAACTGGATTTCTTCGGCAACGCGCTGGCCAACCAGGTCAACAATCTGTACGGCGGCACCTTGCGGCACGCCTACATGAGCTGGAACAACTGGCTGGCCGGCCAGACCTGGTCCAACTTCATCGATGCCACGATCCTGCCCGAGGCCGCCGACATCGTCGGGCCGACCGACGGTGCGCTGTTCAGCCGTCAGACCCAGATTCGCTACACCCGCGGCGCCTTCAGCGTGTCGGCGGAAAATCCCGAGACGCTGACCACGCCCTACCAGGGTGGCAACACCATCCTGGCCTCGGACCATGGTGCGATGCCGGACCTGACCGCGCGCTACAACTGGAAGGGCACCTGGGGCACGTTCGGGCTGTCGGCGATCGCGCGCCAGTACCGCACGCGCAGCGCGCTGACCAACGACACCGACTTCGGCGGCGCCATCGCCGGCGGCGGGCGTTGGATCATCAATTCCAATAACGATCTGCGCTATCAGCTCAGCTACGGCGAAGGCTTGGGGCGCTATCTGGGTCTGGGCAACGGCTCGGACGTGGAAATCGACATGGACGGCAATATCCAGACCGTCAGCACCGTGGCTGGTTGGGTGGCGTGGCGCCACGACTACAACGCCAAGCTGCGCAGCACCATCATGTATTCGCGCGTGGATTACGACCACGACATCGCCAATACAGGCGCGCTGGCGAGCAAGTCGCAGCAGAGCATCCGCGCCAACGTCTTCTATTCGCCGCTGCCCAAGGTCGATGTGGGTGCAGAGCTGATGTACGGCCGCCGCGAAGCTGAAAACGGCGATTCCGGCGACATCTCGCGCCTGCAGTTCACCACCAAGTACAGCTTCTAAGATTCACCCCGCCGGTGGCCCGCCACGCATGTGGGCGGGCCGTGCCGCCCGCACTCCAGGAGACAGACCATGACCGTCTCGAATGAAGCACTGATCGCCAAGATCGATGCCAATCCGAAGTACCACGCGCTCAAACGCCAACGCAACACGCTGGGCTGGACGCTGACCGTGCTGATGTTGCTCGCCTATTACGGCTACATCGGCCTGATCGCCTTCGACAAGGAATTCCTCGCCAAACCGATCGGCGCCGGGGTGACCTCGATCGGCATTCCGATCGCGATCGGGGTGATGGTGTTCACCATCATCATCACCGCCATCTACGTGCGTCGTGCCAACAACACCTACGACCAGCTGACCGCGCAGATCCTGGAGGAAGCCCGCAAATGAGCAAGACTTCGCGCCTTCTCCTGATTCTGGCCGGCCTGCTGCCGGCAGGCCTCGCACTGGCCGCCGGCGGCGACATGGGCCAGGTCGACAAGCAACCCACCAACTGGGTGGCGATCGGCATGTTCGGCTTCTTCGTGCTGGGCACCTTGTGGATCACCAAGTGGGCGGCGGCCAAGACCAAATCGGCCTCTGACTTCTACACCGCCGGCGGTGGCATCACCGGCTTCCAGAACGGCCTGGCGATCGCCGGCGACTTCATGTCGGCGGCCTCGTTCCTGGGCATTACCGCAGCGGTGATGGCCAATGGCTACGACGGCCTGATCTACGCGATCGGCTTTCTGGTCGGTTGGCCGATCCTGACCTTCCTGATGGCCGAACGGCTGCGCAACCTCGGCAAGTACACCTTTGCCGACGTGGCCGGCTATCGCTTCGCGCCGACCGCGATCCGCAGCTTTGCCGCATCGGGCACGCTGGTGGTGGTGCTGTTCTATCTGATCGCACAGATGGTCGGCGCCGGTGCGTTGATCAAGTTGCTGTTCGGTCTGGACTACTGGGTGGCGGTGACGCTGGTCGGCGTGCTGATGATGGTCTACGTGCTGTTCGGCGGCATGACCGCCACCACGTGGGTGCAGATCATCAAGGCGGTGTTGCTGCTGACCGGCGTGACCTTCATGGCCGTGGCGATCATGTGGCACTTCAACTTCAGCTTCGAAGCGCTGTTTGCCGAGGGCGTGCGGGTGAAGACCGCGATTGCGGCCAACGGTGGTGCATCGCCGGAGGACGCAGCCAAAGCGGGCCTGTCGATCATGGGGCCGGGCGGCTTCGTCAAGGACCCGATCTCGGCGATCTCGTTCGGCATGGCGCTGATGTTCGGCACCGCCGGCCTGCCGCACATCCTGATGCGCTTCTTCACCGTTCCCGATGCCAAGCAGGCACGCAAGTCGGTGCTGTGGGCCACCACCTGGATCGGCTACTTCTACATCCTGATCTTCATCATCGGCTTCGGTGCGATCGCGCTGGTACTGACCAACCCGCAGTTTGCGGACGTCACCACCGGCACCATCCACGGCGGCAAGGGCGCGGCCAACATGGCGGCGGTGCTGGTCGGCAATGCAGTGGGCGGCAACGTGTTCATGGGCTTCATCTCGGCGGTGGCCTTCGCCACCATCCTGGCGGTGGTCGCGGGCCTGACCCTGTCCGGTGCCTCGGCGGTGTCGCACGACCTGTACGCCACGGTGATCAAGAAGGGCAATCCGGCGCCAGGCTCGGAGCTGAAGGTTTCGCGTGCCACCACCCTGGTGCTGGGCGTGATCGCGGTGCTGCTGGGCATCGTGTTCGAGAAGCAGAACGTGGCCTTCATGGTGTCGCTGGCGTTCGCCATCGCCGCCTCGGCCAACTTCCCGGTGCTGATCCTGTCCTTGTTGTGGAAGAACTGCACCACGCGTGGCGCGGTGATCGGCGGCTTCCTGGGCCTGATCTCCTCGCTGGTGCTGACGGTGCTGTCGCCGTCGGTGTGGGTGGACACGCTGGGCAATGCAGCCGGTTCGGCGCCGTTCCCGTACACCTCGCCGGCGCTGTTCTCGATGACGATTGGCTTTGTCGGCATCTGGCTGTTCTCGATCCTGGATCACAGCCCGCAGGCGGCCAACGAACGCGCCGCGTTCAAGGCACAGCAGATCCGTGCCGAAACCGGTTTGGGTGCCAGTGGTGCGTCGGGTCACTGACGCATCGACCCATCGCTGGATGTATCGCAGACCGCCGGCCTTGTGCCGGCGTTTTGCGTTTTGGGCAACGCGCGCAGGCCAAGTCAAGGATTGCTTCGCATTGCTGCCCACCACTGCGCATGCAGTAGAGATCGCCATCTCGCAGAAATAATTAATTCATGCTGAGTGACTAAGTTGGCGAGCAAGCCAAACGCTGATCACGCACGGCTTGGCCTCACGCCCGGTATCGACCGGCTGGCGAGTGCGCTGCAAGCGAGTTCGCCGATTGCGTCGACCCATCGGTTCTCGTCCATCCCTTGCCCTTTCTGCACCTACGAACCAGGACACAGAGACCATGCCTACCCCCCTCGCTCCACATCCCCGTGCCTGCCGCCTGCTTGGCGCGCTGGCTGTGCTGGCTGCACTGCCGCAGCTGGCGTTGGCCGCTTGCAACGACAGCTCGGACATCAAGATGCAACGCATCCTGTTCAACTCCTCCAATACTGTCGTGCTGGCCCACCGCGGCTTATGGGGCAAATACGCCGGCATCGCCGACATGCCTGAAAATTCGCGTGGCTCGCTGCAGATTGCCAACGACCAATGCATGGACGGCGTGGAGCTCGACGTCAAGCTCACCAGTGACGGCGTGCCGGTGTTGCTGCACGACTACAACCTGGGCCGCACCACTACCGTGTGGCAGCACCATCCGGGGGTCAAGTACGACCCGATCACTAACCAGGGCGTCAATCCATCCATTCTGGTCACTCCGTGGTCGGAGGTCAGCCAGTTGTTCCTACTGACGCCGGACCGCCGCACCACCACCGGCTATCACGTGCCGCGCGTGGATGAGCTGTTCGCCTACTACAAGCAGCACAACCTGCATACGCCGATGGTGTTCGACATCAAGGATGCGGCCACGGTACGCGCGGTGCGCAAGGCCGCCGAGAGCCAGTTCGGCGTGGCCTCCGGCAGCTATGTCGCCGCCAAGGTCAATGCAACGCTGTATACCAGTCGCGATGCTTACCGCGCAGATGGCAGCGGCATGGTCGGCATTCCGGTGTTCACCACCAACATGCTGGGCAAGATCAATGTGCGCCAGACGATCTCGGCATGGATGACTTCGGGTCACCAGACGATGGAAATCAACGTCAAGCAACTCGGCGGCTTGCTGCAGAGCGATGCCGATTTCATTCGCGAGCGTGGTTATCGCGTCGGCGTGTTCCAGGCGATTCCGGACGGCCCGTCGGCTGGCAAGTTCTATCAGAACAGCGGCGCCTGCTGCTACGCGCTGTCGGATCTGTATTTCTCCTACGCAGGTGGCCGCGACACGGCCGACAATCGCGGCAATCTGGATTTCATCGTGCGCGACGAGGCCTTCGGCCTGATCACCAGCGACGACCCGAAAGCGGCCATCGCCTACCTGCGTGCGCGCGGCAAGCACGACTAAGAGCAACTAACAAAACTACTGCGCAGCCGCCAGGCGGGCGCGGTCGGTGCTCGGAATCCTCATGTACCACTCGTACACTCCGGTTCCTCCGCGCCGCCCACGCCCACCTGACGACTGCTCGCTACGTTCTGTTAGCCGCTCTAAGCAGCTGTTGCCGGCCAGTGCGGGCCGCCGGTTCATGCCATTACGGAGATTGCCCATGTTTTCCACACTGCATTTTCTCAGGCTGCTTTCGCTGAGCCTTGCCTGCTGCACACCGCTGGCGCAGGCCGCCACGGCCGATGCACACCCGCACACCGGTCCGGCTTCCGGAAAGGTGCTGCAGATCGGACACCAGGCGTTCAATGCACCGGAATATCGCGCGCTGGCCCTGGCCGATCTGCCGCAGAACGCCGATCCGGCCGTTGCGGCCGACCCGAGTTTCGTGCGCGAATTTGCCGACCGGCTGCTGCTGGTGGACCAGGCGCGTCAGGCGCATCTGCAAGACGACCCGGTGGTGGCTGCGCACATCCGTCAGGCCACCGATGCCATTCTTGCCCAGGCAATGCAGCGGCGCGCACGCGATGCCGCGTCCATCGACGCGGCGCAGGTGCAGGCCCAGTTCGATGCGCATCCGCACGATTATGACGAGGTTCGCCTGAGCCATCTGTTCGTGGCGTTGCAGCCCCAAGGCGATGCGCGACGCGGCACACCGTTGACCGATACGCAGGCGCTCGCACGCGCGCAGCGGCTCAAGCAGCAGCTGGAGGCCGGGACGCCCTTCGAAGAATTGGCAATGCGCGAATCCGACGATGGCAGCACCGCGGCCGAGGGCGGCCAGTTGTCATCGATCTTCCTGCGCAACGTGGCCGATGCCTTTGTTGCGCCCGTGCAGGGGCTGGGCGTGGGGGAGGTTTCGGCACCCGTGCGTGGGCCTGAGGGATATCACCTGATCCGTGTGGACGCGCGCGTCCCCGCCACGCTGGAGACCGCACGCGGGCAGATCGAAGTGCAGTTGCGCGACCAGGCCGCCACTGCTGCGCTGGAACGTCTGCGACAGGCCAATCCATTGCAGTTCGACCGCGCCGCACTGGAAGCGGCGCTGCGGTGATGCCGGCGCCTGCGCTGAATGTTGGTGCGCAGCCATGCCATCGGACTCGGTCGCGCTGGCCGGTGGCGGGTGCGGTATGCGTGGCAGCGGCAATGTCGGCCGCCGGGATGTGGGGCCTGCGCACGCCTGCCGTGCCGCGCCTGCAGAGCAGCGTCGCTACGCACAATGCGATGCATGCCGGCGTTGCATCGACGCAGCCGCCTGCGCGCATCGATCAGGGCCTGTTCGACAGCGCCATGCAGCAGCTGGCCTGTCGCCAGCAGGCTGAGGAACAGGCGGCGCAGATCGCGCATGGCAGTGCGCGCCTGCCGCCGTTGGACGCTCGTCGCTGCTTCGCCGGCACGCAGCTGCAGATCGAGGCGCTGCTGCGCACGGCCGCAGCGCACGGCGATGCCGACGCGCAACGCTATCTGCTTGCGCAGCGCGCGACCGAGGTGCTGCAACGTGCGGTGTCCGTTGCACCCGCCGGCATGCCCGCGCAACTGTCGGCGAGCGACGAACAGGAGGTGGCCGCGATCGTGGCCGAGCTGGAAACGCTGGCGCTGGCAGGCCATCGCGACGCCATCGATACGTTGGCGCAGGTGGTGGAATCCCCGCTGCTGCATGCACCCGACCCGGTGTATGCGGCAGCGTGGCGGTTAGCATCGCGCCAGGCGCCGGGCCGTGCACTGGATCCCTCTGCACCGTTGCAGGCAGAAGACGAATTGCTGGAGTCGCTCACGCAACAACAGCAGCAACAGGCACGTGCGCTGGCTGTTGAGGTATTCGGCTATTGCTGCAGTGGACGCGCTGCGACTGCAGATTGACGCGGCTTCTAGGGTGAACGAACTAGCGCGTATCTGAAGGCCGCGCAGACAGTCGGCACCCGCGCCGGCGCGTGAGTGCCCGCACTCAACGAAAATACCGCGCCTTCAACGGCAGCGTCGCCGCACCGATGGCGCAGGCGTCGGCCGGTGCTTCGGCCGGCAGCAGCAGCGGCATCGGGCGGGCCTGGCCGCGGCGGGGCTGGTTGTCTATCTGCACGGCGGCGATCAGCCGCTGCGCCAGATCCGCGGGTAGGCGGCCGCCAAACACGATGGCTTCCGGGTCGCATACCGCGGTGATCGCCGAGACGATCAGCGACACGCCCGGCGCGCTGCGCGCGATCCAGCGGTCGATCGACGACCATGCCGGGTCGTAGGCGGCCAGCAGGCTGCGCACGTCGGCAAACACCACGCCGTCGTCGGCCAGCAGTTCGCGCAGCAATTCCAGCGTGGCGCGTTCGAGTTTCTGCGCCGGCAACATGCCGGCGAATTCACCGGCATTGCCACGCGCGCCACGCATGACCTGGCCGTCGATGACCAGGCCGCCGCCGAAGCCGTAGCTGAGATAGAGATAGGCGAAATCGCGATGCCGCTGGCCCACGCCCAGCATCGCTTCGCCGGCCGCTGCCACACTGCCGTCGTTGTCCATCCACACCGGCTGCGCAAAGGCATCGGCCAGCCACGGACACAGCGCGACCTGGCCCAACGCGCGCAGCGGCTCGGGCGGATTGATGAAGCTGTCCACGCCGGTGAAGAACCCGCTCATCGCCACGCCGATGCCCAGCCGTGGGCCTACATGGTCCACGCTCGCCAGCACTGCGGCATCGGCGGCCTGCAGCTGGGTCAGCACGCCGTACAAGGTGGTGTCGGTCAGCGCGACCTCGGTGACGGCCAGCACCGTCCCGGAAAAATCCATCAGCGCCAGGGTCAGCGCATCGGTGGCGATGGAGATGCCCAAGGTGTGGCCATGCTCTGGGTTTAGCGACACCGCCACGCCCGGTTTGCCGCGCCCGGCGCGGGCCACGCCACTGCCCATGTGCACCATGCCGCGCGCCTGCAGCCCTTCGATCAGGCGCACCGCGGTCTGCACGGTGAGCCCGGTGCCGCGGCTGAGGTCGGCGCGGGTGAGCACGCCGGCCAGGCGCAGGCGCTCCAGCATGTCGCGCTCGTTGAGGCTCAGGCCCGGGAAGGGCGGCGAGTGCAGCGGCAAGGCAGAAGTGGCAATGGACGACATGGCGAGCGGTGTCACGGGGGGAAGCTAGCTTAACCGCTGTGGCTGAAATAATTAATTCACAGTAAGTTATTAAATTGGCGAGCTCTGCCATCGTCGGTCATCCCATGTCACGTTTCCGCACCCGTCCGTGTCCCCGTTTTTGCCTGTTGGCGCTGTGCGTGAGCGCCAGCCTGAGTGCGTACGCCGCCGAGATCGTTCCTGCCGCGCCCGCTAGCGACAAGGCCAGCGACACCGTCCCGGTGCAGCTGGATGCGGTGCAGGTTTCCGGCCAGCACCTGTCGATCCGCCAGGCCATCGGCGCCAAGCGTGAGGCGGAGGTGGTCTCCGACGGCGTGGCCGCCGACGATATCGGCTCGATCCCGGACTTCGGCCTGGGCGAGGCGCTGCAGCGCGTGCCGGGCGTGTCGATGGTGGTCAACAACGGCCGCGGCGAGGCGCAATTCATGAGCCTGCGCGGCTTCAACCCCGACTACAACAATGTGTTGATCGATGGCGTGGCGCTGCCCTCCACCGAAACCAGCCGGCGCGTGCAGTCGCTGGATGTGATTCCCGCCTCGCTGGCGCAGCAGGTGGACATCTACAAGACCTTCAACGCGGATATGGACAGCAATGCCATCGGCGGCATCGCCGCGCTGCGCACGCGCAGTGCCTTCGATCACGACGGCCGCTTCGCCACCGTGCGCGCCAACGTAGCCGATTGGGAAAACCGCCGGCATCTGCAGGGCAGCACGCCGTCCGGCCAGGTGCAGGGTAGTTTCAGCGACACCTTCGGGCCGGACAACCGCTTCGGCGTGGTGCTGTCGGCCGATTACTTTCGCCGCGATTCGTCCTCGTTGAATACCGCCATCGACAGCTACAGCTATTACGCCAACGGTGTGCGGCAAAACCTCACCCCCGGCCTGGACCCGGACGGGCTGGCGATCGCGCCGGATCGTTTCCGTCCGCTCAGTTACGACAACGTGCGCCAGCGCCGCAGCGTGTTCGGCAAGCTCGAATACGACGACGGCGAAGACCTGAAACTGGCCTTCAGCGCCGGCGCGTTTGAGCACCGCAACGACGAGCAACGGCGTTCGCAATGGATCAACCGGGTCGGCAACGCCACGATCAGCGACACCAACACTGGCCGCTACGCGCAAGGCAGCGCGCAAGTGGATGCCAACCGTTTCGATCAGACCCGCACATTGCGTTACGCGCAGCTCGGCGGCAGCTTTCGGCTCAACCCGGAAGGCCATGTGGATGTACTGCTCAACCGCGCCACCGGCAAATACCAGCAGGACACCCGCGAGGACGTGTTCAGCGCAGCCGCTTCCTCGCGCCTGGGCTTCGGGTATGCGCTCAGCGACGATACGCGCCCAAGTATCGTCTTGAACGACCCGGGCTATTACGGCAATGCAGCCAACTACACGCAGCAGTATTTTTTGACCCGCGTGGAAAAAAGCAGCACCGACACGACAACGTTCAAAGTGGACTACAACCAGAACGCCGATGCCGACGCGCGCGGTTGGGGCGTTCGTACCGGCCTGCAATACCGCGATCTGCAACAGCGCTACAACCTGGATGAAGTCCGCCGCAATCCCTCCGGCCGCGTGACTCTGGCAACGACTGGCACCGACGATGCTCGCATCTGCCCGTATGCCGATTTCAGCTGCCTGTTGCTGATCGACCCGGCCAAGGTCGCTGCCTTTGCCGCTGCTTCGCCAGGCGCCTACGTGCTGGCCAACACCAATGCGCGCAACGGCGCGATCAGTGATTTCCGCATCGACGAGCGCAATGGCGCCGCCTACGTCATGGGCACCTGGCATGGCGAGCGCACGCTGGCGACGTTCGGCGTGCGCAACGAATACCTGCAGCGCGAGGTGCTCAGCGCGGTGCCGCAGCCGCTGAGCAGCAGCACAAACTACGTGCAGCAATCGGCCGACAGCGATCGTCGCTTCCTGCTGCCGTCGGCCAACTTTGCCTGGGACATCACCCCGGCGTTGAAACTACGCATGGCCGGCAGCCGCACCATTGGTTTGCCCACCTATGCCGACATCGGCCAGAACAGCAGCCCGGTGGTGGATGTCACCGGCTTGACCATCAATCGCAGCATCGCCAATCCGCTGCTGCGTCCGCGTCGCGCGGACAATCTGGATCTGTCGCTGGAATGGTATCCGGACCGCGATTCGCAGCTGTCGGTGGCGCTGTTCCACAAGCGCATCGGCGATGAAATCGTGCGCCTGACCAGCACCGACACCCAGCGCGACCCCGGTGGCTTGGTTGGCACCTATCAGGTCACCACCACGCAGGCGATCAATACCGGCGATGCGCAGGTGCAGGGCATCGAATTCACTGCCATCGATACGCGCTTCGACTTCCTGCCCGGTGCGTGGTCGAACCTGGGCGCGATGTTCAACGCAACCCTGCTCGACCCGCGCACTGCCGATGTGCAGATGGCCGACGGCAGCCGCCGCGCCTTGCCCGGCCTGATGGAATCGCCCAAGCGCAGCGCCAACGCCTCGCTGCTGTACGACATCGGCCCGTTCAGTGCGCGTGTCAGTGCCAACTACACCGGCCAACAGCTGCTGTCTGCCGCCACCGACAACCGCGTCAACGACCGCTATTACGATGCGATCACTAGTTACGACGCGCAGCTGGCCTGGAGCTTCAGCAAGCAACTGCGCCTGACCGTGCAAGGCCGCAATCTCACCAATGCGCGGCTGACGCGGGTGATTGGCGCCGATCAACAACTGGTGCGCGAGCAGCTCGACAACGGCCGTGCGTATTACCTGGGAGTGGACTATGCGTTCTGATCGACGCGGCGCAGCGGCGCTGTTGATTGCATTGCTGGCAACGCTGGCCGGCAGCGCCATTGCCGACGATGGTGCAATGCCGCTGGCAGACGCGCAGTTTGTGCCGATGGAAACCATCGTCAGCGGCGACTGCTGGGGACAATGGCCGGACGATGTGCTCGCAGTGGTGAGCCGCTGCAAACCGGCCGAGCGCAATCGCATCGCCCTGCAGGTGCCCGACGATGCCGATGGCCCGGCACGCGTCGGCATCGATGGCAGTGCTTGCAGCGGCGCGCGCTGTGCAGGCCTGGTGCAGGTACTGCAACTCGCGCCCACACAACGGCTGCTGCTGCGCACGCCGCCGGCACGTATCGACGCGGTGCTGGCTGCGTTGGACCAGGCCCACGCCCGCGATCGCATCAGTATCGAACCGCTGGTGCAGCCGGTGCCCGCACCCGGCGTGCCGATCACGCTGGCGCGGGGTGTGCGCTACTGGCGGCAAGCAGTGAGCGCACCGCAACCGGTGATGCTGCATATCGCCGAGATCGATCTCTCTACGCCCGGGTTGCAACTGGTAGGCACGCGCGGCGAGCGCGGCGGCGGTGGCGAATTTCTCGCCAATCCCACTACCGCGTTCGTACGCGATGGCGAGCTGGCGTTGGCGATCAATGCCGATTACTTCCTGCCGTTCGATGGCGGGCATCTGTTCGACAAGGCATTCGTGCCCGCAGCAGGGCAGGGCGTCACTGCCGAAGGTCTGTCGATCAATGAAGGCCATCTCGATTCGGCCGCCACCACCACCGATACACGCGTCAACGCAGCGCTGTGCGTGAGCGCGCGCAATGCGGTGCGCATCGTGCGCGGCAGTTGCCCCTCCGGCACGCGGATGGGCGTGGGTGCCGGCCCGCTGCTGCTGCTCGACGGCAAGCGCCAGCCACGCGAAGCCAGCCGCGCCGAGTATTACGACGGCCCCGAACCACGCAGCGCACTGGGCCTGGATCGCGCACGCAAGACGCTGTGGATGGTGGTCGCCGACGGCCGCCAGTCCGGCTACAGCGCCGGCATGACCCTGGACGCATTGACCGCAGTATTGCAGCGACTCGGCGCCAGCTCCGCCATCAATCTGGACGGCGGCGGCTCCAGCACCCTGGCTGCGCGCGTGGACGGGCGCGTGCGTACGCTCAACCGCCCCATCCACACCGGCATCCCGGGGCGCGAACGCCCGGTTGCCAACCAGCTCGGGGTGCGCATCGCCCCGCAGCCTTAAGCGACAAGCGAGCGGCGCGGTACCATTGGGGGTTTGAACCACGGTCCGCGCCATGAAGATTGCCTCCTGGAACGTCAACTCGCTCAATGTGCGCCTGCCGCACCTGCAACAGTGGCTGGGCACGTTCGCACCCGACGTGGTCGGCATCCAGGAAACCAAGCTGGAAGACCATAAATTTCCCGATGCGGCGTTGGCGGCGGCCGGCTATCGCAGCGTGTTCTGCGGGCAGAAGACCTACAACGGCGTGGCGATCCTGTCGCGCTCGCCGGCGCTGGATGTGCAGATGGGCATCCCCGGCTTCGACGACGTGCAGCAGCGCGTGATCGCCGCCACCGTCGATGGCGTGCGCATCGTCAACCTGTATGTGGTCAACGGTCAGGACGTGGACACCGACAAGTACGCCTACAAGCTGCGCTGGCTCGCCGCGGTGCACGACTGGCTGGCGCAGGAACTGCAAAAGTACCCGCAGCTGGTGGTGCTGGGCGACTTCAATATCGCCCCGGATGCGCGCGATGTGCACGACCCGTCGGTGTGGAACGAGCACCACATCCTCACCTCCACCGCCGAGCGTGCGGCGCTGGAAAAACTGCTCGCGCTGGGCCTGCACGATGCGTTCCGTCTGCATCACGACGATGCCGAGCAATTCAGCTGGTGGGATTACCGCCAGGCCGGCTTCCGTCGCAATCTCGGTTTGCGCATCGATCTGACCCTGGTGTCGGATGCGCTACGCGCACGCGCGGTGGAATCGGGCATCGACCGCGAACCGCGCACCTGGGAGCGGCCCAGCGATCACGCACCCGCGTGGGTGCGGCTGGCAGACGTCGACGCATGAGCGAGCGCACGCTACGGCGCAGCACCTACAAGGTGGGCGAGGTCACGCTCGGGCCGGTGCATCGACTGAGTTGCCATTGCGGCGCGGTGCAGATCGATCTGGATCTACCGCATGGCCTGCTCGATCCACGCCGCTGCGATTGCTCGATGTGCCGCCGCCGCGGCGCCATCGTCGCCTCGGTCACGCTCGATGGGTTGCATGTGCTGCAGGGCGAAGACGTGCTGCGGCTGTATCAGTTCAACACGCACGCGGCTGCGCATTATTTCTGCAGTGTGTGCGGCATCTATACGCACCATCGGCGGCGTTCCAATCCCAACGAATACGGCTACAACGTCGGTTGCCTGGAAGGCGTCAATCCCTATGCGTTGAACATTGCCGTGCCGGTGGAAGATGGGGTTCACCATCCGTCCGATCGCGTGCCGGCAAGCGGTTGATGTCACCGGCGGCTGAAACGACAACGCCCGGGCAAGCCCGGGCGTTGTTTCAATCACACTGCGCTTCAATCAACGCACACGGCCACGCGTAAACAGATTGACGATCGCCAGCAGGATCACCGCACCCAGCAGCGACCAGACGAAGGTCCACAACGTGATGGCTTGATTGATGCCGCCACCGAACAGGAAACCTGCGATCAACGCACCGACGATGCCGACCACAATGTTGAGGATGATGCCCTGCTGTGCGTCGCGACGCATGATGATGCTGGCCAGCCAACCCACGATGCCGCCGACGATCAACCAGATGATGATGCCCATGTTGCCGATCTCCTTGTACGCGTGCACCGGAAGTGGTGCATGGCCGCCATTCAACGCAGCCGGGCGTGAAGTACCTGTCGAGCGCGATACCTCGCGCTGCCGAGTGTTCGGTTTGGTGGACGCAGCGTGACAGCGCACGCGAGCTGGCGGCATGGCCCGGTGCAGCTGTGGCTGCGCCCGCATCGGCACGGCGAACGCGGCGAACCGCAGGCGCGGCAGTTGCTGGGTCAGGCGCTGAACATCGACCCTGAAAACGTGCCTTTGCAGCGCGATGTACGCGGGCGTCCATCGCTGCAGCCGGCCTTGCCCAACCGGGATACCGGCTGGAGCCATAGCGGCGAGTACCTGCTGGTCGGCCTGGGCGAAGGCGTGCGGCTGGGCGTGGATCTGGAGCGCATTCGCGCACGCCCACGCCTGCTGGACATCGCGCAACGCTTCTTCCATCCCGACGAAATCGCACTGTTGACGGCGCAGGAGCCGGACGCGCAACACGCGCTGTTTTTTCGCCTGTGGTGCGCCAAGGAAGCGCTACTCAAGGCCTACGGGCATGGCCTGTCGTTCGGTCTGCATCGGCTTGCGTACGCACTGGCGCCGGATGGTGCATTGCACTTGCAGTGGTGCGACCCCGAACTCGGTCAGGCCGCGCACTGGCAACTGCACGAATGGTGGGCCGCCCCGGACTGCCGCGCGGCGCTGGCGTTCTATCCGTTGGCCACCGACTGAAAGCGGCGATCGACCTGGCGGCTGTGTCGCCAGCAGCAGGCATCGGCACAACCTGAGAGATGCTGTAGCGTTTCTGCGACCTTGCATGCCGCACCAGCGCGCCCGGCTGGCAAGCGCGGGCAATGCGTTTGCCTACGTCGCACCATGCCCATGCGGCAAGATTGGTTGGCGGAACTGCGCCACGCCGTCCAGATCGCGCAGCGTCACCGTCAGCACGCCGGTGTGTGCGTCGATCTCCACTTCGCCAAAAAACTGAAATCCGGCCAGCGGCGACATGTTCGGTGCAGGTGGTGCTTTTTGAAAGATCACCGTCGGGCCGAAGGTGGCATCCAGCGCGTTCGGGCCGAAACTGCCGGCATTGAGCGGGCCGGCGACGAATTCCCAGAACGGCTCGAACTGCTGAAACGCCGCTTTATCGGGATGGTAGTAATGCGCCGCGCAGTAGTGCACATCGGCGGTCAGCCACACCGTGTTGCGGATGCGCGCTGTGCTGATGAAACGCAGCAGCGCGGCGATCTCCTGTTCGCGGCCACGCGGCACGCCCGGGTCGCCATTGGCGATCGCTTCCCAACGTGCGCGCCCTGCGGCGTCCTGCCCATCGGGCACCTGCAGGCCGATTGGCATGTCGGCGGCAATCACCTTCCATTGCGCGCGTGAGCCGGCCAGTTCGCGCTGCAGCCACGCCAGTTGTTGCGTGCCGAGAAATGCAGCGTCCGCGCCGGGTTGCGGCTGCAGGTTGTCGCTGTTGGCGCCGCGGTAGCTGCGCATGTCCAGCACGAACACATCCAGCAGCGGGCCATAACCGATCTTGCGATAGATGCGCCCATCGCCATCGGCACGTACGCCGCGCATCGGTGCATATTCCAGAAATGCCTGACGTGCACGGCCGGCCAGCACATCGATATCGCGCACCTGATAGCGCTCGTCCAGCTGCTTGCCGGGCGACCAGTTGTTGGTGGTTTCGTGATCGTCCCATTGCCAGATCTGCGCGACCTCGGCATTGAAGCGACGGACGTTTTCATCGAGCAGGTTGTAACGGTAATTGCCGCGAAATTCGTCCAGCGTCTCGGCCACCTTGCTCTTGGCCGCGGTAGTGAGATTGCGCCAGCGCTTGCCCTCTTCGACGATCAGTTCGGCCGGGATCGGGCCGTCGGCATAGATGGTGTCGCCGCTATGCAGGAAAAAGTCCGGATTGCGTTCGCGCATCGCGCTGTAGATGCGCATGCCGCCGATGTCCGGATTGATGCCGAAACCCTGGCCCACGGTGTCGCCGCTCCACACAAAGCGCACATCGCCACGCGCGTGCGGCGCACTGCGCAGATGACCGTGCACCGGCGCGCTCAACACACCGCTGTCGGCATCTTCAAAGCGCACCCGGTAAAAGATGTCCTGATCGCGCGGCAATGCACCCAGGTCCACCCGCGCAGTGAAATCGTGTGCCGGCAACGCCACTGGCCCATCCACGCGACGCGCCTGCCGCAGGCTGGGGCGCGTATCCCATTCCACCCGCAGCCGCGCCGGCCGATCGCAGCGACTCCACAGCATTGCGCGGCCGTCCAGCACATCGCCGCTCTGCACCCCGTCGGTGATCAGCGGCCGCCCGGACGGCGCGGCCAAAGTGCGCGTGGACCAAGCGGCAGTGGCCGGCAACAACAGGCCGGCACCTAAACCTTGCAACACGCGGCGGCGGGCGGGATCGGAGGCGGTCATGACATCCTCGACTATCTGGCAGCGGCGTCCAGATATAGCGCCGCCGTCTTACCGGGACGTGTCCATTGCGCTGCATGGCGCAGTAGGTCGCGTGGTGATGGATGCAGTCACTGTATTGCGCAGCACGCAGATGAAGCTCTGCGCGGCGCCGTTCATGAAAGATCGGCGCAGGCGCGCTGTGGCGGATGGGTGTCGCATGAAGTTTCCACTGCCCGCCGCAGCACACCGCACGGATTTACGCCTCCACCGCCCCCGCCTTGCCGTCTTCGACCACGAAGCGCTTCAACGTCGAGACCGTGGCCTGGCGGTCGCGACGGTCGGAGATGCCTTGCAGGCGCGTTTCCATCCGGCCTGGTGTTAGCGTCACCGAGACATAGCCGCGGGTTTCGCCTTCGGCATAGTGCACATGCGGATTGAGCGCCATGGTGGCTTGCAGCTCGGCATTGCTCTGGCCGTCGGAGGTGATCGAGGTGCCGACGAATTCGGTGGCCAGCGTCGGCGAGTCGGGATTGGCCGGATCGGCCTTCAGATCGGTGACCCAGTACGAGTGGATGTCGCCGCCCCAGAACACCGGGTTGCGTAGCCGGGTCTTGGCGATTGCGTCGAGCATGCGCGTGCGCGTGGCCGGGTAGCCGTCCCAGCCGTCGGTCCACTGCCCGAGCACGCCGTCGCGGCCGTGCTGGTTCATCGGTGCCACCAATAGATCCTGCGCGATCACGTTCCAGCGCGCGGGCGATTGTGCGAAGGCGCCATGCAGCCAGCGCTCCTGTTCCCAGCCGAGCATGCTGCGGCGTGGGTCGGTGCGTTCGCTGCAGCTGTCGTCCACCACATGGCCGCCGCGCCAGCCGTTGGCCTGCGGGCAGGGTTGTTCGCTGCGGTACTGGCGGCCATCGAGCACATAGAAACGCGCCAGCTGGCCGTAGTCCAGCGATCGGTAGATGCGCATGTCGGCGCCATGCGGGCGATTGCGCGCGCGCAGCGGGAAGTGTTCGTAAAAGGCGCGGTAGGCGGCGGCGCGTCGGGCCAGGAAGGTGTCGACTGCAATCGACGGATCCTGCGACCAGCGGTTGGCGTAATCGTTCTGCACCTCGTGGTCGTCCCAGGTCGCCACGCAGGCGCTGCCGGCATGCAGCGCCTGCAGATCGGGATCGGTGCGGTACAGCGCATAGCGGTTGCGGTAGCCGGCCAGATCCAGGCACTCGCCGCTGCCGTGTGGGCGCACGATCTTCTGCGCTGCCTCGCCGTGGTTGCTGTATTCGTAGATGTAATCGCCGAGGAAGAACACCATGTCCGGCTGTTCGGCGGCCAGGTGGCGGTAGGCGCTGAAATAGCCCAGCTCCCAGTGCGAGCAGGACACAAAGCCCAGCCGTGCGGCATCCGGCAACTGGTGCGGCGCCGGCAAGGTGCGCGCGCTGCCGATAGGGCTACGCGCGCCCAGCGCCTGGAAGCAGTACCAGTACGGGCGATCGGCGGCCAGGCCGGCGACCTCCACATGCACCGCATGGCCCCGGGCCGGGCTGGCGACGGTCTCGCCCTGGCGCACGATGCTGCGCATGCCCGGGTCGCTGGCCACCTGCCAGCGCACACGCGCCGGGGCGGTCAGCCCGCCGCGTCCATCCGGGTCCAGCGGGCGCGGTGCCAGCCGGGTCCAGATGACAAAGCCGTCGGCCAACGGGTCGCCAGCGGCCACTCCCAGGGTGAACGGGTCCGGGCTGCCGCTTGCGCGCGCGAACGGGCTGAGCAGTCCGGCAGTCGCCAGCCCGGCGCCGGCGATGAGAATGCGCCGGCGGCTGTGATCCACCGTGGGTGTCGTGTTGTCGGAGCCGGGCAGGGGCGATGCGGAAGACGGGTCGATCAAGGACATGGGCACAAAGGCGATCTAGCGGACGCGACCATAGTGCGACGGGCGGATGTCCGTTCAATGGCAGCGGCAGCGGTGTCGCTGGCGACGCAGATGGCGCGATCTTCGAAAGACGCTTCAGCGGTGAGGCGGCAGGTGTCGCACCGGTTGGTGATGCTTGCCAGCCGGCCAGCCAACCCAGCAACCCAGCAATCCAGCAATCCAGCAATCCAGCAATCCAACGATCCAACGATCCAACGATCCAACGATCAGGCAACGCCGCTAAAGGTGGGTGTGGTCGGCTCGGAACGCCGCATGCGCCGTCCACCGCACCCCCGCACCTGCACGGCACCCAGCTGCGATAATCGCGCCATGAACGATGCCGCACTTCCCCCCGATGTAGCCGCCGCGCTGGCCAATGGCCTGCAGGCCCAATCCCTGGATGCGGCGTTTGCCGCGCCGCTGTTGCGTTACCTGACGCTGCTGGTGCGTTGGAACAAGACCTACAACCTCACCGCCGTGCGCGACCCGCGCGAGATGGTCACCCGCCATCTGCTCGATTCGCTGGCCATGCAGCCGTACATCGCCAGCGGCACCCTGGCCGATCTGGGCACCGGCCCCGGCCTGCCCGGCATCCCGCTGGCGATCACCCGCCCGCAGCTGCAGGTAACGCTGGTGGAAAGCAATGGCAAGAAGGCGCGCTTCATGCGCGAAGCGCTGCGTCACCTGGCGCTGGGCAATGCGCGCGTGGCCGAGTCGCGCGCCGAGGCGCTGGACGAGCCGGCCGCCTATGACCACCTCACCGCGCGGGCGCTGGATACGCTGGCCGGCATCATTGAAGTTGGCGGTCACCTGCTGCGCCCGGGCGGCAGCCTGCTGGCGATGAAGGGCATCTACCCGCACGAAGAGATCGCTGCACTGCCCGCCGGCTGGAGCGTGGCTGAGGTGCATCCGCTGCAGGTGCCCGGCCTGGATGGCGAGCGGCATCTGGTGGTGGTGCGCAAGGCGGGCTGAAGCGGGCGGCCTGTCCGGTCGCGCGCATTCACTCCGCAACCCGCAATCCCCAATCCCCGCGCTGGGACTTCCGGCCCATGGCAGCTGCCGCCCGGGCTGCCATGATCGAACGTTCGATCCGAACGCAGGCCGCCCGCACGTGACATCTCCTCTCGCCGCCGCACTTTCGCTCGCCCTGCTGGGCGCAAGCTTCGCCGCCACCTCGGCGCAGGCCGCCGTACCGGCACCGGTGGCACCGCCTGCCACGCTGACTGCCGAGCGCCCCGCCGACGCGCGCTTCCGCGCCATCTACGAAAAAGAGTGGGCATGGCGCCAGGCCGAGACCGGCCAGGCCGACGAAGACAGCGACACCACCGGCGACAACACGCATTTGCCCGATGTCGGCCCGGCGGCGCAGCAGGCGCGCCTGGCAGTGTGGGACGGCGTGCTCAAGCAGCTCGACGGCGTCGACCCGAAACAGCTGTCGCCTGCCAACCAGGTCAACTACGCCATCTACCGCCCGCAGGTGGAAAATCTCGCCGCCGAGGTGCGCTTGCGCCTGTACGAGATGCCGTTCAATTCGGACAGCTCGTTCTGGTCCAACCTGGGCTTCATGGCGCAGCGGCCGATGAAAACTGCGGCCGAGTACCGGGCCTATATCGCGCGCCTCAACGACGTGCCGCGCTACTTCGACCAGCAGACCGCCAACATGCGCGCCGGCCTGGCACGCGGTTTCAGCGTGCCGCGCGCGGTGCTGGATGGCCGCGATGTCTCCATCGCCACCGTCGCCGAGGTCAAAGACCCCACCGAATCGACGTTCTACGCACCGTTCAAGCAGCTGCCGGCGCAGATCCCCGCCGCCGAACAGGCGCAATTGCGCGAACAGGCCAAGGCCGCGCTGAGCAATGCGGTGCTGCCGGCCTACAGCAAGCTGCTGAGCTTCTTCCGCAACGACTACATGCCCAAGGCGCGCACCACGCTGGCGGCCGAAGCGCTGCCCGACGGCAAGGCGTTCTATCGCCAGCAGATCCGCGAATACACCACGCTGGAACTGACCCCGGAGCAGATCCACAAGATTGGCTTGGACGAGGTGGCACGCATCCAGGCGCAGATGGACGCGATCATCAAGCAGGTCGGTTTCAAGGGCAGCTTCGCGCAGTTCCTGGCCTTCCTGCGTACCGACCCGCAGTTCTACGCCAAGACCCCGCAGGAGCTGCTCGATCGCGCCGCGTGGATCTCCAAGCGGGTGGACGGGCAGGTCGGCAAGTTCATCGGCACGCTGCCGCGCGGACGCTTCACCATCAAGCCGGTACCGGACGATATCGCCCCGTTCTGGACCGCCGGGCGCGGTGGTGCCACCACCTACTGGGTCAACACCTACAACCTGCCGTCGCGGCCGTTGTACAACCTGCCGGCGCTCACCCTGCACGAATCTTCGCCCGGGCATTCGCTACAGGGCTCGCTGGCGCTGGAGCAGGGCGACCAGCCGGCGTTCCGCCGCGAAAACTACATCTCCGCCTATGGCGAAGGTTGGGCGCTGTACACCGAAAAGCTCGGCCAGGAGATGGGCATCTACGAGACCCCGTACGAAGAATTCGGCCGGCTCACCTATGAGATGTGGCGCGCCTGCCGGCTGGTGATCGACACCGGCGTGCACCACGACGGCTGGAGCCGCGACCAGGCGCTGGCCTATCTGCGCGACCGCACCGCGCTGAGCGAGCACGAGGTCACCACCGAGGTGGACCGCTACATCTCCTGGCCCGGCCAGGCGCTGAGCTACAAGCTGGGCGAGATCAGCATCGTCAAGCTGCGTGCGGAGGCCGAAAAGGAGCTGGGTGATCGCTTTGACATCAAGGCCTTCCACGACGCGGTGCTGAAGCAGGGCTCGGTGACCTTGCCTGTGCTGGAGCAGCAGGTGCGTGCGTTTATCGCCGAGAGCAAGGCGCGCCCGGCTGACGCCAAGCGGGCCCGAAACGCGGCGCTGTGACGCCCGGCGGCATTTGGAGCGGCTGACAGCACCATCTTTAGAGCGGCTGGTCTGTGGTTTGGCTGCAGGGTCCTTGCCCGTCCACCATCGCGGGACACGCCGCAAGTACGTCCGTGTAGCAACTGTGTTGATCAGGGCCTCAACCCGCGACCTTTGAGCGGTTTCCTTCAGGCGCGTTCATCGGTAGGTGCCGGCCGCTGGCCGGCAC
>NZ_JBEOLS010000056.1:0-34714 GCF_040279205.1 Xanthomonas hortorum
TTATCGTTTCGAGTGTCACCTCGGGCAACTGTTCGGGCGAATCAAGGGAGAATCCGGCGTGGGTACCAAGCTACACGGCGATCGCTGAGATCCAGGCTCTCACGGTGGCCCACGCCGGCTCTCGACACCTAAACTGCCAGATTGCGAACAGATAAGGCTCTTACGCGGCATCCATGCCGCGTAAGGTCCCGCGACGGTGGGCCGGCAAGGACCAGTCGAGATGGTCGGTGTGCATTTTTTTCAACAAAGCAATCCGCAAGCTTCCTGGTGCGGTGTGTTCACCGCTTGCAGGACTCTTTGGCGGCATGAATGGATTCACGGCGTGTCCCGCTAGCGTTGAAGGCACCGTGTCTGCTAACGCGGCTTGGAGGCTTCCAAGTTGTCGGCTCGAAAACTTGATTGAGGTCGTCTGTAGACGCCATTTCTGTGCATCAAGGGGAAAGTAGAAAACCCGCGCATGCACCTTGATTTCTGCGGAAAAATATTGCAGCGGTATGTCACCAACCTCATCCGCACTGCACTCGTGCACAGTTCAGGCATGTCGCGATGATGCTCACATCTACGCACACGCGTTTCACTCCTGCATCGCCATGGTGGCGCCACGTTGGCGATCTGTATCCACAGACCGCATCCACCAGACAGCCGGAGACGACATGACCAATCACGACAGCAATCTAGACAAGCTGGATAAGCAGGAACGCGCAGCAGAAGCACAGGATTCGAATCGTGACCCGATCTCCGGCGCACCCGGATCGCATCCGGTTGGCGTGGGCGTTGGTGGCATCGCGGGCGGCGCTGCAGCAGGCGCGTTGGCCGGCACCGTGTTCGGCCCGCTGGGCACTTTGATCGGTGCGGCAGTCGGTGTTGTGGCTGGCGCTGCTGCCGGCAAGGGCGTAGCAGAACGCCTCGACCCGACCGTTGAATCCGAATACTGGCGCCAGGAACATCAGAACCGTCCTTACTATAAGGAAGGTACCGATTACGATCGCGATTACGCAACGGTTTACGGGTTCGGTCTGCAGGCACGCGAAACGCGTCCGACCAGCACTTGGGAAGAAACCGAAGCGACCCTGGCCGGCGAGTGGCCACGTAATCGTGGCGAATCGCGTCTGGAGTGGGACGATGCACGCCTGGCTGCACGCGATGCCTGGGAGCGTGCCGATCGCACGCACAGCGTGTATCGCGATGGCGACACCCATTACGAAGGTCGCTTCGACAGCGCAGGTTATCGCGATGCCGACTATTCGTACGACGATTATCGCCCGGCATATCGCTACGGCATGCAGGCACGCCAGCAGCACGCCGGCCGCCAGTGGGACGACCATCTGGAACGCGACCTGGGCGATGGCTGGGATCGTTTCAAGTCCAACTCGCGTCTGAGCTGGGAAAAGGCCAAGCATGCCGTGCGCGAGGCATTCGACTCCGAGCATCATGATGAAGCTGCACGTCGTAACCCGACCGATCCACGCGTGTAACTTGTCTCGATCCAGCGCTTCAATGCAGTGAAAGCGCGAGCGTAATGAATAAGAACGGGCCCAATGGGCCCGTTTTTTTTGCCGCGCGTTCGTGATGATCGAACATGGCGTGATCAGCCACTGTTCCAGATCAACCGGAGGTCTTTTCCACCGCCCGGATATCGCCAAGAAACTCACACGCGCCCTGCCCCGAAGACGACCCTGCGTCGCCCTGCTCCTTGAGCAATTGCTTGCGTACAGCCACCACTTCCTTGGCCAACGCGATCCGACGCCCGACAACCTTTTCGGTCAGCCAGTCGATCAATGCGCGCGTGTAATGCTGTTGATGCTCCTTGACGCTCAAGGCATGGTCGGCGCCGGCAATCACACGTGTGCTCAGCGAGCGCGCATGGACGAAGGCATCGGCGTAATTGCGCAGCACCGGATGCGGCACGATGACATCGTTCTCTGCTTCCACCAGCAACACATCGCCCTTGTACTGCGCGCACGCGGCCAGAGCGATGTTGTCATCGGGCGTCAGTGTGCGCTGGCGGTAATCCATCAACTCCGGATCGGCATTGAGGCTGACCTTGGGGTGGTCCCAGTGTTCGTCCTTGTAGAGCGCGGGCGAGCGCAACGCCAGCCATTCCACCGGGCGCTCGCGCGTCAGCAGTGCAGACAGATAACCGCCGTAGCTCAGCCCAACCACGGCAATCGACTGCGCGTCCACATACGGCAGATGCGCCAGTTGATCGTAGGCGGCCTTGATGTCGTCCAGGTTCTGCGCACGGGTCACTGTCTGGCGCATCGATGCGTAGCCTTCGTGACCACGCAGGTCGAAAGTCATGCAGATGCAGCCCAGGCCCACCGCCTCGCGTGCGCGCAGCAAGTTGTGGTGCTGGCTGCCGCCCCAGCCGTGCACGAACAGCACGGCCGGCATGCCCGAAGGCGTGAGCAAGGTACCGCTGAGTGCGTCCTGGTCGACGGGGATTTGGATGCTGGAAAGTTTGGCTTCCATTAGGTGCTGGATACCCTCCTGTATTTGTAGCGTGGACCTGGCCCGGCGTGCTCGGCGCGGTAATAGATCTGCGCATCGGCCGGCGGTTCGCCCTGATAGATCTCATGCGTGGATGCTGTCACCCACTGCAGTGCCGGGTCTTGCTGAAAGCGGGCGATTGCAGCGAGCTCGGCCGGAGTGGCGCCGCCGACCCGCCAGGATTGCTCCAGCACGCCACAGATCAGCCCAGCCTGCGCATCTTCACCGCTGACCACATCGTAGTTGCGGCGCGAGATGTGCAACTCAGGATAGGCGGCGGTGATGAATCGATCGTATCTGCAGGCCTGTTCGACCACGTGTTTCTGCAATGCCGACAGCGCGGTGGCGGCCAGCGCTTCGAGCGATCCGCGATACACCTGCAGCGACGAGCCGCCATAGACCTCGTCATCCTGCGCGTTGCGCACATTGCATTGCGTGCCGAAATAGGCGATCTGAATTCCGGCAACACACAACTCGCCAACGCTATGCGTGACTGCATGCAGGACGTTGCGCTCCAGCACGGCGCCGTGCGTCGCAAGATAGCAATCAGGCAGGCTGTCCAGTGCATCCGCCAGCTGCGCGGCATTGGCGATGCGCCATTGACCATTGCCACCGACGCCGGTCGGCAGCTTGAGTCGCACCCCTCCGCCTGCCAGCAATGCATCCAGCGCCTGCTCGGCATCGGCACGCGAAAACACCGTGTAGCCCGGCAGCGTGGCCGGGATCAACGCTGTGGCCAGCGCCTGATTCCAGCCAGCGATGCTGGCCGCATCGTCGGCGATCAGAGGATGACCAATCACCTTGGTCGCCAGAAACGCATGCGGCACGATGCCGCCCAGCAGATCGCCGTTGTCGTCGATTCCCAAGCCATGCGCCTGCTCGGTGGTCAGGGTCTCGTCGGGCACATGGAAGACTGCAGCGTCATCAGCGGCCGCTGTTGCATCATGCGCGCCCAGCAAGCGTTCAATTTCGCTGCATACCCACGCATGCGTGGTCCGCTCATGGCCGTGTTCGGGCACCTGACGCGTGACATGCCCCAGCACGTGCCGATACTGCTTGTGTGCCATCACGTTCCCCTCGCGGCGCTCGGCCGCTTGATCGTTCTGGCTCAATTGCGTAGCTGAAACCTGCAACACGTTACTGAACGGGTGTTGCGCTACCTCTTACTTCAGTACCAGGTAGACCCCGAGCACAATCACAAGCACCACGACTAGGCTGATGGCGACGCGCCCGCCACGCAACTCCAGCAAGGCATGCCACCACACGCGTGCTTCCGATGTGCCGCTGGCGTGCTGCGGCTTGCTGCGACTGCTTTCGCTCTCCTGCATCCTGGGTGCTCTCTCCATTACGTCGCTGCAGAGCTTACGGATCAGACGTTACACAGGTGTAGAGCGGTTCAGAATCTTCCGTAAAACACGGCTGTTTCTAGCGCAATTTATCGTATTCATCTTTGCACTGCGCTCGTTTGCGCGGCGCATCGATCCGCTCAAAGTGATACAGGCCGGTGCACGAGCCGCATGTGGTCACTGCCGTCGATGCTGGAATTCGCAGGTCGGGCGCGGTGCATATGCAGCGTGTAGAGATCCATGAACACGCTGACCAATTAAGGCAATACGGCCGCACGAAGGACCAATGGTCGCGTTCGATGATCATTCGTTGACATACCCGCAGTTACCCTGCACGTCAAGTTTGTTTAACCCGGACCACCCGAAGTCATGAGCAGAGACCCCTCCGTTATCGATGTACAAGCCGAAATCGCGCATTGGCAGGCGCGGCATGCCCAGGGCAACCTTGGTGCAGGCAAGTTCAGCGAGTTGTCACCGGTGGTGAAAATGGCCTGCGATATCTATCTGCAGGCACCGCGTTCAAGTGATCAGGAGCGTCTGCGGCTGTTTCGCGACCGCCTGGAACATCACTTCATTTCATCCAACACCCAGTCCAATTACGAGCAGTTGGCCACCGATTGCTGGCAGCGTCTGGGCATGCGCAATAGTTGAGTACGTCAGTGTCAGCAGGACCCGTTATTCATTGGAGAACGTCATGAAAACCCCGTATCAAGTGCAGCAGGAGCTGGAACGATTGGAGCGGTTGGTACCGCACATCGTCAGCGACCAGGGCGACCGCGCGGAGGACATCCTTGGCTTTCATGTGGCCAGTCTGTTGGGCAGTGCGCCGGCCAGCGAACACGCGGTGATCCGCGAACGCACCGCACGCATGACGCGTATCTGTCGCAGCGCGCAGGACGCAGTACATGCACCGGCCAGGCCGATGGGCCTGGGGTCGGTAGCCGAGACCCAGTGGGCGTGAGTGCATAACTCCCCCGCGCATTATCGGAGCCGCACAGCGGCTCCTTTGCATTTTGCCGTCGGCACCTGCCGGCGGTTTCTTCAACGCTCAGGACGTCCATGAAATCCCTTCTTGTTGCTACCTCGTTGTTCGCCATGCTGACGCTTACCGCATGTGATCGCCCCGGCGGCGATGCCTCGCGCACCGCACCGGCGGTGTCGCCGGAACCCACTGCCGCACCGGTCAGCGGCACCGGTGCAGCCGAATTGGCCAAGGGCGATGGCGCGGTGCTGGGCGTGCTGGCGGCGCTGGATGAAAACGAAATCGCGCTGGCCAAGCAGGCCATCGCGCAGGACATGGGCGGCGCCACCGACGCATTTGCCAAGCAGATGCTGCACGACCACGAAGCCAATCTCGAAAAGTGCAAGGCCTTGGGTGCTACCGGCAGCGCGCGCGCCGATGCGATGCGCGCCAAGGGCAAGGCTTCCGCTGATGCGCTGTCGCAGACCTTGACCCTGCCCGACGGCAAGGATGCGTATCGCAACGGCTTCATGCGCACCATGGTCATCGACCATGGCGACACCATCAAGATCATCGACTCCGAACTGCTGCCCGCCGCCGAAAGCGCTGCGGTCAAGCAGCATCTGGAAGAAAGCCGCCGCGTGGTGTCGGCGCACTTCGAACGCGCCCACGCGGTGTCTTCGTCGAAGTAAACGCTCGGCTGTTTTAGCGATCGCGCAACGCGCCGGCTGGTCCGGCGCGTTTGCGTTTGGGCTGCGCAGCGATCAGCTCGGTGCAACACGCCGTGATCCGATCGCAGCACCGGCAAGGCATCGACTTCACTCCGCTGCCGTCCACCATGGCCTATCGTGCCGCATCGCCTTGGCCCAGGAATCTCCACCATGCAGTTGCTCATCACCGGCGGCACCGGTTTTATCGGCCAGGCACTGTGCCCGGCATTGCTGCGCGCCGGGCATCAGGTCAGCGTACTGACGCGCGATCCCCGCCGCGCCAGCCGCACCCTGCCCGGCATCGCCGCCGTGGAGACGCTGGACGGCGTGCAAGCCGATGCCGTCATCAACCTGGCCGGCGAGCCGCTGGCGGCCGGCCGCTGGACCGAGGCACGCAAGCAGCAATTTCGCGCATCGCGGCTGGGCATCACCCGGCAACTGCAGGCCTGGATCGCGCAGCAACCGGCCGAGCAGCGCCCGTCCGTGCTGATCTCCGGCTCGGCGGTGGGCTATTACGGCGAACGCGGCGACACCGCGCTGACCGAAGCAGACAGCGCCGGCGACGATTTTTCCGCCGTGTTGTGTCGCGACTGGGAGGCCGAAGCGGCCAAGATCGCCGCACTGGGCCCGCGCGTGAGCTGGGTGCGCACCGGCATCGTGCTCGACCGCGATGGCGGCGCGCTGGCGCGCATGCTGCCGGCGTTCCGCTTTGGCGGCGGCGGCCCGTTCGGCAATGGCGGCCACTGGATGAGCTGGATCCACCGCGCCGACATGGTCGCGCTGCTGCTATGGCTGCTCGCGCACGGCGAAGCCGGCGCCTACAACGCCACCGCACCGACCCCGGTCACCAACGCCGAGTTCGCGCGTACGCTGGCCCGGGTGCTGCACCGCCCGGCGCTGCTGGCGCTGCCCGCCGGCCTGCTGCGGCTGGGCTTCGGCGAAATGGCCGAGCTGCTGCTGATCAGCCAGCGGGTGCTGCCGCAGCGTGCGCTGGCTGCCGGCTTCCGCTTCCAGTACCCAGGCCTGGAAGCGGCGTTGCGCGCCATCCTGCAGCGCTGAGCGGCGCCGCCGGCCCGGTGACTTCGGCCACCGGGACAACGCCGCTGGCCGCGCTGGAATGCGCGCCTGGGCCATGCACTAATATTTGCCTAATGGCGACCTCCGACAGTGGCGCGCATCTCGGACTGGCCCCCTGCCCGGCGGAACCTCTATGCACCTGCTCCTCGTCGAAGACGACACCATGCTGGCCAATGCGATCTGCGCCGGCGTGCGCCAGCAGTCCTGGACCATCGACCATGTCGGTAGTGCCAACGCCGCCAAGACCGTGCTGGTGGACCATCGCTATACGGCAGTGCTGCTGGATATCGGCTTGCCCGGCGAGTCCGGGCTGACCGTGATCCGCTTCATGCGCGGCCAGTACGACGCCACCCCGGTGATCGCTCTGACGGCGCGCGGCCAGCTCACCGACCGCATCCGCGGCCTGGATGCCGGCGCCGACGATTACCTGGTGAAACCCTTCCAGTTCGATGAGCTGATGGCGCGGCTGCGCGCAATCACCCGGCGCAGCCAGGGCCGCGTGGTGCCGCTGCTCACTCAGGGCGATGTCTGCGTGGACCCGAGCAGCCGCAAGGTCACCAGGGACGGCAAGTGGGTCGCACTGAGCGCGCACGAATACCGCCTGCTGCTCGCATTGATGGAACGCGCCGGACGCGTGGTCACCAAGGATCAGCTGGAAGAAGGCGTCTACGGCGGCCCGTCCGAAGGCGGCAGCAACATGATCGCGGTGTATGTGCACCAGTTGCGCCGCAAGCTGGGCGACGAACTCATCTCCACCATTTATGGCCAGGGCTACATGGTCGGCAAGGCGCCCGAATGAAATCGCTGCAGGCGCGCATGCTGGCGGCGCTGGCCGCAATCGTGTTGCTGAGCTGGTCCACCTCGCTGTGGATCCTGGTCGCACTGGTCACCCAGGGCCATCACAGCGTGTTCGAGCAGGAGCTCAACACGTTTGGCGATCAATTGATCTCCGTGTTGCCGGACACGCTGGAGCATCGCTTCGATACCCCAGACCCTCCGGCCATGGCAGACATCCAGACCCCGATGGGCAACGCGTCCTCGCGCATCAGCCTGAAGCAGACGCTCACTGCCATCGTGTTGAATACCTCGCAGCTAGCGATCCTGGGCCTGCTGATGTGGTGGGCGGTGCGCACCTCGCTCGGGCCGCTGCGCGCCGTTTCGCTCGCCATTGCGCAGCGCACCGGACTGGATACCGAACCGGTGCCGCTGGACCAGGTGCCGGATGAAATCCGTCCGCTGATCGGCTCCTTCAACACCTTGCTGGCGCGGGTGGAAAAAACCGTGCAGGCCGAACGCGATTTCGTTGCCGATGCCGCACACGAATTGCGCACCCCGCTGTCGGCGCTGCATGCCTATGCCGAAGTCGCGCTGCGTGCGCCCACGCTGGAAGCCAAGGACGCGGCGCTGCAACAGCTGCTGGAAACCGCGCGCCGCAGCAACCGTCTGGCCGAGCAATTACTGGACCTGGCGCGGCTGGATGCAGGCATCACATCGGCGGCGTATCAGCAGGTCGATATGGGCGAATTGATCACCCACGTGCTGGACGAATTCAGCGTGCAGGCCGATGCGCGCCACATCACTCTGCAACTGGAAGCCGCACCGTGCACCCTGCGTTGCGATGTGGACGCAGTGGGGATCCTGATCCGCAATCTGGTCGACAACGCCATCCGCTACGGCCGCACCCATGGCACGGTTGAAGTGAGTTGCGGCTATTGCCTGCGCGCCGATGTGCTGCACCCGTTCGTGCAGGTCAGCGATGACGGCCCCGGCGTGCCGGAGAGCGCACGCGCGTCCATCTTCGAACGCTTTTACCGGGTTGCCGACAGCGAGGTGCAAGGCAGCGGTATCGGCTTGTCGTTGGTGGCCGGCATCGCACGGCTGCACGAAGCCGCCATCGAAACCTGCGAAGGCAACGAGGGGCGTGGCCTGTGCGTGCGCGTGGTGTTTGCCAGCGACAGTGCGCGCATTAGCGGCTGACTGCAGTCCGCGCACCGCAATGGCGCGCCGACGATACCAATAAGTTTCCAAAACCGCTTGCCTAGAGTGCACTCACCGCACGCGTCCAGGATGCATGGTGATGTTCCACTCGATCCGTTCCACCCATCTCGCTCCGGCCGCCGTCTCGCTGCTGGCACCGCACATCGCCGCCAACGACAGCGTCACGACCGCTGTCAATGCTGCGACGCCTGCACTGGAATTCCGCTGCGGCCGCACCGGCACGCGTAATCGCGACATCTGGAGTGCGTTACCGGATATCCGCAGCGCGCGCGATGCACGCCGACTGCAGCACTGGGCGAAAAGCAGTGTGTTGTTCGTTGCCGCAGCGGTGGTCTTTGCGCTGGCCTTGGCCAGTTTCTTGATGCATTGAGCGCTAGGCATCGGCTGTGTGCTGTTGCAACGCCATTTCCTATTCTTCAGGTACTTTTTCATGTCGCACTCTTTTCCTGCCCGTTGCTGCGCGCTCATGGTGGTTAGCGCGACGCTGATCGGCTGCGCCAGCACGCGTCCGATGCCGTATAGCCAACTGCCGTCTGCCAGTTATCTGCGCCCGCACGACGGCAGCCGCGGCGACCGCATGCCGTATTCCTACGAGAGCGAAGTGGATTGGACCCGCTACCGTGCCGCGCTGATCGAGCCGGTGAGCATCTATCGCGGCCCGGACGCGCAATTCGAAGACGTGGCCGAGCAGGACAAGCGCATGTTGGCCGACTACATGCAGCAGGAGTTCGGCAATGCGATCGGACAACGCTGGCATCGTGCGACCACGGCAGAGCGCGACAACTTACGTGTACGCATCACATTGACCGGCGCCAAGCCCAGCAAGCGCGTGCTCGGCACTTTCATGAAGGTGGATCTGGGCGGCGGTTCCTACAACGCAGTGCAGGCCGCACGCGGCAAGGAGGGCGCGTTCTCCGGCTCGGTCAGTTATGCGGTAGAAATCTTCGACGCACAGAGCAATCGCCTGCTCGCTGCCTATGTCGAAAAGCAGTATCCGAGCGCGATGAACATCAAGGCCAGCCTGGGTGCATACGACGCGGCAAAAGCCGGCATTCGCAAGGGTGCCGAGCAGTTGGTGAAGGGCATGGAGTAGCTTGGAGTTGCGAACTGAGAATTGAGAGTTGGAAAGCGGTGGCGTTCAGTTCCCTTCTCCCATCGGGAGAAGGTGGCGCGTAGCGCCGGATGAGGGTACGTGCGAAGCCTCGTGCAGTTGGAACGACACGAGGGCTTCGCCTCGTACCCTCACCCCAACCCCCGGTCCGCGCCCCAGCCCGCGCTTGCGGCGCGCGCGCTCCAAGGCACGCGCGCCCATGGCGCGTAAGTTGTGCCTTCTCGCCCCGTCGGGAGAGGGGCTTTGAGCTTGCTCCCTTCTCCCATCGGGAGAAGGTGCCCCGAAGGGGCGGATGAGGGTGCGAGCGAAGCCTCGTGCAGTTGCAACGACGCAAGGGCTTCGCCCCGTACCCTCACCCCAACCCCTCTCCCGACGGGAGAGGGGCTCTGCGCCTGGGAGAGGGGCTTCTTTAGTTCGTCAGCGTGCAGTGTCAGCCTCGCCCCGCACCATCAGCGCGTCACGCGCTTGGCTACTTTCTTGCCGACGGCCTTGCGGGCGGCGGTGGTCTTGGCCACTGCGCGCGTTGCCGGGGTCTTGGTGACCTTGGCGGCTTTCTTCAAGGCGGTCTTGGTCACCGCCTTCTTGATCGGCGCCTTCTTCACGGCTGCCTGCTTGGTCGCGGTCTGCTTGGCCACTGGCGCTTTCTTGGCCGTGGTCTTGGCGACCGGCTTCTTGACGGCAGCCGACTTGGCCGCAGCCTTCTTCGCCGCCGAGCGCGCGCCGACCTTGGCCACCGCGCTCTTGCGCGCCGCGCTCTTGGCAGCGGTCTTGGCAGTCAATGCAGCCGCTTCGGCCTTGGCGTTGGCCTTGGCTGTTTCCAGCTTCTGCTTGGCGCTGGCCTTGGTGCTGGCAAGTTTCTGCTTGGCTGCAGCGGTGCTGCTGGTCAGCTTCTGCTTGGCCGCATCCTTGGTCGCGGTCAACTTCTGCTTTGCTGCGTCTTTCGTCGTGCTCAGCTTCTGCTTGGCCGCGTCTTTGGTGGCCGTCAGCTTGTCCTTGGCTGCCTCTTTGGTCGACACCAGCGAGCGCTTGGTCTTGGCCACGCTGCGCGTGACGGCAGTGGCCGCTTGATTGGCTTTTTTGACCACGCGTTTTTCGACCTTGACCACGGCCTTGCGTGCCTTGGCCACACGCGTCTTGACCTCTTCCACCGCCGTGCCGGCTGCGTCCTGCACGCTGGCAACCGCCTCGCTGGTGGTGCTGGCGATGGTTTCAGTCAGTTCGGTAGCTGTGCTTTTTACGCTGTCGACGGCGTCGGACAGGGTTGCCGTCACACCATTGCCGTTGCTCATAGACCCTCCTTAAGGGCGTCATTTCTGAAAAACGCAGGCGATGCACGACGGCATGCGTATGCTGAACAGGCATCGGATCAAGCGGACGCTACGCCGGGCTCAAGCAGCTGTCAACGCAAGGCCTGTAAGGGGTGCGCGGCGCTTTCACCAGGAGTTAAATCGCGCACTGGCACTCTCGTTCAGCTTGATTTACGCAGTCAGACGCCCTATTCCTCTTCCACCGCGTAACCGGATTCCGTTGCATGCGACCGCTGCCTACCCTGCTGACACTTTCATTGGCCGCCGCGTTCGGCGGATTTGCCGCCACCGGCATCAATGCCTGGCTGGACAACCGTGCCGAGGCCACCCCGGCCGGCACTGCGTCCTTCACCCTGCCCGCGGCTGCCGCGCTGCCGGCCGCCGTCGCCGGGCAACCGGTGCCGTCGTTGGCGCCGATGCTGCAGCAGGCGATGCCGGCGGTGGTCAGCGTCAACACCAAGCAAGTGGTGCGCGTGCGCAACCCGTTCTTCAACGACCCGATCCTGCGCCGGCTGTTTCCAGAAATTCCGCAGGACCGCATCAACGAATCGCTGGGCTCGGGCGTGATCATCGATGCGCAAAAAGGCTATGTGCTGACCAACCACCACGTCATTGAAAATGCCGACGATGTACAGGTCACGCTTGGCGACGGGCGCACGGTCAAGGCCGACTTCATCGGCTCCGATGCCGACACCGATATCGCGCTGATCCGCATCAAGGCCGACAAGCTCACCGATATCAAACTGGCCGATAGCAGCGCGCTGCGCGTGGGCGATTTTGTGGTGGCGATCGGCAACCCGTTCGGCTTCACCCAGACAGTCACCTCCGGCATCGTCTCGGCGGTGGGCCGCAGCGGCATCCGCGGGCTGGGCTACCAGAACTTCATCCAGACCGACGCCTCGATCAATCCGGGTAATTCCGGCGGTGCGTTGGTCAATCTCCAAGGCCAGCTGGTCGGCATCAACACCGCCAGCTTCAATCCGCAGGGCAGCATGGCCGGCAATATCGGGCTGGGCCTGGCGATCCCCTCCAACCTGGCGCGCAATGTGGTGGAGCAATTGGTCACCAAGGGCGTGGTGGTGCGCGGCACGCTCGGGTTGGAAACCCAGAACCTTACCCAGCAGATGCTGCAGGGCCTGGGTGTGGATTCGTTGCGCGGCGCCCTGGTGACGCGCGTGTTGCCAGGTTCCGCTGCTGCGGCCGCAGGCGTGCAGCCGGGCGATGTGGTGGTGGCGGCCAACGACCAACGCGTGGACAGTGCCGAAGCCTTGCACAACTACGAAGGCCTGCAAGCGGTAGGAAGTGCGGTGACCTTGGAGATTCGTCGCGACGGCAAACCGCTCAAGCTCAGCGCCACACTGAAAGAGCAGGATCGCGCGGTCACCGGCGACATGCTCGACCCACGCCTGGGTGGTGCCACCTTTGTGGACCTGCCCGAATCGCTGCGCCAATCCGGCATCACCGGCGTCATGGTCAGCGAGGTCAAACGCGGCGGTCGTGCCGCAGCCAATGGTCTGGTCAGCGGCGATGTGATCGTGGCCAGCAGCGTGGGCGAGTTTGCCGATCTGGCCAGCTGGCGCGCCAACTTTCAACGCAAACCGCAGCAATTGGTTGTACGCATCTTGCGTGGCAACGCGCAGTACGACGCGTTGATGCGTTGACGTGGCGTGCACTGCGATGCACGTCCACTAACACCCCCTACACCGCAGCGATGCTATTGCTGCACCACGCCCGCATGCTGTCGCGGCTGCCATCAATGACCGAAGGAGATATCGCATGAGCCCCACCAATACCGATCAGCTGAAAGAGAATCTGAGCGAAGCCAGCACCCACCTGAAGTCCGCTGCCAGCGCTGCAGGCGAAGCGGTCAAGGGCGCCACCAGCGCTGCGGGCGATGAGCTCAAGCTGGGTCGCGCCAACGTCAAGGCAGAGCTGTCCGACACCGCACTGGCTGGCATGGCGGCTGCAGAGTTCGGCGGCGCCGCTGCCAAAGAGCAGCTCGATGTGCTGGTCAGCAAGGGCAACGACCTGCTGGAAAGCGCCACCGATCTGATCCGCGAGCGTCCCCTGGCTGCGTTTGGCGTTGCATTTGCGACCGGCTGGATCATTGCCAAGCTGGCACGCAGCAACGACAACTAAGTCGTGAGCGATCAGGCCTCTACAGCTGGAGCATCCGACGCGCCCAACGCGCGTGCGGAAACGCCAGGACTGGACGAAAGCGTGCGTGCGGTCGGCGCTGCCGGCCGTGCGACGCTGGGCTCGGCCAAGGACACCAGCCGCGTATTACGCCGGCTGGTGTCGGCCGATCTGCAACTTGCACGCAGTGCCTTCGGGCGCGGCCTGGCATGGGCATGCGTTGCCGTGGTCTTCGGCGCTTCATCATGGTTGTTGTTGGCAGGCGCGATCATCGCGTTGTTGCAGCGCGCGGGGTTGTCGTGGTTCCAGGCAATGTTCTTCACCGCGTTGGCCAGCTTGCTGGTCACCGGCATCGCAGCGTGGCGGGTGTTCTTCTACTTCGATCACACCGGCTTGAATGCCACACGTCGTCAGCTGATCAAGCTGGGCATCTTTGATGACAGCAATGACGACGACGATGCCACGGCATCGCCCAGCAATGGAGCGCGTACATGAAGTTTGGCACCTTGCGTCAGCGCGTCGAGCGCGCTGAATTTCTGGTGGAAGGGCGCGCGCAAGAAACGCGTCAGCATTGGGGTGAATTACGCCAGACCTGGCGTGCTGGTTGGTCGCCGCTGCGCATCGTGGTGGTGGGTTTCGGACTGGGCTTTGTCACTGGCCGCAACGAACCGCAAGCCGCGCTTGGCAGCATCGCAAGCAAGCTGGGCGGTATCCCGAAGATTCTGCAGATGATCAGCACGATCTCTGCGTTGTTTACCGCACATCGCGCGCAGGAGGCCTCTGAGCAGGCCGAACGTGCGGCCGACAACGCCGAAGAGGTTGCTGCCGATCCGCCGGTGACCGTGGTGCAGGCGCCGGTAGACCGCGCAGCCTGATCGCTGCGCTGAAGGCGGGCACCGTGTGCCTTTGTGTACTGCCTGTGCGGTCGAGTCCGCCACCGAACTTTCGATACTGACGTGATGCGCACAGACTCTGTGCGCGCTGTTGACGCGTTCTGCCGATAATGGCCCACCGCTGGCACCACGCCAGTCTGCTGCCAGGGCGCGCATGTCTCTTCCCATCGACTCATTGGATGCTGCCGTCCCGGCAGAATCGCTCCCGCCCCCACCGGCACCGCGCCCGCGGGCCCCCGCCTCGTTGGTGGTGCTGGCCACGCTGGCGGTGGGCTACACCTTGTGGGCAGCGCAGACGATCATCCTGCCGGTGATGCTGGCGGCGTTCTTCGCACTGATCGGCAATCCCATCCTGCGCGGCTTGCGCAAGCTTTATATCCCCCGTTTTCTTGGCGCCTTCATGGTGTTGTGCCTGGGCCTGGCCGGCACCGTGGCGCTGGCCGCGCAACTGGCCGGCCCGGCTGCGGAATGGGTGCAGCAGGCACCGCGGCAGATGCGCCAGATCGCGCGCGATGTGCGCGATCTCACCAAACCGGTGATGCAGGCCAACCAGGCCGCGGAAAATTTCGCACGTGCGGCCGGCGGCGAAGGCCAGCGCAATGTGCAGATCGTGCGCACGCAGATGGACGACCCGTACAAGGCGCTGGTGCGTACGCCCAAATTGGCCGCCTCGGTGCTGGCGGTGGTGCTGCTGACGTTCTTCTTCATGGTCTATGGCGAAAGCCTGCAGCGGCATGCGATCGCCTTGCTGCCCAATCGACAGCAACAACGCTTTACCACCGAAATCATGCTGGACATCGAACGCGAGGTCTCGCGCTATGTGCTCACCATCAGCGTGATCAATACGCTGGTCGGGCTGGTCTTCGCCGGCATCCTGTACGCGCTCAAGATTCCGCTGCCCGAAGCCTTGCTGTGGGGCACGGTGGTGGCACTGCTCAACTTCGCGCCATATGTGGGCCCGCTGATCGGCGTCATGCTGATGCTGCTGATGGGTTTTGTGGAATTCCGCACCACCTTGTCGGCGATGCTGCCGGCGATCCTGTATCTGGCGCTGCACACCATCGAAGGCCAGGTAGTGACCCCGATCGTGCTGGGCCGACGCATGGCGATCTCGCCGCTGATGTTGATTTTGGCGCTGATGCTGTTCGGCTGGCTGTGGGGCATGGTCGGCCTGCTGCTGGCGGTGCCGCTGCTGGTCTGCATCAAGATGGTGCTGAGCCGGGTGGAGGGGATGCAGCGTTGGGCCAGGCTGCTGGAGTAGCCGGGATTGGGGATTGGTAAAAGCGACCGCGCATCTGCTGTTGCCAATCTCCAATGCCGATTCCCCAATCCCAGCGCAAGACCGTAAAATCTCGCGATGAGCTTTCACATCAGCGCCATCACTCTCGACCTCGACGATACGTTGTGGCCCTTTGCGCCGATCGGGGCGCGGATCGATCAGGTGCTGTACGACTGGATGCGCGAGCACAGCCCGGTCACTGCCGAGCGCTTCCCGGTAGAGGCGATGCGCGAATTGCGCGAGCGCAGCTTTGCCGACAACCCGCACCTGCATCACGACCTCAGCGCGCTGCGCAGGTTGACGCTGGAAATGGCACTGCGCGAGAGCGGCGGCGATCTGGCCTTGCTGGAACCGGCCTATGAGGTGTTCTACGCCGCGCGCAACCAGGTGGAATGCTATCCGGACGCGCTCGACGCACTGGCGCGCATCGCTGCACATGTGCCGGTGGCGGCGCTCAGCAACGGCAATGCCGATCTGCAGCGCATCGGGCTGATGCACCACTTTGCGTTTCAGCTGGGCTCGCGCGAACACGGCAGCGCAAAACCCGACCCGAGCATCTTCCTGGCCGCATGCGCGCGGCTGGACGCGCCGCCGGCCCAGGTGCTGCATGTGGGCGACCACGTGCGCATGGACGTGCTCGGCGCGCTGGATGCCGGCTTGCGGGCGTGCTGGATCAATCGCGAAGGCGCGCAATGGTCGCACCCCACACAGCAGCCCGATCTGGAGTTCGACTCCATGGCCGGGCTGGCCGATTGGCTCGACGCACACCGGCCGCATCCAGGCGCCGCACACGATGGCGTCCGCCTTCCCGCCTGAGCCACTATTGCTCGGCGCACGGCGCCGCATTCAAGGATTCCCATGTCGCAGCTCACCGGTTTCATCGATCCCAACGCCGCCGCGTTGCCGCTGTATGTGCTCGACCGCGCAGGCTTTGCAAGTTGGTGCGCCGAGCAGCCCACGCGCGTGTTGTCGTGGGCGCAGGCGCAGCGCTTCGATGCCACACAGGGCAGCGTGTTGTTGTTGCCAGGCGAAAACGGCCTGGCCGGGGCGATCCTGGGCATTGGCGACCGCGCCGATGCCTACGCCTACGCACATGCACCGATGGCGTTGCCGCCGGCGAGCCGCTGGACGCTGGCCAGCGCATTGAGCGATACCGAACAGGCGCTGCTGCACCTGGGCTGGGGCTTGGGCGCGTATCGCTTCTCGCGCTATCGCAAGGTGCCGCGTGCCCCGGCCGAACTGGCGGCCACGCCATCGGCGGAAACCCGCGCCTTGATCGAAGCCTGCTTGCGCGTGCGCGATTGGGTCAATACGCCCACCGAAGACATGGGCCCGCAGCAACTGGAAGATGCCGCGCGCGCACTGGCGCAAACGCATGGCGCGCAGGTCGAGGCGATCGTCGGCGAGGAATTGCTGGCGCAGAACTTCCCCACCATTCACGCGGTCGGGCGCGCCTCGCATCGCGCGCCGCGTCTGATCGCACTGCGCTGGGGCGCGGCCGAGCATCCGCATCTGGTGCTGGTCGGCAAGGGCGTGTGCTTCGATACCGGCGGGCTGGATCTGAAACCGGCCGACGGCATGCGCAACATGAAAAAGGATATGGGCGGTGCGGCGCATGCGCTGGCACTGGCCGGCTTGGTCATGGCGCAGCAGTTGCCGGTGCGGCTGACCTTGCTGATTCCTGCAGTGGAAAACGCCGTTGGCCCGGATGCGTTCCGCCCCGGCGAGGTCATCACCACCCGCGCCGGCGTCACCGTGGAAGTGGACAACACCGATGCCGAAGGCCGCCTGGTGCTGTGCGATGCGCTGAGCTACGCCACCGAACAGCGCCCCGATTTGATCCTGGATTTCGCAACGCTCACCGGTGCCGCGCGTATCGCATTGGGCCCGGATCTGCCTGCGCTGTTCGCCAACGACGATGCCCTGGCGCAGGCCTGGCTGAGCGCCGGCGAGCAGACCCGCGACCCGGTCTGGCGCATGCCGCTGTGGCGCCCGTACCTGCGCTATCTCAACAGCCACGTGGCCGACATGGCCAACGCCGGCTCGCGCATGGCCGGTGCCGTCACTGCCGCGCTGTATCTGGAGCGCTTCGTCGCACCGGGCCAGCGATGGGCGCATCTGGACGTGTACGCCTGGAACGACAGCGACCGCCCCGGCCGCCCGGCCGGCGGCGAAGCATTGGCGTTGCGCTCGGCTTACGCGATGCTCAAGCAGCTCTACGGCGGTTAAGGGCAGCTGACAAACGGCGTTGGCCACACTGGCCTTCGTTGACGCGTGATGTAATGTCGGCAATGGCAGAGAAATAGATCGGATCGAAGCTGCCTTATCAGACCGCGCCGCATGCGCTGCTCGCAACCAAGCACGCCGACCATCTCCACTGGTCCTTGCCCACCCACCGTCGCGGGACCTTACGCGGCATGGATGCCGCGTAAGAGCCTACACGGACGTACTTGCGGCGTGTCCCGCGACGGTGGGCGGGCAAGGGCCCTGCAGCCAAGTCGCAGCACCAATGCTCTACAACCGACGCATCCACACCGTTCGCTCAACCTCTCAAGGCGACCGAGAGCTTGAGCTTCAGCGTCATCTGGAGATCCCCAAGCCGATTGGATCGAGGGCGCGATGCCTTCAGCTCGCTGCACCATTGCCCGTCATCGGGATCATTCATCGGCCGCTTTGGTGGCTGCATCACACAGCAGACGCACTGGAGCGTGGACTATTCGCCGACGGGTCGTGCCTGCGCCGCACGTTGGCGGGCCTGACCATCACTGCGCCGCACATTGTCTTACTGCATTGACTCAGTACCGCATCGACCCTCATTGCATCGCCCACCGGAGCCAGCCATGAACGTGCCACCTCCCTCTCCACCGCCGCAGCGCCCACGTGCTGTGGCGCCGCTGCTCGGCATCGCCGCGATTGCCGGCGGCATCGCGGTGGCGTTTGCCTGGACCGCCGGCTGGATCGGTAGCGACCGGCTCACCGCCGCGCGCATGACCGACACCATCGAATCCAGCGGGCCGCCGCATCCGGGCTTTCGCCGCGCGCACACCAAAGGCGTGTGTGTGAGCGGCGAATTCAAGGCCAGCGGCAAGGCGACCTGGCTGTCGTCGGCACGCATCTTCAGCCAGGCCAGCACGCCGGTGCTGGGGCGCATGTCGATCGGCGGCGGCGACCCGCATGGCGCCGATGGCGCCGCGCGTGTGCGCAGCATGGCGCTGCTGTTGCGCAGCGACGACGGGCAGGAATGGCGCACCGCGATGAACAGTTTTCCGTTCTTCATGGTGGCCACGCCAGCGGGTTTTCAAGCGCTCAATGTGGCCTCCAAGCCGGACCCGGCCACCGGCAAACCCGATCCGGCCAAGCTGGCCGCGTTCGGCAAGCAATATCCGGAAGCGGCCAAGTTTCAGCAGTGGGCCAAGACCGCGCCGTGGTCGGATAGTTGGGCCAACACGCAGTACAACGGGGTGAATGCGTTTCGCGCGATTGCAGCCGATGGACGCGAGCGTTACATCCGCTGGTCGATGCGTCCGCACACACCGTTCAAGGAATTGAGTGCCGAGCAGCGTGCCAAGGCCGATGGTGATTTTCTCGCCACCGATCTCGATCAACGTCTGGCGCAGGGACCGTTGCGTTGGGACATGGTGCTGACCATTGCCGAACCGGGCGATGCGGTGGACGATCCTTCGCAGCCGTGGCCGGAGAGCCGCAAGCAGATCGTGGCCGGCACCGTCTCGATCGATCATGCCGAGCCGCAGGCCAGCGGCCCGTGCCGCGATCTCAACTACGACCCGCTGATTTTGCCCAAGGGTATCGCCGGCTCGAACGACCCGATCCTGGCGGCGCGTTCGTCGGTGTATTCGCAATCGTTCAACCGGCGCGAGCATGAGATCGCCAACGGCCAAGGCAGTGCCGCTACCGGCCAGGGAGCACATCCATGAGCGTCCGCACCCACTTCAATCTGCCCGCACGCGTGCTGCATTGGCTGATGGCCGCGATGATCCTGACCATGCTGTTCGTCGGCGTGGGCATGGTGGCCTCGGTGACGCAACGGCCGTGGTTGATCGACCTGCATCGCCCGTTGGGCATCGCGATTCTGATTCTTGCGGTGCTGCGATTGATCAACCGCTTACGCAACCGCCCGCCGCCGCTGCCTGCCGATCTGCCGGCGTGGCAAAAAGCTGCTGCGATCGCCTCACATTGGTTGCTATATGCGTTGATGCTCGGCATGCCGCTGATCGGCTGGGCGATGTTGTCGGCCGGCGCGTATCCGATCGTGTTGTGGCCTGGCGCGCAATTGCCGCCGATCGCACCGCACGATCCTGCGTTGTACGCATGGCTGCGTAGCGCGCATGGCTGGTTGGCGTATCTGTTGTTTGCCACCGTACTGGGGCATCTGAGCGCGGCGTTGTTTCATGCGTGGGTGCGCCGGGACGGCGTGTTTTCCAGCATGGCGCGCGGGGAGCGGTCTGCGCGTTGATGGGTGGGTGCGTGGTTGAAACGTGTTGCACAGCGTAATTTCACTGCGCGGACGTACCCTCACCCCAACCCCTCTCCCGGCGGGAGAGGGGCTTGATTGCCTCTAGCCTTGAGGGTGATCCATGCCATGCACAAAGCGGCTTAGTCCCTTCTCCCACCGGGAGAAGGTGCCCCGCAGGGGCGGATGAGGGTACGAGCGAAGCCTCGCAATCCCACTCGCCAAGTGGCTTTGCCCCGTACCCTCACCCCAACCCCTCTCCCGAGGGGAGAGGGGCTAATGCTTAACGCTGGCGCTTTGTTTCAGCCGCTGGCGTAAATGCGTCGATGCCTTTGCCAGTCGCGGCCCAGTAAATCCCGCCGTATAGATGATCCAGATAACGCGGATCGTTGTAGGCCTCGGCCAGATGGCCAAGAGCAGTCGCGAACACGCGGCCGCCCTCGAAATGGTGATACCACGCCACCGGATGCTGCTTGCCCATGCCCTTGGCGACCTGCCCCGGCCAGATCAGCGTAGGGTCGTAGCTGGTCTCGTCAACCGTCAACAACGTGACCAGGTCATCGCTGTACGGCGGGTCGTATTCGTACCATTCGTCGGTCCACACCCAACGCTTGGGCAGGCCGGCAGTGGCCGGGAAGTTGGCGTCCTCCACCTCCACCATCGCCGTCTGCATGTACGGATGGGTGCGGAACGAGCGGCCGATCAAATGGTCGTACCACTCCCACTCACCGCGCTTGATCGCGAAGGCCTTGTGCACCGCGACCACGCCACCGCCGTTGCGCACGTACTTCTGGAAGTTCGCACGCTGAGTGGGATCCAGATCGGTGGCCGGTGTATTGAGCAGCACGATCGCCGCGTATTGCGACAGATCGCCATCGAAGGCCTTGGCATTCCACGCCCATACCAGCTCGACATAGTGCTTGCGCGCCATCGCTTCGAATTGCGGCTTGGCCACCGGGATATAGTCGTGGTGATACTGGTTGGGAATGGCCGCCACCAATATCTTGAATTGCTCGGCGGATGCATTGAATGTGCAGACCAACAGCAGACCCAACAGCCACAGATATTTCATGCAGTTCGCTCGCGATGATCACTCGTTCGGCAGTGTACCTGCGTGCGTGCAGCATGCTTTTTAGAGTGGCTGACAAATCGCGGCGAGTAGTTGTCTGCGGACTGCGGACTCTGCTGACTGCGTGATCAGAACCGAGACGTGCCAGCGGTGCATGCTGTACCTAGCACCTGCTGCACCCGCCTGGTAGTGAGCGCAGTCGTGTTGTTAGCCGCACTTGGGCACCGTTTGGAAAGCTCCCCGCTGCGGCAGTGCACGATCGATGCGCGGCGTTGCGCGGCCAATGTCATCCAGGGTTGCGCTCGCTGGCACCGCAACGCGTCTGCGTCTGCGTCTGCGTCTGCGTCAATGCTTCACAGCCAGCCCTTCTGCCGCGCAAGGCGATATGCTTCGATACGATTGGCAACGCCCAGCTTGCCGATGCATTCGGACAGGTAGTTGCGCACCGTGCCATGCGACAGCTGTAGTTGCTGCGCAATCTCGCTGGCCGAGCGGCCTTCGCCAGCCAACCGCAACACGGTGCGCTCGCGTTCGCTCAAGGGGTCGGCCTCCACCCACGCGTCCACTGCCAGTTGCGGGTCGATCACCCGCCCGCCGCGTTGCACCTGACGCAGCGCGCTGACCAGTTGTTCGGCTGGCGCGTCCTTGAGCAGATACGCAGCGACACCGGCGTCCAGCGCGCGACGCAAAAATCCGGGGCGGGCGAAGGTGGTGACGATCATCACCCGCACCGGCAGTGCCTGGCGCTGGATGCGCTGGGCCAGTTCCAGGCCGGTCAAGCCGGGCATTTCGATATCGGTGATCAACACATCTGGCTGCAGGCGTTGCAGTTCGCGCCAGGCACTTTCGCCGTCGCCTGCGCTGCCGACCACCTCGATATCGTCTTCCAGTCCAAGCAAGGCGACCAATGCGCCACGCAGCAGCGCCTGGTCTTCGGCCAACAACACCCGGATCATCGCGCGCGCTCGCATGCAGACAATGGTGGCGCACGATAGCAGCCGTGGCGCATGCCGTGCATTGAGTGAGGTGCAGTCGGCGCAAGTGCAATCAACGCGACTGCGGCACCAGCGGCACCGGCAATGGCGGCAGTGCCGGTGCCAGCGTGGGGCGCGGCAACGGCACGCTGGCGCGCAGGCGCATGCCGCGCGGCAGGGCCTCCACCTCCAGCGCGCCACCCAGTCCATGCAGGCGCGTGCGCATGCCGTCCAGGCCATTGCCGGGCACGATCACACCGCCGCGCCCGTCGTCGCTGATGTCCAGCACCGCCTGCTCGCCCTGCGCGCGCAGGCTCACGCGTACGCGTCTGGCTTGCGCATGCCGTTGCACGTTGGTGGCCGCTTCGCGCACCACCAGGGCCAGTGCAGTCTCGTGTTCGGGCGGCAATGCCAGCGCTTCCAGCTGGTGTTCCAGCACGATGCCGTCCATCTCCAGCAACACACGTGCCGATGCCAGCTCGGCCACCAGCCCGGCGGCGCGGATGCCGGTGACCGCACGCCGCACCTGCGCCAAGGCATCGCGCGAAATCTGCGCCACGGCATCGATCTCGCTGCGCGCGGCCTGCGGATCGCGTTCGATCAGGCGCGCGGCCAGATCGGACTTGAGCGCCACCAACGACAAGGTGTGGCCGAGCAGATCGTGCAGATCGCGCCCGATGCGTTCGCGCTCGGCGGTGGCGGCCAATCGACGTACTTCGTCCTGCGACAGCCTTAGCAACGCGTCCTTGCGTTCGTTGATGCTGTAGACAGCCCCAACCGCAGCCATGCCCAGCACCGACACCGGCAGCCACACCAGCGACTGCAGGCGCATCCCCAGCCAGTGCGCCCAACCCAGGTACAGCGCGTTCATCACCACCAGCATCGCGAAGTGCCGCCACACCGCATGCCGCGTGGACGGGCGCAAGCTCAGGCAAGCGAACACGAAATAGCTGATGCCGGAGGGATACACCGGCAGCAGCGCGGCACTGAGCACACCCATCGCCCAGGCATAGCGATACAGGGTGCCGCGCGGCGCCAGCAACATGCGCGCGTACAGCAGCAGGAAGACCGGGTACGACAGCAGCGTGCACAGCAGCCAGGTGCTGTCGTACCCGCGCGAGGAAAATACCGGCACCACGAACACCCAGCTCGACCACAGCAGGTGCACGCCATCCATCCATGGCGACTGGCCCTGCGCCAGCCGCGCGGCAACCTGCGAATTGGCGGCGGGGCGAAGCCAGCCGGGAAGCCATAAGCGCATCGGGATGGGTCCCTGTGAGTGATCGGATTCTGCCACTGCCGGGCCCGCCGCGTGAGGCGACGCAGCTGGCCGTTGCGGGCGAGCGGTCTCATGCATCTGCAGCGCCTGGTTGCGCAGGCACATGGCAATCCCTTGAAACAGCGAGCGGCACGCACAGGCAGCGCAGTTGGATGCAGAACATGGCGATTCCGGCAGTCATGACGATGGCTCAGCGTGGCCCAGCACTAAGAGCGCGGCCAGTCGCCGCTGTCATGGCGTGCAGGTGACAGCTGTCACTGGTGGCCGACGCCGCCGTGGTCGCATGCTGCGCAGCACCTTGCAGTAGCGTTGGATCGCACGACCGTTCGTCGCCGCAGCTGTGTTGGTGACTTCCGGCAGCTTGCGGCGCCGCCTGCGGCCCGTCACATTTTGCGCAGCATCCCGTCCTGGTCATCGATGAATACTTCCGCCGATCTACTCAAGCAACTCCGCATCGACCGCCAGCCTCCTGCCGCCCCTGAGCCTGCACGGCGCGGTGGCTGGATCATCGCCGCCGTTGTCATCGTGATCCTGTTGGCGGCTGCGGCATGGTGGTTCACCCGCCGCCCGGTGGCGAAGGTGCAGACCGCGCCGGTGGTGGCGATCAGCGCCGGCAGCAGCAGCGCTTCGGTGCTGGATGCGTCGGGCTACGTGGTGGCGCGGCGCATGGCCACGGTGTCGGCGCAGGTCACCGGCAAGGTGCGCGAGGTGATGATCGAAGAAGGCATGCGCGTCGAACAAGGCCAGGTGATGGCCACGCTCGACCCGCTGGATGCCGATGCGCAGCGCACGCTGTCGGCATCGCAGCTGTCGGCCGCACGCAGCCAGGTCGACAACATGCAGGCGCAACTGGCAGTGGCCAATGCCGATGCGGCGCGGCTGCAATCGCTGGTCGGTGCGCAACTGGTGTCGCGCTCGCAGTACGAGCAGGCCACCGCACAGCGCGATGCCTTGCGCGCACAGCTGCAGAATGCGCAACGCAATGTGCGCGTGGCATCGGACCAGCTGGCGATCTCGGCAATCCGCTCGGACTTCAACGTGGTGCGTGCACCGTTTGCCGGCGTGGTCACCGCCAAGGCTGCGCAACCCGGCGAAATCGTCTCGCCGTTGTCGGCCGGCGGCGGCTTCACCCGCACCGGCATCGGCACCATCGTGGATATGGAATCGCTGGAGATCGAGGTGGAAGTCGGCGAGTCCTACATCGGCCGCGTGCAGCCGAAGATGCCGGTGGAAGCGGTGCTCAACGCCTACCCGGAATGGAAGATCCCCGGCGAAGTGATCGCCATCATTCCCACCGCCGACCGCGGCAAGGCCACGGTAAAAGTGCGCGTGGCCTTCAAGGTCAAGGACCCGCGCATCGTGCCGGAGATGGGCGTGCGGGTGAGCTTTCTCGAACAGGCCAAACCGCAGGAAGCCAGCAAGCCGCAGGGCGTACGCGTGCCGAGTGCGGCGCTGGTCGAACGCGACACGCGCACGGTGGCGTTCGTGGTTGGCGAGCGCAACACCGTCAGCGCGCAGACGGTCACTCCCGGCATGGTGATGGGCGAGGACCGTCAGGTGCTATCGGGTTTGAGTGCAGGCGACAGCGTGGTGCTGGATCCGCCGCAGAGCCTGAAAGACGGCGACACGGTGGCGGAAGCGGAAGCGGACGCTGCCGAGTAACGGCAACGACAGATGTAGTAAAAACGCAGGCTGCAAAGCCGCTCAGGGGAGCGCGGCGCCTACGTCGGTATTTAGAGCGGCTAACAAAACGTAGCAAGCAGTCGTCAGGTGAGCGCGCAGTAGTTTTGTTAGTTGCTCTTAGTCGTACGCGCATCTTTGCGCTAGATCGCGCTGTGGGTGAAAAAACGCAATTCAACACATCCCAAAGAACGCGATGTCGATCTTGATCCACATCAGACGTCGTTATTCGTCATTGCAGAAATAAAACCCTCGGGCGTCGCCGCCAAATGCAGTCAAGCGCTTCGCCCGGTATTCGCGTCCTTCGTCGCAAGGCGTTGCACTTCCCTGCAACGCCACAGTCATCGCATCTCGCCTTGCCGCTTCAATGCAATCGCAATCGCAGTCGCCATGCCGCACCGCCCTCACTCTTCCCATTGCACCGCCAGGAGTCGTCATGACCGCTCTCGTCAGCTTGCGCAACATCACCAAGACCTACCAACGCGGCCCCGAGAAGGTGCAGGTGTTGCACGGCATCGACCTGGACATTGCCAACGGCGACTTCGTCGCATTGATGGGTCCGTCCGGTTCGGGCAAGACCACCTTGCTCAATCTGATCGGCGGCCTGGACAGCCCCAGCGGTGGCGAGATCGAGATTCAAGGCGAGCGCATCGATCGCATGAGTGGCGGCCAGCTCGCGACCTGGCGCAGTCACCACGTCGGCTTCGTGTTTCAGTTCTACAACCTGATGCCGATGCTCACCGCGCAGAAGAACGTGGAGCTACCGTTGCTGCTCACCTCGCTCAACGCTGCGCAACGCAAACGCAATGCGGAAATTGCATTGACGCTGGTCGGCCTGCAGGAACGCCGCACCCACAAACCCAACGAGTTATCCGGCGGCCAGCAGCAACGCGTGGCGATCGCGCGCGCGATCGTGTCCGATCCCACGTTCTTGATCTGCGACGAACCCACCGGCGATCTGGATCGCCACAACGCCGAAGAGATCCTGCGGCTATTGCAGGAACTCAATCGCGAACACGGCAAGACCATCGTGATGGTCACGCATGACCCCAAGGCGGCCGAATACGCCACCCATACCATCCACCTGGACAAGGGCGAGCTGGCCGACGCGCCGCTTGTGCTCTAAAGGAGTGATGCCATGAAGTATCTCTCGTTGGTCTGGGCGCAGTTGTTCCGCAGCAAGACCCGCACCTTGTTGACGCTGTTGTCGGTGGTGGCGGCATTTTTATTGTTCGGCATGCTCGATTCGGTGCGCGTGGCCTTCACCTCCGGCGGCAACGTCAGCGGTGTGGACCGGCTGGTGGTCGCTTCGCGTTTGTCGATTACTCAATCACTGCCGATCAGCCTGGAATCGCAGATCCGCAGCGTGCCGGGCGTGCGCGATGTGACCTCGGCGATGTGGTTCGGCGGTATCTATCGCGACCCGAAAAACTTCTTCCCGAACTTCTCGGTCGCGCCCAACTTCTTCGACGTCTACAGCGAATACGAGCTGCCCAAGGACCAGCTCAAGGCATTCCAGACCACGCGCACCGGCGCCATCGTCGGCGAGAGCCTGGCCAAGGCCAATGGCTGGAAGATCGGCGACACCATCCCGTTGCAGGCCACCATCTTTCCGCGCGGTGGCAGCAACGATTGGCCGCTGCAACTGGTCGGCATCTTTCGCATGAAAGACCGCACGGTGGCAGCCAATCAGGAACGCCAGTTGATGATGAACTGGAAATACTTCGACGAGTCCAACGACTACATCAAGAGCAAGGTCAGCTGGTACACGGTGACGCTGCGCAATGCCGACCAGGCCTCGCGCGTGGCACAGGCAATCGATGCGTTGTCGGCCAACTCCGATCACGAAACCAAGTCGCAGACCGAATCGGCGTTCCAGCAGGCCTTCCTCAAACAGTTCGCCGATATCGGGCTGATCGTCACCTCGATCATGGCGGCGGTGTTTTTCACCTTGTTGCTGCTGACCGGCAACACCATGGCGCAGGCGGTGCGCGAGCGCATTCCGGAATTGGCCACGCTCAAGACGCTGGGCTTTCAGGACCGCACCGTGTTGAGTCTGGTGATGGTGGAGTCGGTGCTGTTGATCGGGCTGGGCGGGTTGATCGGCATGGGCCTGGCAGCGCTGGTGATCCCAATGGTGGCCGCACGCAGCGGCGGGGTGATGCCGGTACAGAGCGTGCCGCTGCAGACCTGGTTGGTCGGGCTGGGGCTGATGGCCGGCATCGGCATCGTGGTGGGTGTGCTGCCAGCGTTACGCGCGCAGCGCTTGAAGATCGTCGATGCCCTCGCCGGCCGCTGACAGGAGCATGCACATGCAAACCAAATGGAAGAACCGTCTCGTCAATCTGGTGTCGGTCGTGTTGCTGGCCGTCGGGCTGGGCGTGTGGATCGCGCTGCCGTGGATCGGCGTGTTGGTGCTCGCCGGCGTGCTGGCGGTGTGGCTGGTGGCCACACGCAGCGGCCGGCTGTCGTTGGCCGCCGCGCGTATCGGCATCGCCACCTTGCCGCAACGCTGGGGTGCCAGCTCGGTGATCGTGGTCGGCATTGCCGGCGTGGTCGGCGTGCTGGTGGCGATGCTGGCGATGGGCCAGGGCTTTCAGGCCACGCTCAACAGCACCGGCGACGACACCACCGCGATTGTTCTGCGCGGCGGCTCGCAGGCCGAAACCAACTCGGTGATCACCCGCGACCTGGTGCCGCTGATCGGCAGCCTGCCCGGCATCGCTGCCGATGCCAACGGCCGCCCGCTGTTGTCGCCGGAGCTCTCGCAAGTGGTCAACATCGCCTCCAAGTCCGATGGCACCGACGTCAACGCGCAAGTGCGTGGCGTGGGCGAACAGGCCTGGGCGGTGCACGACAAGGTCAAGCTCGTGCAGGGCCGGCGCTTCACCACCGGCCTGCGCGAGATCGTGGTCGGCAAGGGCGCGTTGAATCAGTTCCGCGGGCTGGAACTGGGCAAGACGCTCACCCTCGGCAGCCAGCAATGGACCGTGGTCGGCGTGTTCGCCTCCGGCGATGCGCACGATTCGGAGCTGTGGACCGATGCGCAGACGCTGGCCACCACCTACAACCGCAGCGCCTATCAGTCGATCAGCGTACGCACTGCGGGCAAGGCTGGATTTAGCCAGTTCAAGACCGCCATGGCCGCCGACCCGCGGCTCAAGCTGGATGTGGAGACCACCCGCGCGTACTACGGCAAACAAGGCGGCGGCTTGAACACCTTGATCAGCATCCTGGGCACGGTGATCGGCGCGATCATGGCGGTGGGCGCGGTGTTCGGCGCGCTCAACACCATGTATGCGGCGGTAGCCACGCGGGCGCGCGAGATCGCCACCATGCGTGCGATCGGTTTTCGCGGCACGCCGGTGATCATGGCGCTGATGCTGGAAACCATGTTGCTGGCATTGCTGGGCGGCCTGCTCGGTGGCTTGATCGCCTGGGCGGTGTTCAACGGCTATAGCGTGTCCACGCTGGGCAACAACTTCAGCCAGATCGTGTTCCAGTTCAAGGTCTCGCCGGAGCTGTTGTGGAGCGGGCTGAAATGGGCGCTGGGTATTGGCCTGGTCGGCGGGCTGTTCCCGGCGTTGCGCGCGGCGCGGTTGCCGATTACCACGGCGTTGCGTGAGGTGTAAGGCGGGCTGTTGGCCCGCCGGGAATGGGGAATCGGGAGTGGGGAATCGTTGCAGCCGAGGCAGCTGAGCGCGGGTGCCGCGGCTGAACACATTGCAGGCTGTCATCGTTTTGTCACTGCAGTGCGGTAGATGCGCGGGTCGGGCAGGCCGTAGCCTGCTCGGCCGTTTCATCCATCGATCTCACGCCATGATGCGCCTGATTCTGCTGGCCTGCGCCTGCCTGTGGCTGGCCGGTTGTTCTTCGTCCTCGACCTCGCTCAGCGAGCGCCTGGTTGCGCCCGGTGGCGTGTCGCCGTTGCTGGACGAGGAGCGCATCGCCGCCACCATCGCCACGGTGCCCAACCGCAGCGGGCATGTGGTGACGCGCGATCAGGTGCCGATCTTCTGGCGCGCCATCGACCCCGGCCAGTACGCCATGCAGTACCGCTATCTCGGCCAGCGCAACGATCCGGCGCATGTGCTGGATGTCGATTTCAGCTTCAAGGTTCCCACCGCCACCCCGCCGACGCCGCGCGGTACCGTGGTGCTGCTGCACGGCTGGATGATGGATGGCGATTCGCTGCTGCCATGGTCGCTGGAATTGGCGCAGGCCGGCTACCGGGTGATCACCATCGACCTGCGCAATCACGGCCATTCCGGCGGAGGCCCATCCGGTTACGGCACACGCGAATCCGATGACGTGATCGATGTGCTCGATGCGTTGCAGCCGCGCGGCGAAATCCGCGGCCCGCTGTATCTGTTCGGCATTTCCTATGGCGCTGCCACCGCGCTGTTCACCGCCGACAAACTTGGGCCGCGCGTCGCCGGTGTGGTGGCAATGGAATCCTTCGCCAATGCCGGGCGTGGCATCCGCGACATGGTGCCGCACCTGCTCACCAGCCAACCGAACGGCTGGCGCGGGCAGGCGGTGGCCGCCTATGCGCGTTGGCGCTATGCCGACCAGAATATCGATGCGGTGATCGCTGCCGCCGACAGCCAACTCAAGCTGGATCTGGACCATGTCGATGTCGCGCACGCCCTGGCCGACACCCGCAGCTGCGTGCTGCTGTTGCACGGCGATGCCGATCAGCACATCCCGGTCGCACACGGGCGTGCGCTGGCGCTGGCCAGCCCGCGCGCGCACTACGTCGAGTTGCCGGGAGAAAACCATCTGAGCCTGCCGCTGCGGCTGGACCTGCTCGGCGGACCCATCGATCACTGGCTGGCGCAAACGCAACAGGACCCGAGCCACTGTCCGGCGCCGCAGGCACTGCCGACCTCCACGCTCGCAGTGGCGACACCGGCAGTGGCGCCGCGCGGCTGAGAGCGGCCGACAAAACGTCGCGCGCGGTCCTCAATGGGAGCGGACCGCACGCTCCTCACCGGCGTTTACAAATGACATGCCGATGTCGAGCAGCGACTGCGCCCGCACGGCGCTGAGCGCAGTGGTCTGGCAGTCACCTGCATCCAGACGGGAGCCGTACAACGGCAGGCTGCCGGAGCGCGCACGACCGATGCTTAGGGAACCACCACAGCCGGCCGCCGCGAACGCCACACGCTGTCGCCAACGAATAACAGCAACCCCACCCAAATCGCCGCAAATCCGATCGCGCGCCCCTGATCGAACGGCTCGTGGAAGAACCACACGCCCAGCAGCAACTGCAGGCTCGGCCCGATGTATTGCAGGATGCCCACCAGCGACAGCGGAATCCGTCGCACGCCATACGCAAACCCGATCAGCGGCACCGCGGTCACCACGCCGCCGAAGATCAGCAGCAGATCGGTCCGCAACTCCCAGCCGCTCAGGAAGGCGCCGCCATGGCCCTGCTCGCCCCATGCTGCCAGCAGCAGCGCCGGCACGAACAGATAGACGCTTTCCACGCCCAGCCCGGCCACCGGATCCACCGCCACCAACTTGCGCAGCAAGCCGTAGGCACCGAACGAGAACGCAAGCCCCAAGGCGATCCACGGCGGCGCACCGGCATCGATGGTCAACCACAGCACGCCCAGTGTGGCGCACACCACCGCCACCCACTGGATGCGCTGCAGGCGTTCCTTGAGCACCAGCACGCCCAGCAACACGCTCAGCAACGGATTGATGAAGTAGCCCAGGCTGGCTTCGATCACATGCCCGGCGTTGATCGCCCAGATGTACAGGCCCCAGTTGAACGCGATCGCCACGCTGCTGCCGGCCAGCATCCACAGTGCGCGCGGCTGCGCGGCGATGGCGCGCCACCAGCGCAGGCCCGAGGTGGCCAGCAGCCACGCCACCACCAGCAGCGCGCTCCAGACGATGCGGTGCGCGATGATCTGCAGCGACGGCACCGCCTTGAGCAGATGCCAGTACAGCGGCACCAGGCCCCAGATCACGAAGGTCGATGCGGTGATCAACAGCCCGCGACGCGCCTCGGTCGGCGAGACCGCCGTCATCGCCGCGCCTTGGCCAGGGTCACCACCAGCACGCCGGACAGAATCACCGCCATCGCGCCGATGTCGTGCGCGCTGAAACGCTCATGCCCCAGCCAGGCGCCCAACGCCACCGCGATCACCGGGTTGACGTAGGCGTAGCTGCCGGCCAACGCCGGGCGCACATGATGCAGCAGCCACACGTAGGCGGTGAATGCCACGATCGAGCCGAACACGCACAGGTACGCCACCGCCAGCAGCCCCTGCGGTGTCGGCAAGCTGTGGGGGCGCTCGCCGATCAGCAGGCCGGTGCTCACCAACAGCACGCCACCGCATAGCATCTGCCCGGCAGCGGTCATGAACGGCGAGGGCAGATCGCGCCCGCGCGACCACACCGAACCGAACGCCCAGCCGATCGGTGCGATCAGCAACAACACCAATCCGCCCGGCGTCGCGGTCAGGCTGCTACCGGCGTTGAGCCAGACCACACCGAGGAAGCCGATCACGATGCCCAGCCATTCGCCACGGCTGGCATGCTGCCCACGCAACGCGCCGAACAACGCCATCCACAACGGCACCGATGCCACCGACGTGGCGGCCAGGCCGGACGACACGCTGCGCTCGGCCAAGACCACCATGCCATTGCCCAGCAGCAACAAGGCCGCGCCCATCAAGGCCACGTTCTTCCATTGCGCACGCGTCGGCGCGGCCACACCGCGCCAGCGCAGTACCGCATACAGCACCGTGCCGGCCACGATGAAGCGCGTGCCCGACACCATGGTCAGCGGCAACGCGCCACCTTCCAGCGCAAACCGGATCGCCAGATAGGTCGAGCCCCAGACCACGTAGACCAGCAACAACGCGAGAGCGACCAACCCGCTGCGCGCAGGCGCGGCAGCGTTGTGAGAGGAAGACATCGGAACAGGGCCAAGTGCAGCGGAAGCTTCAATTCTAGAGCACATGCCCAAGCCGACGCCGCACACAGCCAGCAGCCGCCTATCGCGGTATGGTGCGAGCCAATCCGCATCCGAGAGTGCACATGCAGCTTCGCCTTCCCTGGCTGGCCCTGGCCGCCCTGACCACGCTTTCCACCACGGCATCGGCACGCGCACCCGAGCCCTGGGAACTCAGCGGGCGCAAGTTGATCGAGGCCGGGCTGGACGGATCGCTGGCGCCGGAAATCGACGCGCCAGCGCAGCTCGAATTCAAGGTCCTGGTTTCGGCCAGCCGCGCCGGCGCTTACCTGCTCGGCGTCGCCAGCGCCAGCTACCGCACGCAGTGGTGCATGCCGGCAGGTAAGGCAGGCACACCGGATCTGCAGGCGATCATCGCCGATATCGGCGCGCTGCCCGACGCGCGCCAGGACGAAGCAGCGCCTGACTTGATCGTCCAGGCGCTGGTCAAACGCTACCCATGCGGCGGCGCGCGCGCCAAGGCTGCGGCGGGCAACGCGCAGCGCAATCCTGGCAAGCCTTAGCGCGGCTAATAAACGATTGCGCTCAGCGCCAGGCGGGCGCGGCCGGTGCTCGGTGCGGCACGTACCACTCGTACACTCCGGTTCTGAGCGCGCCGTCGGCACCCACCTGACGACTGCTCGCTACGGTTTGTTAGCCGCTCTTAGCGCAGGTCCATCGGTAACCCTTCAATGCCTGAGCGTTGACCGCAGCGCCGGGCAGTCGAATGTCGCCCGTTGGTCGAGGGCACGATGCCCTCATCACTGCGCGCTTACTTGCGCGCCGCATCGCTCTTGTCACGGATCGCCTTGAACTCCGAGCCGTCCTGCCAGCTCGGCCACTGCCGGCCGTTGGCCAGCGCCACGCCCACGTCGTAGACCAGCATGGTGTCGGCCGCATGGCCGCTGGCATCCCACTGCGGGGTCCAGCGATCGCAGGGCTGGTGATAGCACTCGGCAAAGTATTTATCGCGCAGCGCCTTGCCGGCCGCCACACCACCTTCGATCATGTCCAGACCGGGGCCTGCAGTAATCGCCGGCACACCCATGCGTGCGAACGCGAAATGATCGGCGCGGTAGAAGAAACCCGCTTCCAGATTCGGATCCGGCGAATAGCTGCGCCCGCGCGCCTTGGCGGCCTGCTCCAATTCGCCTTCCAGCGAGACGCGTCCACGTCCCCACGAGGCGATATCGCGGGTGAGGCCATCCGGGCTGAACATCTCCATGTTGAGCACGGCCACGGTCTTGTCCAACGGCGCCAGCGGATGTGCGGCGTAATAGTTGGCGCCGAGCAGGCCCTTTTCTTCCGCTGTCAACGCGATGAAATACAGCGTGCGCTGCGGCTGGGGGCCAGCCGCGAACACGCGCGCCAGTTCCAGCACGCTGGCCACGCCGGTGGCGTTGTCCACTGCGCCACGACGCACGGTATCGCCGCCGGCATCGGCCTTGCCCACACCGAAGGCATCCCAGTGCGCGGAGAAGATCACCGTCTCGTCCGGATGCTGGCTGCCGGTGAGCTTGGCCACCACGTTATGCGTGACCACGCGCTCGCGCTTGAGCTTGAAGTCCACTGACAGCTTGGCATCGCCCAGCACGATCGGCGCGAAATCGCGCTGCTGCGCACGCTGCTTGGCCTGCGCAAAATCCAGCCCGGCGCGCTGGAACAGCGACACCGCCAACGCCTGCTGCATCCAGCCACGCACCGGCACATGCTGCGCCTTCGCATCGGCATCGCTGCGTTCGATATCGAACAACGGCGACAGGCCGGAACTCTGCACCGTCGCCCAGCCGTACGCGGCCGGCGCGGTCTCGTGCACGATCAACACACCGGCAGCGCCGCGACGCGCAGCCTCTTCGTACTTGTAGGTCCAGCGGCCGTAGTAGGTCACCGCCTTGCCATCGAATGCGCCAGGCTGCGGCGCTTCGAAATCGGCATCGTTGATCAGCACCACCGCGATCTTGCCGCGCAGGTCCACGCCCTTGTAGTCGTCCCACTGCCGCTCCGGCGCGCTGATGCCGTAGCCGACGAACACGAGCGGTGCATTCTTCAAGGCCACCGCATCCAGCGGGCGCAGACTCTGCAAGGTCACATCGGTGCCATTGACCAGGGTCTGGGTCTTGCCACCGACACGCAGGCTGGCGCGCACCGGGCCATCGACCTGCGCGCGTACCAACGGTACTGCCTGGGTCCAACCGCCCTGCTCGCCGCCTGGCTGCAACCCTGCCGTCTTGAACTGCTCGACCAGGTAATCCACGGTGCGCTGCTCACCGGCACTGGCCGGCGCGCGCCCTTCGAATTCATCCGATGCCAGCAGGCGCACATGCCGCGACAACGCCTCGGCATCGATGCCGCCGCCGGGCAGATCGTTGGCGGCCTGCGCCACGCCTCCCACAAACAGGCAGGCGGACAACAACAGGATGCGCATCGGATTCACGGGGTGGCCTTGCAACAGATAGATGACACACAGTTTACAAGCGTGCGGCCGACACCGGAGCACCATGGCACGAGAATGCATTAGATCGCATGGACTGCATGCCTTGCTAAAGCGCGGGAAGCGTTTTTCATTGAAGCCAGGGCGCAGGCAGCGTTATCGAGAATGTCTCATTGCGCCAGACGCCGATGAAACAGATCACACACATCATTTTTCCCACGGTGCGGATGCGTCGTGGGCAGAGCGGCTGAGCTGCGGCTTGGCTGCAGGGCCCTTGCCCGCCCACCATCGCGGGACACGCCGCAAGTACGTCCATGTAGGCTCTTACGCGGCATCCATGCCGCGTAAGGTCCCGCGGAAGTGATTGGACACTACGGATAGAGCAGTTGCAGAGCGATTGATCTGCCGCTTTGCTGGAGGGCCCTTGCCCGCCCACCATCGCGGGACACGCTGCAAGTACGTCCTTGTAAGCTCTTACGCGGCATCCATGCCGCGTAAGGTCCCGCGACGGTGGGCGGGCAAGGGCCAGTCG
>NZ_JBEOLS010000057.1:0-34571 GCF_040279205.1 Xanthomonas hortorum
AACTCACCGGCGAGTGGTACGTGCTGCTGGAGCGCCAAAGGCCGGTGCCACCCGGCGAACCCTTCGCGCGTTTTGTCCAGCGCGATTGCAGTAGCTTCGACCAGGGGCGACGTGGCACCGTCATGTGCGCCACGCGCCACGAGGCGAGGATCCGAGCTGAAGTGGCCACCCGGATGCCGCGTGCCCGAGCCATCTAGGGCGCAGTCGGTGACCGCAAGGATCGGGAAAATTGGCAGGACGCCCCAGCGCGCACAGGGCCTCCGGCGCCGGCGGCCGGGAAAAATAAGCTATGTAAGTTGCTGATTCGCAAGCTCAGTAGAGCTAACTCTTAATCAATAGGTCCAAGGTTCGAATCCTTGACGGCCCACCAAATAAAAGCACCTAGGCAAACACCTAGGTGCTTTTCTTTTTTCCGGCACTGGAAACAAGAAGAGACGTCTCAAGGCAGGAACTGCGCGAGTTGTTCGCTTGCAGCGAATTCTGCTGCTGTGTCTGTTCAGCAGTTGCCTGATCAAGCTTGTTACTTGGCCGGCGCGAAGTCTGCTTGCATCGAATGCCTGGTGATCTTTGGCCTGCAGCCCAGGCTGGCAAATTCAAATGAGGCGTGATGTGTCCAGAGCAACGCGGCGCTCGATCCTCCAGCAGGTCGTGATCTTTGCAGTGGTCGGTCCTCCGATAGGCGGGGTGCTGGGCTTCCTGCAGTGGGTGCGGTTCGATAGCGAGACTGCTTTTTTGATCGCAGGCTTGTCCTACGTTCTGGTGTTGCCGGTGATTGCTGCCGCTGGTGCGGGATTGGTGTGCGCGTTGACCTGCCATCGTCTGTATCGCGAGCGTGGGCCAAACCCCTTTGTCCAGATCGCAATCGGCGCGCTGAGCGGCCTGTTTTCGGCTGGGTTGGTCGTGTTGTTCACAGCGGTCATCGGCGGCTGGTCCATGGGCTCGGATCGCGATCTGATCCTGGCCTTGGTGCGAAGCGGGCTATGGGGCGGCGGCATCTGCGCATTGCTTGCGTGGCTCTTCAGGTCACGCTTGTCGCGTACAACTACACCCCTTTAGCCGCTCAGGGCGATGCGGTCAGCTCAGACGTCTGGCTTCGTTGCATACGCGGAAACGCCAGCAAGAAGCGCGCACCTTTACCGGGAGCCGAACTCACTTCGACAAAGCCACCGGCCTGACGCACCGCGCTATACACCTGCGTCAAGCCAAGCCCGGCTCCTTTGCCTGCGTCCTTGGTAGTGAAATAGGCTTCGAATAACCGCGATTGCACACCTGCATCCATGCCATGTCCGCTATCGGCAACGGTGATGGTGACGTAATGCCCGCCCGGTTTGCTCAGGCTCGCGTCCTCGGCCGCCACGACGGTGTCGCCGGTTTCGATACGGATGGTGTCCCCGCTCTTGCAGGCATCGCGGGAGTTGATCACCAGATTCAGGATCGCGCGCTCCACCGTATGGCGATCGACCATGGCGCAGCATCCGCCTTCGCTGGTGCGCAACTGCAATTGCAACTCGGCGCCGATCACCTGTTCCAGTAATGGGCTCAGCTGTTCGGCCAATGCGGCAAGATCCACTGCTTCCGGGCTGTACGGATACTGGCGCGAAAATCCGACCAGCCGCTGCGCCATGACCGAGCCATGCTGAAGCGCCGCGTCGGCCACGCTCAGCAGCTTGGCATCGTGCGCATCGATCCTTGCGCGCTGTACGACCAGGTCGATGGCCGATGTCGCCGCCTGCAGCACGTTGTTCAAGTCGTGGACGACGCCCGCCAGCAATTGGCCGACCGCTTCGCCTTTCTGTGCCTGCTCGGAAATTTTCTCGGCCGCTCCCTGTGCGGCGCGCGCAATGTCCAGATCGCCTTCGATGCGCTCTTGCAGGTCGCGCAGGGTATGCAGTTCGGTCGACAGCGAATTTTCGCGCGCACGCGCCAGCATCAAGGCGCCGGTGGAAAACTCGCGCTCGGCCTTCAGCATGGAATCCAGTGTATGGAACGCCGCCTCCAGCGCCCTGCGGTCGGAGATGTTCTTGCTCACCGCAAGAATCGCCTCGACGTTGCCAAAGGCGTCGAACAGCGGGCTGGTGACCACCTGCCAGGTCTGACGCACGCCGACGAAGTTCACGCAGGCGGCCTCGAATTCCTGGATCAAGCCATTCGCGGAACCGGCGATCGCCGCATCGACCAGGCCCACGGCCTCGGGTGGCCACAGTTCGCGCCATGGCTGCGAGATGAGCTGGTCGGGATGGCTGACGCCGAGTCCGGCCAGCCCATTGACGTTGATTGCCGTGATCCGCCCATCGAGGTCGATCTCTTTGATGCAATCGCGGGACAGTGCCACGATCTGGCGATATCGGTCTCTCATCGCGACTGCTGCCTCACTCATCTAGATTTAACGGAATTTTCGCAAATCCTACCTTTACCGTGTACGAGTAAAAGTACGAGGCTTCGATCGTTGCGGCGATGCAAAGTTTAACGGTTCACCTCGCTTCCCGGGCAAGGTGCGTCCGCGATAGCTTGGACGATCGGCTGCAGAAGCCTGCGGGTCGGCTTCAAGCCTATTGGGCTTAAGCCGATTGAAGGTGCGCTGCGCCATCACGACGCTTTTTCTTTCCCGGCATCCCTGCAACAATGCGCGGGCAAGCGCAGCATCGCGAAAGTGGCGGAATTGGTAGACGCACCAGATTTAGGTTCTGACGCCGCAAGGCGTGGGGGTTCGAGTCCCCCCTTTCGCACCAATGCAGTGCGGCCGTGAGTGTTCCGGCCGCTGCATGATCCGCAAAACCGGCTGTCCAGACGCGAGCGACGCGGTTGTGCGCATTCCGCTGGCAGCGGCAGCCGTTATCGGCGAAACTACAAGGCTCGGCGGCTTTCTCGCCATCCGTCAACCCGCATCTTCCATCTCGTGCCGACGCATGTGCTGTCGGTGGCAGGAGTCAACATGCAAGCATCGATCGAATCCACCGGCAATCTGGAACGCCGCCTGACCTTCACCCTGCCGCAGGAGCGTCTGGAGACGCACGTCGGTGGCCGCCTGCGCGAGATCGCGCGGACCGCGCGCATCAAGGGGTTCCGCCCCGGCAAGGTTCCCGCCAAGGTCATCGAGCAGCGTTTCGGTCAGCAGGTGCGTGCCGAGGCAATGGATGGTTTGCTGCGTGAGACCTTCGATTCGGCCGTGCGCGAGCATGCGCTGCGCCTGGCGGGCAATCCGCGGATCGACAAGGCCGGCGAGAGCGATTTCGATTTCGTCGCCACCTTTGAAGTGGTGCCGGACTTCGGCGACATCGATGTGACCACGCTGTCGGTGGTGCGCCATACCGCCGAAGTGACCGACGCCGACATCGACCAGATGATCGAGAACCTGCGTCTGCAGCGCCGTACCTGGAACCCGGTCGAGCGCGGCGCGCAGGTCGGTGACCTGGTGGCGCTGGAGACCTGGTCGCAGGCCGGCGACGAGCGTCTGCCCGCCGACGGCGTGGAGACCGGCAGCAGCGTGCTGGGCTCGGGCGTGATGTTCGACCAGATCGAAAAGGGCCTGGAAGGCCTGGCCAAGGGCGAAGACAAGACCCTGACCATCGACTTCCCGGCCGAGTGGCGCGTGCCGCAGCTGGCCGGCAAGACCGTGCAGGTGCACGTCAAGGCGGTCGAGGTCTCCGAGCCGGTGCTGCCGGTGGTGGACAAGGAATTCATCAAGAGCTTCGGCGTGAAGAGTGGCGATGCCGAGCAGTTCCGCGCCGACATCCGCACCAACCTGGAGCGCGAGCTCAAGGGCGCGCTGATGAACCGCCTGCGTCGCGAAGTGGGCGAGCAGCTGATCGCCGCCTATGCGCATGTGGAAATGCCGCCGCGCCTGGTCGAGAACGAAGCCCGTTCGATGCTGGCGCAGCAGGTCGAGCAGGTCCGCCGCAGCGGCCGCAACCCGGGCGAGATTCCGGCCGATGCCCACCAGGGTTTCATGGACGCGGCCGCCAAGCGCGTGCTGGTCGGTCTGCTGGTGGGCGAGGTGGCCCGTCGCAACGAGCTGCGCCTGGAATCCAAGCGCGTCAGCGAAACGCTGCGTCTGATCGCCTCGACCTACGAAGAGCCGGAGCAGGTCATTGAGATGTACCGCAACGACCCCCAACTGATGAGTGGACTGCAGAGCCGTGTCATGGAAGAGCAGGTGATCGACTGGATCGCCGAGCGCGCCCAGCACACCGAGCAGTCGCTGTCGTTCCAGGACGCCATTCGGGTCTAAGGTAAGCGACCGCGTGACACCAACCCGCATCCCGATGGCTGGGATGCGGATGTCAAACCCGGGCATCGGCGCAAGCCGCTGCCACTACAGGAAGACTGATGAGCATTGTGACCAAAGCCCTGAACCTGGTGCCGATGGTGGTCGAACAGACCAGCCGCGGCGAGCGTGCGTATGACATCTACTCGCGTCTGCTGAAGGAGCGTCTGATCTTCCTGGTCGGTCCGATCGACGACCATATGGCCAACGTGATCGTAGCCCAGCTGCTGTTCCTGGAAGCGGATAACCCGGAAAAGGACATCAGCATCTACATCAATTCGCCGGGCGGCGTGGTCACCGCCGGCATGGCGATCTACGACACCATGCAGTACATCAAGCCGGACGTGAGCACCATCTGCGTCGGCCAGGCCGCCTCGATGGGCGCGCTGTTGCTGGCATCGGGTGCGGCCGGCAAGCGCTATGCGCTGCCGAACTCGCGCGTGATGATCCATCAGCCGCTGGGCGGCTTCCAGGGTCAGGCAACCGATATCGACATCCATGCGCGCGAGATCCTGACGTTGCGTTCGCGCTTGAACGAGATCCTGGCCAAGCACACCGGCCAGTCGCTGGAAACCATCGGGCGCGATACCGAGCGCGACAACTTCAAGAGCGCGGTCGATGCGCAGGCCTATGGCTTGGTCGATCAGGTGCTGGAGCGTCGTCCGGAAGAGTCGATCCAGCCGTCCTGATCGCCAGATGCCTGAAATTGCAGGAAAAACGGCAGGGTCGGGCTGGACGGATGTCCTCTCGGCCCTGTGCTATTCTCGAAATCGAACCCCCGTGCATCGGGTGGGGTAACTGGGTAACAGAAGCATGAGCGAAGACCGCCAAGGTCGTTCCGGCGACAGCAACAAGATTCTCTACTGCTCGTTCTGCGGTAAGAGTCAGCATGAAGTCCGTAAGCTGATTGCCGGTCCCAGCGTATTCATCTGCGATGAGTGCGTTGAGCTGTGCAACGACATCATCCGCGAGGAACTCGAAGAGAAGGCGCAGTCGGCACGTTCCAGCCTGCCCAAGCCGCGCGAGATTCTCGAGGTGCTGGATCAATACGTGATCGGGCAGCTGCGCGCCAAGCGCACGCTCGCAGTGGCGGTGTACAACCACTACAAGCGTATCGAGAGCCGCAGCAAGAACGACGAAGTCGAGCTGGCGAAATCCAATATCCTGCTGGTCGGTCCGACCGGCTCGGGCAAGACGCTGCTGGCCGAAACGCTGGCGCGCCTGCTCAATGTGCCGTTCACGATCGCCGATGCCACCACGCTAACCGAAGCCGGCTATGTCGGCGAGGACGTGGAAAACATCATCCAGAAGCTGCTGCAGAAGTGCGATTACGACGTCGAAAAAGCGCAGCAGGGCATCGTCTACATCGATGAAATCGACAAGATCTCGCGCAAGAGCGAGAACCCGTCGATCACCCGCGACGTGTCCGGCGAAGGCGTGCAGCAGGCGCTGCTGAAGCTGATCGAGGGCACGGTGGCCTCGGTGCCGCCGCAGGGCGGGCGCAAGCATCCGCAGCAGGAATTCCTGCAGGTCGACACCAAGAACATCCTGTTCATCTGCGGCGGCGCGTTCGCCGGCCTGGACAAGGTGATTCAGCAGCGGTCCAACGATGCCGGCGGCATTGGCTTCGGTGCCAAGGTCAAGAGCAGCGAGCGCAAGCAGGAAGTCGGCAAGATCCTGGCCGAAGTCGAGCCGGAAGATCTGATCAAGTTCGGCCTGATCCCCGAGTTCGTCGGCCGCCTGCCGGTGGTTGCCACGCTCGAGGAGCTGGACGAGCCGGCGCTGATCAAGATCCTGACCGAGCCCAAGAACGCCATCACCAAGCAGTTCAAGAAGCTGTTCGATATGGAAGGTGTGGAGCTGGAATTCCGCCCCGACGCCCTGTCTGCGATCGCCAAGAAGGCGCTCAAGCGCAAGACCGGTGCGCGTGGCCTGCGCACCATCGTCGAATCGGTGTTGTTGGACACGATGTACGAGCTGCCGTCGCAGGAAAATGTCAGCAAGGTTGTGGTGGACGAGTCGGTTATCGAGCACAAGTCCGAGCCGTATCTGATCTACCAGGCGCAACCGGCTCCGGCCAAGGCAGCGTCCGGCGACTGAGCCCCTGATGCCGCGTCTCCAGGCCTTGGCCTCGCTCGCGGATAAAGGGTTTCCGACCGCTACTTGCAAGACCTCGCCGATGGCCCCATAACGGGGCCATCGGCTTTTTTTACGCCCTATTTCCCGATTCCAGCGGAGCGCCCCATGGCCCAGTCCCAACCAGAAGTTCTCGATCTGCCAGTGTTGCCGCTGCGCGACGTGGTGGTGTTTCCGCACATGGTGATTCCGCTGTTCGTCGGTCGCGACAAATCGATGCGCGCGCTGGAAAAAGCCATGGAGGCCGACAAGCGCATCCTGTTGGTCGCGCAGAAGTCGGCTGAGACCGACGACCCGACCGCAACCGATCTCTATACCGTCGGCACGCTGGCGCAGGTGTTGCAGCTGCTCAAGCTGCCCGATGGCACCATCAAGGTGCTGGTCGAAGGGCTGGCGCGGGTCACCGTCGACAAGGTCGTCGAGTTGGACGGCGCGCTGCAGGGGCAGGGCATCGAGGTCGAAGCCAGCGATGCGCGCGAGCCGCGCGAACTTGAGGCGATCGCGCGTTCGCTGATGTCGCTGTTCGAGCAATACGTCAAGACCAATCGCAAGCTGCCGCCGGAGTTGTTGCAGACCCTGGCCGGTATCGATGAGCCGGGCCGTCTGGCCGACACCATTGCCGCGCATATTGGCGTGCGTCTTGCCGACAAGCAGCGCCTGCTGGAGATCACCGAAATCGGCGAGCGCCTGGAGTTGCTGGTCGGCCTGGTGGACGGCGAGATCGATGTGCAGCAGCTGGAAAAGCGCATCCGCGGCCGCGTCAAGTCGCAGATGGAGAAGAGCCAGCGCGAGTACTACCTCAACGAACAGATGAAGGCGATCCAGAAGGAGCTGGGCGATCTGGACGACGCGCCGGGCGAACTGGAAGAAATCGCCCGCAAGATTGCCGAGGCGGGGATGCCCAAGCCGGTCGAGACCAAGGCCAAGGCCGAGCTCAACAAGCTCAAGCAGATGTCGCCGATGTCCGCCGAGGCGGCCGTGGTGCGCAACTATCTGGACTGGCTACTGGGCGTGCCGTGGAAGAAGCGTTCCAAGGTGCGCAAGGACCTCAAGGCTGCGCAGGACACGCTGGACGCCGATCACTACGGTCTGGACAAGGTCAAGGAACGCATCCTCGAGTACCTGGCCGTGCAGTCGCGGGTGAAGCAGATGAAGGGGCCGATCCTGTGCCTGGTCGGGCCGCCAGGTGTGGGCAAGACCTCGCTCGGGCAGTCGATCGCCAAGGCAACCAACCGCAAGTTCGTGCGCATGAGCCTGGGCGGCATCCGCGACGAGGCAGAGATTCGTGGCCATCGCCGCACCTATGTGGGTTCGATGCCGGGCCGGCTGGTGCAGAACCTCAACAAGGTGGGCAGCAAGAATCCGCTGTTCCTGCTCGATGAGATCGACAAGATGTCGATGGATTTCCGTGGCGACCCGTCGGCGGCGTTGCTGGAAGTGCTCGATCCCGAGCAGAACAATTCCTTCAACGACCACTATCTGGAAGTCGATCTGGATCTGTCGGAGGTGATGTTCGTCGCCACCTCCAACTCGCTCAACATCCCCGGTCCGTTGCTGGACCGCATGGAAGTGATCCGCATCCCCGGCTATACCGAGGATGAGAAGCTCAACATCGCAATGCGCTATCTGGTGCCCAAGCAGATCAAGGCCAACGGCTTGAAGCCGGAAGAGATCGAGATCGGCAGCGACGCCATCCAGGACATCGTGCGCTATTACACGCGCGAATCGGGTGTGCGTAACCTCGAGCGCGAAGTGGCCAAGATCTGCCGCAAGGTGGTCAAGGAAATCGCGCTCGCCGGTCCGCAGCCGGTGGTGAAAAAGCTCGTCGCCAAGAAGGGCAAGCCCAAGGCCTTGGTCGTGGTGAACTCGAAGAATCTCGACAAGTACCTGGGTGTGCGCCGCTTCGATTTCGGGCGCGCCGAAGAAGAGAACGAGATCGGCCTGGTCACCGGTCTGGCCTGGACCGAAGTCGGCGGCGAGTTGCTGCAGGTCGAATCCACGCTGGTGCCGGGCAAGGGTAACCTGATCCTCACCGGTCAGCTCGGCAACGTCATGAAGGAATCGGCATCGGCTGCGTTGTCGGTGGTGCGTTCGCGCGCCGAGCGACTCGGCATCGATGTGGACTTCCTGCAGAAGCAGGACGTGCACGTGCACGTGCCTGATGGCGCCACACCGAAGGACGGTCCCAGCGCAGGTATCGCGATGGTGACCTCGCTGGTGTCGGTGCTGACCAAGGTGCCGATCCGCGCCGATGTGGCGATGACCGGCGAGATCACCTTGCGTGGTCGCGTCTCGGCGATCGGCGGGTTGAAGGAGAAACTGCTGGCCGCCTTGCGCGGCGGCATCCGCACCGTGTTGATCCCCGACGAGAACCGCAAGGATCTTGCCGACATTCCTGCCAACGTAACGCGCGATCTGAAGATCGTTCCGGTCAAGTGGATCGACGAAGTGCTGGATCTTGCACTGGAGCGTCCGCTGGCACCGAAGAAGGCGGGCAAGGAAAAGGCCCGCAAGACTGCCTCGCGCGTCGCCGTGCGCGGCAAGTCCCGCACTACTCCGGGTACCCGCGTCAAGCACTAAAAGCGCTTGTCTAAACCCAGGCAAAACAAGCCAAAACCCGCGTCGTTATTGGGTTTTGGCTTGCGTGCGGTTGGGGGCGCTGGTATAAATGCACGACTCGTGGGCGCGGCAAATTGTGATGCGTCACGCGATACCACTTGTGTCGGGTTCTTCGCTAACGGCAAGAGCGCCGATTGTCGATTCCGCGGCATCTGCCGCAAAGGGAGTTTCAAGAATGAATAAAACCGAATTGATCGATGGCGTTGCCGCTGCCGCTGACATCTCCAAGGCTGAAGCCGGCCGTGCTGTCGACGCGGTTGTGAGCGAAATCACCAAGGCACTGAAGAAGGGCGAAGCCGTCACCCTCGTCGGCTTTGGTACCTTCCAGGTTCGCGAGCGCGCTGAGCGCACCGGCCGCAATCCGAAGACCGGCGACAGCATCAAGATCGCGGCTTCGAAGAATCCTGCGTTCAAGGCTGGCAAAGCCCTGAAGGATGCAGTAAACTAATCGACTCGCTAGGGTGCTTAGCTCAGCGGTAGAGCGTCTCCCTTACACGGAGAGGGTCGGGGGTTCGAAACCCTCAGCACCCACCATTAAGCACCAGGCAAACGTTTCAAGTGCGGAGCGGTAGTTCAGCTGGTTAGAATGCTGGCCTGTCACGCCGGAGGTCGCGGGTTCGAGTCCCGTCCGCTCCGCCAGTTACACCCGAAGCCCCTGAGCAATTGGGGGCTTCGTTTTCTCCACAGCATTCGCATTGCGAATGATGCGGAGAGAGAAGTCCAAGTTTAAAGCGGAGCGGTAGTTCAGCTGGTTAGAATGCTGGCCTGTCACGCCGGAGGTCGCGGGTTCGAGTCCCGTCCGCTCCGCCAGTTATATGAAAGCCCTCGGCCTTGTGCCGGGGGCTTTTTTTTGCAGCATTGCCCGAGGTTACGCGTTTAATAGCGCATCGCGGCCGATGGCGTGGAGCATTGGGCTGGGTGCTCGGCGCCAAGCGCGTTACACTGCGCGGCTCGCCCACAGGCCGTGATTTGCCAATGCTGCAGAAACTTCGCGACAAGACGTCAGGCTGGATCGCTACCGCCATCCTGGGGTTGCTGATGATTCCGTTCCTGTTCGTCATCGACAACAGCTACCTCGGCGGCATTGGCGCCAACAACGTGGCCAAGGTGCAGGCGCCGCCCACATGGTGGAAATCGGCACCGTCCTGGTGGCCGGTGTCGCTGCTCTGGCAACACCATGAAATCAGCACGCAGGATTTCCGCGCACGCTTCGAGCAGGCGCGTATGCAGGAGCGGCAGCGCCAGGGCGAGAATTTCGACCCGCGCACGTTCGAATCGCGCGAAAACAAGCTGCAGGTGCTCGATCAACTGGTTGACGAGCAAGTCGTGCGTCTAGGTGCCGAAGATGCCGGCATCGTGATCGGCGATGCGACGGTGCGCGATTACATCACCGGCATTCAGGCGTTCCAGGTCGATGGCAAATTCAGCCCCGACCAGTACCGCGCCGCACTCGCACAAGGTACGCCACCGCGCACGCCGGCGCAGTTCGATGCGTTGGTGCGTGACAGCTTGCAGCAGTCGGTGATTCCGCAGGCGATTGCCGAGTCGGGCTTTGCGACCAAGGCCGAGTTCGAGCGCCTGCTCAAGTTGATGGGCGAAACGCGCGACGTGGAGTTGGCGATGCTGCCGCCACCGGCTGCAGACACCGCGCCGGTCAGCGATGCGCAGATCAAGCAGTGGTACGACGGGCATGCGCAGGATTTCCGTCAGCCGGAGACCGTGACGATCGAGTACGTCGAGATCAATGCGGCCAAGTTGCCGCCCGCAACCGCCGCCGACGAGGCGACCTTGCGCAAGCGCTATGAAGAAGAGAAGGGCCGCTTTGTCGAGCCGGACCAGCGTCTGACTTCGCACATCCTGATCAGTGCTGGCAGCGACCCCGCCGCGCAGAAGGCTGCCGAGGCGAAGGCAGCCAAGCTCGCCGCAGAAGCCAAGCAGCCGGGCGCCGATTTTGCTGCATTGGCGAAGGCCAACTCGCAGGATCCGGGCTCCAAGGGAGCCGGTGGCGATCTGGGGTGGGTCGAGAAGGGCACGATGGTCAAGCCGTTCGAAGACGCGTTGTTCGCAATGAAGGCTGGCGATGTGGTCGGCCCGATCAAGAGCGAGTTCGGTTACCACGTGATCCAGCTGCGCGAGGTCAAGGGCGGTCAGGGCAAGTCGTTCGAGCAGGTGCGCGATCAGCTCGCTGCCGAGCAGCTCAAGGCCGATGCAGACAAGGCGTTTGCCGATGTGAGCGGCAAGTTGGTGGATCAGGTCTACAAGAACCCCACCGCGTTGGAGCCAGCGGCCAAGCAGGTCGGTCTGCCGGTCCAGACGCTGGGCCCGTTCTCGCGTGCCGATGCCAGTGGTATCGCCGCCAATCCTGCAGTGCTGCGTTCGGCATTCTCCGAGACGCTGGTGCAGGACGGCACGGTGAGCGACCCGATCACCATTGCGCCCAATCACAGTGTGGTGTTGCGCGTGACCAATCACAGCGCCGAGCAGGCGTTGCCGTTGGACAAGGTGCGCGACAAGGTGACTGCGGCGATCCATACCGACCGCACCGAGAAGGCGGCAACTGCTGCTGCCGATGCATTGTTGGCGCGTGTGCAGAAGGGCGAAACGTTGCAGGCGCTGGCGGCCAGCGAGAAGCTGCAGGTGCAGCCGATCCCCGGCCTGCCGCGCACCGCGCCGATCCCGACACCGGCGGCAAACCGTGCCATCTTCAGCGCGCCGCGCCCGACCGAAGGCAAGCCGTCGGTGGGCAAGGTGGAGCTGGACGGCGGGCGCTTTGCGGTCTTCGTCATCGCCAAGGCCACGCCAGGCGATCTGAAGCAGATGCCGGCCGAGCAGCAGACCATGCTGCGCGAACAGTTGAGCCAGATCGACGGCAACAACGCGGCGCAGGCGTACGTCAAGGAAATGCGCAAGCGCTACAAGATCCAGATCGAGGAGGCGCAGCTGTAAGGCTGCCTTCTTGAGCTGGTGAAGACGAGAAAGCCCGGGTGACCGGGCTTTTTCTTTGGGATATCGGTGCCGTGCCGTGGGGCTGAGGCCTTGTAGGTGCGTTTGACGTACTCGGCCGATGTCTTCGGGTTCGGGGTCGATGGTGTGTCTGCTGCTTCAAGAGTGCTAGAAAGACCGCTCTCCAAGGCTGCCCACATCCTGACAAGCACGCGTGGCCACGCAGTTCGCAGTCGATTGAGTGGGCTGGCCCACTGCCGTTCGATTATTTCAACACGCCTGCTGTGTCGCCGGCAGTTTCGCCGGCAGTTTCGCCCAGGCGTTCAAGCGCGCAGCAGCTGCTGCACCACGCAATCCTGATCACGGTGACGCTGGCCGTCTAGAACGTCATGCGAGCGACGGTGGCAGGCGCGATGTCACTGCGGACCAAGCGGGCCCCTACGTAGGCTGCGTTGTGTCGGCTTAAGGCCTGTCGTCGAACGACAACACCATGCCCGGCTTCAGCACCGCACGCTTGTCCAGCCCATTGCTGGCAAGCAGCGTCGCCACAGTCACGCCGTAGCGGCGCGCAATGGCCCAGGCGGACTCGCCGTTGCGCACCGTATGCGTACGCGCTTGCGTGTTCGACGTCCTGGCAGTCGTGGCGACCACCGTAGGCGCGGCATCGTTGGTCTCGGCAATCCTGCCCACATCAGCGGATGCGACGACGGCACCGGCCGAGCCTGGCTGCGCTGCCGCGACTGGGGCAAGTACGTGCACACCGCTTGGCGCGGCACGTGCGCTGGCCAATGCCGGATTCAGCCGGGCGAGCAGCTGCGGCTCGATGGCACGCTGTCCGGCCCAAGCGTTGAGGCTGGTGCCAACCGGCAACGCGTGTTCGGTTAGTACCGGAACCGGGCGGTCGAGCGAGGTCAGCAAGTTGCCTTGCTGTTGCGCGTGGTCGAGCACACAGGCGAGCGCGTGCAGCTTTTCCACATACTCATAGGTAACCTTGGACATGCCGGGAAGCTCGGACGGACGTGCGTTCTGCGCGTTCATGCCGGCCGTGCGCATCGCCTGCAGCACACGGTACTCGCCAGCGTTGTAGGCCATCAGCGCCAGGCGCCAATCGCCGCCGAACATGCCGTAAAGCGTCTTGAGATAACGTACCGCAGCGGTGGTGGAATCCACTGCCGAGAGGCGGCCGTCGTATTGCGCGCCAACCGGCACATGGTGGTTGCGCGCAGTGGTGGCGATGAACTGCCACAAGCCGGCCGGTCCGCTACCATTGCGGGCGCCCGGGCGGTAGCCGCTTTCCACAAAAGGAATCAGCGCAAACTCGGTCGGCATGTCGGCCTTGCGCAGCTCGTCGACCACGTAGCCGAACAGCGGCAGGACGTCCTGTGCATCGTCGGCCAGGCGGGCTGGTGCACGCGAGAAGTGCTGTTCCCAACGCCTGTCGCTGTGCTCGCTATCGCATCCTGGATCTGCACGCCCGTCCAGAAACGACGAAAAGATGTCCTGACCATTGCGCAGGCTGGGTGCGGCTGGCGGCGTCGTCGAGCTGACTGTGGGTGTTGGGCGGCTTGCGTCGACGGGCGATGCGGCTGCTGGTGCAATGGCCGCACAGGCGGCCAACGCTGCCAAAAGCAAGCCCCTCATGCGCGAAATTCGTCTTTCCAGCGCCGAAGTTCGGCGAAAACATCTACATCGGAAGAAAGTGCGCCAGATGCGCGCGCTGCGACTGCGGCGCGAATCTCGGGACTGCTGGTACGGAGAAAAGGGTTGGTGGCCAGTTCACTCTTGAGCGAAATCGGCAGGGTAGGACGGGCTGCTTGACGCATGGCCTGGGCTTCCTGTTGACGGCGCTGCAAGGCAGCGTTGGTGGGATCGACGTGCAGCGCGAACGACGCGTTGGCCAACGTATATTCGTGGCCGCAACACACAAGCGTTTCGCCAGGCAAAGAGGCCAGGCGCTGCAACGAGTCGAACATCTGAGGAGCGGTACCTTCGAACATCCGCCCACAGCCTAGGCTGAACAGCGTATCACCGCTGAACAGATGCTCGTCGGTAACAAAGGCGATATGGCTGCGGGTGTGGCCCGGCACCTCGAGCACTTCAAAGCCCATGCCAAGCAGGGTCAAGCGCTCGCCTTGGCCAACCTGGCGGGCATCGGCGGGACTGCGTTCGTCGGCAGGGCCGAACAGTTCCAGGTCCGGCCAGCGCTGCTGCAATGCCGCCACGCCGCCTATGTGGTCGGCATGGTGGTGGGTGAGCAACACTGCGCTGGGAGTGAATCCTTCGCGCTCTGCCGCAGCGAACACCGGCTCTGCCTGACCGGGGTCGACGATGACAGCGCGGCCATCCGCAGCGACCAGCGCCCAGATGTAGTTGTCTTCGAATGCGGGCAGGGCGGTCAGTCGCATAGAATTGGGACCATGCCTGCCACGCCCTTCTCCCGTCAAGCTGGCGTCTCATCCTGGTTTGAAACAGGCGCCGGGCGCAGTTTGCTCCAGCTGGAGCGCCAAGTGGCGCTGGCGGCGCTGCAAACGCGTCCGTCGCAGCCCTGGTTGTGGCTGACGCCAACCACCGACCTGCCGCAGCGCGAGGCGCTGCAGGGGCGTGGTTTGCGCTTGTATCGCAGCGCGGGGCGCTTCGCTGGCGATGCGCGTTGCGCGATGCCGTTCCCGTTGCCGGTCGAGAGCCTGCAGGCGATTGTGGTGCAGCATGCGGTGGTCGGCGGCGCGGCGGAATTTTTGGCCGAATGCGAGCGGCTACTGATGCCCGGCGGCCGGCTGTGGCTGTTCACGCTCAATCCGATGAGCCCCTACCGCTTTCGCTGGGCGCGACGTGGTCCGGTCGCCCTGCGGCCGGATCGCTGGCGGTTGCTGGCGCAACGTGCGGGGCTGCAGTGCGTGGACCAGGAACGTTACCTGGGGCCGATCTGGCGCACCGGAAGTGGCCCCTCCGGCCCTGGCCGCGCACCCTGGCGCGCGGTGTATTTACTCGAAGTGGAAAAGCGTGCCGCCGCTTCGATCGGCCCGACCCCAATCGCGATGCCCTCGCGCTGGCCACAGCCCGTGGCCACGATTTGACGACTGACTACTTTCCAAACACCAGAAGCTGATGAAATCAATTGAAGTGCATACCGACGGCTCATGCCTCGGCAATCCCGGGCCGGGCGGTTGGGCGGCCCTGTTGCGTTACAACGGCCGCGAGAAGGAATTGGCCGGCGGCGAAGCCACCTCCACCAACAATCGCATGGAGTTGATGGCGGCGATCATGGCGTTGGAGACGCTCACCGAGCCATGCCAGATCGTGCTGCATACCGACTCGCAATACGTGCGCCAGGGCATCACCGAATGGATGTCCGGCTGGGTGCGGCGCGGTTGGAAAACTGCTGGCGGCGACCCGGTCAAGAATCGTGAACTGTGGGAGCGACTGCATGCGGCCACGCAGCGACACAGCATCGATTGGCGTTGGGTGAAAGGCCACAATGGCGACCCGGATAACGAGCGCGTTGACGTGCTTGCCCGCAATCAGGCCATCGCCCAGCGCGGCGGCCTGGCAACACAATAAGCAAGAGGATTCATGCGTCAGATCATTCTCGATACCGAAACCACCGGCCTGGAATGGCGCAAGGGCAACCGCGTCGTCGAAATCGGTGCGGTGGAGCTGCTGGAGCGGCGCCCCAGCGGCAACAACTTCCATCGCTATCTGAAGCCCGACTGCGACTTCGAACCCGGCGCGCAGGAAGTGACCGGGTTGACGCTGGAATTCCTGGCCGACAAGCCCTTGTTCGCCGATGTGGTGGAGGAGTTCCTGGCCTACATCGACGGCGCGGAGCTGATCATCCATAACGCTGCGTTCGATCTGGGATTTCTGGACAACGAACTGTCGCTGCTGGGCGACAACTACGGCCGCATCGTCGAGCGCGCCACGGTGGTGGATACCTTGATGATGGCGCGCGAGCGTTATCCGGGGCAGCGCAATTCATTGGACGCCTTGTGCAAACGTCTGGGCGTGGATAATTCGCATCGCCAGTTGCACGGCGCCTTGCTCGATGCGCAGATCCTGGCCGATGTGTATATCGCGCTGACGTCTGGCCAGGAGGAAATCGGGTTTGCCAGCGCCGATGCCGGTCAGAGCACCCAGGACGGTGACGGCATGATCAGCTTCGATCCGACACTGCTATTGCCGCGCCCGCGCGTGGCAGTGACTGCCTCGGAGTCGCAGGCGCACGAGGCGCGTCTGGCGCAGTTGCGCAAGAAGGCCGGGCGTGCGCTGTGGGATGCGCCGGTCGAAGAAACTGCCGCTGCTGGTTAGTAGCTACGCACCAGAATCGCGGTGATGTTGTCCGAGCCGCCGCCATCCAGTGCGGCGGCAACCAGGCATTCGACGCATTCCTGGGCGCTGCAATCGGCTTGCGACAAGGTTGCGGCGATGGTGGCGTCGTCGATTTCTTCGGTCAGGCCGTCGCTGCATAGCAGCAGCTGCATGCCGGATTTGAGTTCGCCCTGCATGGTGGCGACATTGAGGTGGGCCGGGTCGGTCACGCCCAACGCCTGGGTCACCACGTTGCGATGCGGATGCGCGCGTGCCTGCTCGCTGGTGAGCGTGCCCTGCGCGATGAGTTCCTGCACGTAACTATGGTCCTGGCTCAGCTGAGCCAGCCGGCCGTCGCGCCACAGATAGGCACGGCTGTCGCCGACCCAGGCCACTTCGAAGCGCTGGCCCAGCACGCGGGCGGCGACCACGGTGGTGCCCATTGGCAAGGTGTCGTTGCAGCGGCGCGAGGTCTTGATGATTTCTTCGTCGGCAATACGCACCGCCTGCGCCAGCGGGGTGCCGGCGCGCACTTCGCGCACGATGGTTTCGCGCGCCAATGCGCTGGCCACTTCGCCGCAGGCATGCCCGCCCATGCCATCGGCGACCAGCCATAACCCCAGCTCGCTGTCGCCGTAGTACGTGTCCTCGTTGAGGTCGCGACGCAGGCCGACGTGCGTGAGATGTCCGAATTCGAGCATGGGGCCGGGTCGCCAGAGGAAAGATGCGCCACCATCATCGCGGCCCGACCGGCCAGCGGCAACAGACTGCTTGCTGGCATTGCAGTGCGGGTTCACTCCGGACCCGGATGGCGCCGTGTGTCGAGCTTGCCCAGCCCGCTTGTGGCTTGGCGCCTGTGCCCGTATGATTCACGGCCCCGGGACACCGGGGACCATCTGGAGAGGTGGCAGAGCGGTTGAATGTACCTGACTCGAAATCAGGCAGGCGTTTATAGCGCCTCGGGGGTTCGAATCCCCCCCTCTCCGCCAGATTTGCATCAGCCCCCGCAAGGGGGCTTTTGTTTATGGGTCGCAGCCAGCCGGTGCGATGCCTACACTTCCACCTTTGCTATCCGTTGGAGGCATGACATGTCCGAGATTCTGGTGCCGGTGTCCTTTGGTGAGCTGCTCGACAAGATCGCGATCCTGCAGATCAAGTCCGAGCGCATCAGCGACCCTGCCAAGCTGACCAATGTGCGCAACGAGCTGTCTGCGCTGGAAATCAGCTGGATGGCGCATCCGGCCGCCGGTCACGACATCGTGCGTTTGCGTGCCGCGCTCAAGGCCGTCAACGAGCGGCTGTGGGTGATCGAAGACGACATCCGTCTCAAGGAGCAGGCGCAGACCTTCGACGATGCATTCGTGCAGCTGGCGCGCAGTGTCTATATCGAAAACGACGAGCGCGCGCGCATCAAGAAAGAGATCAACTTGGCGCTAGGGTCGTCGTATGTGGAAGAGAAGTCGTATCAGGACTATCGCGCCAAGGGTGTCTGAGCGCTGATGCTTTGCGCTGCTCCTAGGCAGCCGAGCAACGGCGCAGTGCGCGCCGCTTGCTCAAGCGATTGAACGCCTGTTTGAGCGACCATCCGTCGCCGTCCCTCAGCGCGGATGATCGGTGCGATAACGCTCGAAAGCAGCGATTGCATCGTCCACGGTGATCAGCGACATCACCTCGTCGAACTCGATCTTGGTGCCCCATTTCAGCTGGTCGGCCGGCTTGCCCAGGTGTTTGCGGGCGGCCGCGTCGTAACGGTCCACACAATAGCGCACGTCCGAATACGGGCCGCTGCGCAGCGGATTGCTCGCCGCATGCAGGCCGAGCACCTTGGTGCCCATCGCGTTGGCGATGTGCATCGGGCCCGAGTCGGGTGTGACCACCAGATCGGCGCGGGCGAGCAGGGCGGGGAGCTGCTTGAGCGTGTCCTTGCCTACCAGGTCCAGCACCGGCGTGCGCGCGGCCGCGACGATGGCATCGGCGGTGCTGCGTTCAAGCTCGCTGCGGCCACCGCACAGCACGATTCGCCAGCCTTGCGCAGCGGCGTGATCGGCCAGCGCCGCGTGGCGGTCGGCGTACCAGTTGCGGCGCGCATGGCTGGAGCAGGGCGAAATCATCAGCACCGGGCGGCCGTCGTTATCCCACTGCGCGCGCGCCCAGGCATGCGCCTCGTCCGGCACTGGTAGATCCCAGCGCACCTGGGTCTGGGTCAGGCCGAGCGGCTGCGCGAAGCTGCCGATGACGTCGAGCACATGGATGCCGGGGCGGTCGGCGATGCGCTCGTTGACGAACAGGCCGTGCAGGTCTTTGGAGCGGCTGCGGTCGTAGCCGATCCGCCGCCGCGCCGGCACGAATGCCGACAGCACATTCGCGCGGAAGGCCACCTGCATTTGCAGCAAGGCATCGAAGCGGCCCAGCGGCGCCAGCGACTGGCGCAGCGCGCGCATGCCGGCCACGCCGGTGCGCTTGTCGTAGGCATGAAACTGCACACCGGGCAGGCCGTCGAGCAACTTCAGCCCGGCCTTGTCGATGATCCAATGCAGCTGGCTTGCCGGAAATCCCGCCTGCAAGGTGCGCACCAGCGGCACCACGTGGGTGACGTCACCCAGGGCGGACAGGCGCAGCAGGCATAACGAAGCGGGCGTAGAAGCCATGGTGTTGTTAGACTCGATAGATGGTTTCTTTCGACGCCACTGAAGCGCTGACGCCGTACCGCGAAGGCCGCGGCTATGGCGCCATTCTGTTCGACCGCGAACGGCTGCGGCAAGCCGATGCCACGCTGTTTTCGCCGCAACACTGGGGCGACAGGGCGCGGCCGGTGGATGAGGGCGGGCGTGGCGGGGCGTGGTTTGTGGATGCGCCGTTCGGCCGCAGCGTGTTGCGCCAGTATCTGCGTGGCGGCATGGCTGCCCGGGTGAGTCGCGATCACTATCTGTGGAAAGGGGCGGGGCGCACGCGTAGCTTCGCCGAGTTCCGGCTGATGCGCGAGTTGCTCAGCCGCAAGTTGCCGGTGCCGCGCCCGTTGGCGGCCTGCTATCTGCGCGAAGGATTGGGCTATCGCGCTGCGCTATTGATGGAACGCCTGGAAAACGTGCGCTCGCTGGCCGATCACGCGCAGGTCGCCGGGCGTGGCGCGCCGTGGGAAGAGACCGGGCGGTTGATTGCGCGCTTTCATCGCGCCGGCCTGGATCACGCCGATCTCAACGCGCACAACATTCTGTTCGATGCCGGTGGGCATGGCTGGTTGATCGATTTCGACCGTGGCGTGTTGCGCATTCCGGCCACGCGCTGGCGCGAGCGCAATCTGGCGCGGCTGCATCGCTCGCTGTTGAAATTGCGCGGCACGCGCAGCCGCGAAGATGTCGACAAGGATTACGAGCGCCTGCATCGCGCTTACGAACTGGCCTGGGGCCGGGGCTACTGATGAACTGGGCGTTGCGTGTGCAGGGGGTCGGCAATGCGTCGGCGGTGGCGCTTGGCTCGCCGATGGCCACACTCGAGCGTGCCGGCGCGCCGTGGCTGACCATCGACTGCGGCAGCGAGGGGCTGACTGCGTACCAGGCCCATTACGGCCGGTTGCCGCAGGCGTTCTTCATCACCCATGTGCATCTGGACCATGTTGGCGGGCTGGAGCGGGTGTTCGTGGACAGCTATTTTTCCGAGCGGCGCGGGCGCACCCGCCTGTACGTGCCGGCGCCGGTGGTGCCGCTGCTGCAGCGGCGGATCGCCGACTACCCAAATGTGCTGGCCGAGGGCGGCGCCAACTTCTGGGACGCGTTTCAGCTGGTGCCGGTCGGCGATGCGTTCTGGCATGACGGCGTGCGGCTGGAGGTGTTCCCGGTGCGCCACCATTGGCCGGAGACCGCCTACGGGCTGCGCCTGAAGGGTGCGCTGGTGTGGAGCGGCGATACCCGGCCGATCCCGGAAATGCTGGCCCGCTATGCCGATGACGGCGAGCTCATCGCGCATGACTGCGGCGTTCACGGCAACCCGTCGCATACTGGCGTGGACGATTTGGAGCGGGAATACCCGCAGGACCTGTTGAGCCGCATGCTGCTGTACCACTACGCCAGCGACGCCGACGGCGACGTGCTCCGCGCACGCGGCCATCGTGTTGCGGTGCCTGGACATTACCTGGAGCTGGCGGAGCCGACCGCCGCCATGGTGCCCTGATGAGCGCCTTGCTGCTTCCGAATCAGACCGCAGCGCCGATGCAGGACCGCTATGGCCGGCCGCTGCGCGATTTGCGGCTGTCGGTCATCGAGGCCTGCAACTTCCGCTGCGGTTACTGCATGCCGGCCAATCGGGTGCCGGACGATTACGGTTTCGATGCGCAGCAAAGGCTGAGCTTCGATCAGCTGGAAACGCTGGTGCGCGCGTTCGTGTCGGTGGGCGTCACCAAGGTGCGTCTGACCGGCGGCGAGCCGCTGCTGCGACGCGACCTGCCGAGCTTGGTTGCGCGATTGACCGCCATCGTCGGCATCGAGGATCTGGCGCTGACCACCAACGGCACCTTGCTGGCGCGTCAGGCGGTTGCCCTGCGTCAGGCCGGGCTGCGCCGCATCACCGTAAGCATGGATGCCTTGGATCCGGAGCTGTTCAGACGCATGAGCGGCAACCGCGGCGAGATCGCGCAGGTGCTGGCTGGTATTGCCGCTGCCGAGCAGGCCGGCTTCCAGCGGTTGAAAATCAATTGCGTGGTGCAGCGCGGCGTCAACGAGGATCAGGTGTTGCCGCTTGTGGAGCACTTCCGTGGCACCGGCCACGTGCTGCGCTTCATCGAATTCATGGATGTAGGCAGCTGCAATGGCTGGACGCCGGATGCGGTGGTGACCTCCGCACAACTGCACGAACGCATCCACGCGCGCTGGCCGCTGGTGCCGCTGGATGCCAATTACACTGGCGAAGTGGCGCAACGGCATGCCTTTGCCGACGGCGCGGGCGAGGTGGGTTTCGTCAGTTCGGTCAGCGTGCCGTTTTGCGGCGATTGCCAGCGCGCACGTGTGTCGGCCGATGGGCAGTTGTATACCTGCCTGTTCGCTAGCCAGGGCCATGACCTCAAGCCGGCGTTGGGCCAGGGCGAGCATGGATTGTCGGAACATCTGCGCGCGCGCTGGAGCATCCGTGGCGACCGCTACAGCGAGGTGCGTGCGTCGTCGGCGCCGCGCCGTGGCAAGCCGGTCGAGATGTTTTTGATCGGCGGGTGAGTGGTGGTTGTTTCATCAGGGCACCGCTTTCACCGAGAATGCCGCATCCTGAGCGCCTGTCATTGTGTCGTTTCCCATGCCCGCAAAAACCCGTTCCGCACGCCTGACCCACCTGGATGACGCCGGGCTGCCCACCATGGTGGATGTCTCGGACAAGGCGGTCACCGCACGCAGTGCCACTGCCGAAAGTCGCGTGCGATTTCCCGCAGCCGTGGCCGCGCAGCTGCGCGCCAACGGCTTGCGCAGCGCCAAGGGCGGCATCGTGGAGACCGCAGTGATCGCCGGCACCATGGCGGTCAAGCGCACGCACGAATTGATTCCGTTCTGCCACCCGCTGCCGATCGATGCGTGCCGCTTCGAGATCGACTGGGCGGGCGAACAGGTGCTGCACATCAGCTGCACGGTGCGCTGCGTACACCGCACCGGGGTGGAGATGGAAGCGCTTACCGGTGCCAGCGTGGCGGCATTGACGGTCTACGACATGTGTAAGGCGCTGTCGCATGCAATGAGCATCGGCCCAACCAGGCTGGTGTCCAAACGCGGCGGCAAGCGCGATATCGGAGCAACGCGATGAGTGCGACAGTGACGGTGCTGTATTTCGCCAGCTTGCGTGAAGCGGCGGGCGTTGCAAGCGAGCAGGTGCACTCGGATGCGCAGGATTTGCGCGCGTTCTATGCCGAACTCGATACGCGCCATGGCCTGCGCTGGACGCCGACGCAGCTGCGCGTCGCGGTGGATGGCGCGTTCGCACGCTGGGAGGACAAGGTGCGCGACGGCAGTGAAATCGTGTTTATTCCACCGGTGTCGGGAGGTTGAGTGTGAGCGAGCAGACAACCGCCATCTTTGCGCTTTCTGACGTGCCGTTACCGATCGACAGCTTGCGTGCTGCGCTGGAGCATCCGCATGCCGGCGCGTTTGCCAGTTTCGAGGGTTGGGTGCGCAACCATAACGAAGGCCGCGGCGTCGCCGGGCTGCGCTATGAAGCCTATGCCGCACTCGCGCAGGCCGAAGGCCAACGCGTGCTCGACGAAGCGATGAGGCGGTTTGCCATCGTCAACGCGCACTGCGTGCACCGCGTGGGCGAGCTGCGTATCGGCGACATGGCGGTGTGGGTGGGCGTCAGTGCGGCGCATCGCGGGGCCGCATTCGATGCCTGCCGCTTCATCATCGACGAGGTCAAGGCACGCGTGCCGATCTGGAAGCACGAGCATTACCTGGAAGGCGATGCGGGCTGGCTGCATCCGGAAGCGCAGACGCAATGACAGCGTTGCTGCCGCTTTGCGAATACGCACACAACCATCGCCACATGGGCAGCGTGTTTTCTGATTAGGGTGGTGTCCCCGCCGGTTGACCTCGGCGCCCGCGTCAATCGATACCGTTGCTGCCTTCCGGCCCTGGCGGGATTTTCGATCTAGCGTCGCGAGGGACCGACGGGGCCACCATAAGACGTGGGCCACTGGCGTGGCCCTGAATCCATGCAATCGCGTTGCAGGATCATAAAACTGGCGGAGAGAGGGGGAGACGGATGAATCCGCTCTAACCCCTTGATCTCGAACCGGGACACGAACCGGACGCTTGTCCTTGTTGGTGTCCGCTCATTCTAACGTCCGCAAAGGTTAGTTGCCAAGCACCTGCTACCAAACAGGAAGGCCGGCTCTCGCGATAAATCGCAATCTCTGAGATTGGCACTCTCCACAATTTCTGCTCCTTCAACCAAGGCTGCACCACCCTGGTGTAAAGTGGTGCATCGGCATCTTGGGAGGCAATGGAAATGGTCGCAGAGGCATCAGATGAACGAAGCAAGAATGACCAATCTTTACGGGCCTCTGTGAGCTTTCCTCCTGAGCTTTACCGCCACTTAGAGCAGATCGCAGCACAAAAAAAGGTTTCCCTGGCCTGGGTAATCCGCGATGCAAGCGAAAAATATGTAGCAGAGCAATGGCCGCTCCTTTCTAAAATTTCCTGAAGTCACCAATGCCAAGTCGAGCAAAAAATGATCCGGTGCGAGCGCCATTGCGAGCAAGTGCAGGACGTTTCACTAATTTAAGTCGCGATAAATTGAGGGGTGGATATTACACTTCGTCCGAGGTGGCTTCCTGGATTTGCGCATGGGCCATAAGAACATCTAAGGACAAGGTTCTAGAACCAAGCAGTGGCGACGGCGCCTTTTTGCGAGCAGCCGCGCTTCGATTTAGCGAGCTCGGTGCAGCAAAAAACAGCATCTGCGCACGCCTCACCGGTGTCGAGATCATGGCAGATCAAGCTGACGCTGCGTGCGATAGCTTGCGAGCACTTGTTGGGAATGGTGCAGAAAAAATAGTTCATAACTCTGACTTCTTCTCTTGGCGCCAAAAGCATGTGGTAGAAAGCTATGACGCCGTGATTGGCAATCCGCCTTTCATTCGGTATCAAACCTTTCCTGAGCCTCATCGCTCGCTCGCCATGGCGTTGATGTCCAACGAAGGCTTGGTGCCGAACAAACTTACCAACATGTGGGTTCCTTTTGTGGTGGCCGCTGCTGCCAGTCTTCGTCCAGGTGGGTGCCTCGGGTTGGTGCTGCCTGCCGAAATTTTACAGGTAACCTACGCCGCGCAATTGAGGTCGTTCCTCACTGACCGTTTCGAGCGTATCGACGTCGTAGCATGCAACGAGCTTTTTTTTGAAAAGGCTGAGCAGGAAGTTGTTCTACTTCTGGCGGATGGTTGCCTTCCCCAAGCATCTAACGCAAATCGTTGTCGGGTGGCGATGACAGAAGCTCAAACTGTGGGTGAAATTATCCAGCGCACCCCCCAAGCGGTTCTCGCATCTGCTAAGCCGAAAATTATTCAGCACGACAGCGAGAAGTGGCTGAAATACTTTTTAACTCAAAAAGAGATTTCTCTGATGCGTGCTGTTAGAGAATCGGGTGAAGCAACATCCCTTTCATCTCACGCAAGTATAGATGTTGGCGTGGTGACCGGGCGAAATGAGTTCTTCGTGCTCACGACGGAGCAGGTGGAGGAGTTCGGACTCGAAGGCTACACATCGCCTCTGGTATCGCGCTCAGCTCATTTGAAGGGGACCACTGTGCGCCAGGCAGACTGGAATGCTATGTCTGAAACCGGTGGGCGTGTCCATTTGTTGGATCTCAAACGCGTGCAAGGAGCGAAGCTGTCTCCTGCGTTGAAGCGTTACGTGGAATTTGGTGAGCAACAGGAAGTCCATCTGGGCTACAAGTGTTCCATCCGGAAACCTTGGTATGAAGTTCCTTCTGTCTGGATTCCTGATGGTTTTCTCTTCCGTCAGATTTACGACTTTCCACGTGTTGTGCTCAACGAGGCAGGGGCTACTTCCACTGACACAATCCATCGGCTCAGGGCTAAGCGCTCTTCGCCCGAACGCGTAGTGGCCAACACATACTCTTGGTTAACAGCCGCGTCTGCTGAAATTGAAGGACGAAGCTATGGCGGCGGCGTTCTTGAGCTTGAACCAACCGAAGCCGAGCGACTTTTGATGCCTGCTGTTCTGAATGGAGCGCTACCTCTCATTGAGTGTGATCGTTTAATGCGAGCCGGACGGTTGGATGAGGTTCTGGAACAAAATGCCCGAATTGTTCTTATGGAGCATATGGGGCTTTCGAAGCCTGAGTGCACTGCGCTTCGCGACATTTGGTTCAAGATGCGAGATCGCCGTATGGCTCGAAAGAAAGGCGGCAGGCGTAGTTTGACGGAGCCTAACTGATGAATGATTGCACTGATGTGCGTGAAATTGCGAAAGTGCGCGTTGCCGATCTCGTTGCTTTGTTCAAAAGCAACGAGGCTGAGAGGCTGGATAAGGGCTATAACGAGACACAAGCAAGAACCGACTTCATAACGCCGCTGCTTGTGGCCTTTGGTTGGGATGTTCACAACTCGGCTGGGCAGAGCTCACTCCTAAGAGACGTGGTGGAAGAAGCTACTGTCGAAGTTGGAGAAAAGCTCAATAAGCGTCCAGATTACGAGATGCGGCTTGCAGGGCAAAGAAAATTTTTTGTGGAAGCTAAGAAGCCAAGTGTTCCCATTGAGACTAACAGGGACGCTGCATTTCAGTTGAGGCGATATGGGTTTTCCGCTGGCTTCTCGATTTCAGTCCTAACCAACTTCTATCGTCTTGCGGTCTACGACACAACCCATGCGCCTGACCAAAACGATGAAGCAAGTCACGCGCGCATTTTGCTCGTGAGCTATGCCGAGTTCGTTGATAAATTTGAAGCATTATGGCCAATTTTGTCTCGACATTCTGTCTACTCAGGAGAGTTCGATAGGCAGTTCGCCATCCCCGCTAAAAAGGGCACTGGCGAGCGATTTGACGATCTATTCCTGAGTCAGGTGAGGAAATGGCGGAAAATGCTCGCCGCAGATATCCACCAGAACACGGGTCTTTGCACAGCTGAATTGACTTACGCAGTGCAGATATTCCTCTCGCGGATTATGTTTTTGCGTATTTGCGAAGATCGGGATATTGAGGCCTACGAAAATCTAAGAGGTCGCAATACATTTAATTTATTCATGGAGGATCTGCGGCGTGCAGATGCCTTCTATAATTCCGGTTTATTCAGATTGCTCGATGAAGAGAAGCTCGGCATCAAAGTTAGTGATGACGTCTTGCAGGCCATCTTCGAGGATCTCTATTACCCCAAAAGCCCGTATACATTCGCTGTCGTCGATACGCACGTTCTTGGTGAGATCTACGAACAATTCTTGGGTGACGAGATACAAGTAGATGCAGGGGTTGTTTCTATCGTCAATCGTCCGGAGGTTAGGGAGGGTGATGGCGTATATCCTACCCCGGCATACATAGTCGATTTGATAGTCGCGAAATCCTTGTCGCCATTGCTGGAGGGAAAGGACCCTTCCCAGTTAGAAGCGCTTACCGTTATTGATATATGTTGCGGCTCTGGGGTATTTTTGTTATCGCTTTATGAGCGGTTGATGGATTATTACCTATCTTGGTATCTCGCTAATGCACGCTCTACCCATATTGGAACCCGCATTTTTGATGGCGGCTCAGGGCAATGGTATTTAACCTTCGCGGAAAAGCGACGGATTCTTTTAACCCATGTTCGAGGAGTAGATATTGATGCAAGCGCTGTCGAAGTTGCACAGCTTAGCTTGCTGCTTAAGCTGGTAGAGCGTGAAACTCATTCAACCCTTTCGCACTTTTCTTCCGTATTCAAGAAAAAGCCGCTTCCATCGCTAGGTGAAATCGTAAAGTCAGGCAACAGTTTAGTCAGCCAAGTAGAGTGGGAGAAAGCGAAACCGCCTATGACCGGTCCACTATTGGAGAAGATTCGTCCCTTCGATTGGGGTCACGAGTTTCCGAATGAGATGGGCCGGGGTGGTTTTGATGTCGTCGTTGGAAATCCACCCTATATCCGCATCCAAAGTATGGCGACATACTCCGCAGAGGAGGTTGCTTATTATCAAGATAAGAATTCTCCCTATCTTACTGCCAAACATGACAATTTCGACAAGTATGCTCTTTTCATCGAGCGATCAATCATGTTACTTGGGCCGGGAGGGCGAATTGGCGTTATCACCCCTCATAAATTCATGACCATCCAAGCTGGGCGTGCGCTGAGGGAGTTGATAGCTCGCCCTAAGATGTTAGAAGAAATTGTGCATTTTGGAGTTAAACAGGTTTTCGCCGATAGCTCAAACTACACGTGCATTCTTATTTTGAGTCGGAGGGGGGCAGGAGACGTAAGATTGGAGCAGCCAGGACCATTGGAGAAGTGGCGATACGGACAGCCAGGGGCGGTGTCGGTTTTAGATGCTGACACAATAGGTGCTGACGCGTGGCAGTTTGCTTCGGTAGAATTCACGAGTTTGATCGCCAAAATGCGGGCTGCTCATCCGCAACAACTCAGTCAAGTTGCAGAGATCTTCGTGGGAGTTCAAACAAGCTTGGACGAAGCTTACATCTTTGACAGTCCTTCGGATGATCCTGGTGATCTTGCTCTAAGTTGGTCGGACAAGGTCTGGCCAATTGAGCGTGGGATATGCCGTCCGTGCATCATGGACGCATCGTTAGGTTCTTATGAAGAAGTTATCGCTAATAAATGGATGATTTTTCCATATTTGATCAAATTTAATGCGGCGGGGAAGAAGGTCGCGGAGCTTATTCAACCTGATCAAATGCAGTTGCATTTCCCAAAATGCTTTGCTTATTTGTCTGCCAGGAGAGCGGATTTAGAACGCAGGCATATCTCCGGTGGTCGCATAGGAGAGCAGCAATTCTATCAGTTCGGTCGCTCCCAAAGTCTATCAAAATTTGATTCTGAAAAAATCGTGTTGCCCGCATTGTCGAAAGAAGCACGATATGCGTATGATAAAGAAAATGTAGTGGCAACAGGAGGAGGGAACGGTCCCTATTATATGCTGAGAGCACTGGCTGGCAGCGGAGTAAGTAATAAATATCTAATGGCTGTGCTTCATCATCCATTTAGCGAAGCTATTATCAGGAATCATACGAGCGTGTTTGGCGGAGGCTATTATTCGCATGGAAAACAATTTATTGGACACCTGCCGGTCCCTGTTCCTGGGGCAAGTAAGCAATTAGCGATTGAGGAAATGGTGACATCACTAATTGCCGCAAAAAAAGCTGTTTCAGAGGCGCGGATACCCTCGCAAAAAACCTTTCATAGGAGGAATGCGCTCGCACTTGTGGCTAAGATAGAGGCTGAGCTTACGTCGATTTTCGGTCTTTCTTCGGAAGAAATGAAGATCATATCAAGCGTGGAAGTGCCCTCCTAGATTACTTAATTTCGTGTTATGTCTATGCGTTTTTAAGGCCGCGTTATCCATTCTCCCATCAATAAAATAGTTTCTCGCTAGTTATTAAGGAGGCCAGTCATTATGAGTAAGACAACACTCGATTCCATTGTTTCTGCCAAAGCCCGACTTTCCGAAGAGCTCAAAAAGCTCGAAGAGGAAGAAGCCAAGCTTATTGAACAAGAAGCATCAAACACCTTCCATCAAGTATCTGATCTGTTGAGCCGCTTCGGCCAGCACTTTACCGCCAAGCAGAAAGCAGATCTCGCAGCTCAGCTCGGGGCTTCTGTTGGCGGACCTGGCCGCCCGAAGAAAGCAGCAGGCACTCGGAAGGAAGTGGCTCCTAAGTATTGGCTTCCACACAACCAAGAGACTTGGACAGGCAGGGGGAGACCGCCGAAATCTTTCACTATCTGGGAAGGAAGTGCGTCTTATAAGGAATGGAAAGCAAAGCATCCGAACGAGCGTTTTCCAAAGTTCCCAGGATAGCTGATGAGGATGAGCCGGCCTGAGGAGGTTTTTTGAAATGGTAATTACGCTCTCATATCCAGCGCTTCTGCCGGAAATACGACATTATCCAGGGGGCATTCTTCCCAAAAGAAGCCCCGATGGGATAGGGCATCTTTTGATAATTAAGTTGCCCAAGGAATACATCTTGGCAGCTAAATTGTCAGGCTTTATAAAGATGTATCTTGCGCCTGTTGAAATCTCAGGTGCCAAGGTCGTGGGATTGTTGACGGCTTTCTTCGATGATCATGATAAGCCACTGACTCTGGTCACACCTCTGATGGATGATGATCTATCAGAAGACCTATTCGCTGCTTTGAACAGCCAGAATCTATCTGTCCATTTTTTTGACGAGCACTCACGAGAGCACTTCGTTTTCAAGTCGATAGCAATCATTCCAGAAGTAAGTCGTCAACGAATTTCTAAAAAGTTTCTTCTGAGACACCCGATGCAACTTGGATCACTGCTAGATGCGATCCCTGATTGGTTTTCTCTGCGCACTCCCCGTGATGACTTGGAAGCTATCGTAATAGAATTTTCTGAGATGGAATTTGGGGATGTGGTCATCCAGGATTTGCAGCCTAAGTCACACCAGTATCATGGCGCTCGCGGTTACAGCCATACCCAGGTCGAAAGAAAAGAGCCAGGAAGCTATCAAGAAGAAGACATCATTCGTTGCCTTTCAATGTGCTTTGAACAAAAGCAAATCTATCACAGCCCCTTGCGATGTCACGACAAGGAAGAGGTGTGCGATATCTTAGTCGTGACTCGTAACAGAGTGTTGATTGTGCAAGCTAAGGACAGCCCGAACACCGAAGCAATCAGTCATCAAAAAATATCGAGGAAGCGTTCGAATGTGATGCACGCGCTCAATAAGGCGATTGGCCAAGTGAAGGGTGCGCTCGGATACATTCAGAAGTTCGACCATACGCTAGACTTTTTCATTGGTGATGAGCTGCATGGCGTGAATATTGCGAATAAAGAGAAGAAGACGCTCATTGTAGTCAAAGAACTCTTTAATGATCAGTATTTTGAATACAGCCCGCCACTTCTTCAAATCATGGCAGAGAAGAACGTAGACGTGGTGGCTTTGGATTACCCGGAACTATACAAATACTGTGCTCACCTGGCAGATGAAGAAGAGTTTTTCGAAGCTTACGACCGTGTTGTGGAAACAGCAAAGGAAAGGGGTGAATATCCCCGCCTTCGTTTCGGGGTGCCTCAATAGTGTTCAACTTCCGTTTTTCTGAAGCTACTTCTTAAATTTTTCCTTTCTTGAAAATGCTTTTGCAAATTGCCCAGGGGTGTAGGCGGGCAATTCAACGCCTGGGTTAAATTTCGAAACCGTCGCGTATATTGCTTTAAGTTCGGGAGGACATTGATCCCGATCAATGTAGGTTTGTAGTCCTGGGACATGCACGCTGTCTGGCTTCGATCCTTGAACAGCGTGGCCGGTAACCAAAGCCACTTCTGCCACACCAATCCCATGTTTGGTTAAATTTGTTGAAAAGGTATGGCGGAAAGCATGGGGGCCGATGCCTTTATCAAATCCCATTTGTTTAAGGCGCTTACAAAAGTCCCGAATTACCTTGTCACCATAACCGAGATAGAAGGCTTCACCCTCATAAAGCGTATAGCCGGCATCGAGATGGGGGAACAGGCGCGGATGTTTGGTTGCTCTAACTTCTTCGACGTATATAAGGAAGCCTGCATCGATCAGTGGTTGAGCCAGTGGAATGACGCGAACAGAGGGTTTATTTTTGACACGCTGTTCTTTTTGAGTGACGCGAATGGTGATGCAGCTAATGCCATCAATGGTAGAAATATCGGAAAGTCGAAGCTGGGCAATTTCGCTGGCTCGGGCACCTGTGTAGAGACAAAGCTGCGGCACCCACCACCGCTCTGGACGATCTTTGGCCCAGCGCTTAAATTCAGTCGGTTCAAAAATCGCAGCTAATTCTTCGATGTAGAGCGGCCTTCTGTTTTTTTTCTCTGTTGATGTGTCAATTTTCGTGTTGACGCCAGCGCAGGGAGAATTTTTGATCACACCTATTGCAATTTGGCGTTGAAAAAATGCGCAGATCCTCGCCAGATGGTTGTTGTAAGTGCTAGCAGCAATGGTCACTGGTTTGCGTGACCGGCCTATGGCAAGGACCTCGGTAGTGCTCATTCCGCGAAACTCCTTTCTGGACTTCGCATTTTTGGGCCACCACTGGAAGCTATCGAGCACTGAGCGAATGTGGTCCTGGTTGATCTGATCGACAGGGATGTTGCCAATAACGCTGGCGGTGATGCTGAGGGTCTGGGTAAGTCCGACGATGCCGCCAAGACCTTTTCTCTCTCGTTTGATGTCTCGCCGATACTTTTTGATTTCGTCTTCTAGAAGATGGAGATCGCTAGAAGTATTCGGGGAGGAGGAGTTGATCAAGCCCTGTGCCATACGCAGCTGCTTGATCATTCTTATGAAACGCTGGTCCGCGTTTGGCCCTTGAACCGTGAAGCCTTCGAGCACCAAGTTGCCCGATATCACCCGAGATACACTGCATTGCCGTTCGTTTAAATTTTTTTCGATTTGATCTTTTTTCATGAGCCACCTTTGAACACCAAACTTAATGAGGAGCAGAGGTGTGTCAATGGGGAAGCCTTAAAATCAACCAAACTTCGTATCTATGAGGCGGTTTAATTTATAACCATATTGTTCCTCTTAGTAGAGCTGGCGCGGGTTTCCGTGTTACGTTGAATTAATTAAATAGATTTTTGACTTTTTTCCACTCAGTGGATTGTGCCGCCCTCAATGAGGCTTTCGAGTTCATCTGCGTCAATTTCACCTTCAATGAAAAGCTGCGCCAGTTTTTCTGTTGGTAAGGATATTTCTTCGCCTGTTAGCGCAAGCGCTTCCTTTGCATGCCGGACTTGGTTTGCTCGGTCTCTTCTCTCTTGTTCGCTGATTTTATGTGTCGCCATTATTGATTCCTCCTGCGAATCGCCTTGTTTCAATAGTTATAATGCGAAATTACGGTCGGTCAACTATAGCCTAGTGGTTGTTTTTGTTGCGCTGTTCAATCGCTTTGAAACGCGCGCGTTCAAGAGTGTGCTTAGCTCTTTATCACTAATCAGGCCATCGACATAGAGTTGGGATAGGTGCTTCACTCGCTTGGGCGGGCGAACATTGTTGACTTTGAGGACTTTATAAGTTGTTTCTACCATTTCAGTCCGGAACGCTCGCTCTTCTTCGTCAATGAGAGGCTTGGTAAGATGATACTTAGTCGGTGTCGTTTTTTTGCTCATGTCAGATCTATAATGCGGAATCAACATCAGTCAAGATGATTCATGAGTCCATGCAGGAATCGCCTGAAAATGGCGCTGCACGACTTGATTGGTCAATATAGGGATGGTGGTCCCTTTCCAAATATGCCTCGATCGGCGATTCCAATAAAAAAGCCCCTTGCGGGGCTTTGGGACGAAATTATTCGAAATTATTTTAAAACGTGCGGCTCACTGTCCCCACCACTTTGTATTTCCCGTCGATCTTGGCAAAGGTAAAAACACCCTTGAAATCTTGGTCGAAATTGCCGCCCATCGCAACGATATGCGATTCAACCGGGCAGTTGTAGCCACCGTTATCAGACTTCGAACACTCCCCAAGCTTAAAGCTGGTGAGCTTGGCATCTTCGGAACCATTGGCCTTGGCATAGGCAAGCATTGCTTCCTCAGCCTTGGACTCAGAAGGTCCAGATGAGCAAGCAGCCAGAGTGGCAACCATCAGGCCAACGGTGATCAGGCGAACCTTAGACATACGCATTCCTTGATTAAAAGAGCGAAGAGAGAAGGGCATAGACACCCATCCAGAGCAGGCCAACCCCGGTTGACCCAAGCCAGGCAGCCAGGAGCAGTCGTAAGCCTCCTGAGGTGTTGCCTTTGACGATGGCCAAGACGCCATGGATCAACGCAACGATTGAGAGCACAACCAGAAAGAAGAAGCCAATGACAGGGAGGATGGGAGCGGCCCACCCCACATAGGCAATGCGCCAGCCCCGTTTGAGCAAGGGCTGCGTGAGCTGTGCTGCGGCTTGTGCTTGAACCTGCTGCCTGTGGATCTCCTCCGCTACTTCGTGCTTCGGCGCGCCCATGACTTCCCCTATGGATGGTTGACGGATGGGGTAAAGATACGCTAAACGTAAGATACGGGCAACGTAATTTACGAGAAGCGTAGCTTACGTTCATCCTTGGGGCATGAATTCTCCCAACGCCCGCAGTGTTCGTGTCGTCTTCGCCGCCCGTATGAAGAAGCGGAGGAAGACACTTCGGCTCAGCCAAAAGGCCTTAGGAGTGCTCATGGGACTACCAGAAGATGTCGCAGGCGTTCGAATCAATCGATACGAGCGGGCAGTGCATGAGTGCGATAGCGAGACGGCTCAGAAGATGGCCGACGCCCTTGGCGTCTCGCTTGCCTACCTCTATGCAGAGACAGACGAACTGGCGGAACTCATCCAGGAGTTCATGCAGCTTCCCGCCAAAGAACAGCTCGCGCTTTTGGCTGACATCAAGTCACGCACGCAACTGTCTCGGAAAAAATAGTCAAGAGACGATTGGCGCATGGCTAAGTAGGAAAACTCTGATAATTGATAGGAGTTTCGATCAAACGCGAAAACGGTCACGTTAATTATGATGACACGCTTGTAAGACATCGCCATACATCAGGTTAAACCGACAAAAGCTGCGTGACTTAACGTGACACAGCTCTGAACTTCACTATACTGACGACGGGTGCAGCGTCAGGACGATAGCGCGGCCCATCCCCCGAAATCGTAGTCCACTGGAAGGATATCGAAATGAAAGTTGGTCTTAAAAAAGCCTCGCTACATAGCATTGCCGTTGTTTTCCTGCTTTCCCTGAGTGGCGGCGTTTTTGCTCAGGCAAAGGTGGCGCAAGAAAATATGACCACAAGCCAGAAAAAGCAATTGGAGTCGGATCTGACTGGGTTGGTGCAAGACGTATTAAATGAAAATAATTTCAAGTATGGGCCTTCAAAAAAAACTAAATTTAAGCTGACTTACGATCAGCTGAAAGACACGATCTATATCGATTTCGATAAATCTGCGATCCCTAAAGAACACACCCCTTCGTTTGATGAAGATTTGCAACTTATCTTCCAAACCGTCAGTGATGCCGTGGGCCAATCTGTTCCTGTCTCCGAGATTAAGTTCCTCTTCGGTGGTTTTGATATCTATCATTATTTTCCCGAAGATCGCATTCCGGTGGAAAATCCAGGCAAAGGCATGGCGGCTCGCTCACAGAAATCTGCCGCGAACCCGGTGATGCTGATCTCAGCAGGGCATGGGCTTGTGTTGGTCAATGCCACCAATCCCGCCAAGGCCGCATGGGCATACCAGCGCCCTACAATCGCCAATCAGATTGAAGATCTGCAAACATCTGTTCTTGCAGCAGCAGTTGCAACAAGCGTTACTGCACGCAGCAGTGGCGTCACGCAGTATCTTGCAAGGTCTACTTCAAACGACGCTTACAATGAGGCGTGCTCTGGAAATCCCGTGGTCTGCCCACCCTTTAAGAACATGGCCGGCAGATACTATATCAAGAGCCTACTGCCGGATAACCCCGAAGTCTGGAACAACTATTCTGCGGAAAACAAGCGGAACCCCAAAGATCATGAATATGATTGTCAGCCTCCCGTAAAATTGATCCATCCATAACTAGAGGTCTCCGGGCACACTAGCCACCGAGGAGACCAACGATGCGCAAGAGCAAGTTCACCGAGAGCCAGATCGTCGCCACGCTGAAGCAGGT
>NZ_JBEOLS010000058.1:0-34125 GCF_040279205.1 Xanthomonas hortorum
CAGCGTTCGACCTGGACTTTTGACTGCATCCACCAAGATGCGGCAGACAAAACCACTGCACTCACTGACAGGCGACCGCTCGCTCGGTTTTCTTAGCCGCTCTTAGTCGCCACGCCTGCATTGCTGCCGACTCAGCGTTCGACCTGGACTTTTGACTGCATCCACCAAGATGCGGCAGACAAAACCACTGCACTCACTGACAGGCGACCGCTCGCTCGGTTTTCTTAGCCGCTCTTAGTCGCCACGCCTGCATTGCTGCATACCGGGCGCCGTCGAGTGCACTCGCGGAGGCGAGGACGTACGGCTGCGCGCAGCACCTCCGCTTTTGCGATTCCCCAATCCCCAATCCCCGCTTCAAGCCGACTCGCGCACCACCAGCTTCACCGCCATTTCCACCGACTCCACTGATTCGCCGGCGATCAGCGCCAATAGCCGATCCACCAGCAGGCGTGCCGCCAGCCCGAGATCCTGCCGCACCGTGGTCAGTGGCGGCTGGCTATAGGCGGCCAGCGGGATGTCGTCGAAGCCCACCAGCGAAATGTCCTGCGGCACACGATGGCCGGCTTCGACCAGGGCGCGAATCGCACCGACTGCGATCACATCGGAGGCCGCGAACAGCCCGTCCGGTGGGTCGGTCTTCTTGAGCATCGCGCGGGTCAGGCGGTAGGCGTCTTCGCTGAGAAAGTGACTGCGTGCATGCAGGCGCGTGTCGAATTCGAGCCCATGCCGCTCAAGTGCATGCCGATACCCGGCAAAGCGCGGCGCGACCTCGGGCAGTTGATCGTCGCCCAGAAAGGCGATGCGGCGCCGGCCGCTGGCGATCAGATGCTCGGTGGCAAGCGCGCCGCCCTGAAAGTTGTCGCTGCCCACGCTGATGTACGACTGCCCTTCGATCTTGCTGCCCCACACCGCCATTGGCAGACCGTCGCGCGCGGCGGCATCGAGCGCATCGTGCTCGGAGCTTTGCCCGAGCACGATCACGCCATCGGAGCGGCTGCCGCGGGCGAGTTGTTCCACCCATCCATCCTGATGCCGATCCAGCTTGGACAGCAGCATGCTGTAGCCGCGTCCGGTGAGTTCTTCGGCCAGCAACGCCAGCATGGTCATCATGAAGGGATCGGATAACGGCTGATCGAGCGCATGCATCATCGGCACTGCCACGCTCACGGTGTTTGAGCGTTTGGCGCGCAGGCTGCGTGCGATCGGGTCGACCTGATACCCGGCATCGGCGGCAATCTGCTTGATGTAGGCGCGTGTGCGCTCGGCCACCACCGGGCTGCCGGCGAGTGCGCGCGACACGGTGGATTCGGACACGCCCGCCATGCGGGCAATGTCGGCCATCTGCGGGCGGGCGCCCGGCGTTGCGCGTTCTGAAGGTTTGACCATGACAACGTGCTGCGGAAAACCAGAGTGTAATCAGTTCGCGCAGCAGGCGGGTTACTCATCGCAGTGGCGGTTGCTTGCGGGCGATGACCCACTGCAAATACGCACATCGGTGCAAGCGCACACCCTGCAGCGTGTGCTTGCCACTCGCCAGGTATGACGCTTCACAGTGGCAAATAACAACGTAGCGTGCACCGGCCGCGCCCGCCTGGCGGTGAGCACGGTAGTTTTGATGGCCGCTCTAGCCCATGTAGAGGCCGCCGTTGACGGCATAGTCCGCACCGGTCACGTAAGCGGCCTCATCGGAAGCCAGCCATGCGCACAAACCTGCAACTTCTGCAGGTTTGCCGAGCCTGCGTACCGGCACCGAGGTGGCCAGGCGGTCGAGCACGTCGGGCGGAAAGCTGCTGATCGAGGCACTGGCGATATAGCCCGGTGAAATGGTGTTGACGGTGACACCGCGCGAGGCGACTTCCTGCGCCAACGCGCGACTGAAGCCGTGCATCGCCGCCTTGGCGGTGGCGAAGTTGATCTGCCCGATCTGGCCCTTGTGTGCGCTGACCGAGCCGATATTGACGATGCGTCCCCAACCGCGCGACGTCATGCCATCGACCACCTGCTTGGTGATGTTGAACAACGAGTGCAGGTTGCTGGCGATCACCGCGTTCCAGTCGTCGCGCGTCATCTGCCGGAACAAGGTGTCGCGGCTACCGCCGGCGTTATTGACCAGCACATCGATCTCGCCGACCTCGGCCTTGACCTTGGCGAACGCTGCCACGGTGGAATCCCAATCGGCGGCATTGCCTTCGGAGGCAACGAACTCGAAGCCTTGCTCGCGCTGCTCACGCAACCACGAGGTCTTGCGCGGCGAATTGGGACCGCACCCGGCGACCACGGTATGCCCGCTGCGCGCCAGCTTCTGGCAGATCGCGGTGCCCACACTGCCCATGCCGCTGGTGACGTATGCGATGCGAAGTGTCATTGGTGTAACTCCTTCGGAGTTTGGGAATGGGGAATCGGGAGTGGGGAATCGGTAGAGCAGGAGCCGCGCTTGCGGTGTCTGTCTGTTGTCCATGTGGAAGTCAGGAATCGAAACGACAGCACAGCGCCGCCCTTACGATTCCCCATTCCCGATTCCCCATTCCCGGCGGGCGATCAGCGCGCCAACGGAAACAAGCCAAACAGCAATCCGCCCGCCAACATCAGCATCGAAATCAACACCGCCCACTTCAGCGTGAAGCGTTGGTGGTCGGCAAAGTCGACCTTGGCCAGGCCGACCAGCAGATAGGTCGAGGGCACCAGGGGGCTGAGCAGATGCACCGGCTGGCCGGCGAGCGAGGCGCGGGCCATTTCCACCGGGGTGATGCCGTAGTGGCCGGCCGCTTCGGACAGGATCGGCAGCACGCCGAAGTAGAACGCGTCGTTGGACATGAAGAACGTAAACGGCATGCTGACGATTGCGGTGATCACCGCCAGATATGGGCCCCAGCTATCCGGGATCACCGCCAGAAAACTGCGCGACATCGCTTCGACCATGCCGGTGTTGGACAGGATGCCGGTGAAGATGCCAGCGGCAAAAATCAGCGACACCACCGACAGCACGTTGCCGGCGTGATTGACCAGCCGGCGGCGCTGCTCGGCCAGGTTGGGGTAGTTGATCATCAGCGCCAGCGCAAAGCCGATCATGAACAGCACCGGCATCGGCAGCACGCCGACCACTAGTGCTGCCATCAGCGCCAGGGTCAGGATCAGGTTCACCCACAGCAGCTTGGGCCGCTTCATGTCCTCGGTGTCTTCCACGCGCGGCAACGCGTCGTTTTCCTCGGGCAGGCTGGTGTCCAGCCAGTTGCCGTCGGCCGGCAAACGCACCACGCCCAGGCGGCGACGTTCGCGCATGCCCAACAGCCAAGCCAGCGCGATGATGCCGGCGATTGCCATCGCCATCGCCGGGACCAGCGGCACGAACACATCGGCCGGATCCACATGCAAGGCGGTGGCGGCGCGCGCGGTGGGGCCGCCCCACGGGGTCAGATTCATCACACCGCTGGCCAGGATGGTCACGCAGGTGAGGTTGAGTGCGTTCATGCCCAGGCGCTGATACAGCGGCAGCATCGCCGACACGGTGATCATGTAGGTGGTGGAGCCATCGCCATCGAGCGAGATCAGCATCGCCAGGATCGCCGTGCCCATCACGATCTTCAGCGGATCGCCCTTGACCAGGCGCAGGATGCGGCCGACCAACGGATCGAACAGGCCGGCATCGATCATCACCCCGAAGTAGAGGATGGCGAACATCAGCATCACGCCGGTGGGCGCGATCTTCTTGATGCCGTCGAGCATCATCTCGTTGATGCCGGTGCCGAAGCCGCCCAGCAACGCGAACACGATCGGTACCGTGATCAGAGCCACCAGCGGCGACAACCGCTTGCTCATGATCAGGTACATGAAGGTGATCACCATTCCGAAACCGAGCGCGGTCAGCATGCGGGAAAATCCTTTGAGACGTGCAACAGGGAGAGGGTGGAGCCTGCGCATGCAGCGCGGAAGCGATGACGCGAATGCAGTTGCTTGAAACCCGGCGCGGTCACGAACGACCCATCAGAAGTCGTATTGAAAACGGCCGGTTACCGCCAGCGTGTGGTCGACCACCGCATCGACCATGCGGTCGCGGTTGCGGCTGTCGATCACGTTGAGCATCACGCGCAGGTTCGGCTTGAAATACCAGTTGCCGCCCAGCGTCCACGACTGCGTGCTGGCATCGATGAAATTGGGCTGGCCATCCATGTGCTGGTCGCCGCGCATGTAGTCGTAGCGCAAGGCCAGCTCGAACGCGCCGGACGGGCGATTGGGCGTCTTGATCCGGCTGAAACGCCCGGTCTTGCGGTCGTAGCCGCGCGACTCGCCAGTGACGAACCAGCTGACCAAGCCGTAGCTGGCCAACACCTTGGCATGCTGCCCGCCGTCGTCGAGCAGGCCGCCGCTGAATTCGCTCTGCCACGACCACGGGCCCAGCACTTCGGCGTATTCCAGCGACCATTTGTCGAAATCGGTATCGCGGCCATCGGCAAAGCGCGCCAGCGTGATGCGGCTGTTGTTGGCCAGATCGTTCTCCGGACGTGGACGGATCAGCAACGGCGCCGCACCGCCGCTGCCCGGATGCGAATAGCGCTCGTGCGCCAGCGACACACCCAGGTGGCGCAGCCGCGCCTCGCCCATCTCCGGTGCGAAGGTCAGCCGCGTGCCGAGCGCACCGCCCTTGGTGGACGAATTGTCGATACTTTCCAGGCTGTAGGCCGCCGTGGACCAGGTCGCATCGGGGCGATTGGCCTGCCACGAAATCGCCTTGCGATAGATCGGCGCCAGCGTGGTGGAGGCATAGCCGCGTTCCAGAAACGGGCCGTAGTTGGAACCGGTGCGATCGTCCAGCGAGAAGTACTGCTTGAACTGACCTACGGTCAGCGTACCGGCGGAAAACTTCTTGGCGATATACACATCGCGCGCCAGGATGCCGCGGCTGCCGGATTCGTATTGCAGGCCGGCAAATTCCGCTTCGGCCTTGTAGTTGAAGCCGTAGAACTTGCCCGCCACATCCAGCCACACCCGGCGGAACTGGGTGTCGTTGCGCTCGGGCGTGCCGCGTTCGTCGTTGTCGAACATGGTGAAGTCCCAGTGCACGCGCCCACCCACCTCGGTGGTGACCGGACCGTCGCCATCGGCCGCATGCGCCGCCGGCGCCAAGCAGATCGCGGCGCAGGCGGTGAAGACGCGCAGACGCAAGGTGTCGTTGCTCACAGACCCTCCCAGGTACATGTGTGAATCACGTTCAGCGATGCACCGCACAACCACACTGCGGCGCGTTGGCAGCAGCCTAGTCCGGCGAAGCTGTCATGGACCTGTCGTTGGGGCGGGAATGGGGAGTCGGGAATGGGGAATTGCAAGAGCGTTAAGAGCTTTTGTCTTCGCGGCCTGTTACCTTCCGGCCGCAGCCAACCGCCGTTCCGATTCCCCATTCCCCATTCCCCATTCCCCATTCCCCATTCCCCGCCCCATGCGCCTGCTGCTAGTCGAAGACAACGCCGACCTCGCCGATGCCATCGTGCGGCGCATGCGCCGCAGCGGGCATGCGGTGGACTGGCAGGCCGATGGCCTGGCGGCGGCGAGTGTGTTGCGCTATCAGAGTTTCGATCTGGTGGTGCTGGATATCGGCTTGCCCAAGCTCGATGGCTTGCGGGTGCTAGCCGGTATGCGCGAGCGCGGCGATACCACGCCGGTGCTGATGCTCACCGCGCGCGATGGCATCGAAGACCGCGTGCAGGCGCTGGATGTCGGGGCGGACGATTACCTGGGCAAGCCGTTCGACTTCCGCGAGTTCGAAGCGCGCTGTCGCGTGCTGCTGCGGCGCAATCGCGGCCAGGCCAGCGAGGTGGTGCAGATCGGCGGTTTCGTGTTCGATAACGCCGCGCACACGCTACTGCTGGACGGCGTGCCGATCGAGTTGCCCAATCGCGAATACCGGCTGTTCGAAATCCTGATCGGGCGGCTGGGGCAGGTGGTGGGCAAGGACGAGATCGGCAACGGCTTGTTCGGTTTCGACGACGATGCCGGGCCCAATGCGATCGAGCTGTATGTCGGCCGCCTGCGTCGCAAGTTGGCGGGGGCGCCGTTGCGCATCGTTACCGTACGCGGCGCCGGCTACAAACTCGAAGAAGCCGACCCGCACGCGCCGGTGGAGCCGGGCGTCGATGGCTGAGCCGCCGACGGTGGCGCCGTCGATCCGGCGCACCTTGCTGCTGTATCTGGGCAGCCTGTCGCTGCTTGGCGCGGTGGTGCTGTTCTTTGCCGCACGCGATTACGGCGAGCGTGCGGCCAATCGCTCCTACGACCATCTGCTGGTGTCCTCGGCACTGTCCATCATCGACAGCGTGGCGCTGGTCGGCGGCGACTGGCAGGTGGATCTGCCGTACGCCTCGCTGGATCTGCTTGGCATGGCGCCGGAAGACCGCGTGTTCTATCGCGTGTTCGATGCGCAAGGCCACACCATCACCGGCGAAGAAAATTTGCCGCTGCCGCCACGCCCGCCCAGCGACGAGCGCCCGCTGTTGTTCGATGCCGACTACAGCGGCGAGCCAGTCCGCTTTGCGGTGGTGATGCATCGGGTGGCATCGGCGTCCGGGCAGGGCGAAGTGCGCGTGCAAGTGGGCCAGACCCGGCGCGCGCGCGATGCGCTGGCGCGCGATGTGGTGCTCAATGCCTTGGTGGCGATCGGCGTGTTGTCGCTGCTCGCCCTGGGCCTGGTGTGGCTGGGCGTGTATCGCGCGTTGCGTCCGTTGCAGCGCATCGAGCGCGATCTGTCGCGGCGCGAGCCCTCCGACCTGAAACCGCTGAGCGTGCCGGCACCGCAGGAAATGCAGTTGATGGTGACCGCGCTCAATCGCTTCATGGCGCGGCTGTCCTCCAGCAACGAAACCTTGCGCGCGTTCATGGCCGAAGCCGCGCACCAGATGCGCACGCCGTTGGCTGCTTTGCGCGCGCAGGCGCAGCTGGCGATGGACGATGACGACCCGCGCGAGATGCAGCGCAGCCTGGTGGCGATCGAGCGCAATGCCAGCCATATGAGCCGGCTGCTCAATCAATTGCTCAGCGATGCCAGCGTGATTCACCGCGCCAATCTGCAGCGCTTTGCCACCGTGGATCTGGCCGAGGTCTTGCACCAGGCCTTGCACGAAGCGCTACCGCGTAGCGACAGTGCGCCGCGCGTGCACCTGGCGATCGACCCGCAACCGGCGCTGTTGCATGGTGATGCCTTGCTGTTACGCGAGGCGCTCAAGAACCTGATCGACAACGCCTGCAAGTACGGTGGCGGCGCGCCATTGCAGGTGGCGCTCACCAGCGATGGCAGCCACCACGTCATCACCATCGCCGATCACGGCCCCGGCATTCCCGCAGCCGAAGCCGAGCGCGTGTTCGAACGTTTCGCGCGCGGGCCGGATGCGCCGGCCGGCGGCGCGGGGCTGGGGCTAGCGATCGTCAAACGCGTGGTCGAGGCGCATGGCGGGCGCATCGATCTGGCCAACCGCGTCGGCGGCGGGCTGATCGCCTCGTTGCATTTTCCTGGAGGGACACGCTGATGCGCGTGCTGTTGCTGATGGTGGTATTGCTGGCACATGGCATCGCCTGCGCCGCGCCCGGCGATGTACGGCGGTTTCCTGCGCAGGGCCCGATGCAGGCGCAATTGCGCGTGCAGGGCTCCACCGATCTGGAGGTGTTTGGCGCGGTCATCCAGGACTACCAGCGCCTGCATCCGGGCACCGAGGTGATCTACGAAGACGTGATCGCCTGGGACATCTATGCGCGCTATCTGCATCCAGGCAAGGCTACGCCTGCTGCGGACATGCTGATCAGCGCCAGCATGGATCTGCAGACCAAGCTGGTGAACGACGGTCACGCGCTCGCGCACCGCTCCGCACAGACCGAAGCGCTGCCGGCGTGGGCGCAGTGGCGGCACGAGGTGTTCGGCATCAGCTACGAGCCGGTGGCCATCGTCTACAACACCCGCAAGCTGGCGGCCGCACGCGTACCGCGCACGCGCAGACAGCTGCTGGCCCTGTTGCGCGCGCCCGATGCGCCGCTGCGCGGCCGGGTGGGCACCTACGATGTGGAGCGCAGCGGCGTGGGCTATCTGTTCGCCACCCAGGACGGGCAGGTCGGCAGTATCGCCGGGGCGCTGCTGGCCGCGTTGGGCGCGAACCAGGTCAGGCTGGAAGAACGCACCGGCACCTTGCTCGACCGCGTCAGCCGTGGCGAGCTGTTGCTGGCCTACAACGTGCTGGGCTCGTACGCGCAGACGCGCATCGATGCCGGCGCGCCGCTGGGCATCGTGCAGCCGCAGGACTACACGCTGGTGGCGCTGCGCACTGCAGTGATCCCCAGGACTGCGCCGCATGCGCCCGAGGCGCGCAGATTCCTCGACTATCTGCTCTCGCCACGCGGCCAGCAGGTGCTCTCTCGCGAGGCGCGATTGATGCCGATCCTGCCGGCCGCCGGTGGCCGTGGCGGCTCGGCACAACCGCCATTCCGCCCGATCCCGCTGGGCCCTGGCCTGCTGGTGTATCTGGACAAACTCAAACGCCGCCAGTTCCTGGATGCCTGGCGCGCCAGCACGCAGCCGCCGCGCTAGCGCGGGCAATAACGAGCGGCGATAGGCGCTGCGCGTCCGCGCTGCGTGACCGCCAGGGGTGCATGTGCGGGAGCTGGAATCGGCGGTCGCCACGCAGGCGCCGCCGGCGCCCCGCCGCCCTGACACGCGCGCCGCCGTGGCGGTGGACGCTCGGGGACGGAAACAGACACGTCCATGTGCCAGACTTGGCGCATGGCCGATCTCACCATCCTCGTCGCCGACGACCACCCGCTGTTCCGTGCCGCCGTGATCCACGTGCTGCAGCAGACCTTGCCGCAGGCCGATGTGGTGGAAGCCTCCAGCGCCGCCACGCTGAGCGCCATGCTGCGCTCGCACCCGCAGGCCGAGCTGGTGCTGCTGGACCTGGCCATGCCGGGTGCACGTGGCTTCTCGGCGCTGTTGCACGTGCGTGGCGAGCACCCGGACATCCCGGTGGTGGTGATCTCCTCCAACGATCACCCACGCGTGATCCGGCGCGCGCAGCAGTTCGGTGCGGCCGGCTTCATTCCCAAATCCACCCCGGCCGAATCGATCGGCACCGCGGTGGCCAGCGTGCTGGAGGGCGGCACTTGGTTCCCGCCGATGACCGCCGAGCGCTCCGAGGCCGACGCGCAACTGGCCTCCAAACTCGCCCAGCTCACCCCGCAACAGTTCCGCGTCTTGCTGAGCCTGGCCGACGGCCTGCTCAACAAGCAGATCGCACACGAACTGGGGCTGGCAGAAAACACCGTCAAGGTGCACGTCACCGCAATCCTGAAAAAGCTGGATTGCTACAGCCGCACGCAGGCGGCGGTACTGGTCAAGGCATTGGAGCCGGAAGGCGAGGGCTGAGCGGATCGCTTCAGTCATGCCTCTGGAGCGAGCACGCATTCACCGCGTTCGCAGCAGCACGCTTGCGCAGACCTACCGCGCGCAAGCGTGCACCCAGACGATCGACCTGCGCGATTAAAAATCCAGCGAATATCCCAGCGTAAACGTGCGGCCGCGTCCGGCGAAGTAGCGCAGCGGTTCGACCAGGGCCGATTGCGAGTAGTAGGTGATGTACTGCTTGTCGAACAGGTTGGACACACCCATGCGCACCGAACCGCGCGGCAATGCGTAGTTGAAGGTCGCATCCACCAGCGTGTAGCCGCTGAAGCGCTTGTCGGCCTCGTCGAAGGATTGGCTGAAGGCATGCTGGGCCTGCACGAACGAGGAGAATTTCGGCGTCCATTGCGCCGACCACGAGGCGATCACGCGATTTGGCGCCACGTTGAGGCCATCCAGGCGTGCATCCAGCTGCCCATCGTTGTCGCTGTCGTAGCGGCCACGCGTGTACGCGTACGACAGGCGCAGGCGATGCGCCACATCCAGGCGATACCCCAGGCTGGCGTCCACACCCTGCACGCGGGTTTTCTCGCGGCTCATCATGAAGGCGCCATTGATCGGTACCACGCGCGTGCCCAGATCCGAGTTGGACTGGAAGTAGCTCAGGTCCGCATCTAAGGCGCCGCGCGTGAGGCGGGTGCCGGCTTCCACGCTCTTGGTCAGGATCGGTTCCAGCGTGCTCAGGTTGGCCACGCGCGTGCCCGGCGTATTGATCGCGCGCAGCACGCGGCCCACGTCCGGCATGCCGAAACCTTCGGAATAGCTGGTGAAAAAGCTCACGCCTTCGAGCGGCGTATAAACCAGGCCGGCGTTGTAGAGGGTCTGGTTGAAGTCGAGCGTGCCGCCTTCGACATCGACCCGGTTGTAGCGCCACAGCGTCTGGTAGCTGTCGATCTTCAACTCGGCTTCTTCGCGGCGCACGCCGGCGTGCAAGGTGAGCGTGGGCAGCAGCTTGTATTCGCCCTGCGCGAACAGCGACAGATTGCGATAGTCAGACTCGGGCACGTAGGTGCGCCCGCTGCCGTAGAGATCCTGCTTGCCAGTGTCTGCCAGCAGGTCGACGCCGCCGGTGAGCTTGAGCCGGCCATCGAGCAGATCGTCCTTGGTCAGGCTGATCTTGCTGCCCCACTTGGACGCCACCGACCGCGATTGGTCGTACAGCGTGCCGACTGGTGCGATGCGCGGGTCCTGAAACGTGGAGGAGTTGTCGGCGCCGAACAACCCTTCGAATTCCTGGTTGAACACCATCGCACTCAACTGCATGCCGGCCAGATCGTCATGCGTATACGACAGGCTGGAGGTCAGCACATCGTTCCACGGCGCGGTGCCTTGCGGGGTGCCGCGCACCGAGGTGGTGGGCAGGCCTTGCGCACGGTTGCCGGCGATGCCGATGTAGTCGTTGTCGTTCTTGATGCGGTAGCGGTTGACGCTGACGCTCAGGCGCTGCGCATCGGTGAGCGCGTAGCCGAGCTTGGCCAGCACGTCGTAGCTCTTGGAGGTCATCAGGTCGCCCTGGGTGTTGTCGGCACCGATCGGCCGGCCTTGTCCGTCCACATACAGGCCTTGATCGCTGTAGCTGGCCGAGAGCAGGTAATCGAGCTTGTCCGTGCGGCCGTCCACGCGGTAGCGGGTCTCAACGCTTGCGGTTTCCGCACGCGTTTCCGAGGTGGGCGCGGTGGCCTGCACATCGACGTGCTGGTTGAGCTCACCATCCTGCGGACGCCGGGTGATGATGTTGATGGTGCCGCCGGTGGCGCCCAGGCCGTTGATCGCGTTGGCGCCCTGGATCACTTCGATGCGCTCGACCATCGCATAGTCGATGGTGTGCGCTTCGCGCCCGGTGGGGCGGATCGGATTGGACTGCGGCACGCCGTCGATCAGGATCAACGGCGTGCGCCCGCGCAGCGTTTCGCCGCTGCCATTCATCTTGCCGCGGCTGGGCGTGTACGACGGAATTAGGTTGGCGAGCACGTCGGAGGAGTTGCTGGAGATCGTCAGTTGCTGCTGGATCTGCGCCTTGTCGATGATCAGCACCGTCTGCGGCGACTCGGCCACGGTCATGTTGGAACGCGAGGCGGCAACCACCACGGTGTCCAGCGTATCGGTGACATCCGATTGCGCGGAAGCGGTGGCAGAGGCGAGCAGGCAGAGCGAGGCAAGCAGCGGCATGCCGGCCGATCCGGAGACGGGAGATTTCATCAGGCAAGGAACTCCAAAACGCGGCGGCACGCGTGCAGGACACGCAAGCCGGGGCGAAAGCGACGATCAAATGGGAATCATTATCGATATTCTAGCAGGCGCGGGCGCCGCGGCGTCCGGCATGCCGCTCTGCTGCGAGCATGCGACTGCACGCTTGGCAGCATCGTTACGCTGCCGGAGCACTGCGATGCGAGTGCAGGCAGTTGCTGTGTGCTCAACAGCGTGTGCACGCCTAGCTCGACGACGTTCTGCACGCACGCTGCAAGCTGTGCGCGATGCGTCTGCCCGGGCATGCTCGCGCAGCAAAGCAGGCAACTGTCTATGCTATGCCGACCGCCATCGAACATCGCAGCTGCGGCACCGTGACCATCAAATTCGACCTCAACGATCTACAGGCATTCCGCGCCGTTGCCGAAAACGGAAGCTTTCGCCGCGCTGCCGAACAGATACGGATCACCCAGCCGGCGCTCAGCCGCAGGATCGACAAACTCGAGTCGGCGTTGAACGTCAAGTTGTTCGAGCGTACGACGCGCAAGGTGGCGCTCACCACGATCGGCCAGGCCTTCATGCCGCAGGTCGAGCGCATGCTCGACGATCTGGATCTGGCGTTGATGAGCATCGGCGATGCCGGATCGAGCAGGATGGGCACGGTGACCGTGGCGTGCGTGCCGTCTGCGGCGTACTACTTCATGCCGCAGGCGATTCACGGGCTGCATCAGCTGTTTCCGAAAATCCGCATCCGGCTGTTCGACGGCAGCGCCAGTCATGTCAGTGCGGCAGTGGCCTCCGGCGAAGCGGATTTCGGCGTCAGCTTCAGCGGCAACCTGGCACCGGAGGTCGAGTTCGAGCCGTTGCTGCAGGAGCGCTATGTAATCGCGTGCCGCCACGACCATCCCTTGTCCCGGCGCGAACAGGTCAGTTGGCAGGAAGCTTATGGCCACGACTACATCACGCTGGACAAGACATCGGGCAATCGGCTGGTGCTCGATCGGGCGCTGTCTGCCTTTACGCCGGACCGGCCCAGCATCTGCGAAACCCGCCATGTCACCACCTTGCTGGGGCTGGTGGAAGCAGGCGTCGGCATTGCCGCGGTTCCTTCGATCGCAATGCCCTCCCGCCCGCATCCGCTGCTGGCGGCGGTGCCGCTGATCGAACCGGAGGTGTTGCGCAATGTGGGAATCCTCAAACGCCGTGGACGCACGCTGACACCTGCCGCGCTCGAACTGGCTGCACTGGTGCGACGAATGCCCGCGCGCTCACGGTGAGACCGGATCCAGCCCGGTCGCACGCGCGACCGCTTGCGCCTCACGCGACTGCAGGTAGGCCAGCAGGCGCTTGGCCGCTTGCGGATGTGCCGCAGTGACCGGCACACCCGCCGCATAGCGCGTGACCGACTGCAGCGGCTCGGGGATCTTGCCGACGAAATCCACGCCTGCCACCGGAAGCAGTTCGGCCACCTGCTGAAAGCCGAGCTGGTAGCTGCCGTTGGCCACCACCGCGCCCACCGGAATGCGCTCGATCTTGCGGCTCTTGGCCATCATCGGGCCTTCGATCTGCAGCCGCTTGAACAGCGTGGTCTCGATGTAGACGCCACTGGCGCTGTCGGAGTAGGCGACGGAATCGGCCTGCAGCAACGCCTTCTTGAACTGTGCGACATTGCCGATCTTCGGCTTGCGTGCGCCGCTGCGCACCACCATGCCGATCCTGGAATCGGCCAGCTCCACCCGCGATGCGGGGTCCACCACTCCTGCATCGATCAGCTTCTGCAGCGCGCTGCCCACCATGATCACCACATCGGCATGCTCGCCGCGGGCGAGCCGGCTGGGAATGGATTGCGGCGTCTGGCCCATCGAAGGGCCGTGCAGCGTCTCGAGCGTCGTGCCGGTCTGCGTGCTGTACTGCGGCGCCAGGCGTTCGAAGGCGGCAGTGAAGCCGCCCGAGGTCATCACGGTCAGATCCTGCGCGCCTGCGGCCGGCGGCAGCAGGGCAATGGCGACAACCGCACCCAGCCATTTTTTCCACACGGCCCGCATCATTTCGCCGCTCCCGCAGCAGCATCGAGGCCGGTCGCTGTCGCTGCGTTGCCATGGCGTCGGTAGAGAAACAGCGTTGCCAACAGCGCGCACACGGACGCGAACACCAGCCAAGAGCCAGGGGCGGCCTTGTCGCCGGTGACATGGATCAACCAGGTGGACATCACCGGCGTAAAGCCGCCAAAGACCGCCGTGGCCAGGCTGTAGGCAAGCGAAAATCCCGCCACCCGTACATGCGCCGGCATGAGTTCGGTGAGCGCAGGAATCATGGCGCCGTTGTAGATGCCGTAGATGAAGGACAGCCACAGCAGCGCCTGCAACATGTGCGCAAAGCTCGGTGCGGCGGCCAGGAACGCGAGTACCGGATACGCGCTCAGTACGCACACCACCGCCATGGTCACCAGCAGCGGTTTGCGGCCGAACCGGTCGCTGAGCGCACCGCCGATCGGCAGCCAGATGAAGTTGGAGATGCCGACCAGCAGCGTCACGATCAATGCGTCGCCGGTGCTGAGTTTGAGCACGCTCTTGCCGAAGGTCGGTGCGTAGACGGTGATCAGATAAAACGCGGTCGTGGTCAGCGCCACCATCAACCCGCCGGCGATCACGGTGCCGGCATTGTTGGCCAGCCCGCGCATCACCTGCTGCATCGTGACGCGCTGCGTGCGCTGCGCAAACGCCGCAGTCTCTTCCAGGCTGCGCCGCAGCAAGAAGATGAAGGGGATGATGACGCAACCGATGGCAAAGGGAATCCGCCAGCCCCATTGCGCCAGATCCTGCGGCGCCATGAGCTGGTTGAGCGCATACCCGATGGCTGCCGCAGCGACGATGGCCACCTGCTGGCTGGCCGATTGCCAACTCGCATAGAAGCCGCGCCGCCCCGGCGTCGCCATCTCGGCCAGATACACCGACACGCCGCCCATTTCGGCACCCGCCGAAAAGCCTTGCAGCAACCGCCCGAGCAATACCAAGGCCGGTGCCCACAAACCGATGCTGGCATAGCCGGGCACCAGCACGATCAGGACGGTGCCGCTGGCCATGATTGCCAGGGTGACGATCAGGCCTTTGCGGCGGCCCACATCATCGATATACGCGCCCAGGATCACTGCACCCAGTGGACGCATCAGAAAGCCTGCGCCAAACACGGCGAAGGTCATCATCAACGAAGCGAATTCGTTGCTTGCCGGGAAGAACACCGCGGCGATCTGCGTTGCGTAGAAACCGAACAGGAAAAAGTCGAACTGCTCAAGGAAGTTGCCCGAGGTCACCCTCAGCACCATTCCCAGTTTCGACTGCCCCTTTGCCTCAAGGCTGGAAGTCTGCATAGATCGCCCTCCACGACAGGTATGCATGTGCGGAACATCTGAGGCGATCGATTCTGGTGGAGATGGCCGATGTTGATAATTGCTGCTTTCTCATCGACTGATGCAGGTTGAACATCAGCACGCATTGCAGCGGTGCTCGGCTCCCACGCGCGTCAATGCGGCAGGCGCGGCGCGCGCGTCAGCTGCGGTCAGAGATGCCGCCGGGCGCCGGCGCTTATCGAGCCTGGCAGTGGTGCATGGTCACTTCTTGGCCCGATAGACAATGATGCCCGGTGTCCTCGCGACATACTCCATGAACGGAGAGTCCACGACTTTCATGTTTTCCTTGCGGGATGAGGCGTTGCGCAGCACCGGGCCCTTGTCGGTCATGATGAAAAACCCGACGTGGGTGACGTCCAGCCCGGCCAGGGGCGTGTAGATGCCGATGTAGTCGCCGGTACGCAACCGGCTGACGACCGTGCTGTCGACGCGTTCGGTGGGAATGTAAGTGATGGTCCGGTCAACCACCGGCAGACCTGGAAGATAATTGCTGCCGTCGGCTTTCCGGTTGAGCGCTTTGGTGACGCTGACGGCATTGGGGCTGACCACTGCGGTGATATCGGTGGCGAGCTCGTACGGTCTGTTGGCCCAATCGGTAAAGAAATGCTTGCGATGGGTAAAGCTGACAACGCCCTCGACGTAGCGGGTCAGCACCAGGTGATTGACGAAATCCTGCTGTGAGTAAGCCTTTCGTGCCGCCTCGACGTAATCCAGATAAGTGAAGCAGTCCAATCCGGTGAAGTCGATGATCAGTTTTTGTGGCGTGGTGGCCGAGCCCTGCAAGACATGGTCGCGGTAGGGCGTGCCTAGAAATTCTGCCGAGATCGCGTCAATCAGGTGGCCTGGGCTTAATCCCCTATGGTTTGAGGCCTGATCCAGCACGGCATTCAATTTATTGACCGTGTAGGGATCCATGGTCGCGCGCGATGGCGGCGATGGCGGCGCTGGCTGCGTGACGCCGGAGGACGTTTCCGCCTGCGCTGGAAATCCCCCTGCGCAGCTCGCAAAGAGCAGTGACATCAGCAGCGGTAGCGTTGTCTTGAACATCGCATTTCCGGCTTTCGGGGGGGGCAGGCTGCAATGGTCGAGCAGATTATGAGTTGCTGCACCAGCGATCACGAAGACGTGCTGCACGATCCGAACGTGGCATGTGTGGCCACGGGCAGCATCACCCACGCCGCAGCAACATCTGCGTCACCAGCGCACGCAGTGCCGGCGGGCGCACTGGCTTGGACAACAATCCCCAGCCCAGGTCCAGCGCATGCTCGCGCAGCGCGGGGTCGGGTTCTGCGGTGACCAGGATCACGCGCGGTTCGCGTTGCCAGCGTTGCACCAACTGCGGCAGCAAGATGGGGCCGTAGTGCTCGCCCATGCGCACGTCCAGCAGCAGCAGTTCCGGCACCTCGTCGGCGTTGGCGGCGGCCAATGCATCGTCGGGACCACCGGCAAAATCCACCCGGCATTCCCAGCGTTCGAGCAGGACGCGCGTGGCTTCGCACACGCGTGGCTCATCGTCCACGCACCAGACGCGGCAGCCGTGCAGAATCGGGTCGTTGGCGTTTTCTGCAGTGGTGGTGGGCGGCGGCAATTGCTTGGCGATGGCGGCACGCTCGCCCAGCGGCAGCGTTACCGAAAATACGCTGCCGCTCCCCAGCGTGGAATGCAGGCCGATGCGGTGACCGAGCAGGCGGCCGATGCGCTCGACGATGGCAAGCCCCAGGCCGGCGCCGCGGTCGTTGGCCACGCCGTCGTCCAGGCGGCGGAATTCTTCGAAGATTTCATGCTGCAGTGTTTCGGGAATGCCGGGTCCTTGATCGTGCACTTCGATGCGCAGCCAGCCGCCACGGCGACGACAGCCGATCAGCACCCGCCCACGCGGGGTGTAGCGGATGGCATTGGAGAGAAAGTTCTGCAGGATGCGCCGCAGCAGGTTTTCATCGCTCAACACCACCGCCGAGGTGGGCACCCAATCCAGCACCAGGCCGCGGTCTTCGGCCAGGATGCCGAACTCGCGTGCCAGCGTTTCCAGCAGCGGGGCGATGGCGAAATCGCGCACCTGGGTTTTCAGGCTGCCCGCTTCCAGCCGCGAGATATCCAGCAGGCTGTTGAGGATGGCGTCCTGCGCGGCCAGCGCGCCTTCGATGTTGTCGACCACGCGCGCGCTGCCGGTCTCGCGCACCTGGCCGCGCAACACCGAGACGAACATGCGCGCGGCGTTGAGCGGCTGCAGCAGGTCGTGCACGGCCGAGGCGACGAAGCGGGTCTTGTAGCGATTGGCGCTCTCGGCCTCGCGCTTGGCGGCGGCCAGATCGCGAGTGCGTTCGGCCACGCGGTGTTCCAGCGCGTCGGCCAACGAGCGCAGTTCGCGTGCGGCATTCTTGTAGCTGGTGATGTCGGCGTAACTGGTGACGAAGCCGCCATCGGGCAGCGGATTGCCGCGGATTTCCAGCACCGTGCCGTCTTCCTTCTCGCTCTCGCGCATATGCGGTTTGCCGCTGCGCAAGTGGTTCAAACGGCGCTCGATCGCCGCTTCGATCGGCCCCGGACCGAGCAGGCCGCGGCGTGCGTTGAAGCGGAACAGGTCTTCGATCGGGCGGCCGGTCTTGAGCAGCTCGGGCGGGAAGCGGAACAGCTCGACATAGCGCGAATTCCACGCCACCAGATTGAGCGCATCGTCGATCACCACCACGCCTTGCGGCAGGTGTTCCAGGCTGCGGCTCAAGCCGGCATTGGCCTGCTGCGCGGCGGTGACCACGCCATCCTGGGCGGTGCGCAGTTCTTCGGCGTGTTGTTGCAGCAGTGTTTCCAGTTCGTCCCGGCTGCGCTGACGCAAAGCCGCCAGCCGCCGCCGTTGCTGCACGAACAACCACAGCAAGGCCAGTGCCAGCCATGCACCGGCGGCGGCAATCGCAGCGGCGCGGCCGGCCGCCGCGCTGGCGCGGGTGTCGTGCAGCAGATGCAGGCGCCAGCCGCTTTCGGGCACTTCCAGGGTCTGCCACAGCACCGGGCCGGCGAGCGCTGGCTCGCGGACCTCGGCCAATACGCCACCGTTGCCGGTCTGCTCGATCAGCCGGCGCTGCAACGGCAGCAATCCCTGGTCGGCGTACTGGCGGGTGCTCTGCAATTCGCTGCGATCGCGCAGGCTCAACGGTGCCAGCATGCGGTAGCGCCATTCGGGGCGGCTGGCCAGAAACACCACGTCGTGCGCATCGGAGGCCAGCACGATGTCCGGGGTCTGCAGCCATTCGCGTTCCAGTGCGGCCAGCGCGATCTTGATCACCACCACGCCCTGCACCTGGCCGGCGGAGTCGACGATGGCCTGCGACAGGAAATAGCCCGGCTCGCTGGTGGTCATGCCGATGCCGTAAAAGCTGCCGCTGCCGGTGACCAGTGCCTGCTGGTAATAAGGGCGGAAGGCGTAGTCCACGCCCACATTGCTGCGCGGCGCGCGCCAGTTGCTGGCCGCCAACGCGATACCACTGCGGTCGATCACCGTCAGCGTGGACGATTGGGTGACGTTGTTGGCGCGTTCGAGTTTGTCGTTGAGCTGTTCCACCTGCGCGGCCGACAACGGCCCGGACACCGCAGCGCGCAGCTCCGGGTCCAGCGCCAGAATCTGCGGCAAGGTGCGATAGCGATCGATACGCTGCTGCAAGGCCTGCGCATACAGCCGTAGCTGACGCCGCACGGTGGCGCTTTCGTCGCGCAAGGCGTTCTGCTCGACAAAATGCCCGGCCGCGAACATGGCCACCAACATGCCGCCCAATACGATGGACAGCGTGAACAGCAGGCGGCGGCGTTGCGAGGCGTACATGCGGCAAGTATGGCGGTGCGCAGGTACATCGCGCAGCTATCGCCGCGGATATCCGCACCGACTACAGCCCCGCATGACCACCAAACAAGCCCCCTACAAACGACTGCGGCCGCATCCTCGGAAGGATGCGGCCGCATAGGCACACACGCTGGTGTGCGTTACAGCATCACTGCGTTGAAGCGGCCAACCAAGGCAACGCGCGGCCAACCAGGCCCGCGTTGCATCTGCTCAACAGCGCTTAAAACTGCACCTGCGCACGCAGTTCCATCACGTGCGGGGTCTCATGCACGCCATTGCGCGAGGAATCCACCCAGCTGTAGTTGGCCTGCATCTTGAAGTGGCTGGTGAGGTACCAGTTGGCACCGATGGTGGTGTCGTGCTGGCGGCCGCCGTGGACGTTGTTGTCTTCCAGATTCAGACGGCTGTAGCGGGCGGTCAGCTCGACCGCGCCGTAGTCGTGCGCCGGCTTGATATTGCCCGGGACGCCGCCGGCATAGGTGCGCGACTCACCGGTCAGCGACCAGGTGCCGTAGAGGTACTGGCCCTGCGCGATGAAGTGCGGCTGGCCGGCATTACGCGCCACTTCGGCACGCAGCGCTTCGCTCTGCAGCGAGAACGGGCCGTGGATCCAGACCGCTTCCACGCCGGTGCGGATCACGTGATCCACATCGAGGATGGTGCCGGTGTCGATCAGACGCACGTCGGTCAGGCCGGCTTCTGGGCGGGCACGCAGGCGCACGCGCGGGCTGAAGGACACGCCGCGGCCGTCGCTGAAGCCGCGCGGGTTTTCGACCGAGCCGGCGATACCAAGGTGCAGCACGTCGCCTTCGGCCTTGAACGGGGTCCATGCCGCATGCACGGCCTGGGTGGTGCCCGGGTTGTCGCCCTGCAGATCCTGGCCGCCGTACGCGCCGGCCTGCAGCAGGTACTGCTGACGCTCCAGCGTCCACTCCACACCGGTGCGGCGGCCCTGGAACACCGCCTGCACCGGCAGGCCCAGTTCCATGAAGCTGCCCGCGCGCGAGCTCTGCACCGCTTCCAGACCCACCGGCACCTTCATGTAGCCCAGCCGCACGCGACCGTAATCCTGGCCCAGCAGTGCCTTGGTCTCGAAGCGGAAAAACACGTCCAGCCACAGCTTGGCCTCGAAGTCGAAATACACCATGGCGTCGTAGGCGCCCTTCTTCTTGAGGGTGGCGCCGAATTCCTTACGGCGGAAGTCGGTGCGGTCTTCCAGACGGTCGTCGCCGGAGAAGTTGTTGTCGTCGTAGGCGTAGTTGCCGGTCAGACCCAGCTCGGTGCCATCACCGAAGGTGTACTTGGTCGGCCAGTTTTCGATCGAGGTGGCCGCATTGGCGGCAGCGGGCGCGGCGGCGATGGCCAACGCAAGAACGAGCGGATTGAGGCGCATAGGAATGATCTTCGGCAATGAGAAGGGGCCGGGCGTCCTGCCATGGCGGTCGCAATGAACAGCTTCAGCAAGCGCGCAGGTTCCGGGCATCGAACGCACAGGGAATCGTTGTCTGTGTTAAACGAAATTAACGGCCGGCGGTGGCGCCGCTGAAGTGTAAGACGGCGTTCAGCCCGCGGACAGTGCGTAGTACCAATGGGCTATCGGCCCTGGCTGTGACGTGCGGCCAGAATGCGTGCACCGGGTGCCTGCTCAGGCGCCCTCTATGTTCCCTCGGAGTGGTGTCATGCACATCAGCAAGCCTGCCGGCCCGTTGCCGGCGTCCGTCCCCTTCTACCGCCAGCTGTACTTCCAGGTGGTGGTGGCGATCGTCCTGGGCGCCTTGCTCGGCCATTTCGAGCCGGCCTTCGCCGAAAGCCTCAAGCCGTTGGGCGACGCCTTCATCAAGCTGGTGAAGATGATCATCGCCCCGGTGATCTTCCTGACCATCGTCACCGGCATCGCCGGCATGACCCATCTCAAGACGGTGGGCCGGGTCTTCGCCAAGTCGATGGCCTACTTTTTGTTCTTCTCCACGCTGGCGTTGATCGTGGGCATGATCGTGGCGCACGTGGTGCAGCCCGGCGCCGGCATGAACATCAACCCGGCCGAGCTGGATCAGAGCGCGGTCAACACCTACGTGCAGAAATCGCACGAGCTGAGCCTGGTCGGCTTCTTGATGGACATCATCCCGGCCACGCTGATCAGCGCGTTCGTTGATGGCAACATCCTGCAGGTGCTGTTCGTGGCGGTGCTGTTCGGTATCGCGCTGGCCCTGGTCGGTGAACGTGGCCGCCCGGTGCTGAGCTTTCTGGAGGCGTTGACCGCCCCGGTGTTCCGTCTGGTGCACATGTTGATGAAGGCCGCGCCGATCGGTGCATTCGGTGCGATCGCCTTCACCATCGGCAAGTACGGGCTGGACTCGCTGGTCAATCTGGCCTGGCTGGTGGGTTCGTTCTATGTGACCTCGCTGTTCTTCGTACTGGTGATCCTGGGCATTGTTTGTCGCCTGTGCGGCTTTTCGGTGCTCAAGCTGATCCGCTATCTCAAGGCCGAGCTGCTGCTGGTGCTTGGCACCTCTTCGTCGGAGTCGGCGCTGCCGTCGCTGATGGAAAAGATGGAAAAGGCCGGCTGCGAGAAGTCGGTGGTGGGCCTGGTGGTGCCGACCGGCTATTCGTTCAATCTGGACGGCACCAACATCTACATGACCCTGGCCGCATTGTTCATCGCCCAGGCCACCAACGTGGACCTGACCCTGGGCCAGCAGATCACCTTGCTGGCGGTGGCGATGCTCAGCTCCAAGGGCGCGGCCGGCGTGACCGGTGCCGGCTTCATCACCCTGGCGGCCACGCTGTCGGTGGTGCCGGACGTGCCGGTGGCCGGCATGGCGCTGATCCTGGGCGTGGACCGTTTCATGAGCGAGTGCCGCTCGCTGACCAACTTCATCGGCAATGCGGTCGCCACGGTGGTGGTGTCGCGCTGGGAAAATGCGCTGGATCGCGACCAGTTGAAGCTGGTGCTGGATGGCGGTTCGCCGCCGCTGCAGGCGCCGGTGGCCTCGACCGACGTCGTCGCACCGATCAGCGCGCGCTGATGCTTCCTGCGGCCCTGTATTCCGCCGGTGATGCCGGCGGGATACAGGGCCGTTTTCGCTTTGAGCCAGACCCCGGCCGCAGCGCACGACGCGCTGCAGCATGCAAACTCCCTGCCGCGCTGACAGCTGCGCGACAGGCCCTTGTTCAGGCAGGAGGGTAGAATTCAGCCCTCCTGCGCCTTCGAGACCCACACAGCCGATGTCCAACGACGACTTCAAACAGGCCGCCCTCGACTACCACCGCCAGCAGCCGGCCGGCAAGATCAAGGTCACCGCGACCAAGCCGATGCTGACCCAGCGCGATCTGTCGCTGGCGTATTCGCCGGGCGTGGCCTTCGCCTGCGAGGCGATCGTCGAAGAACCCACCCAGGCCAGCGAGCTCACCGCGCGCGGCAATCTGGTGGCGGTCATCACCAACGGCACCGCGGTGCTGGGCTTGGGCAACATCGGCCCGCTGGCGTCCAAGCCGGTGATGGAAGGCAAGGGCGTGCTGTTCCAGAAGTTCGCCGGCATCGATGTGTTCGACATCGAGATCAACGAAAACGACCCGGACAAGCTGGTGGACATCATCGCCAGCCTGGAGCCGACCTTCGGCGGCATCAATCTGGAAGACATCAAGGCGCCGGAGTGCTTCATCGTCGAGCGCAAGCTGCGCGAGCGCATGAACATCCCGGTGTTCCATGACGACCAGCACGGCACCGCGATCATCGTCGGCGCCGCCGTGCTCAACGCGCTGGTGGTCACCGGCAAGAAGATCGAAGAGGTCAAGCTGGCCACCACCGGCATGGGCGCGGCCGGCATTTCCTGCGTCAACATGCTGGTCTCGCTGGGCCTGAAGCCGGAGAACATCCTGGCGCTGGACCGCGACGGCGTGATCCACACCGGCCGCACCGATCTGGACCCGGACAAGCAGCGCTACGCACGCGATACCGACAAGCGCACCCTGGCCGAGATCGTCGAGGGGGCGGACATCTTCCTGGGCCTGTCGGCGGCCGGCATCCTCAAGCCGGAAATGGTCGCCAGCATGGCGCGCCAGCCGGTGATCTTCGCGCTGGCCAATCCCAACCCGGAAATCACCCCGGAAGCGGCCAAGGCGGTGCGTCCGGATTGCATCATCGGCACCGGCCGTTCGGACTACCCGAACCAGATCAACAACGTGCTGTGCTTCCCTTACCTGTTCCGCGGCGCGCTGGATGTGGGCGCCACCGGCATCAACGAGGAAATGAAGATCGCCTGCGTCAAGGCGATTGCGGCGATGGCACGGCGCGAGGCCTCCGACCTGGGTGCGGCCTACGGCGGCGAGACCCCGAGTTTCGGCCCGGAATACCTGATTCCGCGCCCGCTGGACCCGCGTCTGCTGGTGGAGTTGTCCTCGGCGGTTGCGCAGGCGGCGATGGATTCGGGCGTGGCCACGCGCCCGATCGAGGACATGGAGGCCTATCGCGACAAGCTTGGCCAGTTCGTCTACCGCACCAGCCTGATGATGAAGCCGGTCTACGACCGTGCGCGCGCCGACAAACAGCGCGTGGTGTATGCCGAAGGCGAAGAGGAAGTGGTGCTGCGCGCGGTGCAGAACGTGGTCGACGAAGGCCTGGCCTTCCCGATCCTGATCGGCCGCCCGGACGTCATCGAGGCGCGTATCGAACGCATGGGTCTGCGCCTGACCGCCGGGGTGGACTTTGAAATCACCAACATCTACGACGACCCGCGCTTCAACGAGTATTGGCAGTATTACCACGCACTGACCGAACGTCGTGGCGTAACCGTCACCGCCGCCAAGGAGTTGATGCGCTCGCGTCCGACCTTGATTGCTGCGGTGATGGTGGCGCGTGGCGAGGCCGATGCGATGCTGTCCGGGGTGGTCGGTCGCTTCCACAAGAAGCTGGGTTACGCCCGCAGCGTGATTCCGCTGGAACCGCGCGTGAGCTCCACCTCGGCGATGACCGGTGTGATCAACCAGCTGGGCGTGTTCTTCTTCCTGGATACGCATGTGCAGGAAGACCCGACCGTCGAACAAGTGGTGGAAGCCACGTTGCAGGCCGCGTATCGCCTCAAGCTGTTCGGCATCGAGCCCAACATCGCGCTGCTGTCGCACTCCAACTTCGGCAGCCACGATTCGCGCGATGCCTTGAAGATGCGTGCGGTGCGCGAGGCACTGCTCAAGCGCAAGCCCGAGCTCAACATCGACGGCGAAATGCAGGGCGACACCGCCTGGGACGAAGCGCTGCGCAAGCAGATCATGCCCAACAGCACGCTGAAGGGCCGTGCCAACCTGTTCGTGCTGCCAAACCTGGAAGCGGCCAACATCGCCTACAACCTGGTGCGCGTATTCACCGACGGCGTGGCGATCGGGCCGATCCTGATGGGCATCTCCAAGCCGGTGCACATCCTCACCACCAGCGCCACCTCGCGCCGGGTGATGAACATGACCGCGATTGCGGCGGTGGATGCGCAGATCCGCAAGCAGCGCGATGCGGAAAAAGCGGTAGCCGATAAGGGGAATGGTTGAGAGATCGGTTGCTGATAAAGCAACGATAGGAAAGGCAGCGGCTGAGGCCATGAAAAGCGGCGGCTGAGCAAGCAATGCTCGAAAGCCCCTCTCCCCCCGGGAGAGGGGCTGGGGTGAGGGTACGGTTTCTCCGGTTAGTGCCAAGCAAACGGCTGTCAGTCGCTGGCTTCGGTGAGGGGCATCAGCGCGTCCGGGAACTGGCTCTTCGGCTCGGTCAGACATCCTGTCTGACTCGCCGCGCGGCACATCCGTGTGCCGCTGTCCGCCAATCCCCGGCCACGCTGCCGCCTTGGCGCGTCGTTGACATGACTCAGTCAAGGCAAGCGAATTCTCCGCTTTGTTTTTCCGTACTGCGCGATTCTCGATGACAGCAGCAGAGCCTTGTGCTCCATAACTGCGCGAGCGCAACCCGCGCCTGTCTGAGTGCGGCAAATCGTAATGCCATAACAACGCGACGATGGATCGCGGACAGCGCTAGCCTCAACGCACCGTAGGCTCCGTGCCCAACAATTCAATCTCCGCCAACTGTAGCTTCGCAGGTGCGCTGAATCGCAGCCGATACTCCGTATATGCACCAGGCCTGGCAATCCGAAACGGCCGCGTCTGCAACGGCCAATCGAACGCTTCATCACGACGCTGATCAATCATCGTCCACGCAACACCAGGCGCACGGGCTTCCAGCGTCCACCCAACTGCAGAAATCGCCGCATTGCCGCTGGTCAGTGTGTAGAGCGTCGGCGTACCGCGCGCAATGCCGCTGAGCGTCAGCGTCGATTTCGATGTCGATGCAATTGCAGCGACCGTTCCCGCAGTGTCGTCATGCAACGCAGCGACATCGCCACCATCGTCCAGCGTAATGCGCGCAGTGTCTCCGAGCAGATCCTGCAGCGGGACAGGGCGCTCCCCAGGCGCAGTCAATGACGGCGGCACATCGTCAGGCCCGGTGCCCCAGCGCGACGGCGTCGGTCCCATCACGAAGTCCAGCGTCGCGCCCTTGGCAATGTCCGCATGCGGCAACCAGGTCTTGCGCCAGGGTTTGCCGTTGACCCTGAGCGATTGCACATACACGTTTTTCGCCGAATTCTGCGGCGCATTTACCACCAGCATGCCGCCATTTGGCAGACGCACGCTGGCATGCTTGAACAGCGGCGAGCCGATCACATACTCCGGCGCGCCCATGCGCAGCGGATACAGCCCCAGCGCCGCGAACAGATACCACGCCGACATTTCGCCGTTGTCCTCATCGCCGGGATACCCCTGGCCGATCTCGCTGCCCAGATACAAGCGCGCAAGGATCTCGCGGGTGATGCGTTGCGTCTTCCATGGCTGCCCGGCGTACAGATACATCCACGGAAGATGGTGCGCGGTCTGATTGCTGTGCGCATACATGCCCATGCGCACGTCGCGCGCCTCGGTCATCTCGTGGATGGTGTCGCCATACGAGCCGGCAAACTTGGCTTCGGCGGTTTCGGGTGTGGCAAACAATGTATCCAGTTTCGCCGCCAATGCCGCGCGTCCTCCGTATAACGCGGCCAGGCCTTCGCCATCGTGCGGTGCGGTGAATGCAAACGTCCAGCCGCTGGATTCGGTGTAATCGTTGCCCCACGCGCGCGGGTCGTAGTGTGCAGCATCCACGCGCCAATCGCCATTCGCCTTGCGGCCCTGGAAAAAACCGATCGCCGGATCGAACAACGCCGAATACCCGGCTGCACGATGACGAAAATACAGCGCTTCGGTGGGATAACGCTCGCGCGCTGTTGCTGTCGTCGCCTGCTTGGACAACGCATCGGCCATGTTGGAGATGCCGAAGTCGTTGAGCGCCCCTTCCATCGACCACGACATGCCTTCGTGCGTGTCGATATCGGCGTAGCCGCGAAAGGTGGAGCGCGCCATGCCTTTGCGGCCGATGTGGCGATCCGGTGCCACCACGGTCGCGTTCTTCAGCGCGGCAGCGTACGCCTCGGCCGGGTCGAAACCCTGCACGCCCTTGAGCCACGCATCGGCAAACGCCACGTCGGAACTGGTACCCACCATCAGATCGGCGTAACCGGGCGAGGACCAGCGCGCCACCCAGCCACCTGCACGCGATTGCTCCAGAAAGCCCTGCACGAATGCGCCGGCATCGTCGGATGCGAACAATGCATACGCCGGCCACGCGGTGCGAAAGGTGTCCCACAAGCCGTTGTTGACGTAGACCCGGCCATCGCGGATCGGCGCGAAACTGCGCGTCGCGCTGCCATCGATGTTGGTGTCCGACCAGCTGCTTTGGCTGGCGTAACGCCAGTCCGGCGCCGTCGCACTGCCGACGTTTTCATGGCCGGAATTGGGATACAGATGCAGCCGGTACAGATTGGAATACAGCGTGGTCTTCTGGTCGGCAGTGGCGTCGGGCACGTCGAAGCGACCCAGTAATGCGTCCCATGCATCCTGCGCACGCGCGGCGATCTGCTCGAAGCTTGCCTGCGGCGCGATCTCCAGCGCAAGGTTGTGCTTGGCCTGGTCGAGCGAGATCAGCGAGGTGGCGATGCGCATCTGCACCTGCCGCGTGCTGCCCGCATCGAACTTGATCCAGCCGGTGGGCCGGCCGGTGTCGCTCAGGCCGCTGCTTTTCCAGGGTTTATCGAAGCTGGCATAGACATACATGCGCGTCGCACCGGTCGACAGGCCGCTACGCACGTCGGTGTAGCCGGAGAGCGTCTGTGTTGCAGCATCCAGACTCAATCCACCGCGCGCGTCCACATTGTCGAACAGCAGATTGGCATCGCCCTGCGCCGGGAAGCGAAAGCGGAACAGCGCTGCATGATCGGTCGGTGCGATCTCGGCCTGGATCCCGTTGTCCAACTGCACTGCGTAGCGATACGGTCGCGCGATTTCAGTGTCATGCGAGAAGGCCAGGGCGCGCTTGCTGCGATCTGCCTCCGGTGTACCCGTACTCAGCGACGGCATCACCTGAAAGGTCTGGCGGTCGCCCATCCACGGACTTGGCTGATGGCTGAGCGACAGCGCCTGCAAGCGCGGGCGGTTGCCCGCCGCGTTGTGCTCGTTCCAGCGATATAGCCAGGTCAGCGTTCCCGCATCGGTCACCGGCGTCCAGAAGTTGAAGCCATGCGGCACTGCGGTTGCAGGGAAATTATTGCCACGCGAGAACGTGCCGTTTGACTGTGTGCCGCGCGTGGTCAGCACCCAGTCCGAAGGACGCGTTGCAGGAGTGAGCGGCACATCGGCGATGGCGATATCGTCGATCCAACCGGCACCGGCCGCGCCTGCAGGCGGCGCAACTTCCAGTTCGATCGCCACCACGCGGCGCCCACGTAAAGCGGCCACATCCCCGAGCCGTACCGCCTTGCGCGCCCATTGCTGCGGATACAGGGTCTTCGAATCGCCTTGCGCATGCGCACCAAGTGCGACGCCATGTTGATCCTGCGCGGCGCTGGCAGACATGCGCGTGCCGTCGTCCAGCAACAGATCCAACGACACATAGGTCGAGGCCACATGATCGCTGCCCACACTTTCCGGCAACACCAGCCACGACAGCGTCGTATCGGCACCGATCAAACTATCGCTACTAAACAAGGTGCGTCGCCCGCCCGCACCACGGCTGTCATACCGCAACGCATGCGCACCGCTGTAACCGGCGTTTGGCCTGGCCGCATACGGCGCAGCCGGACCCGTGCCGATCGCCGTTTGCACATCGCCTGCCGCAGCGCTGAGCGGCAAGGGCTCACCCTCTTCGAACGAACTCGAAAAGCCGGTCGCCGCACCAACCGGCAGTGGCGCGACGCAAGCCAGGACAACGGCAATCGAGAACAACGAGCCACGCGGACGCAGCAGAACGACAGGTGAGGTCACGTGGTGATGTCTCCTTGGCTAGCGACGTAGCAGGGCATGTACGGTTGGCGGATGTGCGCGGTCTTTGCAGATCACCCAATCTGATCCCGAAGCGCAATTGCCCAGCGATGATAAGCGCGATGTTCCGGCGTGGTGGCGTGGCGCTGCCGTGCCAGCGGCGGGGCAGGTCATTGCCGGACCGGCCACAGCGCCATCCGCGCTTCCGCCCCCCGGCCTCCCGCCGAGACCACCGCAATCCCCACCCGCGCCGCCCGGTCAATGGGCCGATCACCACGCAGGCTGCTAGAATCCGCGCTCTGCCTTGCTTTTACGATCGTGCCGCCATGAGCCAGACCGCCACCGCGCCCGCCAATGCCGAATCGCGTTACACCGTGCACCGCGGCGATCTGCCGCTGAGCTGCCCGACGCCGCAGATGGCGCTGTGGAACTCGCATCCGCGCGTGTACCTGCCGATCGAAGACGAGCCCAACTGCGAAGCCAAGTGCCCGTATTGCGGCGCGTTGTTCGTGCTCGCCGACTGATCCTGGCCGGATGCACCGCCTGACCGTGGTGCAACTGCTGCCGGCGCTGCAGTCCGGCGGCGTCGAGCGCTCCACCCTGGAAATCGCCGCTGCGCTGGTGCGCGCCGGCCATCGCGCCGTGGTGGTCTCGGCCGGCGGTCGCCTCGTCCAGCCGCTGCTGGAGGCGGGCGGCGAACATCTCACCCTGGAGATCGGACGCAAGTCGCTGCTGACCTTGCGCCACGTGGTCGGCCTGCGCCGGCTATTTGCCGAACTGGGCGCCGACATCGTGCACGCGCGCTCTCGCCTGCCAGCCTGGCTGGGCTGGTACGCCGTGCGGGGCATGCCCGAGGCTACGCGGCCGCGCTTTGTCACCACAGTGCACGGGCTCAATTCGCCCAGCCGCTATAGCGCGGTGATGACGTACGGCGAGCGGGTGATCTGTGTCTCGCAGACGGTGCGCGACTACGTCTGCACCCACTATCCGCAGACCGACACCACCCGCTTGCGCACCATCCCGCGCGGTGTCGATATCGCGCAGTTCCCGCGTCGCCCGCACCCCGATCACCGCGCACGCAAATGGGTGCAGACCCTGTTGCCCGGTTGGCCGGCCGACGCCCCATTGCTGTTGCTGCCCGGCCGCGGCACGCGCCTGAAAGGACATGTCGACGGCCTGCAATTGCTCGCCGACGTGCGCGCTGCCGACGTGCCGGCCTGGTTGTGGCTGCCGGGCGCGCGCGAGCCGGGCCGCGAAGCTTATGTGCGCGAGCTGGAAGCCGAGGCTGCCAGACTGGGGGTGGCCGAGGCGGTCGCCTTCACCGAGCCCACCGCACGCATCGCCGAGGCCTATGCGGCCAGCGATCTGGTGCTGCAGCTCTCGCGCAAGCCCGAGGCGTTCGGCCGCACCATAGTGGAAGCCTTGTCGGTGGGCCGGCCGGTGCTGGGCTGGGCGCATGGTGGTGTCGGCGAGTTGTTGGCCGAACTGCAGCCGGCCGGCGCAGTGCCGGCGTTCGATGCCCAGGCGCTAAGCGCCCAGGCGCTCGGCATGCTGCAGCAGGCGCCGACACCGCCAGCTGCGCTCCCCTATACGTTGCAGGCCATGCAATCGGCCACCTTGAAGGTCTATGACGAACTCCGCCGCTGAGGCCATCCCACCCGCGCCCACGTTGACGCCCGATGCCGGTCGCTGGGCACCGCTATGGGTGATCCTGTTCGTGGCGCTATGGCCCACGCCCGGGCTGGCCGAAACGGTGTTGTCGCTGGGCGCAGTGTTCGCCGCTTATCGCCTGTTGCATGCGCGTTTCCGTGGTGGCACGCGGTTGCTCAGCGGCGCGGCGTGGGCGCTGACCAGTGTGTTGTTCTTCGCGTACTGGTTGCCACAGATGTTGTCGGCATTCGACGCGGTGGACGTAGGGCGCGCGCTGCGTAAATCGGCCACCGATCTGCGCTATCTGCCTTTCATGTGGTTGTGCGCGATCGCGGTGGCCAACGCGCAGCGACGCCGGCGCACCTTCATCGGCCTGGCGGTGATCGGCGGGGTGTGGACGCTGGACGCGCTGCTGCAGGCCGCATTCGGCAGCAGCCCGTTGTTCTTCGGCCTGGATCAGATCAAGCAGGCGATCAGCGGGCATGGCCTGTGCACGGCGGAAGAATTGGCACTGGTCGACCGCCTCAGCGGCGTGCTGGGCCCGTGCAATCTCAAGTTCGGGCAGACCCTGGCCAGTCTGTCGCCGTTCCTGTTGCTCGCGCTCGGGCGGCGCACTGCGTGGGCGTGGGCGGGCGCTGCGGCAGCTGTGGGCGTGGTGCTGGTATTGGCCGGTTCGCGCGCCTCGTGGATCACCTACGGCGTCATCGTGCTGCTCTCCGGCTGGCAGTTGCTGGGCGGTCGTCGGCTGCTCGCGGTCGCGATGGTCGGCGCGCTGTTGGCCGTTGGCGTGGTGGCAATGGCACCGCAAGCGCGCGAGCGCATCCAGCGCACCGCATTGGCCTTCAGCAATGGCGAACAAGGCGTCGACCAGGCCTTGTCCGGGCGTGCGCAGATCTGGGGCGCGGCGCTGTGCATGATCCGCGCGCATCCGCTCAATGGTGTGGGCGCGCGCGGGTTCCGCCAGGCATATCCGGCCTGCAATCCGGCACCCGAACAAGCGCCGGCATGGGGCGGCGGCCCGGCCTTCCATGCGCACCAGATCGTGCTGGAAATTCTTGCCGAAACCGGCGTCATCGGTTTGCTGCTATGGCTGGCCGGTGCGGCGCAGGCGTGGCGCGCGTGGCGCTATTCCAGCGTTGCGGCGCGTGAGCAGGCGCGTCCGGCGATGATCGCGTTGGTGGCAACGGTCTTTCCGCTCAACACGCATCTGGCGTTCTATTCCAGCTTCTGGGGTGGCCTGAGCCTGATGCTGGCCGGCTTGTATGCCGGTGCCTTGCTCAACGACGATGCGGATCAGCCGCCGTCGCGATAGGCGTGGCGCTCAAGACGATTGCGCCCAGCGGGAGATCGGCACGGCAGGTGGGAATCACACGTCAACTACGGTTGCTTGCGCGACGTGCGCATTCATCCCTACGCTCAATCGCGACGGACTCCTGTCTGGTTCTGTAAACCAAGGCAGTCATCTGCGAACGCATGCGTGACGCAGCTGCGCTGCATCTACATCACCGATAGAAATCGCTGCGCCCGCCGGGCTGGCGTTTGAAGCGCCGATGGATCCACAGGTACTGATCCGGCGCCTCGCGCACCATGTCCTCGATCGCCGCATTGACCTGCGCGGTATCGGCGATCACATCGTCGGAGGGAATGCCTGCCAGCGGCGGTGCGATCTTGAGGATGTAACGGCCGCCTTCGCGCCGATGGAAATACGGCACCACCGCGCAACCGGTCAACCGCGCCAGCTGGTGCGTGGCGGTAATGGTGGAAGCCGGATGCCCGAAGAACGGCACGAACACGGTGTCCTTGCCGCGCATGTCCTGATCCGGCGCGTACCACAGAAAGCCGCCGCGCTTGAGATGCTTGATGGTGGCGCGCAGATCCTCGTTGGCGAACATGTGCGTGGCATAGCGCAGCCGCCCGCGTTTGACCGCCCATTCGAACACCGGGTTGCGATGCTTGCGGTACATGCCGGCCAGCGGCACGTGATCGCATAGCAGCCGCCCGCACATTTCCAGCGTCATGAAGTGGCCGGACACCAGCAACACGCCGCGCTTCTGCTCCTGCAGACGCTGCAGATGTTCCAGCCCTTCGATCTGCACGCCCGGACGAATGGCATCGATACTGCCCCACCAGGCGCGCGCGAATTCGAACAGGCCCACGCCCAGCGCATCGAAACTATCGCGCAATAGCCGCGCTCGCCAGGCATCGTCCTGCTCGGGAAAACACAATTTGAGATTGACCTCGGCCGCGCGCCGACGCGTGCCGGCCAGACGCAGCGTGAGCCAGCCGACCCCGCGGCCCAACGCCCGTTGCAGCATCCAGGGCAGGCGCCCGGCCAGCACCATCAATGCAAGGCCCAGATACATCGGCCAGTGCTTGGGGGTGCGCAGGGAAGGGCGGACGGCGACGTTGGCGGGCTCGGACATGGCCTAATTCTAAGTGATTGCGTGCGCCGGGCAGCGTGCACATGCGCACGTGTGGGCGCTCCCGTATCCTGCACGCATGCGGAAAGACCCGATCGAATGGCTGTTGCGCGGGCTGTACTCGGCGCTGTTGTACCTGTTGCTGCCGGTGACGGTGTACCACCTGGTGTGGCGCGGGTTTCGCGTGCGCGAATACTTCAATCGCTGGAACGAGCGCTATGCGTCCTATACGCATGCCTGCGGTCGCCCGCGCGTATGGGTGCATGCGGTGTCGGTGGGCGAGGTCAATGCCGCCGCGCCGCTGGTCAATGCCTTGCGTGCGCAGCGTCCGGATATCCGTTGGGTCATCACCACCATCACCCCCACCGGCTCCGAGCGCGTGCGCGCGGTGTGGGGCGATGCGGTGGACCATGTGTATCTGCCCTACGACGTGCCCGGCAGCGTGGGCCGGTTCCTGGAGCATTTCCGCCCGCGGCTGGCGTTGATTCTGGAAACCGAGCTGTGGCCGAACATGTTGTTCGGTTGCCGCGACCGCAACATTCCGGTGTACATCCTCAACGCGCGGTTGTCGGCGCGTTCGCTGCGCGGCTATCGTGTGCTGGCACCCTTGATCAGCCGGGCACTGCGCACCGTCACTTGCGTGGCAGCGCAATCGTACGACGATGCCGAGCGTTTCCTCACGCTGGGCGCGCGCGCCGATCAGGTGATCGCGCTGGGCAATCTCAAATTCGATATCGCCGCGCCCGCACAGTTGCAGGCCCTGGTCGCGCAGTTTCATACGCACGTGCCGGCAACGCGACCGGTGTGGATTGCCGCCAGCACGCACGAAGGCGAGGAGGCGGCCGTGGCCGATATTCACGCGCGCCTGCTGCTGCAATTTCCTGATCTGTTGATGTTGTGGGCGCCGCGGCATCCCGAGCGCTTTCCCAAGGTCGAGGCGCTGGCGCGCGAACGTGGTTGGTCCGTGTCCACACGCAAGACCCAGCAGTGGCCGCAGGCACGCGACAAGGTATTCGTCATCGATACCTTGGGCGAGCTGATGAGTTTCTATGCCTGCGCGCAGGTCGCCTTCGTCGGCGGAAGTTTGCAGCCGATCGGCGGACACAACCTGCTCGAACCGGCAGCGGTTGGCACGCCGGCAGTGACCGGCCCGCATCTGCATAATTTCTCGGAGATCTCGCGGCGCATGCGCGAGGCCGATGCGGTGACCATCTGCGACGATGCCGATAGCGTGTATCACGATCTTGCGCGCCTGCTCGGCGACCCGACCCAGCGCGAGGAGATGGCTGCCGCAGGCCTGGCGCTGGTCGCCAACGGCAAGGGCGCAGTGGCACGCACGCTGGTGCAGATCGCACCGGACCTGCCGCCGGTGGTGAGTGATGGCATGGCCTCCTAAAAGTATTGGCGGACAAATATTTGCATCCCCCGCTTTTAATTGTGGCGTGGGTCGCTGGTGCGCACTATGCCGGGGGAAGGGGGGGGGGCTCAGTCGGTTAATGCAATCTCTTGTCTTTCCGCTTCAAATATTTAAAGCGCATAGGTTGGGGGGACTAAGCGCTTGGCTAAGTATGGCAGGTGCCGGAAGTGGTGCTATCTAGGCGCGTAAATCACCAGGTAGCACAAAGATTCGGAAAAAGAAGTGGTAACTGTGAAGCCGGTCGGAATAAGCGAATCGGCGAGCTTCACAGTTACTAGGGAAGATCTGAACAACCAGTCAGTATCTTCGAAGTTCAAGCAGCCTTGTCGAGATGAGGCGTGTAGTTGGCTTGAAGTGCGTAAGGCATGCGTTTTCTGGCGGCATCTCCTGCCGCCAGGCAGCATT
>NZ_JBEOLS010000059.1:0-34121 GCF_040279205.1 Xanthomonas hortorum
ACTGTTCCGTCGCTTGAAAGGCTACCGCCGGATTTTCTCGCGCTTCGACAAGCTGGATGTCATGTTCCTTGGATTCCTCAGCTTCGTCCTAGTCGTTGATGGGCTTCGGATGTGTTAACAGGCCCTAGTTCAAGCCGACGGTGCGGCCTGCATTCCCCTCTCCCTTCGGGAGAGGGGTAGGGGTGAGGGTACGGGCGAAGCCACTTGGTAATGGATGGCACGAGGCTTCGCCCGTACCCTCATCCGCCCCTGCGGGGCACCTTCTCCCGGAGGGAGAAGGGGATTACAGCCCACGCGCACGCAACTGCGCATCCAGGCGCGGATACACCCGCCTGGCATTGCCTTCGAATACCTTGCGCTTGTCGGCATCGGAGATCGCCAATGCATCGATGTAGCGCTTGGTGTCGTCGAAATACTGGCCGGTCTGCGGGTCGATGCCGCGCACCGCGCCGACCATCTCCGAGCCGAACAGGATGTTGTCGATGTCGATCACCTCGAACAACAGGTCGATGCCAGGTTGGTGATACACGCAGGTATCGAAGAACACATTGCGCATCACGTGCGTGGACAGCGGCGGCTTGCCGAGCATGTCGGCCAAGCCGCGGAAGCGGCCCCAGTGATACGGCACCGCGCCACCACCGTGCGGGATGATGAAGCGCAAGTCGGGAAAGTCGCTGAAAAGATCGCCTTCGAGAAACTGCATGAACGCGGTGGTGTCGGCGTTGAGATAATGCGCGCCGGTGGCGTGGAAGTTCGCGTTGCAACTGCCGGATACATGCACCATGGCCGGCACGTCGAGCTCGACCATTTTTTCGAAGAACGGATACCAGGCGCGGTCGGTCAGCGGCACGCCGGTCCAGTGGCCGCCGGACGGGTCGGGATTGAGATTGCAGCCGACGAACCCGAGCTCGCTGACGCAACGTTCCAGCTCGGCGATCGAATGCGCGATCGCCACGCCCGGCGATTGCGGCAGCTGGCACACGCCGATAAAGGTGTGCGGATACAGCTGCACCACGCGTGCGATCAGGTCGTTGCAATGCCGCGTCCAGATCTGGCTCACCGCCTCGTTGCCGATGTGGTGTGCCATGGTGCTGGCGCGTGGCGAAAAAATCGTCATGTCCGCGCCGCGCTCGCGCAGCAGCCGCAGTTGATGCTGCTCGATGCTTTCGCGCAGTGCGTCGTCAGAGATCTGCGGATAGATCGGTGCCGGCAACTGCGGGTCGTCGTAGTGTGCGATCTGCGCTTTGCGGAAGGAGTCATGTGCAGCGGGCGCGGTGGTGTAGTGGCCGTGGCAGTCGATGATCATGAGAATGCTCGTTGAGGTGCGCAGAACGCGCTACGCATCCGACCGATAGATGTGCAGTGCGCATGTGGACGGACGTCTGGATTCGGATGCATGGATCTGTGAGCGATGCAGCTCCGCATATGCACTGCCGTCGATCTGCAGTTGTCGGCGAAGCAATGCATCGCACCCGAGCGAGGCGGAATGCCGCGCTGATATCCGGCCGGTAGCCCGAAAAGCGAATCGCGTTGATCGAGTGCGCAGAGAACGCGCGACGCCCGATCGGTCGTGGCAGGCACGCAGGCTGCAGGACGCGGCACACCACGCATTGACGCCCCAGGTTCAAGCCAGGGTGATGCCGGCTGCCGCATCACATGCTGGCAGCCGCGCTCAAGCAAACAGTTCACCATCGAACAGTTTGCGTGCGGTGCGCAGCACGGCGGCACGTACCACCTCACCGTGCGCGTCGAGCGTGATGACACAGCTGCTCGCGCCGCTCGGATGTTCCACATCCAACTGCTGTGTAGTACCGCCAGGCAACTGCGCCAGCGCATGCGCGGGAGCGCCGGGCAGCAGGCAGGCAGTGGCGACGGTGACCGCGCCCAGCACGCCGATCGAGGCATGGCAGCGGTGCGGAATGAATGAGCGCACGCTGATCGCGCCGCCGTTGCGCGGTGCGGCGACCAGCATCATTTTCGGCACGGTGGCAGCGGTGACATCGCCCAACCGCATCAACGGGCCGGCCTGCAGGCGAATCGATTCCAGGCGGGCTTTCAGTGCCTGGTCTGCATCGAGCGTGGCGCGGTCTTCGTAGCCGCTGATGCCGAGATCGCTGGCGCGCAGCACCACGCAGGGCATGCCGTTGTCGATCAGGGTGACCTCTACGTCGTCGAGCGTCTGCACCGCATGGCCGGTCGGCAGCAAAGCACCACACGAAGAGCCGGCGATCTCGGCAAACGCCAGCGCAATCGGCGCAGCGGTGCCGGGCACGCCGTCGATGCGGGCATCGCCGTCGTAACGCACCTTGCCGCCGGGCGTCTGCACGGTGGCGGTGGCCAGCGTGCTGGTATTGCGCATGAAGATGCGCACGTCGGTTTCGCCATCGTGCGCGGGCAATAAGCCGCGTTCCAGGGCGAAGGGGGCGACGCCAGCGAGCATGTTGCCGCAGTTCTGCGCATCGCTGACCTGTGCCTGTTCCACCGACACCTGCAGGAACAGATAGTCCACGTCGGCATCGGCACGCGTGGAGCGCGACACCACCGCGACCTTGGAGGTGAGTGGGTCGGCGCCGCCCATGCCATCGATCTGGCGCAGATCCGGCGAACCGTAGGCGCGCAGCAGAAACGCATCGCGTGTGGCGCGATCGCCGGGCAACTCGTCGGCCAGAAAAAAACCGCCCTTGGAGGTGCCGCCGCGCATCCACATCGCGCGTACGTGCTCAGACATAGCGCAGGCCTTTGGCCGCCAGGCGTTCGCGCATGGCGTAGATGTCCAGGCCCAGTTCGCCGCTGGCAAGACGGTCGCGTTTGATCAGCTCGCGCGCTTCGCGTGCCTGCGCTTCGGCCAGCACCTGCGCGGCAGTGGCGCGCGGCACCATGCAGACACCGTCGTCGTCGGCCACCACCACATCGCCCGGCTGCACCAGCGCACCGGCGCAGACCACTGGCACGTTGACCGAGCCCAGCGTCTCCTTGATGGTGCCCTGCGCGCAGATGGCACGGCTCCATGCGGGGAACTGCATGGCAGTGAGATCGCGCACGTCGCGCACGCCGGCATCGATGATCAGCCCGCGGCAGCCGCGCGCTTGTGCCGAGGTGGCCAGCAGGTCGCCGAAGTAGCCGTCGCAGCAGTCGCTGGTCGGCGCCACCACCAGCATGTCGCCGGGCTGCAGTTGCTCGATGGCCACATGCATCATCCAGTTGTCGCCGGGCGGAATCGACACCGTGACCGCAGTGCCGGCAACACGGCATCCGGCGTAGATCGGGCGCAGGCGGTGATGCAGCAGGCCGCTGCGTCCCTGCGCCTCGTGCACGGTGGCCACGCCGGCTTGTGCGAGCCCATCCACGATGGCCAGCGGGGTGCGCTCGATCCGGGTGACGACCTGGCTCATCCATCCATCCTCGTTAGGGGTGTGCCGAGTCTGTGCGCCGATCGCCTGATGGCTCAAGATTCATTTGAGGTATGCATATTGGTTTTGCTTATAGTTAGAGCATGCCGACGATTCTGGAACCGAACCTTCGCCATCTGTACGCCCTGGTCGTGGTGCACCGGCTGGGCAGCGTCAGCGCGGCCGCGCCGCAGGTGAATCTGTCGCAGCCGGCGTTGACGCAGGCGGTGGCGCGGCTAGAACAGCAGCTCGGGGTGCGCCTGTTCGATCGGCATCCGGGCGGCATGGTCGCCACCGAGGCCACGCAGCTGCTGGTGCCGCGCATCGAGCGTGCGTTGGAGCAACTGGGCCGTGGCATCCGGGTGGCGCGGCGTGCGCTGCGGCTGCCGGCACGCCCGGGCCTGGAGCGGCGGGTCTCGTTGGGGCAGTTGCAGGCGTTGATCGCGGTGGATGTGGCGGGCAGTTATTCGCTGGCGGCGGCGCGCGCCGGGGTCTCGCAGCCGGCGATCTACCGCGCGGTGCAGGCGCTTGCCGAGGTGATCGAGGTGCCGCTGACGGTGCGTCGCGGCAAGACCATGCAGCCCACCCCGGTGGCAGTGCGGCTGTTGCGGCAGGTGCGGCTGGCGCTGGCCGAGTTGCGCGCCGGGCTGGACGAAGTGGCCGCGCTGCGCTCGCAGCACGCCGGCCGGCTCACGCTGGGGGTGATGCCGTTGGCGCGGGCGATCCTGCTGCCGCAGGTGCTGGCGCGCTTTGTACGCGCGCATCCTGGTGCCAGCGTCAACGTGGTCGAAGGGCCGTATGCCGAATTGCTGGCGCATCTGCGCGATGGCGAACTGGATCTGTTGATCGGTGCGCTGCGCGAGCCCTTGCCGGTGCGCGATGTGCTGCAGGAGCCGTTGTTCGACGACGAACCGGTGATCGTGGCGCGCAGCGGGCATCCGCTGGCCGGGCAGGCCTATGCGTTCGCGCAGTTGCTGGAGTACCCCTGGGTGATCGCCACCACCGGCACGCCGGTGCGCGCGCGCTGGGAGCAGATGTTTCGCGATCAGGGCATCGAACCGCCTGCGCTGCGCATCGAATGCGGCGCGGAGCTGACCATCCGTGGGCTGCTGCTGGAAGACGATTGGCTCACGCTGATGTCGCGCGACCAGTTTCTGTTCGAGCGCCGCGCCGGGTTGCTGTGCGAGATCGGCACCACCGGGCCGCAGTTGCGTCGCCAGATCGGCATGACGCTGCGCAGCGACTGGCATCCCACCCGCGCGCAGTCGGCGTTCGTGCAGACGCTGCGGCAGGTCTGCGCCGAGCGCGTGCAGCCGGCCGATGCGCACGGCGGGCCGTTTCGCTATTGCGCGCCGATCAGCGGCATCGCGCCGTTGCGTTCACAGGCGGCGCAGTCAGAATCGGAGTCTTCTTGAGAACGGATCGCTGATGCTGCCCGACTGGTTGCAAGGGACCTGGCTGTTGGCGCTGGACTGGGCGATCCGCCTGGCCGCACTGCTATGGATTCCGGCCCGCACCACGCCCGGCGCGGCGCGCAGCTGGCTGTTGCTGATCGGCTTCGTACCGGTGGTCGGCCTGCCGCTGTATCTGCTGTTCGGCCACCCGTGGTTGTCGCGCTTGCGGGTGGAGCGCCAGGCCACCGCCTCGCAGGTGATCCGCGAGCAGCAACTGCCCTTGCATGCCTTGCGCTGGATGCCACAGGCAGATTCCAGCAGCGCCGAGGTGGTGCCGTTGATCGAACGCCAGGGCGATTTCATGCCCACGCTGGGCAATGCGGTGGAATTGCTGGACGACTACGCGCAGTCGTTGCAGGCCTTGACCGACGCGATCGATGCGGCGGAAAAACGCGTGCATCTGCTGTATTACCTGATGTTCGACGATGCGGTGGGCGATGCGGTGATGGCCGCGCTGGAGCGCGCCAGTGCGCGCGGCGTACGTTGCCGCGTGCTGCTGGATGCGGTGGGCGCCAAGCGTGGCTTGCGCCACTACCGCAAGCGCTTGCAGGCCGGCGGTGTCGAGGTGCTGGCGGTGTTGCCCGGTGGGCTGCGCTGGCGTCGCAGCGGGCGCATGGATCTGCGCAATCACCGCAAGATTGCGGTGATCGACAACCAGGTGGGCTTTGTCGGCTCGCAGAATCTGGCCGAGGCCGGCTTTATCGAAGGCGTGCCCAATCGCGAACTGGTGGCGCGTGTGCGCGGGCCGGTGGTCAATCATCTCGAAGCGGTGTTCGCCAGCGACTGGTTCACCGAAACCGGGCAGCGCCTGGACGTGTGGCCGGACGCGCCGGTGTGCGATGACAACATCGCCACGCAGTTGCTGCCGAGCGGGCCGGCATATCCGTTCGAGAATGCGCGCGATGCGATCAATGCGGTGATCCACCTGGCGCGGCGCAAGGTGGTGTTGGTCACGCCGTACTTCGTCCCCGACGAAGCCTTGCTCAGTGCGTTGCGCATTGCCGGGGTCTCGGGTGTGGATGTGCAGCTGATCCTGTCGGAGAGCAACAACCAGGTCCTGGCGGCGTGGGCGCAGGAGGCGTATTTCGAAGAGCTGCTGCGCTGCGGGGTGAAGATTGCGCTGTACCGCCCGCACTTTCTGCATGCCAAGCACCTGAGCGTGGACGAGGACATCGCCCTGGTGGGGTCGATCAACCTGGACATCCGCTCGTTCGCGCTCAACGCCGAGATCGGCATGCTGTGCTACGACCAGGGTGTGGTGCAGCGGCTGCGTGCGATCGAGCAGGATTACCTGGCCAACGCACGCCAGCTGCAGCTGGAGCAGTGGCGTAGTCGCCCCGCCTGGCGCCGCAGCCGCGAAGGGATTGCGCGGTTGGCGGATGCATTGATGTAGGGCTTGCATATGCGTGTCGTATGCCGGCGCATTGCCAGCTGGAACGCGCGTCGATGCCTGCGGTTGCGGGCGTATTGCTGGGCGCAAGCGCACGTTGGCAAGGCCTTGCTGCGTTTGAGAGTGCCCGCCTTTCGGCGCAGGCCTCAGGCAAGCCAGCGCTTTCCAACGTGACGACGAGCACCTCGCTCGTCGTCACCCAGGTCGGATTGGACGGATTGTGCTCATCGTCTTCCCGGATGTCGGACAACGCGCATCGCACGACGGCGTCTGCGCAGCGGTACGTGATCCCGGCCATGACAGCGGCCAGGGCGGCTGTCATCGGTGCGACGTGACGCATCGCCTACAATTGCCGGATGAATGAACTGCGTGATCCCGGCGATGCAGTGATCGCCATCGTCGGCGGCGGCGCATCCGGTGTGCTGGTTGCGCTGCAATTGCTGCGTCAGGCGACCGCGCCGGTGCGGATTGTGTTGATCGAGCCGCACGCCCTGCTGGGCGTGGGCGTGGCGTATTCCACCACGCGTGCCGAACACCTGCTCAATGTGCCGGCAGCGCGGATGAGTGCGCTGGCGGAGGCGCCGCAGGATTTTGTCGATTACCTGCGCGCGCAGGCCTGCTGCCCGGAGCTGGAAGACGCGCAGCTGCCACAGCAGTTCGTCGGGCGCCGGCATTACGCGCCTTATCTGCGCGATCGCTTGCAGGCCGCACGTGCGCAGAGCCCGGCGACGCTGACCGTGCATGCCGCACGCGTGCAGACCTTGCAGCCCAATGCTTCCGGTGCGCTGCTACAGCTGGACGACGGACAAACGGTGCAGGCCACCAGCGTGGTGCTGGCGGTGGGCAATGCGCTGCGGCCGTTGCCGCTGCGTGGTGCCACCGGCTTGTCGAGTGCGCAGCGGGTGGAAGCCTGGGACACAGAGGCGGTCGCCGCGTTGCCGCAGGACGCGGCGGTGTGCATCGTCGGCTCGGGGTTGAGCATGGTCGACACGGTGGTGACGCTGGCCGCGCAGGTGCATCGCGGGGCGGTACACGTGGTGTCGCGGCATGGGTTGTTGCCGTTGCCGCAGACGCATTGCGCAGCGGCGGATTTCGATCCGCAGCCGTTGCTGGCGTTGTCGCTGCGTGCGCGCATGCACGCGCTGCGTCAGCATGCGCGCAAGGCGATGGCGCAAGGGTTGCCCTGGCAGAGCGTGATGGAGCGTATCCGCCCGTTGAGTCAGGCCTTGTGGCAGACGCTGTCGGTCGCCGACCAACGCCGTTTCCTGCGCCATGTGGTGCGCTACTGGGATGTGCATCGTCATCGCATCGCCGCACCGGTGCATGCGCAGTTGCAGGCGATGCGTGCGCGCGGACAACTGCAGCTGCATCGTGCGCGGCTGGATGTCGCATTCCAGGTTGGCGCCTGCGTGCGGGTGAGTGCCGGTGCCAGTGCCGGGCATGCCTTGCAGCTGGATGTGCAGACGCTGGTCAACGCCACCGGTGTGGAAATGCGCGTGCAGGCGATGCGCAACCCGCTGCTGCAGCAACTGCTGGGGCAGGGCATTGCGGTGGCCGGGCCGCATGGCATCGGGGTGGGGACCGATGCCGATGGCAGTCTGATCAATGCCGATGGACGCGCCAATCCGCGGTTGCGGGTGATCGGCAGTCTGCGGATCGGCGCGTTGTGGGAAAGCCTGGCGGTGCCGGAGTTGCGTGAGCAGGCAATGGCGATTGCGCGTGATGTGCTGGTAACGCTTGGGCGGTGAGGGGCGTTGTTCCCTTCTCCCACCGGGAGAAGGTGGCGCATAGCGCCGGATGAGGGTACGAGCGAAGCCTCGGGTTACCCACCATTGGGCGCGGCTTCGCCCCGTACCCTCACCCCAACCCCTCTCCCGGCGGGAGAGGGGCTTTGTTCCTTCTCCCGCTGGGAGAAGGTGGCGCGAAGCGCCGGATGAGGGTACGTGCGAAGCCTCGCATTCCCAAACCCCTTCATCGCAATCTCAGCCGCAGCGACGCCACAACCGGTAAAATGGTCGGGTGGATGTCTCTCATTTGCTCGATCATTTAAACCCCGCCCAGCGCGAGGCCGTTTCCGCGCCGCCGGGGCATTACCTCGTGCTGGCCGGCGCCGGCTCCGGCAAGACGCGCGTGCTGATCCATCGCATCGCCTGGCTCAACGAAGTCCAGGGCGTGCCCAACCACGGCATCTTTGCGGTGACCTTCACCAACAAGGCCGCCGGCGAAATGCGCCACCGCACCGACCTGCAGCTGCGCAACGGCAGCCGCGGGATGTGGATCGGCACCTTCCATGGTCTGGCGCATCGGCTGTTGCGCCTGCACTGGCAGGACGCGCGGCTGCCGGAAGGCTTCCAGGTCATGGACAGCGACGACCAACTGCGGCTGGTCAAGCGTGTGGTGCAGTCGTTGGAGCTGGACGAGGGCAAGTATCCGCCCAAGCAGATGAGCTGGTGGATCAACGAACAGAAGGACGAAGGCCGCCGTCCGCAGCATATCCAGCCCGAGCCCAACGATGACTGGACCGAGGTGCGCCGGCAGGTCTATGCCGCCTACCAGGAGCGTTGCGACCGCTCCGGGCTGCTGGATTTCGCCGAGTTGCTGCTGCGCGCGCATGAACTGCTGCGCGACACTCCGGCGTTGCTGGCGCATTACCGTGCGCGCTTCCGCGAGATTCTGGTCGACGAATTCCAGGACACCAACGCCATCCAGTACGCCTTCGTGCGCGTGCTGGCCGGCGAGAGCGGGCATGTGTTCGTGGTTGGCGACGACGACCAGGCCATCTACGGCTGGCGCGGTGCCAAGGTCGAGAACGTCCAGCGCTTCCTGAAGGACTTCCCCGGCGCGCAGACCGTGCGGCTGGAGCAGAACTACCGTTCCAGCGCGAATATTCTGGGCGCGGCCAATGCGGTGATCGCGCACAACCCGGACCGCATCGGCAAGCAGCTGTGGACCGATTCCGGTAACGGCGACCCGATCGATCTGTATGCGGCCTACAACGAGGTCGACGAGGCGCGCTATGTGGTCGAGCGCGCGCGGCAGTGGGTGCGCGACGGCGGCAGTTACGGCGAAGTGGCGGTGCTGTATCGCAGCAACGCGCAATCGCGCGCGCTGGAAGAAGCGCTGATTTCCGAGCAGCTGCCGTACCGCGTGTATGGCGGCATGCGCTTCTTCGAACGCGCCGAAATCAAGGATGCGTTGGCCTACCTGCGCCTGCTCAGCAACCGCAGCGACGATGCCGCGTTCGAGCGCGCGGTCAATACGCCCACGCGTGGCATCGGCGATCGCACCCTGGACGAAGTGCGCCGGCTGGCACGCGCCAATGCATTGTCGCTGTGGGAAGCGGCGATGCTGTGCACGCAGGAAAACACTCTGGCCGCCCGCGCCCGCAATGCGCTGGCTACGTTCCTGAGCCTGGTCGGCCAACTGCATGCCGAAACCGGCGACATGGAACTGGCCGAGCGCATCGACCACGTGCTGATGCGCTCCGGTCTGCGCGAGCATTGGGCCAAGGAAAGCCGCAGCGGCCTGGATTCGGAATCGCGCACCGAGAACCTGGACGAACTGGTCTCGGTAGCCTCGCGCTTTACCCGCCCGGACGACGAAGACAGCCAGGGCATGACCGAACTGGTCGCCTTCCTCGCCTACGCCTCGCTGGAGGCCGGCGAAGGCCAGGCGCAGGCGGGCGAAGAAGGCGTGCAGCTGATGACGCTGCATTCGGCCAAGGGCCTGGAATTCCCCATCGTGTTTCTGGTCGGCCTGGAAGATGGCTTGTTTCCGAGTGCGCGCTCGTTGGAAGAAAGCGGCCGGCTCGAAGAAGAGCGTCGCCTTGCGTACGTAGGCATCACCCGCGCGCGCCAGAAGCTGGTGCTGTGTTACGCCGAATCGCGGCGCATCCACGGCCAGGACAACTACAACGTGCCCTCGCGCTTCCTGCGCGAGATCCCGCGCGACCTGCTGCATGAAGTGCGGCCCAAGGTGCAGGTCTCGCGCACCGCCTCGCTGGGCGCGGCACGCGGTGGCCCGGTGCACGGCGTGGTCGAAGCCGCACCGATCAAGCTCGGCGCCAATGTCGAACATCCCACCTTCGGTGGCGGTGTGGTCGTGGACTACGAGGGCGCCGGTGCACACGCGCGCGTGCAGGTGCAGTTCGACGAAGTCGGCGCCAAGTGGCTGGTGATGGCGTATGCGAATTTGACGGTGATGTAGCGGCGGTTGGTGGTTGATGCAGATGCCGTAGGCATACAACCGATCGGCTCCATTCCGGCCCGTACGCGCGTGCAGTCTTGCTTGCGCATATGTAGCCGATTACGTCACGGTACAGCGATGACCAAGGCGCGCAGACAGATGAAGAAAAAGATCGTCATTCTTGTGAGCACCTCATCATGCCGGATCACATCATGAACGCTTTCGAGGCACTCGGTCTTTTTTCAAATGCCGATAAAAAAATAGCGCAGCACTTGGAGAAATTGCCAGCCAAGCAAAAGAGAACAGCCAAAGGCGTCCTGGAGTCATCAGTGAAACTGGCGTATGTGCTGTTTGCCATGGGTGACACGCGCGCTGCCTCTGAACTGGTAGAGCCTATTTCCCAGATCCCTTTTGCCAATAGCTATGATTCTTGGACTTGGATTGAAGCTGCCTTGGTGATGAAGGGTCGGCTGGCAATTGCTCAAGGTCATAACGAAGAATATGACGAGGCATTTCGAGCCGCCGTTGCCGCTCTTAAATCAGGCAGCGAGCTTCAAATGACGGTAAAGGCAAATGTTCACGAACGTTTTATGGATGGACAGACGCTGGACACGGCGTTTGAAGATGAAGAGAATTTCGTGGATGAGTTCGAAATGCGACTTTCCTATATCACTGCACTTATGAAGATTGAATTTTTTGGCTGCAGCGAAACTTGGACTGGCTCCAGAATAGAAAGTGAGTTGTTGAGCAATATTGCTCGGATGAACGATATCATTGTGGCCAAGGGGATCTATAAGCTTGCACCTTACAAATGATTGGGCCGCTGAAAGTTTTAGCGGCTGAGGGTGCATGCTGGTTGTAACAATACAGTCTTCTGGCAGTTGGTCATGCGCCGGTGCGCCGCCTTCGTAACCGGAACTTGCAACGTCAACTTGGCAGTCTACGAACGGAGCGCAGTGGTCCCTGCAGGAGACGAGGCGCATGGCACCCGTTGCGCCTGTTTCACTGTGGCCAGGTTTCTTCTGTCGCGGCTAATCTCCAGGTGCTCCGGCGCCGAGAAGCGATAACCGTCCATCAGCGCGGCGTGCATGTTCCTTGAACCTGTGCATCCGCACGATTGGTGCATCGCTCGATGCCTTCTTCGCGGCATCCGTGACACCCTGTGCCGGCACCGATCGCACAGAGATACGCGCACCATGCAGACCGAGAAACAAAAAATGCTCGCAGGCGAGCTGTACAACGCGGCTGATACCGAGTTGCAGGCCGACCAGGCTGCCGCCGCCGACTGGATGTGGATGGTGCGGTACAACGCCACCGCCGCGAAGCCGTCTGCACAGCGGCGCGCGCTGCTGGTTGAGCGATTGGCCGAGGTGGGCGAAGGCGCGGTGATTCGCCCGCCGTTTCATTGCGACTATGGCTACAACATCCGTCTCGGCGCGGGCGCGTTCCTCAACTTCAACTGCGTGATTCTGGATATCTGCGAGGTCAGCATCGGCGAGGGCACGCAAGTTGGTCCTGCGGTGCAGTTCTATGCTGCCGATCATCCGCGCGATGCGGCAGGACGCGCTGGCGGGCTGGAGTTCGGGCGGCCGATCCGCATCGGTCGCAACGTGTGGATCGGCGGCAGTGCAATTATCTTGCCCGGCGTGAGCATCGGCGACGATGCAGTGATCGGCGCCGGTGCGGTGGTCACCCGCGATGTCCCGGCAGGCGCGACTGCGCTGGGAAATCCTGCGCGCGTACGCGCGAGCCGCAACGATCCCGATGAAGCGCCAACTGATTGAGGTCGTGCAGCAATCCGCGTGTCGGCATCGATCTATATCAAGGCAGGCGCCGGCGCATGATGTCAGGCTGATTCCGCCGGCAAAGGCCGGTCATTCAAGGAGGTCACCATGTACAAACGTATCCTGATCGCCATCGATGCATCCGAGCTGTCGCATCGTGGTTTGTTCCAGGGCCTTGAACTGGCCAAGGCGACCGGCGGCAAGGTCGATATCGTCACCGTGTCCGAGCCATGGGCGATGGGCATGTACGATGCGATGGGTTGGAGCGTGGGCTACGAGGCAAGCCCGGAATATCGCACCGAGCGCGAGGCCGCTGCCGAGAAGATTTTGCGCCCGGCACTGGAACTGGCGGCTGCGGCCAATATCAAGGCGACCTCGCATCACGTGCTGGATCGGTTCGCCGCCGAAGGCATCGTGCAGACCGCCAAGGACTGCAACAGCGATCTGATCATCATGACCTCGCACGGACGCCGCGGCGTGCGCCGCATGCTGCTCGGCAGCCAGACGGTGGAAGTGCTGACCAACAGTTCGATTCCGGTGCTGGTGATTCGCTGACGGGCAGAAGTTTTGCTGCGCAAGAACATGCGCAGCGCATCGCACATTCCACTGTAGGAGCGCGCCTGAGCGCGAAAGGCGTTACCGGTAATGCCCCATCGCGCGCAAGCACGCTCCTACGCGGATTACGGATCAGTTTTCCATTAGCTCCGGCTGACCCGCAAAGCGGCTCGCCGGCTGTGCAAGACGCCGTAGCGCTTCGGTATGCATCAGCGAGGCGGGCTGCACCGGCAGCGTGCCAGGGCGCACCGGCGCGTGATCGCGTTGCGCATCCTGGCTCAGCTCGCGCATGAAGCGCCATAGCGGCATGTAGTGGCCGCGGCGCGGCGAATGCGTTGCCGACGCAGCCCGACAGTGGCGGCGCCATTGCATCGGCGGCATGCCGAAGCGCTGCTGAAAACAGCGTTGAAACTGCCGTTCCGAGGTGAAGCCCATCTCATACAACAACCAGGTCAGGCTGCACTCCGGGTAGGCCTGCAAATAGCGGTGCGCGGTGCACAGGCGCTGCTCGCGGATGTAGCGGGCCACGCCGCCACGCGACTGGAACAGCCGGTACAACGAGGCGCGCGACAACGCGAACGCCTGTTGCAAGGACTCGGTACCGAGCTCGGCCTCGCCGATGTGCTGCTCGATGTAGGCCAGCAGATCGATCATCAGCGGCGCGTGCGCCACCACCGATGCCGATGCCTGCGGGACGATGGCGCTGTAATAGCCGGTGTTGCTCATGCGGGTGCTGCCTGCGGCCCACTTCCCGGGGCCTGTTATCTGATCAACCGAGAAAAGCGGCGCCAACCCATCACGATCTTTTATGAACTCCGTGCTGCATCACCCATCGGTGCGATCGACGGCGATCCAGGCCAACCGGCCGGCCCCTTCCTCAATGCACCGCGACGCCGGGAAGCCGCATGGACCTGCCTGCGCTTTGGGCAGCGTCCGATGCAAGGCCCATAGCAACGGCATCGCATCGAGATCAGGGTTGGAAACAGCGCTGGCTAGCGCTGCGCTGCATGAGGTCGCGCCGATTCGCCGATTCGCTGATTCAAAAAGACTGGGTTCTGCAGCGCGATGCTGGCCGCCAAGTGAATACCGAGCTCAGCACGACCGAAGGCCCACAGCAAGGCGGTCGAAGATCACAGGATCAATGCGGTGAGACGATTTGTCGGGTGATCGACGAAGGTGCTTCTAGGGTGACGCAACGGGAAACAGAAGCGTCGTCGCTACCACTCTCACGCACACGTGGAATCGTCCTGACAGCTGTTGGTATCCCGCGCTAGCGGGACAGTCAGATCGCTTGCTCTTGACGCCTTCGTACACACGTTTCAAGACAGTGTTCGCTCTCCAGGAGACTTCAATGTCGTTCAATATCATCAGCTGCGATGGCGGCGGAATTCGAGGACTGATCACCGCGATCCTCATCCAGGACCTGGATCAGCACAGCAACATCCTCAGCCATGCAAATTGCTTTGCCGGCACTTCCACCGGTGGCCTGCTTGCTCTGGCATTGGTGCAAAACGTCTCGATCAACACGATTATCGAGATGTACATGACCAAAGGCGCAAGCATTTTCGAACCCAACGGGTGGCTTCTCGATCAACAGGCCGAGTCGCAACAGCAAGGGGTGGACGCGACGCTGGCTAGCGGGCCGGGCTTCTTCAGCAGCCAGTACAAGAACGATGGATTGATCCAGATCGCAAGCGGATTGTTGGGTACAACGTCGCTAGCAGACGCGAAGCGGCTCGTCGTCGTCAACGCCGCGCGCCTGTGGGACGCGACCAGTGGGAACTGGATGCCTGCCACGTTCTCCAACGGCGTCAACAATGCGTACAGGCAGATCAGCATGGTCGATGCCGCATTGGCGACGTCTGCCGCGCCAACCTACTTTGCGCCTTATCAGATTTGCGGAGCATACGGCGACTATGGGTTCTTCGCCGACGGCGGCGTGTTCGCCAACAATCCGGCCATGACCGCCGTGGCCGAGGCCATTGCAAGTGGCTTGGTGAACAGCGTCGGCGATATCCAGCTGCTCTCGCTTGGAACCGGCAGCAGCCCGCAAGGAATTCCATCCACCGCGATCGGCAACCCGCTCGACTGGGGCGCAAAATCCTGGCTGTATCCCTGGGCAAGCGGCTCGGTGCCGGCCATGCCGCTACTGAATCTGACCATGGATGCAACGGCCGAACTTGCAAGCATCCAGGCCGAGCAGGTGCTGGCCGGCAACTTCAATCGCGCCAATGTCGAACTGAAACGTCCTTACGCGCTGGATGACTGGAAGCATGTCGCTGATCTGGCCAGCGAAACCCAGGCTTACCTGCAGACAGATGCGTGGAAACAGACGCGTGACTGGGTCGCCAGCCGCTGGACATAGGGCAAATATCGGATTTCGCAATGGCGACCATTACGTGAGGTACAACTCGAGTGATCCGGCGATTGCCTTTATCAAAGGCAGCTGATTTGCAGGATTTCGCGCAAAGACCGGCCACAATGGATCGATTGCGGCCGGTCTTTCAACGCGTCTCGATCCCGACGGGGGTCCCAAGACGTTGTGTCGGATAGTGCGTCTATCTAATTCCAGATCCTGACTCAAGCTTGGAAGACATTGGCAAGCGGAATGAGTCCAGGCACGAATCAATTGGTGTGCATACTCTGGTGACACTCATGACCGAGACTTCCTGCGAATCAGCCAGTATTATTTGCCACTATAGGGGGCAGTAAATCGCGACGGCGTGCTTCGGGCATCATGCCCGTGCTCTGTTACCAGCCATCGGCGTCATGGTAGAAATTTTATGCTGCTTTCCAAACTTGCTTCACTCGGGCGCAAAAACCATCACTCCATCCCCAGCCATCACCCTCAACATCACCACACGACGATCGCTGCCTCGATCGAACAGAAACTGCAGCGTCCCCGTAGCAATCGCCGCGTCGACAACAAAGCGATGGCTGTTGAGCGGCTTCAGCGAGCGAGGCCTGCTTTTACCTTCCAGCACCAGTCCCTCGCTGTTTTGCGAGATGACAACCTGCTCGCCGAGAAAGCTCATATCCAGCACGCCGGTGAGTAGCGGTTCCTGATTGGGCCGCCGCACATAGCGGCCGGTGTAGTCCTTCAGGAGGGCGGTGAAATCGACCGTGCTGACTTGCACCGACCAATCGCCTGGCCAATGCTGCGCATCGGAGACCGCGTTGCGAATCTCGTTATGGAGCAGGTCGCCGTTTTCCCCGTTGGTGAGCACGATCAAGCCGTCGCCGCTTTCGAGATTTCCTTCGAGATAGGCCTTATAGCTGTCGTTGGCTCCGGCGTGATGAAAGATGCGCGATTGCCCTTGCCCGGCGAGGCGTGGCCCGAGTCCGTGGATGCCGGGGGCCACCTCGGTCATCATGTCGATAGCCAAAGCTTGCGGTAGAAATCCGCCACTGCTGCGGTAGGAGCTACCCAACACGATGACCAAGCGGCTCAACTCCTTGGCCGAGGTCCAGAAGCCGGACGCCGCCAGTTCCGGGAAACTTTGCCATCCCCGCGGCAGTGCGACAGGAGCGCCCGAGTCGTCGTGTGCGTGCGCCACATCGCGCGTGTCTGCGGCAAGGCCTGCATCGAACCTGCTCCTGCGCATGCCCAATGGGCCAAGAAGATGCTCGGCGGCAATCGCATTCAACGGTTTGCCCACAGCGTCTTCGATTACCGCCTGCGCGATCATGTAACCGCCACCGGAGTAACGCGCGCGGGTGCCGGCAATATCGATCCGCTGCAAAGGCTTGTTGACTGCGGGCGATGTGCCGGTGAGCGTCTGTACCAGCGTGGGCAATGCAGCGCCTGGGTCGAAGTCCTTGAAGCCGTGCACGTTGAAACCTGCGGTATGCGACAGCAGCATGCGCAGGGAAATCTTGCTGGTATCGCCGTCCGGCCCTTGCGGTATCTGCCAACGGCGTAGCCAGGTGCCGACGTCTTTATCCAGATCCACAATGCCAAGCGCGGCAAGCTTCACGCACAGCGCGGCTGTCACGACCTTGCTGACCGAGCCAACCGAGAACAAGGTGTCTTCGCCGATCGGTGAGCGACGTCCCGCCGTTGTCGATCCGAAGCCTTTGATGCTGTGGATCTGTCCCCCGCGCAGGATCGCAACTGCCGCGCCTGGCACTCGATGATGTTGCATGCGTGCTTGCAAGGCCCACTGCTCGTGACCGGTATGCACGGTTGGGCGCAGCAATGTTTCGAACGATGCAGGCGGGCTTGATGTTTTTGCGTGAGCAGCGATCGGCAGTGACCACAGTGGCAACGTCAACCCGCCAATCAACAGCTCACGACGATGGATGGCAGGCATGACGATCCTTGTACTTTAGGGCGAGGCAGTGGGAGAAGTGAGCCAGCGTTTGCAAGGCCCAGCTAACGATTGCTCTTGTGATGATGCAATGCGATTGAAATTTTTTCTGGGCGATAGCAGTGGGCGAGGTTCGCTTGTTACTTCGCTCACCAAGCTATTCAACATCAGCAAGGTAAGCGCAATCGGTGCAAGCCTGATATCAGGTCAAAAGTTTCCATGGATGCGGCCATGCGTGCTTGCTGGCAAGTGATCTAATCATCTCCCAAGACTGCATCGATACGATTTGACTCGCCTGATTCTAACGCTGCTGCGGCTGTGTCAGCGACGCTGCATCAGCGAAAGCACGTTCGCGCGTCAATTGCTCTTATCGAAGCTTGGGGAAATCCAATGAAATGCATCTCTGCAGTATGTTGTGTCGTTTTCGGCCTTGTCGTGCAGAGCACGCCTGCATTCGCCGCCGAACCGATCACCGGAAAATGGTTTACCGATAACCAGCAGGCACTGGTCGACATCCAGCCCTGCGGCACGTCGCTGTGCGGCACCATCGTCAAGGTGCTGCGGACCAAGCCCGGTAGCCGGAAGACCGATGCGTTCAATCCGGATCCGGCCAAGCGCCACAACCCCATGGAAGGCACGGTGATCCTCAGCGAGCTGGTGGATGCAGGAGATCTGTGGAAAGGCAAGATCTACAACCCCGAATCCGGCAAGACCTACAACGCCAAGATCAAGCGTGGCGCCGATGGCTCCTTGAAGGTGGAGGGCTGCGTGGCCTTCCTATGTCAGGGGCCGACCTGGCAGCCCGCACCTTGATGGCCGCCGGACCTGGCCGGCCCGAGGCGCGTTTGCCAGGCCCGGCGCAAGCGAGCTAAACCGTTTTGTTTTGAAATGCCTACCCGTACGCCAATGCGGGATACTGCGCTCCCACGCAGGCGAGATGGGCCCGATGTCCGAGCTGCCGATCACCGAGTTGTTGCAGGCCTGGCAGCGCGAGGAGCCCGGCGCGGGCGATGCATTGGCGCGGCAGGTGTACATGGTGCTGCGCGAGACGGCGTTGCGGCTACTGCGGCGCAATGCGCGCGGCGGGCTGCAGGCCACCGAGCTGGTGCATGAGGCGTGGATGCGGCTGGAGCAGGGGCAGCAGGGCTTTCGCTCGCGTGCGCACTTCTATTCGGTTGCCGCACTGCAGATGCGCCACCTGTTGGTGGATCTGGCGCGGCAGCAGGCCAGCGCCAAGCGGGGTGGGCAGGCGGTGACGTTGACCGTCAGTCTGTCCGATGGCGCGCCGCGACCGGAGGCCTTGCTGATGGTGGCCGATGCCTTCGACAAGCTGGCGCGCGTGGACGAGCGCAAGGCCAAGGCATTCGCGCTGACAGAGCTGGTGGGTTTCAGTGTGGCCGAGGCGGCCGAGCAACTGGAGGTGTCGGTGCCCACGCTGGAGCGCGATCTGCGCTTTGCGCGGGTGTGGCTGGCGGCGCAGCTGTGAGTGTCGTGGCCACTTCCTGGCAACGCCTGGAGGCGCTATTTCATCAGTCCTGCTTACTGCCGGTGGAGGCGCGCGAGGCATTCGCGCGTGCGCAGGCCGGTGACGATGTGGTGCTGCGCGATGAGTTGCTGGCGATGCTAGCGGTGGAATCGCAGGCCACGTTGCGCGTGCGTGCGCCGTTGAAACAGGCCGTGGCCGCCTTGCGCGCGCCGTTGCCGGAGCTGCCGGCCGGCACGCGCTTTGGTGCATGGGCGATCGACCGCCTGATCGGCGCCGGCGGCATGGGCCAGGTGTATCTGGGCCATCGCGCCGACGGCGCTTACGAGCGCGAGGTGGCGATCAAGCTGGTGGCCGCCGACGCGCTGGATGTGCAGGGCCGCGCGTTGTTCGAGTTCGAATGCCGGCTGCTCGCGCAGATGGTGCACCCGGCGATCGCGCAGATTCACGATGTGGGCACCGATGCGCACGGCCGCCCGTATCTGGTGATGGAATACCTGCGCGGCGAGCCGATCACCTGGTGGTGCGATGCGCATCTGCTCTCGCTGCATGCGCGCGTGTTGTTGATGCTGCGGGTGAGCGAGGCGGTGCAGCACGCACACCAGAAAGGCGTGATCCATCGCGACCTCAAACCCAGCAACGTACTGGTCAGCGACATCGATGGGCGGCCGATGCCGGGCGTGATCGACTTCGGCATCGCCATCGATGCGGCCAACCCCGGCATGACCTCCGCGCATGGCCGCGGTACGCCCGGTTACATGAGCCCGGAACAGGCGCGCGGCGTGCAGGACGTGGATGCGCGCAGCGACATCTATGCGTTGGGCGCAATGTTCTATGAGTTGAGCTGCGGGCTGGCACCGGTGGCCGGGCAGGATGGGCTGCCGCAGCCCCCCTCGCAGCGCGTGGCGGCAGTGCCGGCCGATGCGCGTGCGCGGATCTGCGCCGCACGCGCAACCACCCACGCCCGACTGCAGCGGCAATTACGCGATGGCCTGGATGCGATCGTGTTGCGCGCGTTGGCGCCCGAGCCCGTTGCACGCTATGCGTCGGTATCGGCCTTGCTGGACGAGCTGCATCGTTGGCTCGATGGTTACCCGCCGCGCGCGTTGCAGGCGGGCCGGTGGTGGCGGTTGCGCAAGTTCGCCCAACGCCATCGCAGTGGCGTGCTGGCCGCCGGGCTTGTGTCGATCGCGCTGATGGGTGGTCTGGGCGCCACGTTGTGGTCGCTGCAGCAAGCCGCGCGCGATGCGCAACGCGCGCAGGTCACGGGCGATTTCATGAGCTCGGTGTTGTCCAGCGTGGACCCTGGCATCGCGCAGGATCTGGACAAGACGTTGATGCTGCGCGTGTTGCAGCAGGCCTCGCAGCGCGCCGCGCGCGAGCTGGCCGATCAACCGGATGCACGCACCGAGGTGGAACTGACGCTGGGTCGCACGCTGATCGCCTTGTCGGACTATCCGCAGGCGGTCGCGCATCTGCGCACCGCGCAGGCGCTGGCGCAGCAGAGCACGGGTGCCGGTAGCACGCCTGCGCTGGAAGCGGCCTCCATGCTGGGCCAGGCGCTCAGTGGTGCGGGTCAATCGCGCGAGGCCGAGCGCGTGCTGCGCGCCGGCATGGCGCAGGCCGCGCGCGGCAATGCGAAGCAGCAGAGCCTGGGTAACGACATGCGTGCCCGGCTGGCATGGGCGCTGCGCGATCAAGGCCGCATGCTGGAGGCGCTGGCGGAAAGCCGGCATGCCTACGTCGCCGCATTGGCCAACGTGGCCACCACCGCAGAACGCCGTATCGATGCGGGCAATAGCTACGCCGGCATGCTGGCCGAGAATGGGCAGCTTGCACCGGCCATCGCCTTGCAGCGCAGCCTGCTGCGCGAGCGCATTGACGTGCGTGGGCCAGAGCATCCGCTGGTGCTGTCGATGCGCAACAGCCTGGCGGTGTTTTTGCTGATGCAGCGCGAGTTTGCCGCTGCCGAGGCCGAACTCGCCCCGCTGCTGCGCATTACCCGCAAGCTGTACGGCGACAACGCCGCCGATACCTTGATGGTGGAAGGCAATCTCGCCGACACCTTGCGTCAGCAAGGCAAGCTGGCCGAAGCCGGCCCGCATTACCGCGCTGCGATGGAGCGCGCACGCGCCGCCTTCGGCGACGATGCGCGGGCCACGATCACCTACCGCAGCAACCATGCCTTCTGGTTGCTGGATGCCGGGCAGGTGCAGGCATCGCTTGCCGAACAGCGCGCTTGCCTGGCCTCGTCCTTGCGCGTGTTGGGCCGTGCGCATCCACAGACCGCCGAGATCCTGCGCGGCATGTCCGAAGCCGAGCGCAGGCTTGGCCAGACCGCCGCTGCACGCGACCACGCGCAGCAAGCGCTGCAGATGTTGACCGCCATCTACGGCGATGCCGAAGAACCGCTGCTCGCCGCACGCCAGACCCTGGCGCTGGCCGCAGCGGCCGTGGCAATGCCGGCCACCTCAAGCGCAGAGACCACCACCGCGGTTGCGCAACGCTGAGACGAAGTTGGCTTCACCGGCACCAGCGGCCAAAGAGCCGCTGCGCTTACGCTCTACGAATCCCGAATCCCGAATCCCGAATCCCGAATCACCAGCTATACAACTTCCAATACACCTTGTTGACCTTGTCCTTTTCCGCATCCGTATGGCCGTCGTGATCGCGGTCGTACAGGAAGTAGGGCGCCCCGCGTGCGGGCGTCACGCGCACCATTTCCAGCTGGCCGTTGACCCGGTACTCGTCGACCTTGTCGCCGTTGCCCATGGTCTTGCTGGTGACATCCGCACCGGCCGGCACGTTGCCGCTGGCGCCGCTGGTGGCACAGCCGCCGAGCAGCAGTAATGGCAGCAGCAAAAGACTTGCTCTCATCATCGTCGTCATCCGTTCTAGGTCGTTGCTCAGTATGCGCTGGGCGGCGTGGGGTGAGCGTGCAGCGGTAGAATTGGCCGATGAGCAAATTAGTCCTGATCGACGGGTCCAGTTACCTGTATCGCGCGTTCCACGCGCTTCCGCCGCTGACCAATGCCCAGGGCGAGCCCACCGGTGCCTTGTTCGGTGTGGTCAACATGCTGCGCGCCACCTTGAAGGAACGCCCGGCTTACGTCGCGTTCGTGGTGGATGCGCCCGGCAAGACCTTCCGTGATGACTTGTATGCCGACTACAAGGCCAATCGCCCGTCGATGCCCGACGACCTGCGCGCGCAGGTGCAGCCGATGTGCGACATCGTGCATGCGCTGGGCATCGACATCCTGCGCATCGACGGCGTGGAAGCCGACGACGTGATCGGCACGCTGGCCCTGCAGGCCGCCGCCGACGGCCTGAGCGTGACCATCTCTACCGGCGACAAGGACTTTGCCCAGCTGGTGCGCCCGGGCATCGAACTGGTCAACACCATGAGCGGCAGCCGCATGGATTCGGACGAGGCGGTGATCGCCAAGTTCGGCGTGCGCCCGAATCAGATCGTCGACCTGCTGGCGTTGATGGGCGACACCGTCGACAACGTGCCGGGCGTGGACAAGTGCGGCCCCAAGACCGCCGCCAAATGGCTGGCCGAGTACGACTCGCTCGACGGCGTGATCGCCAACGCCGACAAGATCAAGGGCAAGATCGGCGAGAACCTGCGCGCCGCATTGCCACGGCTGCCGCTCAACCGCGAACTGGTCACCATCAAGACCGACGTGACCCTGGCCAGCGGCCCGCGCGCGTTGGACCTGCGCGCGCCCAACGCCGAAACGCTGGCGGTGCTGTACGCACGCTACGGCTTCACCCAGGCCCTGCGCGAGCTCGGCGGCGCCGCTGCCCAGACCGGCCTGCTGACCGAGCCGATGCCGTTGGGGGCCGCTGCAGCCAGCGCCCGCACCGAACCCGGCCGCGCGCGCGGCACCGGCTTCGTGTCCGGCCCGGTCAGCGCCCCGGTGGAAGTGGACCCGGCGCTGTCGGCGCCCGGCCAGTACGAGACCATCCTGACCCAGGAACAGCTCGACAACTGGATCACCCGCCTGCGCGCGGCCGGCCAGTTCGCCTTCGATACCGAAACCGACAGCCTGGACCCGCTGCAGGCCGATCTGATCGGCCTGAGCGTGGCTGCCGAGCCCGGCCAGGCGGCGTATCTGCCGTTCGGCCACAACTTCCCCGGTGCCCCGGCCCAGCTCGACCGCAGCCAGGCGCTGGCGCAGCTGGCGCCGCTGCTCACCGACCCCGCCGTGCGCAAGCTCGGCCAGCACGGCAAGTACGACCTGCACGTGATGCGCCGCCACGGCATCGCCCTGGCTGGCTACAGCGACGACACCTTGCTGGAGAGCTTCGTGCTCAATTCCGGCAGCGCCCGTCACGACATGGACAGCCTGGCCAAGCGCTACCTCGGCTACGACACGGTCAAGTACGAGGACGTCTGCGGCAAGGGCGCCAAGCAGATCCCGTTCGCCCAGATCAGCCTGGACGACGCCACCCGCTACGCCGCCGAAGATGCCGACATCACCCTGCGCCTGCACCGAGTGCTCGGCCCCAGGCTGGCCGCCGAGCCGGGCCTGGAGCAGGTCTACCGCGACATCGAGATGCCGCTGGTGGAGGTGCTGGCACGCATCGAAGCCAACGGCGTGTGCGTGGACGCGGCCGAACTGCGCCGCCAGAGCGCGGACCTGTCCAAGCGCATGCTCGCCGCCCAGCAGAAGGCCACTGAGCTGGCCGGGCGCAGCTTCAACCTGGATTCGCCCAAGCAGCTGCAGGCGCTGCTGTTCGACGAGCTCAAGCTGCCCGCCGTGGTCAAGACGCCCAAGGGCCAGCCTTCGACCAACGAAGAGGCGTTGGAAGCCATTGCCGACCAGCACGAGCTGCCGCGGGTGATCCTGGAATACCGCGGCCTGACCAAGCTGCGCAGCACCTACACCGACAAGCTGCCGGAGATGATCCACCCGCAGTCCGGGCGCGTGCACACCAGCTACCACCAGGCCGGCGCGGCCACCGGGCGGCTGTCCTCGTCCGATCCCAACCTGCAGAACATCCCGATCCGCACCGAAGACGGCCGCCGCATCCGCCGCGCCTTCGTCGCCCCGGCCGGGCGCAAGCTGATCGCCTGCGATTACTCGCAGATCGAGCTGCGCATCATGGCCCACCTGTCCGGCGACCCCGGCCTGGTCGGCGCGTTCGAGTCCGGCGCCGACGTGCACCGCGCCACCGCCGCCGAGGTGTTCGGCCGCACCATCGACACTGTCAGCGCTGACGAGCGCCGCGCCGCCAAGGCGATCAACTTCGGCCTGATGTACGGCATGAGCGCGTTCGGCCTGGCCCGCCAGCTCGGCATCGGCCGTGGCGAGGCGCAGGACTACATCGCGCTGTACTTCAGCCGCTACCCGGGCGTGCGCGACTTCATGGAAACCACCCGCCAGCAGGCGCGCGACAAGGGCTACGTGGAAACGGTGTTCGGCCGCCGGCTATACCTGGACTTCATCAACGCCGGCAGCCAGGGCCAGCGTGCCGGCGCCGAGCGCGCCGCGATCAACGCGCCGATGCAGGGCACCGCCGCCGACATCATCAAGCGCGCCATGGTCAGCGTGGACGGCTGGATCGCCGATCACGCCGAGCGCGCACTGATGATCCTGCAGGTGCACGATGAACTGGTGTTCGAAGCCGATGCCGACTTCGTCGACACGCTGCTGGGCGAGGTCACCGCGCGCATGTCGGCCGCAGCTGAATTGCGCGTGCCGCTGGTGGTCGATTCCGGGGTTGGCGATAACTGGGATGAGGCGCACTGACGCAACAGATAAGGCTGATATGCTGAATGCGCAGACCAGACATAATACGAATTGAGCCTGCGCCGATGGAATGAATAACCGCTAAATTCTACATATTTTTAACAGTTATCTTCACGATCCATCAATGTGGAAAATGGTGTTATATCCCTCGACGGGCGCAACGCCTGTCGGCAGATCTCTCCCATCCCCTGGAGCAGATCTCGGAGCGGAAACTACTCCCCAAGTTTCCGTTCCCTGGCCCCGCCGACCTCCCCCTGGTCTGCGGGGCTTTTTATTTCCGGCCTGCAATTATTTTGCTACGCAACATAACCGGTTCATCGTATTGCACGATTCACCGGTGGCGCTGGGAATCACAAATTTAAATAGGCCTACTAAACTCGATTAATCAACACAGCGTTTCATTGGCGCTATGTTTTTTAATTGAGCGATTCAACCGAGCCAGTCGCGTGGGACCAAGTAGTCCATCAGCCGTGCCTCGGCGCTGCCCGGTTCCGGTGTGAATCCGTATTCCCAACGCACCCGCGGCGGCAAGCTCATCAGGATGCTTTCGGCGCGCCCGCCGCTCTGCAGGCCGAACAGGGTGCCGCGGTCGTAGACCAGGTTGAACTCTACGTAGCGGCCGCGACGGTAGAGCTGGAACTCGCGCTCACGCTCGCCATACGGCGTGTCCTTGCGGCGCTCGACGATTGGCAGGTAGGCATCCAGAAAGCCATCGCCAACCGCGCGCTGATAGGCGAAATCGCGTTCGAAGTCCTTGTCCAGGTCGTCGAAGAACAGCCCGCCCACGCCACGCGTCTCGTTGCGGTGGCGCAGGAAGAAGTATTCGTCGCACCAGCGCTTGTGCGCGGCATAGCGTTCTTCGCCAAATGGGGCGCACAGCGTCTGCGCGGTGCGGTGCCAATGCAGCACGTCTTCGTCGACCGGGTAGAACGGGGTCAGATCGAAGCCGCCGCCGAACCAGGCCGCCACCACGTCGCCATCGCGCTCGGCGCGGAAGTAGCGCACGTTGGCGTGGGTGGTGGGGATGTGCGGATTGTGCGGATGGAACACCAGCGAGACGCCGCAGGCGCGCCAGGTCGCTCCGGCCAGCTCGGGCCGATGCGCACTGGCCGAAGGCGGCAGGCGCGAGCCGGACACATCCGAAAAGCCGATGCCGGCCTGCTCGAACACTGCGCCATCGCGCAGGATGCGGGTGCGTCCACCGCCGCCTTCTTCGCGCTGCCACAGGTCTTCGGCAAAACGCGCGCTGCCATCGATGGCTTCCACGGCAGCGCAGATACGGTCCTGCAGGCCGGTCAAATAATCGCGTACACGGTCGAATTCGTTCATGCCACGATTCTAAGCGGTGCATCCTGGTTCGTGCATCGGGGCGAACGCGCCCGTTTGTCGCATGGCGAGGCAATGCTTCGCTTGGGCAGCTAGCGGACGGGCACGGGGGCCCGACCAACCAGGCTGCTGACCTGTGCTCTTGCGCTCCATCTCAACGTTGTTACGACCCGAGATCTCGGTTGTCTTGGAGTGGTTGAGCAGCGCGGATAGATCAGTTGTAGAGCGGCTGATCTGCCGATTTGCTGCAGGGCCCTTGCCCGCCCACCCTCGCGGGACACGCCGCAAGTACGTCCGTGTAGGCTCTTACGCGGCATCCATGCCGCGTAAGGTCCCGCGACGGTGGGCGGGCAAGGACCAGTGGAGATGGTCGGTGTGCATGGTGCAAGCAGTGCATGACGTGCGTCGTTTGAGTAACGGCGCACCCGATCAGCTTTGCAACGCAGCGCGATCAATAGGCAGGCTTTCAACAAGGCAACCTAAAACTTTCTGGTGCGGTGCCCTTACCGCTTGCGGCGTGTCCCGCAAGCGGTGAGGGCATCGCGCCCTCGACGCGACTGACACGCCCCTCGAAGCTGTCCACGCAGATCAAACGCAGCGAACGATCACGCCAAGCGCGATGCAGCAAATTCAGCGCGCACGGCCGGCGTACACAGCCGCCAAGCCAGCGCCGCGTGAATGCAGCCGAGTGCCACGACGCCCGCGCCGGTCAGCAGCAATGCGAGTTGGCGCGTCGCCTGCAGGCGCGCCTGCAATTCCGGCCACTCCGGGCTGTGCAGCACATCGGCGGGCAGCATGGCCTGCACACCCTCGAACAACGGCCCGATCAGCGCCAAGCCGCCGAAATTGAGTAGCCCTGTCACCAGCAACACCGCCACGAACCCGACCCGCGCCCACTCGCGTCGCTGCAGCAACGCCCAGCTGAGCCACGCAAACGCGGCCGATAGCACTGCCCCCGCAATCGACAACGACAGTGCATGATCGATCAGCCACTGCCACGACGGCGGCAGTGTCATGCCGTCGGGCAATCCCATCGACCTCGCGTCCGGCATGATCGCGATCATCATGATCTGCAGCAGATTGCCCATCGCGCTGACCAGCCCGAGCAGCAACGACACCCATGCCAGCGGCGTGACAAAGCCGCCATGCGACCGCGATGACGGTGGCAGCGGTGCGTTCATTGCAGCGAGGCGATATGTGCGGCCACCGCAGCCTGGCCATCAGGATCCAGCGATGGCTGCAGTTGCGCGTACCAACCCGGCAGCGCATCGGCCGGCAGGCACTCGCGCAACAACGGCGTGCTGCGCTCAAGGAATGCTTCGAAAAACGGTAGCCCGCGCACGTAGAGGAAATGGCTGTCGGTGATCGACATTCCTGCGTACGCCTCGCGCAACCATTCCAGATGCGGCAACGCGTGCGCACCGTGGCCGGCGCGGGTCAACGCGGTGAGGAAGCTGGTGCGTGCGGTGGCCGGTGAGGTGGAGCGCTCCTGCGCATTCAAATCATCGAAGGTCAGCAGCCACTGCTCGCCACGATCGATCTCGTTGCACATCACCGAGGTGGTCGCCAACTGCAGCGCGTTGTGTGCGGTGGGCTCCAGCTCGTACAGCGCCAGCCAGTGCGGGTACGCCTCGCGATAGCGGTCCAGCGCGCTCAATGCCAATGCACACAACCGCTGCGCATCGGCGCCCAGGTGCAGCTGTGCCTGCGCGGCGTTGTAGGCGCCCACCTGATCGCCGCGCTGGAACAGGGTCAGCGCTGGCAACAATGCCGGGTCGATCTCGGCTTCGGTTTCCGTGTCGTCGGCTGCGGTGGCCGGCGCCACGGTCGGTTCGGCTCGTGGCATCTTTGCCGCCGGGGTCTTGCGTCCAAACAATCGGTCCCACAGGCCCATCGCGATTACCTTCTTCGCGCCGGTCGGTAAATGGATAGCCGCTGCGGTGCCGGCGGCGCTCCGGTCGGGCGGCAGACCGATGCAGAGGGGAGCGCGATGCGCCAGCGATCTGCCGATCCTGCGTCAAGCTTAGAGCCAGTTGCGTACGTGGAGGTGAGTGCCAGGCACGTTGTTGCGGGGCGATGCGTACGCGACACCACGCGTGCAACGCGTGCAACGCGCGCTACCTGCTGCTTGCCGCAAGATCCGGATGCTGCTGCATGACATGTCATCGTCCGGGCGACGCATCACGCATCGCCCGGCTGCAATCGCATGCCTTACGGCTTCACCTGCTCATTGAACAGTTTGAGGATGCGCTTGTATTCGTCCAGCCACGAATCGGCACGCGTAAAACCGTGGCGTTCCAGCGGATACGGTGCCACCTGCCAGTTGTCCTTGTGCAGCTCAACCAGTTTCTGGGTCATGTCGACCGAGTCCTTGAAGAACACGTTGTCGTCGATCATGCCGTGTGCAATCAGTAAATGGTCCTGCAGCCCGTCTGCGTAGTTGATCGGCGAGGAGGTCTTGTAGGCCTGCGGATCGAGCTCGGGGGTGTTGAGGATATTGGAGGTGTAGTCGTGGTTGTACTGCATCCAGTCGCCCACCGGCCGCAGCGCTGCGCCGGCCTTGAAGGTGCCGGGGCTGCGGAACAGCGCCATGTAGGTCATGAAGCCGCCGTACGAGCCGCCGTAGATGCCGGCGCGTGCACGGTCGCCTTGCTTGGTGGCGACCAGCCAGTCCAGGCCGTCCAGATAATCCTCCAGCTCCGGATGCCCCATGTTGCGGTAGATCGCGGTGCGCCAGTCGCGGCCGTAGCCTTCCGATGCGCGGTAATCCAGGTCCAGCACGATGTAGCCCTGCTGCACCAGCAGGTTGTGGAACATCTGCTCGCGGAAATACGGTGTGTAGCGTTGAGAGACGTTTTGCAGATATCCCGCTCCGTGCACGAACATCACGATCGGATACTGCTTGCCGGGCTCGGGATTCTGCGGGCCGTAGTACTTGCCCCAGACCGTGCCGGCGCCGTGTTTGGACGGCACCTGCACGTACTGCGGTGCGATCCACGGCTGCGCCTTGAAGGCCGACGTGCGCGTGTCGGTGAGCACCGTGGCCTGACCGCCCGCCGCCGGCACCACCGCCAACTGCGGCGGCAGATAGGCGCCGGAGTAGCGCACCAGCACCTGCTGCCCATTCGGCGACAGGCTGAAGCCTTCCACACCGTTCAAGGCTGTCACTTCGGTGAGCTGGTCGGTGCGCAGATCCAGCTTGCACACCTCGTAATCGCCCGGCCATTTCTGGTTGCACAGGAAGAACATGCCGCTGCCATCGGCGCTGGGCACCGGCATCGACACTTCCCACTTGCCACGCGTGCGCTGGCGCGGCTTGCCGTTGCCTTCCACCGTGTACAGCTGCGAATAGCCGGATTCTTCGGACAGCAGCCACAGCGTGCGGTTGTCGGGCAGCCAGCCGAAATCGTTGAAGTCCCAGTTGATCCAGGCGCTATCGCTCAGACGATGACGCGGCTGCAGCTTGGCGTTGGCTAGGTCCACGCTGGCGATCCAGCGGTCCTTGTTGTCCGCTGCGCGAATCTCCACCGCCACATTGCGGCCGTCATCGCTCCAATGCACCGCCGGCCCGCTGCCATCGCCGTCGCTTTCCACACGCACGGCGCGGTTGCCCTTGAGCGCATCGCGCTTGGCAGCCTTGCGCAGCGCCGCCAGCGGGTCGGTGGCAATGCCTGGCAGCGTGTCGAACGACAATGGTTTTGCCGTGCCGGCGCTGACATCGACCAACCACAACGCATGCGGCACCGGGGCATTGCGACCGACGCGGGTGCGCACTTCCTGGAATTCTTCGTAGCCGGATTCGGTCACGTACTTGGGCATCTTGCCGGCCTGGCCTTCGTCGGCATTCTTGGCCTGGGTGACCACCAACAGATGGCGGCCGTCCGGCGACAACGCGCTGTCGACGATCTCCACCTCATCGCCCAGATACACCGGTGCAGTGGCACGCGTGGCGTCGGCGCGACGCCAGGTGTCTTCCTGTGTGCGCAGCGCTTCGCGCTGCTCGCGGTCGCGGCGCAGCGTGGCCAGCGTGGCCAGTTGCTGCTCGCGCAACACATCGGCCTTGGGCGCGGCATCGGGATCGCGTTCGGCCTTGACCACCGCCACCTGCGCGGTGCCGCCATCGGCGCGCCAGTGATACCAGTTGTTGCCCGCACGCCAGATCGCACCGCCGTCGCTGGCGAATTGCGGACGCGATTCGACCTCGTTGCTGCGGGTCAGCTGGGTCAGCGCGCCCGAGCGCAGATCACGCAAAAAAATGTCGCCATTGCGCGCGAACAGCATGCGCTGGCGCGTCGCGTCGTAGCTGGGGTTGGCCGCATCCAGACCGGCGCGGGCGTTGTCGGCCACGCGTTCTGCCGCTGCACCGCCGGTGCCCTGGCGATAGGTGTCGCGCACCGGGCTGCCCTCGCGTTTGAGCAGGTATTGCACCTGTTTTCCATCCCACTGCCACCAGGCCTGATCGACCGACGGCCCGATCCAGTCCGGGTCGGCCATTACCTGTTCGATGGTGAGCGGTGCGGCGGACTGCGCGTGCGCAGTGACAGCCAGCAATAACAAGGACAGCGGCAACAATCTGGGCATCGGAAACGACTGGACGCAACGAAAGAGCGGCCAAGCCTAGCAGCTCGCTTCGACCGGGGGCTTGGGCCACAGGTCATGCGCGGGGTGGGTGGTGGAGTGTGTCGTCGAAGCGGCGGGGTCTGTGCCAGTGGCGAGCTCGACCAGATGCGCCCTGACGGTAAATGCGCAGTCCACGCACGGCAGCACGCGCGACCTGGCCGATCTCACCGCATCACTTTCAATATCAGTTTCAATGCATTCCACCTCGCGATGCGCAGCTGCCACAACGCCAAGGGTGCTTTAAGCACGCCAGCTGCGACGTTGCGAACATCCGGCACTGCGGCGTAGCCACAAACCCTGCGACTTGCCAGCAGCCCAGGTGGCGGCCAAGCTAGCGCGCTTTTGCGACTGTCGGTTCACATGTCCAGCCTGCCCGCCTTTGTTGTCTCCCACCCGATGGCCGTTGGCGCGCCCGGCCGGCCGTTGGCCTGGCGGGCAGGGCAGTCGGTGGATCTGGCGACCTTCATCGCGCACGTGCACGGCCTGGCGCAGCAGCTGCCGGACGGCCGCCATGCGGTGAATCTGTGCGAAGACCGCTACCGTTTCATGGTCGCCTTCTACGCCTGCGCGCTGCGCGGCCAGGTGTCGCTGCTGCCGTCGTCGCGCGCACCGGCAGTGGTCGGCGAAGTGCAGGCGCGCCACGCCGATGCGTATTGTCTGGGCGATCTTGCCTTGGAGCTGGCACCGCCGCGCTACTGGCAATTGCCGGCAGAGTTGCCGCAGGCCGATGGCCCGATGCCGCAACTGGCAGACGATGCCCTGGTGGCGATTGGTTTTACCTCCGGCAGCACCGGCAGCCCGCAACCGAATCCCAAGACCTGGGGCAGTTTTTTGACCAGCACGCGCCAGGATCTGGTCGCGCTGGAGAGCCTGTGGGCGCACACCGATGCGGTGCCGCACGTGGTGGCCACGGTGCCGCCGCAGCATATGTACGGCATGGAATTGTCGGTACTGCTGCCGATGGTGACCACGCTGGCCGTGCATGCCGGGCGGCCGTTCTTCCCCGACGACGTGGCGCATGCGCTGGCGGAAATTCCGGAGCCGCGCCTGTTGGTGACCACACCGGTGCACCTGCGTGCGCTGGTCGAATCGGGCGTGCAGTTGCCACCGCTGGCCGGCATCGTCTCGGCCACCGCACCGTTGGCGCAGGACATCGCCGCAGCGGCCGAAGCACGCTTTGGCGGCGAAGTGCGCGAGATGTTCGGTTCCACCGAAACCTGCGTCTTCGCCGTGCGGCGCACCGCACTGGAAGCGGCGTGGACCCCGCTGCCCGGCGTACGCCTGGAAACACAGGCCGCCGGCACGCTGGTGCACGCACCGCATCTGGCAACGCCGGTGCTGCTGGCCGACATGATGGACGTGGCCGCAGACGGCCGCTTCCAGGTGCGCGGGCGTCAGGCGGATCTGCTGGAAATCGCCGGCAAACGCGCCTCGCTGGCCGACCTCACCCGCCGCCTGCTCGCCATTCCCGGCGTGATCGACGGCACCATCGTGCAGCTCACACCGGATCCCGGGCAGGCCGTCGGCCGCATCGCCGCACTGGTGGTCGCCCCAACCCTGGACGAAGCGCAGATCCTCGCCGCCCTGCGCATCAGCGTCGACCCGGTGTTTCTCCCACGCCGCCTGCGCAAACTCCCCGCATTGCCACGCAACGAAACCGGCAAGCTGCCGCGCGATGTCGTTTTAGGCTTGCTCAACGGCTGAGCGACGGCCGCATACATGCCTTAGCCGCGATGTGCATGCGTGTCGGGCAATTTTATTGGGGGCTTCACCTCAGGATCGCAGATAAGTTCAAGAACTTAAGACAGCAACGTCTGTTATCGCTGATTGGCCGACAGTAGGGAATCTGTTGAGCTTGCTTACGTTATCTAATTTGCGAATTTTGCATCGCAGGTTTCTACCGCTACAGAGAAAATTCGCCTCAAGGAGGCCAAGGCCTCGAAAATTTGGGTTCGCGGTAGAGAACAACTTGCATAAGGCAAGATGTATGATTGTCGAAACAATAGGGGGGCTACTCATGGCAAGCGCCGTCAATCTAGCTAAGCTGCGTGAGGTTATTTCCGAAAATCTTCGAGTTCAAACAGGAACCGAAACCGACTACATCGCTGTGGGCACGGCAATGCAGGACGCGCGGATGAGGCAGAATCATACTGTTTTTGCCAGGCGTGGCTGTGGTAAGACGTTATTGCTACATAGCTCCGCGCGGAAGCTTCCCGAAGGTTACGTCGCTATCTATCTCAATTGTGAAGACTTCAAGCGGCATTCGTTTCCGAATGTCTTAATCGAGATCTTAGTTTCGATCTTTCGCGAGCTTGAACGGAATCTGGTTGCGTGGTTCGGCAAGAAGAAGCTCGCGAAAGAGAAAGTCAAAGAGATTATTAAAACCCTTGTCAATCTCCGTGTGGCTGCCGACACGCATGATGAAGATGTTCGACGGAAAAGGGTAGAAGAAAACGCGTCGGAAGCAAGCGCAGGCTTAAAGACGAATGTTGCAAGGCTCGATGGCGCCATCAAAGTAAGAGAAGTCGATGAGGTGGAGCGCTCCTTTAAAGTTCATCGGGAAAAGCTTGAGCAACTCGATAGGTGGCTTCCGGAATTGAAGCAAAACATTCGGGATGTTTTTGCTTTATCTCAACGCGTGACGACACTGCTGATCCAGATTGACGATCTTTATCACCTAAAGCGTGCTGACCAAGCATTTGTTGTCGACTATATACATCGGCTCTGTAAAGATCTTCCACTTTTCTTCAAAATCGCAACGCTGCGGCATGCCTCTACCTTATATCTAGATAGGGATGGGCAGCCTATAGGTGCACAAGAACGGCACGACTATCAGCCAATAAATATCGACTACACGTTTGACGACTTCGCAAAGACTTCAAAACAGAATTTGGCGATTCTTGAGCACTTTGGTGATCGAGTGGGAATGTCAAAAGCTGAGATCAGTGGGCTATTCAAAGGCGAGGGTTTTGACCGTTTGGTCATGGCTGGCGGAGGTGTTCCACGTGATGTCCTTTCACTTTTCCTTGAGCTCTTGAATTCTGTTGTGGTTGAAGGGAAAGCGAAAATTGGTAAGGACGAAGTTAGGCAGCTCGCGCGTGTCAATTTTGAGCAAAAAATTCAAGAATTAAAGCATGACAGCAAAGAAGACGAGCAGGACGAACTTATTAAGGGGATCTACGTGATCCGCCATTTCTGTCTGGAAAAGAGAAGTAATATATTCCTAATTGAAGAGCGACATCTCCAACAGCGCGATTCATGGCGTGCGTTGGTCTATAGGCTTTTGGACTATCGCATTATTCATAGCTGCGCTACGGCCCTGACGCATAAATCTACGGATGGAAATTACCATGCATTCGCGGTAGACCTCGGCTGCTATGCACACATGCGAAAGCTTGAGGGGCGCTTCACAGAAATAGATATGTCGAACAAGGATGCTAAGGATCTTATGCGATCAGCGCCGATCTTGGACCACGCTACTTTGCAACATCTGTTGAGCGAAGTGCCACAGAACGCTGAGGCCCTGCTGCTTGCTCACGACGACGACTAGGCTTTTAGATGATGGCTTGTTAGGGCCTGTTAACACATCCGAAGCCAATCAACGACTAGGACGAAGCTGAGGAATCCAAGGAACATGACATCCAGCTTGTCGAAGCGCGAGAAAATCCGGCGGTAGCCTTTCAAGCGACGGAACAGTCTCTCCACTTCGTTGCGCCGCTTGTACATCTGCCGGTTGTACTCCCAAGGCTCGACCCGATTGGATTTCGGCGGGACCACCGGCACGAAGCCAAGATCGAGCGCTAACTGGCGGGTTTCGTTGCCTTCGTAAGCACGGTCCATCAACAAATGAATCGGCCGCTCCACTG
>NZ_JBEOLS010000060.1:0-33550 GCF_040279205.1 Xanthomonas hortorum
CGGCGCGGGGTTTTTGAGCGCCATCGGGGGGGGCGGGGTGGGGGGTTTTAAAAGGTTTTTAAAAACCGTCTGGTTTCGCACGAGGGGGTTTTTGTTTGTGTTTGGCCGCCGGGGGGGCCCCACCGAAGCGGCCGGCAACTTCGGCCTCAATACCGCTTACACCCACGTGCGCGATTACCGCCGCCCCACCGTGGTCGGTGGCCCGTTGCAGGATTACGCCGGCAGCAACCTCGGTCCCTCGTTGCCGCGCAACAAGGCGACCACCACGCTGGACTGGAATCTGGGCACCGTCAGTGCGGCGCTGACCTGGTACTACACCGGCGGCTACGACCAGAAGGCCAGCGCGGCAGCGAGTGCATTGCAGTCGCGCGTGGGCGACTACAACCAGTTCGATCTGTATCTGGGCTACACCGGTATCGACAAGCTCACGCTCTACGCCAAGATCGAGAATCTGGCCGACAAGCAGCCGCCGGTGGATGCCTCGTTCCCGGGTATTCGCGCGCCGTACGACTTCACCCAGTACGACCTGCGTGGGCGCTATTTCACCGTGGGCCTGGACTATCGCTTCTGATCGGCGCTCGCACGGCCCGTGTGCGGCCGTGCGATGGTGGCTGTGTGCTCGCCAGCGTCGTGCATCAACCCAATCGCGGTTTACCCCGGACACTTTATTCAAGGAACTACGATGACCTCTTCGCAGCACGCCTGGCTACTCGCCCTGGCATTCGTCGCGCCTGCCCTGGCCGCACAAACTGCGGAACAACCCGCCGCACTGCCGGGTTACGACACCGCTGCCGCACAGGCGCAACGCGCGCTGGAAGCACGTTTCGATAGCGGCTTGGAGGACGCCGATTATCGCGGCTGGTTGAAGCAATGGTCGTCGGCGCCCAATCACGTTGGCTCGCCGCATAACCTGGAGAACGCCCGCGATCTGCAAAACCGCCTGCGCGGCTATGGGTGGGATGCGCGCATCGAAACCTTCGAAGTGTTGTGGCCTTCGCCCAAGACCTCGCAGCTGGAATTGCTCGGCCCCAAGCCCTACGTCGCGCGTCTCAAGGAGCCGCCGCTGCCGGGCGACAGCACCTCCACCCAGACCGAAAACGTGCTGCCACCGTATGTGATCTACGGCGGCAATGGCGATGTCACCGGCGATCTGGTCTACGTTAATTACGGCATCGCCGAAGACTACGAAGCGCTGGCGCGCAACGGCGTGGATGTGCGCGGCAAGATCGTCATCGCCCGCTACGGCAAGGGCTGGCGCGGGCTCAAGCCGCGCTTGGCGCAGGAGCATGGCGCGATCGGCGCGATCATCTATTCCGATCCGCGCGACGACGGTTATTTCCAGGATCGGGCCTATCCGGATGGCCCGGCGCGCAACCAATGGAGCGTGCAACGCGGCTCGGTCGCCAATTTCGCGATCTATCCCGGCGATCCGCTGACCCCGGGCGTCGGCGCCAGCAAGGGTGCCAAACGCCTGAAGATCGACCAGGCCGGCAGCGTGTTGAAGATCCCGACCCTGCCGATCAGTTGGGGCGACGCGCAACCCTTGCTGGCCGCGCTGGGCGGGCCGGTGGCACCGGAGGACTGGCGCGGCGCGCTGCCGATCACCTACCGCATCGGCGGCGAGGCCACCGCGCGCGTGCATCTGAAGGTCGATGCGGAGTGGGGCAGCAAGACCATCTACAACGTCATCGCCACCCTACGAGGTAGCGAGTATCCGGACCAGTGGGTGGTGCGCGGCAATCACCGCGACGGCTGGGTGTTCGGTGCGGCCGATCCGCTCTCGGGTACCACCGCATTGCTGGCCGAAGCCAAGGCGATTGGCGAACTGGCCAAGCAAGGCCAGCGCCCCAAGCGCACGCTCGTGTATGCCAGTTGGGATGGCGAAGAAGCTGGCCTGCTCGGCTCCACAGAGTGGGCCGAACAGCACGCCGACGAACTGCGCCGCAAGGCGGTGCTGTACGTCAACACCGATGGCAACGGACGCGGCTTTCTCAATGCCGGCGGCAGCCATGCGCTGCAACGCCTGGTCAACGGGGTGGCGGCGGATCTGCGCGACCCCGACAGCGGCGTGAGCGTGCTCGAACGGCAACGCGCACGTGCCCGCATCGACGCGCTGGCACCCACCGCCAAGCCGGCGCAAAAAGACATCGCCAAGCAGCTCGCGGCCGGTGGCGATGTGCCGCTCAAGGCGCTGGGCTCGGGCAGCGACTACAGCCCGTTCCTGCAGCATCTTGGGCTGGCGACGCTGGATCTGGGCTATGGCGGGCAGGGCGGCGGTAGCGGCGTCTATCACTCGCTGTACGACTCCTACGATTATTTCGCGCGCTATATCGATCCGGACTTCAGCTATCTGCCGCTGTTGTCGCAGACGGTCGGCCGCACGGTGCTGCGCGTCGCCAACGCGCCGGTGTTGCCGCAACGCTTCGGCGACTTCGCCGACGCGGTGGCCGGCTACGCGCAGGAGCTCAAGCAGCAGGCCGACAGCGACCGCACTGCCGCCCGCACCCAGGCCGAGTTGTTGCAGGCCGGTGCCTATGCCGCCATCGATAACCCGAACCGGCCGCAACGCGCCCCCGAGCCGAAAGCCGCGGTGCCGCAGATCGACTTTGCCGCACTGGATCAGGCCATTACCCGCCTGCAGGCCAGCGCCAAGCGCTACGACGATGCGCTGGCATCGCGCGGCGGCAGCCTGGATGCACGCGTGCGCGGCAAGCTCAATGCCTCGCTGCAGCGCATCGACCAGACCCTGTTGGCCGAAGGCGGTTTGCCGGGGCGGCCGTGGTACCGGAACCTGATCTATGCACCTGGGCTTGCCACCGGTTACGAGGTCAAGACATTGCCGGGTATTCGCGAAGCGCTGGAAGACCGGCGTTGGGAAGATCTGAGCAAATACATCGTGCAGACCGCCGCAGTGCTGGATCGGTATCGCGAGGCGATCGATCGCAATACCGCGTTGATTGAAAGCTAGGCAGCGAGCGCGGGCACGTGTCATCCGTGTGGGAGCAAGCTGCGTCGCACACCCTTTGGAATGCGCCTGTAGCGACATGTCTACATTGCCCAGCGTGCGCCCACAAAAAAGCCGCCCCGAAGGGCGGCTTTTTCTTTCAGTTCACCGCATGCCTAAGCGCCGGTCGCACCGGCGCACAGGATTCAGCGCGTGCCGCTCGGACGCTGACCACCACGGCCACCATCGCGACGGCCTGCGCCGGCACCGGCAGCAACACCGGCCTGACGCGGCCCGCTGCTGCGCTGGCCACCCGGCTTCTTCGGGCCGGCATGCGCATGCGCCTGACGCGGTGCATCGCCATGCGGACGACGGGCGTGGCTCTTGCGCGGCGCGCGATCGCCACCCGGCTGTTCGGCACGGCCCGGGGCGCTGTTGCCCCAGCGGATCGGGGTCTGCGGCTCGTAGCCCGGCACGTCACGGATTTCAACATCGCGGCCCAGCATGCGCACGATCTGGCGCAGCAGCTTGGCTTCGTCCTGCGCCACCAGCGAGATCGCCTCGCCGGTGGAGCCGTTACGGCCGGTACGGCCGATGCGGTGCACGTAATCCTCGGCCACCATCGGCAGGTCGTAGTTGATGACCTTCGGCAGCTCGTTGATGTCGATGCCGCGCGCGGCGATATCGGTGGCCACCAGCACGGTCACGCGGCCGGCCTTGAAGTCGCTCAGGGCACGCATACGCTGACCCTGGCTCTTGTTGCCGTGGATCGCCGCGGTCTTGATGCCGGATTTTTCCAGGAACAGTGCCAGCTTGTCGCTGCCATGCTTGGTACGCGCGAAGACCAGGGTCTGCTCGCGGCTGTCCTGTGCCAACAGGTGCAGCAGCAGGTCGCGCTTGCGGGCGCCATCGACCGGGTGCACGCGGTGGGTGATGCTCTCGGCCACGGTGTTGCTCGGGGTGACCTGGATCTGCATCGGGTTGCGCATGAATTCCAGCGCCAGCTGCTTGATGTTCTCTTCGAACGTGGCCGAGAACAGCAGGGTCTGACGGTCCTGGCGCGGCAGCTTGGTCAGGATGCGCTTGATCGACGGCAAAAAGCCCATGTCGAGCATGCGGTCGGCTTCGTCCAGGATCAGCACTTCGATGCCGGACAGGTCCACGCTGCGACGCTCGATATGGTCGATCAGCCGGCCCGGGCAGGCGATCAGCAGGTCTACGCCACGACGCAGGGTGTCGAGCTGGTTGCCCATGCCCACGCCGCCGTAGATCACCGCGCTGGGAATGCGCAGGTACTTGCTGTAGCCGCGCAGGCTGTCATGCACCTGGGTGGCCAGCTCACGGGTGGGGGTCAGGATCAGCGCGCGCGGCTTGCGCGGGCCATTGACCGGCTGCGGCGTGGTGCCCAGGTGCTGCAGCAGCGGCAGGCCGAACGCGGCGGTCTTGCCGGTACCGGTCTGTGCGCCGGCCAGCAGGTCGTGACCTGCCAGCACCAGCGGGATCGCCTGCTGCTGGATCGCGGTGGGGGTTTCATAGCCCTGCTCGGCCAACGCGCGCAGCAGGAAGGGCGCAAGGCCCAGGGATTCAAAAGACATCAGGAAGCTCCAAGTAAAGCGTCGCCACCAGGCAGAGCCCGGAGCGCAGACGCATTGCAGATGCAAAAAAGTGAGGCTCGGAGCGTTCCCGTGAACCGCGCTGCGAGATGGTGGAACAACCCAATCAAAGAGCGATGGGTTTGTCGGCACCACGAAAGGCGTCGGGTGGGGCGGGCGAGCGGATCGATCGATCCTGGCCTCGCCGGCTGTCCCTAAGGGAAACGGACGGCCGCATGCAGACCCGGCAAGTGTACGCGCGTTTGGCGCGCTGCACAAAAGGCGAGTTCATCGGTTGGGCTACGGGTCAGTTGTTTCAACTGCAACCAGTGTTGCAGCAGGCCGTACAATCGGCCGATCAGCCACAGCACAGGATGGTCATGAAGCTAGGTTCCCTGAAGGAAGGCGGCCGCGACGGCAGCCTGATCGTGGTCTCGCGCGATCTGCGCACGGCGGTGCGCGCCACCGGTATCGCGCCCACGCTGCAGCGCGCGCTGGAAGACTGGAGCAATGTCGCGCCGCGCCTGAATGCCTTGTCGGCCTCGCTCAACGAGGGTAGTGCCGATGGCGTGTTCGATCTGGATCTGCAGGCGCTGGCCGCACCGTTGCCGCGCGCCTACGAGTTCGTCGATGGCAGCGCCTACCTGCCGCATGTGGAGCGGGTGCGTCGTGCGCGCAATGCCGAGGTGCCGGAGAGCTTCTACACCGACCCGCTGATGTATCAGGCCACCAGTGCCGGGTTCTACGGCCCCCGCGACGCCATCAAGGTGATCAGCGAGGAGCACGGCATCGATCTGGAAGCCGAGCTGGTGGTGATCACCGACGATGTACCGATGGGCGCATCGCCCGAGCAGGCCGCTGCGCACATCCAGCTGGTTGGCCTGGTCAACGACGTGTCGCTGCGCAACCTGATTCCGGCCGAGCTCGCCAAGGGCTTCGGTTTCGTGCAATCCAAGCCGCGCTCGGCGCTGTCGCCAGTGTTCGTCACCGTGGACGAGTTGGACGAGGCATGGCGCGACAACAAGGTGCATCTGCCGCTGGTCACCCACGTCAACGGCACCTGGTTCGGTGCGCCGGAAGCCGGCAACGACATGCAGTTCGACTTCGCCCAGTTGATCGCCCACGCTGCCAAAACGCGGCCGCTGTCGGCCGGCACCATCGTCGGCTCCGGCACCATCGCCAATCAGGACACCACGCTGGGCGCCTCGTGTTTTGCCGAACAGCGCGTGGTGGAAACCTTGCGCGACGGCAAGCCGAGCACGCCGTTCATGTCCTTCGGCGACGTGGTGCGGATCGAAATGTTCGATACCGATGGCATCAGCATCTTCGGTGCGATCGAACAGCGCGTCGAACGTCAGCCGCTGCCATGACATCGGCAAAGGCGTCAGCGAAGGTCGCTACGAACAACTGCACGCGGGGCAGGGCATGAGCGCGCCACTGGAATTGTTTTCGTACTGGCGCTCCAGCGCCGCGTATCGTGTGCGCATCGGCCTGCAGTTGAAGGCGCTGGCCTACATCGCGCATCCGGTGCACCTGGTGCGCGATGGCGGCGAGCAACACGCGCCGGCGTATGCGCAACTCAATCCGCAGGAACTGGTGCCCACGTTGCGGCATGGCGCGGTGTTGATTCCGCAGTCGCTGGCGATCCTGGAATATCTGGAAGATGCGTTCCCGGACAGTGCGCGGTTGCTACCCACCGCGCCGGCCGCGCGCGCCCGCGTGCGTGCATTGGCGCAGGTCGTCGCTTGCGACGTGCATCCGCTCAACAACCTGCGCGTGACCCAGTTTCTAGAGCGCGAATGGCAACTTGATGCCGTGCAACGCCAGCGGTGGACGCAGCACTGGATGCAGTGCGGTTTCGCCGCACTGGAAGCGCAGCTGGCCAACGATCCGCAGACGGGCGAATTCTGCCACGGCGACACGCTGGGCCTGGCCGATTGCGTGCTGATTCCGCAGCTCTACAACGCGCGCCGTTTCGCCGTCGATCTGACGCCGTATCCAACCCTGCAACGCATCGAACAGGCCTGCCTGGCACTGCCGGCGTTCGATGCGGCGCGGCCGGAAGTGCAGGTGGACGCGCAGGCGTCGGGCGGCTGATTCTTCGCGTTGTCGTGAAAGGACAGCTGCCGCCAGAGAAGAGCCGTAGACAAGAGAAGACCGCAGCAAGATCCGAAGTGTTGCCGACGATGTCAGCGTCGCTGCAGACCGGCAGGGAGATAGCTGCGCATCACGCAGGCAGCAGGCCGGCCACGCGGTAGCTGTCGATCAGCGTGTCGTAGAGCGACAGGTCGGCGCGGCTGCGCGCAACCAGCTGCGCACCGGCAACAGCGGCGAAGATGGCGCGCGCGCGTTGTTCGTTCTGCGCTGGAGTAGCCATGGATGCAGCAGACAGCAGCTTGACCAGCCACGCCACATTGATATCGGTGAAGGTCTGCACTTCGATCTTCACTGCATCCGGCAAGTCGTCGTATTCGGCGGCCATGAAGCTGCACAGGCACATGCGGTTATCGCGCTCGAGCGATTGGCGAAAGATGGCGGGATACCGGCGCAAGGCAGCCTGCGGATCCGCCGACTCGGCCACGAACGTTTCCAAGGTCTGTGCCGTGTCTTCCCAGTAGCGTTTCGCCACGGCCGCACCCAGATCTGCCTTGCTCGGGAAGTGGTAGTAGATGCTGGCGCTCTTGATGCCCACGGCCTCGGCAAGGTCGCGGAAATTCAACCCGCCATAGCCGTGCGCCTGCGCGGTGCGGGCGGCGGCGGCCAGAATGGCTTCTTTCGCGTTGGGTGCACTCACAGGACCTCTCTTCGTTTTGCTGCCAAGGATGTGGCAAGCGGAAGTCTAGGCGGAAGAAAGTTGCCTGCCAACTGATAGATAGTTGTTGACACGCCGGGCAAGCCGATCTAACTTGAATCTACCAACTGATAGGTAGATATACAGATGAGCATCGACTTACCCAATCTCAGCGTCGCCACCGCAACCTCCATGACCATTTACGATTGGCCAACCGGCCCTTATCCGGCGCGCGTGCGCATCGCCCTGGCCGAGAAACAGCTGCAAGCGCGGGTCAGGTTCGTCGCGGTGGATCTTTGGAAAGGCGAGCACAAGCGCGCCGAATTCCTCGCCAAGAACTACTCGGGCACGCTGCCGGTCCTGGAGCTGGACGATGGGACCTTCATTGCCGAATGCACCGCGATCACCCAGTACCTGGATGCGCTGGATGGTGCCTGCATCCTTACCGGCAACACGCCGCGCTAGAAGGGCGTGATCCACATGATGAGCAAGCGCGCCGAGTTGGAACTGCTCGACCCGATCAGCGTCTACTTCCATCACGCCACTGCAGGGCTGGGACCGGAAGTCGAGCTCTACCAGAATGCCGAGTGGGGGCTGCGCCAGCGCGACAAGGCGCTCAAGGGCATGCAGTATTTCGACTCCATCCTGACACAGCAGCCCTTCATCGCCGGCAGCGCGTTTTCGATGGCGGACATCACCGTGATCGGCGGATTGATCTTTGCCGAGCTTGTGGAACTTGCCGTGCCGGCGCACCACGAAGCGCTGCACGCGTGGTACGCGAGGATGCAGGAGCGCCCCAGCGTGCAGAATCGCGTGAGGATGTCCGAGCCGGTGAGCGCTGCGACATAACGATTGCAGGGAGCCGTCACTGCGGTGTCGTTGGGCGCAGTCAGCTGCGCACGGCATCGCCTACAGCGATGGAGATGCGAGACCGACCCAGCAGGCGCGCCGGCTCGGGCGCGCTATTTGTCTCAAACAAACCCGTGGCTGATCTTGGGCGCCGCTGCCGTTTCGTAATCCGCATACGGGTCGTGCTCGCCGGAGCCGCCTTCGGACAGGCGGAATTTCAGCGCCAGACCATCGCGCGAGTCGGCGGCGCGCAGCGCTTCCTCCTGCTCGATTTCGCCGGATTTGACCATGCGGAACAGGCATTGGTCGAAGGTCTGCATGCCTTCTTCCAGCGACTCTTCCATCGCCGCCTTGACCTCGTGCACCTGCCCGCGTCGCAGCAGGTCGCGAATCATCGGGGTGTTGAGCAAGACTTCGGTGGCGGGGCGGCGGCGTCCGTCCTGGCCCTTGACCAAGCGCTGGGAGACCACCGCACGCAAATTCAGCGCCAGATTCATCAGCACGTTCTTGTGCGCGCTTTCCGGGAAGAAATTGAGAATGCGCTCAATGGTCTGGTCGGCGTTGTTGGAATGCAGCGTCGCCAGACACAGGTGACCGGTTTCGGCAAATGCAATCGCTGCCTCCATGGTCTCGGCATCCAGGATTTCGCCGATCAGGATCACGTCCGGCGCCTCGCGCATCGCGTTCTTCAGCGCGCTCTGAAAGGTGTGGGTATCCAGGCCGACTTCGCGCTGGTTCACGATCGACATCTTGTGCTTGTGCAGGTATTCGATCGGGTCCTCAATGGTGAGGATGTGCCCGGTGGTGGTGCTGTTGCGATGGTCAATCATCGAGGCCAGCGAGGTCGACTTGCCGGAACCGGTCGAGCCGACCAGCAGCACCAGGCCGCGCGGCGTCATGATGACGTCCTTGAGCACCTGCGGCAGATTGAGCTCTTCGATGCTCGGGATCCGGCTGCGGATGGCGCGGATCACCATGCCCGCTTCGCCGCGCTGCTTGAACACGTTCACACGGAAGCGTCCGGCGTCGGGCAGCGAGATGGCCATGTTGAGTTCCAGGTCGCGCTCGAACTGCGGCACCTGGCCCTCGTCCATCAACGAGTAGGCGATTTTCTTGACCATCCCCGGCGGCAACCCCGTATTGCCAAGCGGGTAGAGCTTGCCTTCGATCTTGATGTACACCGGCGCACCGGTGGTCAAAAACATGTCCGAGGCATTCTTTTCGGTCATCAGCTTCAGGAAGTAGCCGATATCCATGCGCAATGGTTCCCCAACAAACAGCAGCGTCTCGTTGCAAGTCCGCCGCAGGCTTCCGACAATGGCCGTGCTCGAGACTTCTCGCTACGGCTCCCCTAATGACGGCTAGCTTCGCATACTTGCGGCGATCCCTGTATGGCATCGCCTGTTTCATGGTTCTTTCCTCTCCCGCCACCGCCCAGGTGGCACCGGAGCTCACCGCCGCCGAACAGGCCGTGCAACGCGCCACCCAGGCCGATGCCGACCAATACGCCCCCGATCTGGTCAATCTGGCCCGACAGGAATTGATGCAGGCCCAGCAGGCGCAACTGGACAAGCGCCAGCGCAAGCAGGTGCCGCAGATCGCCTTGCGCGCTGCTGCCGATGCCGACCTGGCCAAGGCACGCAGCGAAGAGGCGGTGGTCAGCGCCCAGCTGGAACAGCGCCGCAAGGAAGTGGCGCAGCTGCAGAACAGCCTCAACACCGGGGAGGGCGGCCGATGAAACTGCGTCCTCTTCTCTATATCGGTGTAATGAGCCTGGCCACACTGCCGTCGCTGGCAATGGCCGCCAAGGACGACCCGCAGGCCGACGCGCTCAACCGGCGCCTGGCTGCGCTGCAGAACGACCCGCAGACCAATGAACTGGCCCGCTTCGAGCGGCTGCAGGCGCAGCAGATCGTGGCGGCGCTGGCCGAAGCCAAGCGCCGCGACCGCGACGAACTGGTATTTCTGGCCGACCGCCGGGTCGAAATCGCCGAACGCACCGCCCGCACCGCACTGGCACGGCGCGAGCTGGACCGGCTGGAAGGCACCCGCAACGATCTGCTGATCGAAGCCAGCCGCCGGGATGCGTCGCGTGCGCGGCAAGAGGCCGAGCGTCTGCGCGTGCAGGCGCAGATCCAGGCCGAAGAGGCCGAGCGCATGCGTCAGGCGGCCGAGCAGGAAACCCTGGCCCGCCAGGACGCCGAGCTGGCGCTGACCAGCGTGGCCGGCAAGCAGACTGCCAAGCTCAATGCGGCCCAGCAGAAAGCCGTGCAACTGGCGCACGAAGAAGCCGAACTGGTGTCCGGGGCCAAGTTGCCCTCCGCCAGGTTCGAACCCCGCGGCGAAGTGTTTTCGTTGGGCAGCGGCGCGTTCGGCGGCAAGACCGCGCTGTCTGGCGATGCTGCAGGGCAGGCCAAGGCGTTGGCCGAATATCTGAACATCGGCAAGAAGGGTCGGGTGAGCATAGTCGGCTTCGACAGCGATGCAGCCACCGCCAAGAAGCGAGCCGAAGCGGTGCGCGATGCGCTGGTCGCCGCCGGGGTGGCCAGTGCACGCTTGCAGGTCAGCGGGACCAAGGCTGCTGCCAGCAAGACGCGCGCTGCCGAGGTGGTTGTCTCGCCGTAATGCAAGTGGTTGGAAGTTAAGGTCTTTTAACCCGGGCATGACGCCCGGTTGAACCGCGGTCACTGATTGACACAGGGAACGGCAAAAGCAGCCGTTCTGGCCTTGAACCCCCTCCGCGACCGGCGTAGGGTCGTACTCCCGGGCAGCACTCCGCTGCCTGGAAGTACGGAGGGCCGGGCCAGTGACGCAAGGGCACGCAATAACGCAATTCGGTGGGAAGGTTGTTGGTTCCGCCAGTGCGCCTGCCATTGTGATCCGCGAGTCTTCCATCCCCAAGCTGCGCCCCGTGCCATCCGTGGCCGGGGCGTTCTTGTTTTAAGTGAAGGAGGTAACGCCATGTTCGAAGGGCAACCGCAGACCGAAATCGACGCATTGGTCAAGTCCGATCCCGAGTTCAAGCAGCTGTACCAACGCCACAAGCTCTTGAACAAGAAATGCATGGATGCCGAACTCGGGGTGCTCCCGATCGACGACGTGACCTTGGGCCAGATGAAACGCGAGAAATTGCAGGCCAAAGAAAAGCTCACCCGGATGTACGACCAGCTCACGCACTGATCCTTCCCCACATCCAGAACAAGTTCACCGCCGCGGGCGGTGGCAGCCTCCTCGTCGGCTCGCCACCGTCCGCGTCTTTATATGTGCGGCCGTTGGAGCGGCGGCTGAGCACGCTCGTTCATAGGCGAGCGCGATCGTTTCCAGTCTGAATGAGCATTCCCCAGCCGTTCGTCGGATAATGGGCGGCCTAGCCCACGCGGCGCAGCGACGATATCCCGATGGCGATCCACTCCTCCGTACTCGAACTGATCGGCAACACGCCGATCGTCAAGGCACAGCACCTGGACACCGGCGTCTGCGAGCTGTTCTTCAAGCTGGAGGCGGCCAACCCCGGGGGATCGATCAAGGACCGCATCGGCCTGTCGATGATCGAAGCGGCCGAGCAGCGCGGCGATCTGGCCCCTGGCGCCACGCTGGTCGAAGGCACGGCCGGCAACACCGGCCTGGGTCTGGCATTGGTGGCGCAGCAGAAGGGCTATAAGTTGATCCTGGTGGTGCCGGACAAGATGAGCCGCGAGAAGATCTTCAACCTCAAGGCCATGGGTGCCCAGGTGGTGCTGACGCGCTCGGACGTGGCCAAGGGTCACCCGGAGTACTACCAGGACCTGGCCGCCAAGATCGCCGCCGAGACGCCCGGCGCCTACTTCATCAATCAGTTCGGCAACCCGGACAACCCGGCCGCGCACGAATTCGGCACCGGCCCGGAAATCCTGGCGCAGATGGACGGCAATCTGGACGCGATCGTGTTCGGTTGCGGCAGCTCCGGCACCATGACCGGCCTGTCGCGCGCGTTCGCCACCGCCTCGCCGCATACCGAGCTGGTGCTGGCCGACCCGGTGGGTTCGATCCTGACCCAGTACATCGAAGAGGGCACCGTCAGCGAAAAGTCCGGCAGCTGGCTGGTCGAAGGCATCGGCGAGGATTTCCTGCCGGATATCTCCGATTTCTCGCGGGTCAAGAAGGCCTATTCGATCACCGATGCGGAAAGCTTCCACACCGCGCGCGAATTGCTGGCCAAGGAGGGCATCCTCGGCGGCTCGTCCACCGGCACCTTGCTGGCCGCGGCGCTGAAGTATTGCCGCGAGCAGACCACGCCCAAGCGCGTGCTGGTGTTCGTCTGCGATACCGGCAACAAGTACCTGTCCAAGATGTACAACGACTACTGGATGCTCGATAACGGTTTCCTGGAGCGCCCGCAGCACGGCGATCTGCGCGACCTGATCCTGCGCCCGTACAACAAGCGCGACACCGTGGTGGTCGGCCCGAAAGACCTGCTGACCACCGCCTATCAGCGCATGAAGCTGTACGACGTCTCGCAGTTGCCGGTGATCGACGACGGCGAGCTGGTCGGCATCGTCGACGAAAGCGACGTGCTGCTGCATGTGTACGGCGACGAGGCGCGTTTCCGCGACCCGATCTCCACCGCCATGGTCAGCAAGCTCGATCGCCTGGACGTCGCCTCCCCGATCGAAGCGCTGCTGCCGGTGTTCGACCGCGGCCAGGTCGCCATCGTCATGGACGGCAACCAGTTCCTGGGCCTGATCACCCGCATCGACCTGCTTAACTACCTGCGCCGCCGCGTGCAGTGATCGCGCAAGCCGCGCGTGTCAATGAGACGCGCGGCATTGGCCGTTCAGACCTGCTTGTTACAATTCGCCACTTTTTCCGGGAACCTCCATGTCCAATCGCACCACAACCAGCCACGATGGCGAGCGCGAACTCTCGCTTGCCACGCTGGCGATCCATGGAGGGCAGTCGCCGGACCCCAGCACCGGGGCGGTGATGCCGCCGATCTACGCGACGTCCACCTATGCGCAGTCCAGCCCGGGCGAGCATCAGGGCTTCGAGTATTCGCGCACCCACAACCCTACGCGATTTGCCTATGAGCGCTGCGTCGCGTCGCTGGAAGGCGGCACGCGTGCGTTCGCATTCGCCTCCGGCATGGCCGCGACCTCTACGGTGATGGAGTTGCTGGACGCCGGCAGCCATGTGGTAGCGATGGACGACCTGTACGGCGGCACCTTCCGCCTGTTCGAGCGCGTACGCCGCCGCACCGCCGGCCTGGATTTCAGCTTCGTCGATCTGACCGACCCGGCCGCCTTCGAAGCCGCGATCCGCCCCGGCACCAAGATGGTGTGGATCGAAACCCCGACCAACCCGATGCTCAAGCTGGTGGACATCGCCGCCATTGCTGCCATCGCGCGCAAGCACGGCCTGCTGATCGTGGTCGACAACACCTTCGCCTCGCCGATGCTGCAGCGCCCGCTAGCGCTGGGCGCCGATATCGTCGTCCACTCGGCCACCAAATACCTAAACGGTCACTCCGACATGGTCGGCGGCATTGCGGTGGTCGGCGACAACGTAGAGCTGGCCGAACAAATGGCTTTCCTGCAGAACTCGATCGGCGGCGTGCAAGGTCCGTTCGACAGCTTCCTCGCCCTGCGCGGGCTCAAGACCCTGCCGCTGCGCATGCGCGCGCACTGCGAGAACGCACTGGCGCTGGCGCAGTGGCTGGAAACCCACCCCGCGATCGAAAAGGTGATCTACCCCGGCCTCACCTCGCACCCGCAGCACGCACTGGCCAAGAGTCAAATGTCCGGCTTCGGCGGCATCGTCTCGATCGTCCTCAAGGGCGGCTTCGATGCGGCCAAGCGTTTTTGCGAACGCACTGAGCTTTTCACTCTGGCCGAATCGCTCGGTGGCGTGGAAAGTCTGGTGAATCATCCCGCCGTTATGACGCATGCTTCAATTCCTGTGGCTCGCCGCGAACAGCTTGGTATCAGCGATGCGCTGGTCAGGCTGAGTGTGGGTGTTGAGGATGTTGGGGATTTGAAGGTGGATTTGGAGCGGGCGCTTGGCGGTATTTTTTCATGAATCAAATGATCTCCTCTTCCATCGCTGCGTCGGGTTCGCCGACGTCCATGGCGCGCAGCTTCTTCGGTAATCGCGTCCTCATCTACCAATTGGCCAAACGCGAAGTCATCAGCCGTTATCGCGGCTCGTTGATGGGTCTTGCCTGGTCGTTCTTCAATCCACTGCTGATGCTGGCTGTCTACACATTTGTGTTTTCGGTCGTCTTCAACGCACGCTGGGGCGTAGAAACGTCGAACAAGGGTGATTTCGCCATCATTCTGTTCGTTGGTATCCTGGTACACGGCATTTTTGCCGAATGCGTGAATCGCGCCCCCAGCCTGATCGTCGGTAACGCAAGCTATGTCAAGCGTGTTGTGTTTCCGTTGGAGACGCTTCCCTGGGTCGCAATGGGAGCTGCACTGTTCCACGCGTTGGTGTCGCTGGCGGTGTTGCTGCTTGCGCAGTTATTTATTCGCGGGGTTTTGCCGGTGACGGTGGTGTACCTCCCGTTAGTACTATTCCCGCTGGTGATGCTGACGATGGGTTTGGCCTGGATGCTGTCCGCGCTCGGCGTATTCGTACGTGACATCGGGCAAATGACCGGAATCTTGACCACGATCCTGTTGTTCCTGGCACCGGTTTTCTACCCGGTGACCTCGTTGCCCGAGGGTATCCGCAAGTGGATTTACCTCAACCCGCTCACTTTCATCATTGAGCAGTCGCGAAATGTATTGATATGGGACCTTCCGCCTGATTTCGCTGGGTTGGGTAAATACACCGTCTTTGCTGCGTTTTTTGCCTGGTTTGGCTATTTGTGCTTTCAGAAGCTGCGCCGAGGATTTGCCGATGTCATCTAAGCAATCAGTCCAAAGCGAAGCAGAGCTGGCTATCCGTGTATCGGATGTCACCAAGTGTTTCCAGGTCTACTCGCAGCCGCAGGATCGGCTCAAACAGGCAATTTTGCCGCGTCTGTCGCGCTTCCTGGGCAAGCCCGGTCATACCCACTATCGAGAGTTCTGGGCGCTGAAAGGCGTCAACTTCGAAGTGCGCCGTGGCGACACGGTGGGCATCATCGGGCGCAACGGTTCCGGTAAATCCACCCTGCTGCAGATCATCTGCGGCACCTTGCAGCCAACCACTGGCGAAGTCGCCGTGCGCGGGCGTATTGCAGCGTTGTTGGAACTCGGCGCGGGCTTCAACCCTGAATTCACCGGGCGCGAGAATGTGTACATGAGCGCCTCGATCCTCGGCCTGACGCGCGAGGATATCGATCGCAAATACGACGACATCGTGGCATTCGCCGACATTGGCGATTTTCTCGAACAGCCGGTCAAAACCTACTCCAGCGGCATGTATGTGCGATTGGCATTCGCGGTGATTGCTCACGTCGATGCCGATATTTTGGTGATCGACGAAGCGCTGGCGGTAGGTGATGCCATCTTTGTGCAGAAATGCATGCGCTTCCTGCGCAAGTTCCGCGAGAACGGCACGCTGCTGTTCGTCAGCCATGACACGTCCTCAGTACTTAATTTCTGCCAGAGCGCGGTGTGGCTCGATCGTGGTGAAATGCGGATGCACGGTACGGCGCAGGAAACATGCAATGCGTATATTGAGTATTGCTCCCAGGAAGTGTATGGCGACACGGTCAAGCTACAGTCGCGGCAGGCAGGGAAGAGCGAGCCAAAGGCACCGCCGGCAGTCCGTATTGAGAAGGACCTGAAGGTTGAGCTCTTCGACAACGTGGCCAACTCGGGTGGATGGCAATCTGGCGTTGCCAGCATCGACTCGGTGACCTTGTGCAATGATCAGGGCGAACCTTTCACTTCTTTTGCCGGTGGCGAAGATGTCTTGTTGAAGGTGCGGGCCACTGCCCACCAACCGCTGCAGAGCCCCCTGATTGGTTTTTTTGTAAAGGATCGGCTTGGACAATCGTTGTTCGGCGAACACACCTATACCTATGTGCAGCCGCCCATGCAGGTAGAGGCTGATACCGGCCTGGAAGCAGCATTCCGTTTTACTCTGCCGCTTCTGCCCAACGGCGAGTACTCCATGACGGTCTCCATTGCCGATGGCGATCCATACGCCAATACCCAGCACGCCTGGTTGCATGATGCGGTATTGATTCGTGTCGCCTCGCCGCGTTTGCGCTATGGGTTGGTGGGTATCCCGTTCGATGAGGTAACGATGAAACGGACGGAGGCAAGATCATGAGCAGCGTAGCTGCTCTGCCGTCGGTGACGGAGCGTCACGGATTCATTCCTCCATTGTTGACTGACGACCCGCGCATTTCCGTTGGTCGCTTCACTTACGGAAATCCACAATTTAAGGTGTGGAGCGAGGGTGAGCGCATTGATATCGGTGCATTTTGTTCGATCGCGGATGGTGTGCTCATCTTTGGCGGTGGCGAGCATCGCCTGGATTGGGTTACCACGTATCCGCTACGGATCGCACTGAACTCCCCGGGCGCAGGGCAGGACGGACATCCGCACACGAAAGGCCCCACCGTCATCGGCAACGATGTCTGGATCGGGCATGGCGCCATGGTGGTTTCCGGCGTCACTGTAGGTGATGGTGCGTGCATCGGGGCTGCCGCAGTCGTCAGCAAGGATGTGCCGCCTTATGCCGTTGTCGCGGGTAATCCGGCGCGTGTAGTGCGCATGCGCTTCGACGAACAGGTCATCGCGCAACTGCTGGAGATTCGCTGGTGGCAATGGCCGATCGAAAAGATCCGTGCATTCGAATCCCTTCTCTGCGCTGACGATATCAGCGCGTTTCTCGCTGCTGCCGCCTCGCAGAGTGACGAGTCCACTTCTCCTTTGGCCAACCAGACCGTTTGATGATCGACTTTTCACTATCTCCCAGTATGTTGATCGCTCCGCGATCAGTCCCTTTCAGCGCATGGCTGGGGCATGTCCCGTTCGCGTCGTGGCTTGTCGAGCAGCTTCGGCCGCGGTCGATCGTGGAGCTGGGGACGCATAGCGGTGCATCCTTCCTTGCCTTCTGTCAGGCGGTCGAGGAGCAGGAACTCACCTCGCGCGTGTTTGCAGTCGATAGCTGGGAAGGCGACGAACACGCCGGCTTCTATGGCGACGACATTTACAACGAGCTACGTGGTTATCAGCAGCGCAACTACCCCGGTATCTCCGAAATGCTGCGGATGCGCTTCAACGAAGCGCTGGAATACTTTGCTGACGACTCGATCGACTTGTTGCACATCGATGGGTTACACACCTATGAAGCGGTGCGCGAAGATTTCGAGACGTGGTTGCCAAAGCTTACCAGTTGTGGTGTTGTGCTATTTCACGACATCTGTGTGCGCGAGCGTGGTTTTGGAGTCTGGCAGTACTGGGCCGAAATCAGCCAGCAATATCCTGCATTCGAATTTACCCACACTCATGGGCTTGGTGTGCTGCTGGTTGGCGAACAACGTAATCCAGCTCTGTTAGAGCTTGCCGACACCGCTTCGGCGGGTGCGTTCGCACCGATTAATCGTTTGTTCGACGTGCTTGGGCGCAATGTCAAGAACATCGAGGAGCTTGAGCGCGTCTATGCAGGTCTGGCCGATGCGCGTGGTCAGGTTATGCATTTGACTCAGCAAGGACAGATGCAGCAGCAGCACGTACAACACTTGGAGCAGCAGTCACAGCAGCTGCAGCAGCAACTTCAGCAGCTGGAGCAGCAGGCACAGCAACACCTCCACGACCTGGAACGGCAGTCCCAGCAACACGCGTTGCATGTCCAGCAATTGGAGCAGCAGGTTCAGCAGTTTTCACAGGACTCGGCGGCGTCTGCAGAGCTGCAGCAGGCAGTTGCCGAGGAGCGCGCACAAGCGCTGAATGCAATCAAGGCGTTAGTGGTGCCACGTTTGGAGAGTAGTGAGCAAAAACTCGACAAGGTGTTGCTGCAACAACGTTGGTGGCGCCGTTGATTGGCAACTGAATTCACGCCATGTGCCTTGGCCGTAAGGTTGTTGCCAAGAGCACAAAAAGACCAGAGGGCTCTGGTCATGTACGATCAAGCGGCCTGTAGCAGGGGGATTTCTGCTTCCAGCCTTGAAGGTGTCTCGGTAACCGGGATCTATCTGAATTTTTGGGATAACAATGTCGACTGTAAAGCCAATTGCCTTTTATCTGCCGCAGTACCATCCGGTAGCTGAAAATTCAGAATGGTGGGGCCCTGGTTTCACTGAGTGGACCAATGTAGCCAAGGGGCGACCGAATTTCGTTGGTCATTATCAGCCGCATGTTCCTCGTGAACTTGGGTTCTATGATCTGCGCCTTGTCGACAATATGCGAGCGCAGGCCGAGCTTGCCAAGCTGTACGGCGTGCATGGGTTCTGCTTCTATTACTATTGGTTCGATGGGCGCCGTATCCTTGAGTTGCCGATCGACAACTATTTGAAGAGCGATATCGAGTTTCCGTTTTGCATCTGCTGGGCAAACGAGAACTGGACGCGGACCTGGGACGGCATGGAGAAAGACGTCCTGTTGGAGCAGAAACACGGTGAGGATGAAGATCGCCGGTTCCTTGAGGACATTCTGCCGTTGCTGAGCGATCAACGTGCGATCCGTGTGGACGGCAAGCCGATGCTGCTCGTCTATCGTGCAGACTTGTTCCCGGATTCAAAGCGCACCGCAGAGCGCTGGCGCGATGTCGCACGGCAGCACGGAATTGGCGAAATCCATCTGGTCGCCGTGCAGTTCTACGGGATCGTCGATCCACGCGACTGGGGCTTCGATGCTGCGGTCGAATTTCCACCTCATACCTTTCTCGGTTCTGAAAACCGCGTCACCCATCATGTCGATATGCTCAATCCGGACTTCCGGGGCGGCATGGCTGACTATCGCAAGGTTGTCGCGCAGTCCATCAGCCGCGGAAAGCCTGATTTTCGCTGGTACCGCGGCATTGTCCCTTCGTGGGATAACACGGCTAGACGCCAGCACACTTCTCACATACTGTTGGATTCTTCACCGTCGATCTACCAGTATTGGTTGCGCCGGCTGGTCGATTACACGCGCGTCAACAATGCCCCTGAAGATCAATTGATCTTCATCAACGCATGGAACGAATGGGGGGAGGGCTGCCATCTCGAGCCAGATCTGAAGCATGGTTTGGCTTATCTTGAAGCGACGCATGCCGCAGTGACAGGCGGGCGTCCCGATCTGGACGAACTCTTCAACGACGGTCGACTGCTTCGTGCGCTCGGTGGCGAACGCGCGACGGAACTACTGGACGATCGCGACCGCCTTATCAACGAAGTAGTACTGCTTTCAGCCGAACTAAGCCGCGCCAAGCCATTGGAAGCTCCGCTCGTCAAGCCCTCGCGCGTTCGATCTTTGATTGGAAGGGTGCTACGGCCCTTCCCGCGATTCCGTGCGTTCGCGGTCCAGGTCTATCAGGTATGGACCCGATGATGGCCGCGCGTCGGGTTGCGGTCGTCGCCCACTTCGACGCCGAAGGACTGCTTACAGAGTTCACTCGCCGCCTGCTTGACGAGTTGCTGTCACACGCCGAACGCATCGTATTGGTATCGACGCGGCTGGCGCCCGAACAGGCCCTCGGTCTGGATAACAGGATCACGGTGATCGTGCGCGAAAATGTCGGCTACGATTTTTACTCGTTTCGTACCGGTATCTTTGCCGTCGAGGCACTGTATTCCTACGACGAGCTGATCATCGCCAATGACAGTGTGGTCACGATCGATCGGGGCGGCATCGGCAAGGCATTCGCACAGATGCACGACGTCGATTGCGATGTTTGGGGAATGACCGAGTCGCTGCAGGTCACTCGCCATCTTCAGTCGTACTTCCTCGTGTTCCGCAAGAGCGCGTTCTTTAGCAACTATTTTGACCGATTCTGGAGAAATGTCCGCGTATTGGACGACAAGTGGGAAATTATCCTTTCCTATGAAGTCGGGTTGACCCAATGGCTGCTTACTCACGGCGCGAAGATTGGGGTTGCGTATCAACCTGACGCGGCTGCAAAACAAGTAGCAGCTGTCAGAATAAAGCGAAAGCGACTGCGCGATGGTGTCAACGCTCTAATCGCGGCACCTAGTAAACAGGGAGTGCTCCAGGCTAATCCGGCTCATTATCACTGGGATGAGCTATATCGTCGTTTCGGCTTCATCAAGAGTGAGGTGCTCCGTGACGATCCGCTAGGGGTATTGGACGTCGAGCTGGCTGGCTTAATCACCGACGCGGACGCACGTGCGATGGTCGAACGTGAAGTCGCGCGTATGCGACAGACGCGCAAGAACACCATGCCAATCATTACAGGGGATCGCGATGCTCCTACTGAGGATGAGCTGGAACGTTATGGCGTGAGCGCGATCAGTACGGAACGCCTAGGTGCGCGCTTTGCCATAGTTCTCCATCTGTTTCATATCGATCTGATCGAACCAATCTGCGCCTACATGCGCAATGTAATCGTGGATCACGATGTCTTCGTTTCGGTTAAGTCGATTTCCGATCGTCGGGTCGCGGTCCGGTATTTTCAGGAGCATAACGTCCGGGCTACCGTATTCATTCATCCCAATATCGGACGGGATGTCGGGCCATTTGTCAGCCTGCTCAACACCGGTTTGCTCGATCAGTACGATGCTGTCTGCAAGATTCATTCTAAGAAGAGTGTTTATCACGATGGTGGAGACCAGTGGCGCAACGAGCTGATGAAGTCCTTGCTCGGCTCATCGCTCACTGTCCTGAAAATTCTCCAGGCTTTCGACGAGAATCCGGCATGTGGCATCATCGGACCTGAATCTGCTTATCTTGGCAACGCACGGTTCTGGGGTGGCAACGAAGAGCGCCTGCGTGTCCTTGCTGCCGAGACAGGTATCGAGGACGCAAGCATCCGTCTCGGTTTCTTTGCCGGCACGATGTTCTGGTTCCGGCCCTCTGCGCTTGTTGCGCTTCGTGTCCGTAACATCGCACTAAGCGAGTTCGACCCGGAAGCAGGGCAGCGTGATGCTACGCTGGCGCATGTGATTGAGCGCTTGTTCGTGCTATGGGTAGAGCAGGCAGGGTTTTTCGCAGCTACCACGCGTTCGCCAAACGCTGCTTTACGACATGAGAGTTACGAAAATCAGGGGATTTTCGTCCTGCCTTCCTAACTGGTTCGATCAACGGAGCATGGTAATGGATGATCAGCAGTGGTATGAGCTTCTTCTCCGTTCAATCAATGACTCCTCGCTCGGGTTGCCCGGTTTTCCGTCTGTCTATCAGCAGGAGGTGTTCGTTGGCAAATCCAACGAAGTCGCCTTGGCCGAAGCATTCACGTTCTACAAAATCGTGAAATCCGGCAGTTATCCTTTGCAACGCACGTCACGTGTGCTCGATTTCGGCGTTGGTTGGGGACGCATCATCAGGTTTTTCCTTAATGACGTGGATGCACCCAACCTGCACGGGGTTGACGTCGACGACGCCATTCTTGAGGTTGCCCGTTCCACCGGGGTGAGGGGCAACCTGAGCCAGATCGGCCCAAACGCACGACTGCCTTACAACGATAGCTACTTCGACGTCGTGTACGCCTTTTCCGTGTTCTCGCACTTGTCCGCCGCATCCGCTACGTTCTGGTTGTCCGAATTGATGCGGGTGCTCAGGCCGGGCGGTACGCTGGTGATGACAACCACGACGGATCAGTTCCTTGAGCTCTGCCAAGCGTGTTCGCTCAAAGGGAGCGGACGCAACCAGTACGAGGAGGACTACGCAAGGATGTTTGCCGATCCTGCGGAAGCTCGCCGCCGTTATGCCGCAGGTGAGCATGTGTATGCAGCCGTCGCGGGGAATGCAGATGTGCTACAGGCATCTAACTATGGTTGGGCAGCGATGCCGCCGGCGTTTGTGGAACGGGAGATCGGGCCCTTGGCTGAATCGGTCGCATTCGTCGACGATCCCGACGTGTTGCCGCAGGGCTACTTCACTGTCCGCAAGCACGCAAACCTTGCACAACGGATAGCGCGGAAACTGCGCTTCCTGGTATCAGCGTGATACTGATTTAGAGCAGCTAACTACTGAGCAGCCCCAAGCGGGCGCGGCCGGTGCTCGGAATCGGCATGTACCACGCGTACACTCCGGTTCCTGCGCGCCGTCCGCGCCCACCTGACGGTTGCTCGCTACGTTTTGTTAGCCGCTCTTAGAGTATGCCAAAACAACCGGCTTCCCTTGGGAAACTTATGCCAGATCCCTCTTCAGGGCGATCATTGTGTGTGGCCAAAACGTGACATCAGGAAATGGATGGACATCGCAACCGCACTACGCTGACTCGAATCAGGGCAAGATGCTGTCATTCTGTGTCTCTTTTTGGGGGAACTTATTTGCCAATCAGATACGGGTTTTCCTGCGCCGACCTTTCATGGTCGGACGCAATGTGCATCGCCATGTCCGAACACCTGCGCTTTTACAAGGACATCGTCGTTATCTTCGGCCTCTGGGGGTGGGGTGCTAGATCAGGTAGCAGCCTGCAATCAGGTCAGGCGCGATGGAAAGGCGAAGGCGCCGGGCTTGTCAGGGTAATTCAGGGCCTGAAATCGATATTCGAAGCCAGGGGACAGAACCGCCCTCGCGTATAGAGCCATGCGCTCACCTGGCCGTTGGCGGAGATCACATAGCCACGCCAGCCGGTCGTGCCGGAGGCGCCTGCCACGGCCTGAGCAACGTCGGGGCGTACCTCACCGAGTACGCCATAGCCCACAGTGGCGTCATCCTGTCCGGTGAGCACGATAAGCTTTGCATTCCGGTCTGCTTCGGCCAATGCCCAACCGTTGAGCAACCAGGCGCCATCAATGTGATTGGCATCATCCAGCGAGCCTTTGCATGCGGTGGCGTCCACCTGATCGCGCGAGAATTCAAGCGTTCCGATGTTTCTAACCCAATCCTTGCCGTAGACGGTCAATCCTTCCTTGTCGGCATAATTCATCAGTGATACGACGATATCCTGCCCGTTGCGCGGATACATCCAGTCGATATAGCTGCCATCCCGGATCCCCATCTTGACGCCCAACACTGCAACATCACGGTAAAACGGCTGCGGCGGCATGGTCATCATGACGCGCTGGCTCCATAAACCAGCAGGCAGTACCAGCACGCCAAGTACCACGACGACAGTCCAGAAGCGCGTCTTGCTGGCAATATCGGCAAACAGCAGAAACGCACTCAGCCAGGCGATCAACGCAGGGGTGGTATAGCGGCTAGTGACCGCGGTATCGAGGCCCAGGTTGTATCGGCCACTGCCTGCTAACAGAGCGGCTGCCGCGGCAAACGCGAAGGCGGCTCCGATGTATAAGCGATAGCTGTTGAGCTCGCCACGCCGCACCAGCAAGACACTCATAGTCGTCACTGCCATCAGCAGCAACGTGCCGACGATCAGTGGCGCATGCAGGCCAGCGCCGAGAAATGCCGCTGGGGAACCCAGAAAATTCAGCGCGTAATGGATGACGTCGATCGGATGGTGCAGTATGCCGTCCACCGGAGATGCATGATAAGGGGGGCTCCGGTAACCATGAAAATACAGCGCCCACGCAACGCCCATTGCCGCAATCGCAACGAGGCGGTGCTTCCATGTCAACCGCAGCATGAAGGACATGACTACCAGAACGGGAAACGCGATCAGGCCATTGCTCATGCTGAGCATTGAGGTAAATGCCAGCACCAGACCAAGCACCTGAGGTGTCAAGGGTCCTTCCCGAGTGGATCGGCTGTATGCAAGGAATGAGGCGATGGCAAAAAGGTAGACGGCGATGAACTGACTCTGGAAACCCCATGTCAGGTTATCGTCCTGCATCCATAGAAAACGTCCGGTAAGCACTACGCCGACGACGACGGTAAGTGAGTGGCGCTGCGTGGCAAAGCGAATATATGCAACGATGAAAACGGCAGCGATGGCCAGGTGCAAAATCACATTTGCCGGAATCAGCAGATAGCCCTGTCCTTTGAAAAAGTGCAGGTCCAGCCAGAACAGGGCGCGGGTCAACACGATCCGATGTTCATTGTGCTGTGCCCACCATGCGCTCGTGTCTCCATTGCCGAGCTTCTGCCAGAACCCAATCATTCCGTCCCACTCGTCCATATAGATCGTGGACGAAAAGTGCTGAGCGACGCCGAAAATCGTGCTGAGCAGAATGACCAGGCCACCAAGCAGCCACCACGCAGAAAGCAGGCCCCGCCAGTGGCCCAGGCTCCGCTCGGACAGCGGTGGCAGCGGTTTCGAGTCAGTAAATCGATTGTCGGAACTGTTTTGGTTCACCGGAAGTTTTCCCTGCTCAAAGTGACGATCGATGTGACATGCCGCGCTCCGGTAACTTTAACGCCCGCCTTCGACCACAGGATACGAAGCGACCGCCATGCATCGCGTGATGCCTGCTCAGCCACCGCGTGGAATGCCGGCCTGCGAGCTTTGTCAGGAATGCCCGCCGGTGTGCGAACGCGGTTCAGGTTCTGAACGAAAATCGCTTATGCCCGAGGTAACTGGTGATCACCGGCACGACGACGCCGATGCTGTGAGCGATGGTCTCATTGTGGAAATCCACACCGATGGCAGGCAGCAGCCATCGTGCAAGCAGGAGACTGATGACGATCGTCTGCACCACAGCCACCAGATTGATCAAGATGAACCACATGACCTGATGGTGGAGACGATTGCGAGCTTCGCTGAAAACGAACAGCTTGTTGAGCATGAATGCCGACATCATACCCAACAGGTAGGCAATGATGATCGAAGGCACATAGTCCATCCAGTGGCTAAGAGCGATGCGCGAGCCGAAGTTGACCGCCGCGGCAAGACCGCCCGCAAAGAGGAACATGATGAACTGACGAGACGGAACGGTAGCCTTCACTTGCCGGCAGCACCTTGGGCCGCCAGGCGGGCCAACGTCTGGCCTACCGCGATGCTTTCGTTGATCGAGCGGTCTTCCGGATAGTAGTAGGCTGTGTCCGCCATGAAGAATCCCGCCAGAGGAGACTGCATCGACGGCAGCATGTCTTGGAAGCCTGGCGGACAGATTGTCTGGGCGTACTCATACCGGTGGCAATGGGTTGCCCGGATCCATTCCGGCTTGAATGCTGGATTGATCGTCGGCAAGTAGCTGATCACCTCGTCGATGAGTTGCTGGTTGGGCCATTGCCACTTGGGATGGGTCTTGGGCATGTAGTAAGGCGCATACACGATGTGCTCCCCCGGACCCCTGCCGGGGTTGAGGTTGCTGTATTCGATCAGGCCAGGGATGTCGATACGCTCATCGCTGATGTTCATCCAGAAGTTTTCGCTGACCGGGTGCGACAATTTCAGGATCACGCAAGCTACCGGGATGTTGTCGATGACGGCGATCTTGTCGGCATAGTCCCTAGGCAGACCGGGGACCAGCTTGGGGACGTACTGGATAGGTGCGGTAGAAATCACATTGGTATAAGCCTTGTGCGTTTCCGGCGTGAGGATGCCTGTTACCTTGCCGTCCTTGGACGTGACCTCCTCAATCGGCTGGCTCAGTAGGATGTTGCCGCCCAGGCGACGGACCTCTGTCGCCATCCGGTCGAGCAGCGCCGCTGACCCCCCCTCCAAGTAACCCATGCTTTCATTCAAAAGATTGCGCCGCGACAGCGCCACACGCTTGATGCGCGTGCCGATCCAGGATGCTGACAAGTCATTTTGGTACTCGAAGAACTTCAGTGCGAAGGCCTTCTCCCACATTACCTTGTAGGCCTTGGGGCCGATCCAGCGGGTGATCCAGTCGCGCGCGTTCTCCTTGTCCAAGGCTGCCCAGTCCCTGATGCCCTTGGTATGCATCACGTGCAGCGCATAACGTACCTTGTCCACCAGCCCCAAATGCGGGAAGCCGAGCAACGCAAAGGGTGTGCCCCATTTGTGCAGTTTGCCTTGGTAAAAATACCCCATCTTGGTGTCCGTCCAGTGCAGACGGTCCGACAGCTGCATCTCATCGAGCAGAGAAAACAGCGGGTAGTCGGTCTTGCATATGAAGTGATAATAACGCTCGATGCGCAGGCCATCGAAATCGAAGTCGGCCGACATGCCGCCTATACGGTCGTCGCGTTCATACACGTCGACCTGGTGGCCCTGCTTGAGTAGCTCCAGCGCTGCCATGAGGCCCATGGGGCCGCTTCCGATGATGGCGAATGTGCTCATTGATGTGGTTCCGTCTATATTCTGTCTGGTCAGCGCTGCAACACGATGTGGCTATAGCGCGGGTCGGTATAGCTTTCACGAATGGCGTCTTCGAACGATGTCTGACGCACACCGAACACCGCTTCGGTGTCGATCCCCTTGAAGTCGTCTCCCGCGCTCAGTGCCTTAAGCTGGTCTGCTGTGAAAGGAGGCTTGCTTGTGAACAGTGAGTAGGTGCGCAGAAGGAATGCAAAGAAGCCGATTGGGACGTGCATGATGATGGTGCGGAGATTCTTGACCCGCTTGATGGTGCGGATGATATCGACGTAGTCCACCCGGGTGTCGCCGACGATGTCGTAGGTGCCTTCCGGTTCGGTTTCGATGCACTTGGCGATGCAGCGACAGAAGTCACGCTCGTACAACGGCTGGCGCATGAAGCGGCCATCGCCGGGAATCGGGAACACGGGCGTGCGCTCCATAAAGCGAGACAGCCAGCCTAGATGCTTAGGATCGAACCAGCCGAACATCAGCGTCGGGCGCAGCACGCAATGATGCTGGCCGCTGGTCATCACCATCTCTTCCTGGGCGCGCTTTGTGTTGGTGTAGTCATCGTTGGCAACCGAGTTCACCACCGATGAGCTGATGTGCACCATATAAGGCACTGCGGCCGCCTTGCAGGCGGCCAATACATGTGCCGTGGCCGTCTGGTTGTTGCGAACGAACTGATCGGTGCTCTTGCCTGTGATCTGTGCGTGTAGCTGGACTACCAGCCGCGCGTCCCGGAAGGCTTCGGCCCACTCGCCTGGCTCGGCAAGATCTGCATGGATAGTCTTAACGTCTGGATGTAGGCTTTGCATGATGCCCAAGTTATGCGCATGCTTGTCGATTGCGATCAGCTGGGTATAGCCCTGTTCCTTCATCTCGACGATTAGGTTCTGCCCTACTAGGCCTGCGGCGCCTGTCAGGATGATTTTGTCATTCTTCTGTGCCATGGATGGACTCGAAAACGGATGGAATGAGATGCGCGCTGGCAATGTCTTGGGTGACGCTTCGGTATCGCTAAACGTGCCATGCTGGCGTCATGATGCGATCGAGTTGTCGACTGAGCAATCATCGCCTGCCGTAGTATTTATTGGCGGCAGCATGCATCGGCAATTTTTGCTTGTCGAGGATGCAGCTTTATAACGGACACCTGGCATGGAATTCGACTCATGGTTGATGGGGTTTTTTGGAGCGGGATCAATAGGTGTCCCGGATAGTCCTTGAGAAAAGATCATGTTGGCAGGTCTATCGATCGGTTATCACTGCGCTCCCTCGTAGAAGCAAGCGATGCGAATAGCAAGCCGCCGCAGAAAAATAGGGTTCCCAACAGATAAAGCGCTTGCAGGTCAGGTAGGAAACGTCTGTCCAATATATAAATGAAAAGCGCGACCACAATGTTGGCGGCGCAGATCGGATAAAAAGATAGGCGCTGCTGCGCCAGGCAGCAGCTAAGACTACAAGTTGCAGTAGCAACGTGCATGCATAGGCGCCTGTGTGGATTGTCGTCGACCCGCCTTCAAATAGCGCCGTGACCCAGATGAAGATGGTAAGGATGATTGTCGCTGCCATTTGCAGCATGTCTTTGAATGCGGGATCGGCATGTCTGCTGCGTCGGGAACGCAAGTAAATAAGCGCCAAGCAGGGCAGTAGCAATAATGGCGTAGAAAACCACATCGAATGGAATGTATAGAAGAAGTCGTCATCGATGAAGCGCGACGCTATTGCTGGGTCTTGCTGTGCGATGGTCCGCATTGATTCGTAGTGGCTTGATAGTGCCCCCTTAAGGATCGCGGAAAAATTCTGCATGCGGGCAGAAATCCATGCGGCAGGTGTCAGTTGTGAGTAGGCGCTGGCGATGGCATGCATTGCGCTTTCATCACTGACAGGGATTTTGCCGGCGAAATGCCATTTGAGCAGGCGGTCTCCTGGGGGGTCAACGAGCCGTTGATACGCAATCCAGGGAAGATAGAGGACGATGGCAATTGAGCCTGCCCGCACCAACATGGCCACGCTCTGGCGGCGGTAAAAAGCCAGGTGCACGAGGGAGGCGCCTACCAGGAAAAACAATGCGCCGCCATGGGCAAGCAGTGCCATCGCTGCTGCGATGCCTGCTTGGCCCCATCGCCTGAGCATACGTTCGCCCGGGAAAAGCGCTAGATAGTAGATCAGGGAAAAGGCTGCCGCAAAAAGCTTTGGCCAGACGAAAAGCGTATTGATGAGCATCGATGCGGAAAGGCAGAGCACGAGCAACGCAATTGCCTGAGCCCTGGTGTTCACCAGACGAGCGAGCAGCGAAGCCAAGGGTAGCAACACCAATGCCTGTGCCCAAGTCGATATGCCTTGGTAAACCAGTGCACGCGTTTCGGGCAATACCTTGTACAGCATGAGATACAGCCCTACCTGGAGGGGAGGGCGGTCACTACTGAGCCAATCGCCTACCATCGGTACGTCGATTTTGCCGCGTGCCAGCATGTCGCCAAAGAGTAACGGGAGCCAGGCATCTGTCGACAGGTGAGACCACCGGATGGCAGGGTCGCCATTGGGCTGCCCGTCCCAGTGGAACGGGAACAGACCGACCCAGAGCGTCAGACCTGCGAACATGAGCACAGGCAACAGTGCCTTTTGCATGCCGGCAAGCTCATTTAGCAGCGTGTGGCGTCGCCAACCGAGCAGCAGCGCAGCAGGGAAAGGCAAGATCAGAAACAATGACGCCATCACATCACCCAACTGGGGCGATGCGACGTAGCCAATGAAGATCAGCAGCCAGGCGCAGCTGCCGGCAAGCAGGCCTTGGAGCAGCCGATCGCGAGGGTGACCAACTCCAGAAAAGCACAAGCACACTGCGATCAGCCACGTGTTGCCCAACAGCACGGCCGCCAACATGGGCAGCAAACCGTTTGCAAAGGCCTTGGCAGGACCAACATTTGAAGCGCCAATTCCCGCCCAGCCAAAATGGTCAACGGATCGATCTTCAATACGGATCCGAAATCCGGTCTGCGAAACACGGGGCGGGATCTCTAACATTACGCGTTGCCAGCGCTCTCGTGGCTGGGGAGGGAGCAGGGTGAACGTTGCGTTGCCTGCATTTGCAACCGCACTGATGGTCACGCCAGGGGTATTTGGGTAGCCGGTCAGCATGACTTCGACGTTTCGCGTGCCTGGCGGATAGGGCTGGGATTCAATCGTGCCGGTCCAGCCGTCGCCGCCCTTGCAATATGTAATTCGGCCATCAACCGTTGGGTCAGGCGGCAGGAAAGGAGAGCTTGTTGAAGCACACCCGCCGTTGGTGTCCAAAACCGGGTCTTTATAGGCACTGCATCCGTTCACGAACAACAGACAAGCGAGCAGCAGGCCCTTCAGGATGTAAAGGGGGAGGTTCCCGATAATGCGGGGGGAGACAACGCTGTGATCAATAAGGCCAGTAGCATTGGTGCTTAAGACCGAAATAGCGTGTCTGCCGATCATGTCAGAGCTTGATCCTGCGAAAAACGAATTCGGGAATGGATTTGATCACGAACATGATGGCCCACCAAAAAGTCGGCAGATAGGCGACAGCGCGACGCCTGTCCACTGCAGTGAGGATTCCCTTGGCGATCTGGTCCGGTTTTGCCCACAGTGCGCCCTTCTTGAAAGCCGCGGTCATGGGCGTGTCGACGAAGCCTGGCTTTATCGTGAGGACGTTGATGCCTTCCGGGCGCAGGCGCTGTCCCAGACCGCTCAGGTAAGCAGTCACAGCCGCCTTGGCACTGCCGTAGAGGTAGTTGCTAGCTCGGCCGCGATCTCCCGCCACCGATGAAATGACAGCAAGCGTGGCGCCCGACGTCAGTCGCGGCACAATCGCTGCGCACAGGGCAATTGTGGAAGTGCCGTTGGTTGCGAACTCGCGCAGCGACAGTTCGACCGATGCGTTACACGCAGCTTGATCCGGTAGCGTGCCATGTGCGATCAACACGACATCGACACCGCCCAATGCAGCCCAGGCAGCATCCAGGATCTCGCCATGACGTGCATCGTCGTTGACATCTAGCACGTCGATGCTGATTCGGGCGCTGCGGGTCGTGAGGTCTGCGGCAATTGTTTCCAGGCGCGTGGCCTGTCGGCCGAGCAGATGGATGGCCGCCCCGCGTGCGGCGTAGCGACGGGCTGTTGCTTCGGCGATGGCCGAGGTGGCACCGATGATGAGGACGCGTTGCATGTCTACTCCGTGACCCGGCGCCAGAAGCCGGAAGAAAAGCGTGGATCGAGATAGTTGCTGAATTCGCGCCAGCGGCCGTAAGCGCGCTGGAACGAATGCGCGGCCATACGTGCGTCCTTGGCAGGGTACAGAGCGCCGCCTGCTTCGTCGACGATGCGGTCGAGTCGTTCAAGCAGGCGGAATACGTCTGGACTGGTATTGGGAAAGTCCAGTGCCAATGTCGTCCCGGGTCTGGGGAAAGACAGCATGCCGATGGAAGGTGTGCTGCCGAACTCTTTCAGAACAGCCAGGAACGAGCCGCTGCCGCTGCGCGAGATCTCTGCAAGTAGCGCGTCGACCCCATCGCGCGAGGCTGCTGGCGGCAACACGCATTGATACTGCAGAAAGCCGGATGGCCCGTACATACGGTTCCATTCGCGGATGCCGTCCAGCGGATAAAAGAACGGCAATAGATGGCTGACGAAGCGCTTGCGCGGCGCAGGCTGACGCCAGTAGTAAAGCGCGTTGAAAGGTCGCAGCGATAACTTGTTCACCAACGAAATCGGTGGCGTGACCGGCATGGACAAGCCTGCGCCTGGCGATTTCGGTCGCTCCTGTGCAAGCCCGGCGCAGTGATCGGCGCGGGTGAAGTGTCCGCGTCCGCGCGCCTTGCCACTTGCCAGGCAATCGATCCAGGCGACGCTGTATTCGTGGCTTTCGGCCGATGCGGCCGATAAGGCGAAGAATTCATCGAGCGAGCCGAAACGGATGTTTTCTGCTTCCAGCGTTGGACTGCTGACGCGGCGTAGTTGAATTTCCGCCCAGGTAATCAGGCCGGTCAGTCCCAGCCCACCGACCGTGGCTACGAACCAGCCATCGTGGTCGCCCGGCATACACAGCCTCCGTTCGCCATCACTGCGCAGCAGCTCGAACGCGCGCACATGATGACCAAAGTTGCCGGTGCGATGATGATTTTTACCGTGCACGTCATTGGCAATTGCGCCTGCGACGGTGATATGGCGAGTGCCTGGCGTCACTGGCAGAAACCAGCCTTGCGGCAGAACCAGCTCGATGATTTCTGCAAGGGTGACGCCTGCTTCGCAACGCAGTACGCCATTACCTGGATCAAAGGCGATGAATCGATCAAGCCCGCGTGCGCATAACAGCGCACCATCCGGGTTCAGGCAACTGTCGCCATAACTGCGGCCATTGCCGCGGGGCAAGGCGTGACCTTCGAACGCCGGCAAGCGTGCCGCGCGATCATTTACCGGTACCAGCGTCTGGTGTGCCTTGGGATAGCGCCCCCAGGATTGCCCTGCTGCCATCAGATGGCGCTCAGGGCGAACAACCCGCACAGTACGACGACGATCTGGCTCACACGGTCAGTGGCAGCGAACACGATCGGGTCATCATGCATCTCTCCACGATGGGCAATGATCCAGACCCTGCTCACCCAATACAGCAGAACCGGACATACCAGCCAGAGTACCTTGGGATTGCGGTACAACTCCACACTCTCGGGGCTGTTGATGTACAACGCCATCACCATCACCGCGATGTAGCCGGCCGCCGCGCCCATCGACTGCAGAAGCGAGAGGTCTTCTACCGAATAAGCGCGCCCACTGGCCTTGGTCTTGCCGCTGCTCAACATGGCATGCAGCTCGGTGTAACGCTTGAGCAGTGCCAGCGACAGGAACATGAACATCGAAAATGCCAGCAGCCAGAACGACAGTTCGACGCCGATCGCCATGGCGCCGCCGATGATGCGCACGGTGTAGAGCGCTGCGAGCAGCACAACATCGATCATCACGATGCGTTTCAAGCGCAGCGAATACGCCAATGTCATGACGTAGTAGGCCAGCAGTACCAAGGTGAACTCTAGGTTGCACGCCAATGAAAGCAGGAGGCCGGCGAGGGTCAGTGCAGGGGCGACCAGCAGGCCTTGCAAAAGGGGAAGCCGACCTGCCGCGAACGGGCGCTTGCGTTTGCGCGGATGTTGGCGGTCCGGTGTCAGATCGAGTAAATCGTTGAGCACGTAGACGCCGGATGCGCATAGCCCGAACGCCACAAGCGCAATCGTGGATTGCATTACCGATTCCAGATCCAGGAAGCGGTGTGCGGTCAGCAGGGGGACGAACACCAGCAGATTCTTCAGCCATTGATGCAGGCGCAACGCCTTCAACCATGCACGGGCACGCGGCGGGGCAGGCCAATGCGCATGCACGGTCGTCCGCTGCGCAGCAGCCTTGGCGAGCGCAGCACCATTGTTGACGACCCAGGCGCCACCGGCCTTTTCCCACACGTGCAAGTCCACGCTGCCATTGCCTGCGTAATCGAAGTTGCCTTGACCAAATGTGTCGACCAGTACATCTGCTTTGTTGCGACCAGACAGATTGCGTTTGCCGTCACTGGCGATCACGTGTTCGAACAGGCCCAGGTGGTCTGCAATAGGCTTCACCAGCAGTGCATCCGAGGCCGTGCAAAGCACGCGCGGGCGTTGCGTCGTGGTACGCAGCAGCTCTAGTACTTGGTGGTTGTAAGGCAGGGTCTCTGCAGGCAGGAAGACGCGGGAGGCAAGTTCGCGCTTCAGCGCAGCCTTGCCACGCAAAAGCCACAGGGGCAGCAAGAACACGTACAGCGGATTGCGCGCCAGCAGAGCCAACACCGATTCGTAGAGGATGTCAGAGTTCAAAAGCGTGCCGTCCAGATCCACGCAAAGGGCGCGTCCCGAAACAGCCGGACGGGTGGAGCTGCTGGTAAGGGCGGACATCGACTGCCTGGCGATCCATTGCGATGCCGCGATTATACCTAGGGCCTGTTAACACTAATGGCCCGAGCGATTAAACTATCGTGCATGGAGATCACGCCAGCACAATTTTCTCTAATCGAACACTGCCTGCCGGCGCAGCGCGGCAATGTCAGCATGACCAACCTGCAAGTGGTCAACGCCATCCTTTACGTTGCCGAGCATGGCTGCAAATGGCGCGGCCTACCCAAGCGCTTTGGCAACT
>NZ_JBEOLS010000061.1:0-31717 GCF_040279205.1 Xanthomonas hortorum
CGTAAGAGCCTACATGGACGTACTTGCGGCGTGTCCCGCGATGGTGGGCGGGCAAGGGCCCTGCGACCAAGCAGCAGATCAGTCGCTTTACACCTGATCTATCCGCACCATCCAACCACTCCAACGCAAACCATATTTCGAGTTGTAGCATTTTTCAAATACAGCCGGACTTTTAGATCAAAAGCCTAGCTGGTCGAGTGCGCGGTGCCCCCACCGCACCAGAGAGTTCGCTGGTTGCTTTGTTGAAAGCCACGCACACCGACCATCTCGACTGGTCCTTGTCCGCCCACCGTCGCGGGACCTTACGCGGCATGGATGCCGCGTAAGAGCCTACATGGACGTACTTGCGGCGTGTCCCGCGATGGTGGGCGGGCAAGGGCCCTGCGACCAAGCAGCAGATCAGTCGCTTTACACCTGATCTATCCGCACCATCCAACCACTCCAACGCGAACCGTATTTCGAGTTGTAGCGTCTTTCAGATACAGGTCAAAAGCTTGGTTCCAAGTAGAAGTGGGTCGCAGAGAGCTACATGCCTGCACACCTGTCGACGGAATACTCACCGCCGCTGCACTAACGTGCGAATGTCATCCACCAGAGTGTTCGCACATGCCCGTCAGCTATTCGATCAGCCTGCCCGACCCCAAGCTCGCCCGCGGCGGCGATGCGAGCGTGAGCTTCAGCGCCCATGGTGCCGAGGCCTTTGCCGAACAGCTGCAGGCCGCCCTGCGCGACCCGGCCTGGTTCGATCGCTGGCGCCAGCTGCAGGCCGATCCGGACGCGGTGGATCCCAGCCTCGGCGTGACCGATCCCTCGGCCACGGTCACCGGCAAGCAGGGCGACCTGCGGATCGATCTGGTGGCCACCACCAGCATCCCCGGCGACCTGCTCAAACAGCGCATGCAGGCGCTGGCCGGACATCATTGGGAATTGCGCGACGTACGCTGAAGCCCGCTGCCGCCGCGTGTACGGCGCGGCGGCAACTCCACTCAGGTCAGCGCGCTGTCCGCCACCCGCCGCGGCCAACGCCATTTCAGATTCACCGCCAGCGTCCCGACCACGATCAACGCCAGGCCCAGCCATTGCACCGGCACCAGCGCGTGGCCGTAGAGCAGATAGTCCAGCAACAGCGTGACCAGCGGATAGACGAACGCCAGTACCGCAATCGTGGCCACATGCAGGTGGCGATAGGACGAATAGAACAGCACATACACGATGCCGCTGTGGATCACGCCCAAGCCCACCAGCCACAGCCAATGCAGGCCCGGATGCAGCGCGGCGCCACTGGAAAACCCTGCCAGCAATAAGGTGCCGACCCAGCACTGCACGGTCACCACCGCCAGCGGCCGCTCGCGGCTGATGCGGCGCGACATCAGCAACGAGGCCCCGCACAGCAATGCCGCCAGCAAGGTCAGCGCGATCCCGATCAGATAACCGCGATCGGCCGCCTGCCAGAGCCGCGCCGGATTCGCCGAACAGGCCACACCGACGAATGCCAGCAACGTCCAGCCCAGATCGACACGCCGCGTGCGCTCGCCCTGCAGCAATGCGGCAAGGATCAACATCACGAACGGAAACACGTGGTAGACCATCGTCGCCACACCGATCGATGAGCGCGCCATGCCGGCGAACAACGCCACCCAGTTCAGCACCAGCAACACACCGCTGATGACCGCATCGCGCAACAGCGCACGCTCGCGCCACAGGCCGCGCAGCTGCCCGCCGATCAAACCGCACACCGTCAGAAACAGCGCACCGAACAGGCAGCGGTAGAACACGGCAGTCACCGGATCCTGCCCGCTTTCGTGCACGAATACGCCCACCGACCCGATCAACACTTCGGCCACCAGCAATTGCCAGATTGCACGTCGCGCCGCGCCCGCCGAGGTCGCTTGAGCAGACAAGGACACGCTCATAGCGCAATCGTTCCCTGCAGATACTGCACAGCGCTGCCGCGCACGTACACATGCTGCGGCTCGACCCGGCAATCGAGTTCACCGCCACGTGCCGATGCCTGCAGCGCACGCAGCTGCGTCCTGCCAAGCGTTTGTGCCCACAGCGGCGCCAACGCGGCATGGATCGACCCGGTCACCGGATCTTCGCTACCGCCATTGGCCGGCCAGAAATAGCGCGAGACGAAGTCATGTCCGGTCCCTGGTGCGGTGACTGCTACATCCCGTGGCGCCAGCGCCAGCATCCGTGTCAGATCCGGCGTCACTTCACGCACCTGCCCTTCATCGGCGTAGACGACGATGTAGGCCTGCGCGTTTGCATAGACAGCCTGTGGTGCGATCGACAACGCCTCCAACAAGGCTTGCGGCACTACCGGCACCAGCGACGGCATCTGGTTGGGGAAGCGCAGCTCGAAGGTACTCTCGGCCACCCTGGCGACCTCGATCTCACCGACGGCAGGCGCGCGCAATCGCAACGGGAATGCAGCGCCTTGATGCATGGCAATCACCAACGCGCTGGCCAAGGTCGCATGCCCGCAGAAGCCGACCTCCTTGATGGGAGAAAACCAGCGAATGTCGAATACCCCGCTCTCGTCGCGCACGAAAAATGCGGTCTCCGACAAATTGTGTTCGCTGGCAATCGCCTGCATCAGCGACTCCGGTAGCCATTCCTGCAACGGCACGACAGCCGCAGGATTACCCTTGAAACGCACCGTGGTAAACGCATCGACGATAAACACAGGAAGCAGCACGGCCCAACCTCACAGAAGAGAACACACACCTGGCACACTCACCGGGCACAGCCAGTCTGCAGCGCAGTACACGACCATGACAGATTCAGATACGCTGCAAATTGACCAATACAGATAAAGGGCGTCCGCACATGCTCCTGTACGAATCGCTGGCCACCCAGCTGCGGCAGCAGATCGAAGGCGGCACCCTGCGTGCCGGCGAGCGCCTGCCCTCGATTCGGCAACTGGCCGCCAATCACGGCATCAGCACCGCCACGGCAGTGCAGGCCTGCCTGCAACTGGAACGCGAAGGACGCGTGCAGGCGCGGCCGCGCTCCGGCTACTTCGTGCGCACCACCGCCTCTGCCTTGCCTGTCGCTACACCCGCAACGCGTCGGCGCAAACCCGGCATGGTCGACAACCCCGCCTTGCAGCGCGTGCTCGATACACTGGCGCGCAACGACCTGGTGCCGTTGCACACCGCCACTCCAGCGCCGGCGTTGTTGCCGGCTGCGCACTTGGCCGCCGCCTTGTCGCGTCAGTTGCGGCGCCAACGCACCGCCGCACTGGACTACGCACCGCCACAAGGCCACGCCGTACTGCGCCGGCAGATCGCACAGCGTTACGCACATTGCGCAACCACCGTAGCCGCGGAAGAAGTGGTGATCACCGCCGGCGCGATGGAAGCGATCAGCCTGGCACTGCGCACGCTCACCGCACCGGGCGATGTAGTGCTGGTGGAAACACCCACCTACCACGGCATCCTGCAGGCGGTGGCTGCGTTACGACTCAAGGTGCTGGAAGTCCCCAACCGCGCCGGCCATGGCATCGATGTCGCGCGCCTGGACGCGCTGCTGCAACGCACGCCGGTACGCGCAGCAGTGCTGGTACCCAACTTCAACAATCCAAACGGCAGCCTCACCCCCTACAGTGCCAAGCGTGCACTGCTCGACAGCTGCGCGCGCCACGGCACCGTGGTGATCGAAGACGATATCTACGGCGAACTGGATTGGTCGGGCCAGCGCCCTCGCCCGCTACGCCACTTCGACACGCATGCCAACGTGATCACCTGCGGCTCGTTCTCCAAGGTGCTGTCGCCCGGCCTGCGCGTGGGGTGGTTGCTGGGCGGCGACTGGACCGACGCCTTGGTGCGCGCCAAATACTTTTCCACCGTCGGTAGCGCCAGCCTGCCGCAACTGGCGCTGGCCGATTATCTCGCGCAACACGATCTGGAACGGCATCTGCGCAAGCTACGCCGCACCCTGGCCGACAACGGCCAACGCCTGCGCGATGCGATCGTGCGGCATTGGCCTGAGGGCACGCGGGTGGGCGACCCAGCCGGCGGACTCTCGCTGTGGCTGCAATTGCCCGCTGGCGGCAGCGGCCAGGCATTATTCGAAGCCTCATTGGCCGACGGTATCGGCACCTCGCCGGGCCATCTGTACTCCAGCCGTGGCGATTACGCAGATCATCTACGCCTGACCTGCGGCCAGCCGTGGAGCGAGACGCTGGAATGCGCGATGCGGCGATTGGGCAAGCTTGCGGCGCAGGTGGCGCGTTAGCTTGGCTGTTGGCATCAACTTTTGAATTGGCGTTGGCGTCAGCTGTTGCTGTTGAACAAAAACAACGATGTCGCCGGCATCTACTCGACGCGGACTTTCAGATACGCAATGGCGAGCCCCTCTCCCCACGGGCGAGGGGTTGGGGTGAGGGTACGGTGCGAAGCCCTGGTGTCGTTCCAACTGCACGTGGCTTCGCCCGTACCCTCATCCGCCCCTTCGGGGCACCTTCTCCCGAGGGGAGAAGGGAAATCAGCTCGGCGCTTAATTCATGCCACCGGTCCAGGCAACACGGCAACGCACGCAATGCAACGCACGCAACTGCGCGAGGTCTACTGCCACGCACACGCCACAAACTTAACAAACGCAAAAAACGCAAAAAACGATCGACTATTTCCACAATCAAGCAATCAAGCAATCAAGCAATCACGAACGCAACGCCGCAGCATGATGCGCAATATGCTCGCCGATAAAACTCGAGATGAAGTAATAGCTATGGTCGTAACCAGGCTGCAGACGTACCGTGACCGGATAACCAGCGGTCTTTGCGGCTTCCTCGAATAACGCAGTTTTCAACTGGTTTTCGAGAAATTCATCCGCGTCGCCCTGATCGATCAATAGCGGCAAGCGCTCCTGCGTTTGTGCGATCAACGCAGTGGCGTCATACGCTTTCCACGCATCACGGTCCGGCCCCAGATACTGGCCAAACGCCTTCTCGCCCCACGGCACCTGGCTCGGCGCGACGATCGGCGAAAACGCAGACACGCTGCGATAGCGCCCCGGGTTCTTCAGCGCGATGGTCAAGGCGCCATGCCCGCCCATCGAGTGGCCGCTGATCGCGCGCGCGCCGGTGGTGGCGAAAGTCGCTTCGATCAACGCCGGCAATTCGTTCACCACATAGTCGTACATGCGGTAGTGCGCCGCCCACGGCTGCTGCGTGGCATCGACGTAGAAACCGGCGCCCTTGCCGATGTCGTAGCCGTCCGCGTCCGCCACCTCGTCGCCACGCGGGCTGGTATCCGGCGCGACCAGGATCACGCCATGCTCGGCGGCGTAACGCTGCGCGCCGGCCTTGCTGATGAAATTCTGTTCGGTGCAGGTCAGGCCGCTGAGCCAGTACAGCACCGGCAGCGGGCCATCGGCGGCCTGCGGTGGCAGATACACGCCCACCTGCATGCTGCAGTTCAAACTCTGCGACTGGTGCCGGTAGACGTCTTGCCAACCGCCGAAGCAGGCACGGTGTTCGATACGTTCCATGAGATTCCTTCGATAAAAACCTGCGGCCGACATGAATGCCGGCCGCGGGGTGGGGCGATCAGTGCAGCAGGCCCTTATGGCGTGCCACATTGGCCGCCAATGCATCCATCAATCCCGGCGACAGGCAGTCGTACGGGGTCAAGCCGAGCTCGTTGAGGCGCGCGCGTACGCCGTCCATGTCATCCGGCGGCGTGCCGGTTTCGATGATGGAGGACACGAACGCCGCAAAGCCCGGCGGCGACCAGCCCGACTGCTGCGACAACTCGGTATGGATGAAGTCCAGACCATAAAACGCATGGTCCTTGTTCTCGATGCGGCCAATCATATGCACGCCGCAACCGGTACAGGCGTGGCGCTGGATCGCCGCGCTTTCGTCGACGATCTTGAGCTTCTCCGCATGCGCGGTGACCGTGACCTTGTCGCGCGGCACCACTGCAATCACCGAAAAGGTCGCGCCTTCCGGCTTCCAGCATTTACTGCAACCGCAGGCGTGGTTATGCGCGGTCTGCGCACCCACTTCCACGGTCACCTTGTCGCTGGCGCAATGACATTCAAGGGTTCCCCCCTGAAAGCTTTCTGCACCTCCACGCGCAACACCACTGTCTACCGAAGGATGAATCGAGACGCTGGTCATCATGCCCCTCCCGGAGTATCGGGTACCACGTGCGCGGAAGCGGCCGCGCGCCGATCCTGGCCGTACGGTCAGAAGTGAATCACGGTGCGGATCGACTTGCCTTCGTGCATCAGATGGAAGGCCTCGTTGATCGCTTCCAGCGGCATGGTGTGGGTGATGAACGGGTCCAGATCGATCTCGCCCTTCATCGATTGCTCCACCATGCCCGGCAATTGGGTACGTCCCTTGACACCGCCGAAGGCCGAGCCGCGCCACACGCGGCCGGTCACCAGCTGGAACGGACGGGTACTGATTTCCTGGCCTGCGCCAGCCACGCCGATGATGACGCTCTCGCCCCAGCCCTTGTGGCAACACTCCAGCGCCGACCGCATCACGTTGACGTTGCCGATGCACTCGAAACTGAAGTCCACGCCGCCATCGGTCAACTCGACGATGACCTCCTGGATCGGCTTGTCGTAGTCCTTGGGGTTGATGCAATCGGTGGCGCCCATGCTGCGTGCCAGATCGAACTTGCCCGGGTTGGTGTCGATGGCCAGGATGCGCCCGGCCTTGGCCTGCACCGCGCCCTGGATCACCGCCAGACCAATACCGCCCAGGCCGAACACCGCCACGCTTTCGCCCGGCTTGACCTTGGCAGTGTTGTGCACGGCACCAATACCGGTGGTGACGCCGCAACCGAGCAGGCAGACCTTTTCCAGCGGCGCTTCCGGGTTGACCACGGCCAGCGAAATCTCCGGCACCACGGTGTACTCGCTGAAGGTGCTGCAGCCCATGTAGTGATAGATCGGCTCACCGTTGTAGGAGAAGCGCGTGGTGCCGTCGGGCATCAGGCCCTTGCCCTGCGTGGCACGCACTGCCTGGCACAGATTGGTCTTGCCGGACAGGCAGAATTTGCACTTGCGGCATTCGGCGGTGTACAGCGGGATCACGTGATCGCCGACCTTGACGCTGGTGACGCCCTCGCCGATCTCTTCGACGATGCCGCCGCCTTCATGGCCCAGCACGGACGGGAAGATGCCTTCCGGGTCGTCGCCAGACAGCGTGAACGCATCGGTGTGGCAGACGCCGGTGTGGGTGATGCGGACCAGCACTTCGCCGGCCTTCGGCGGTGCGACGTCGATTTCGACGATTTCCAGCGGCTTGCCGGGTCCGAATGCAACTGCTGCACGGGATTTCATTGGATGACGCTCCTGACGATGAGATTCAAGGACGGGTGCGGCATGCGCCGACCCGGTGGGAGTTCATTTGAGGTAGGACCGGACCAGGCCGAGCAATTCCTGCACCCGCTCGGCGCGTTGCGCATCGGACGTGGCGGCATGCCCGAAATCTTCCCGGATATGCGCTTCAAGCACCTGCGACATCAGCCCATTCACGGCCCCCCGGATCGCGGCGATCTGCTGCAAGACAGGCGCGCAGTCTGCGCCTGCCTGCAGCGCCCGCTCAAGTGCATCGCACTGCCCGCGCAAGCGGCGCACGCGTGCTAGCGCCCGCTTTTTCTCTTGCGGCGAATGCGGCATGACAGCTCCGATCCAGATACTGGGGGGCAGTATATGGATTCGAACAAAAAAAGCCATGGGCGTCCGGGCGTTCTGTCGAAGATGCCAGCTGGCAACATGCTGTTCGATCAACGCAGATGCGCGCGAGAATGCCGCCAGCAGGGACTGTGGCGCGGCCTGTGCACAGGCACGCACAGATCAAAAATTTGTGCCCTGCGCAGGAAATCTGCGACTGCAATCAGCAAAGTGGCCGCAGTGCAGCATGACGGTGGCTGATGTGTGCACCTGCAGCATCCAGCGTCATCCCTCATCCCCGTCCAGGCGCATGCTTTCCGACACCGGCAGCTCGATGGTGCAGCGCACCCCATCCGGGCCAAGCTCATAAGTGGTTTCGGCCTGCAGTTGATACGGCAGCGCGCGCTCGATCAACTCGCGGCCGTACCCGGAGCCTTGTGGCGCTTCGCCGGGCGTTGGCATGGTCACGCCGGTTTCGCTCCATTCGATCCGCAGCCGCGTGCCGTTACCGGTGCGCAGCAGGCGCCAACGCACCTGCAACTGGCCGCCGGGTTGGGCGAGCGCGCCGTACTTGTTCGCATTGGTCGCCAGCTCATGCAGCGCCAGCGCGAACGTCTGCACGGTGCTGGAGCGCAGACGCACGCCGCTGGGGCCATCCAGCACCACCTGCTCACCCTGGCCTTGCGCGTCGATCGCGCCCATCGCCGAGAGTTCGACATGGATCAACTCATCGAACAGGATGCGATCGCCGTCGTTCAAGCGCGAGAGCAATCCCTGCACGCGCGCCAGCGCGTCCAGGCGGTCGTTGTAGATCAGCGCCAGCTCGGCGATGGTCTTGCTGCTGCGCTGGGTGCGATTGAAGACCACACGCACCACGCCCATCAGGTTGCGCGTGCGGTGCTGCAGTTCGGCCAGCAACACCTGCTGGCGATCTTCCCACTCCCGGCGGCGGGTGACGTCCTGGCCGATCTTGAGATACCCCAGCGGCTCGACACCGCCATCGCGCAGCGGCCGGGTCGCCCCTTCGATGAAGACGCGGCGGCCGTCCTTGCATTGATGCCAGCGGACATTGGGGGCAAAGCCGGTATGGTGCGCCTGTTCGATCTCGCGCTGCGGCACCCCGGCCAGGCGATCTTCTGCAACGAAGGTCATGGCGATGTGTTGCCCCACCGCTTCTTCGGCGCTCCAGCCGAACACCGCTTCGGCACCAGGGGGCCAGGTCTGGATGTAGCCATTGGTGTCGGTGGTAAAGATCGCGTAATCCAGCGCGTTTTCAAGAATCACGCGGTAACGCTCTTCGCTTTCGATCAGCGCGCCCTGTGCGCGCGCGCGCTCCAATGCCGCCCAGGTGCGCTCTGCGGTTTCTTCGGCCAGCAGGATCTCGGCGGCCGTCCAATCGCGCGCAGTGCGCTGATTGACCACGAAGCTGGCAACCAGCTGGCCGCTCTTGATCAGCGGCACCACGATCAGCGCACCGATGGCATTGCCCAGATAGGCCGCGCGCTGGTCATCGGGCAATGCCGCATCGATGGCAATGTCGCGCACCACCCATGTCTGCGCGTCGGTCAGCCAGGGCATCGGCCAATCGCTCAGCGCGAAGCGCCGCGCATGACTGGTTTCGCCAGGTTGATGCCAATCGCGTTCCACCACGTACTGCTGCGTTTTGCGATCCACTTCAACGTAGTACGCGCGGCCGGCATGCAAGTGCTCGCCCAGCACGCACGCGGCTTTGCCCTGGATCGCGGCCGGGTCGCTCAGCGGCCGCAGCGCATCGGACAGCTTCAACAAGAAGGCATTGCGATCCTGCACCTCGCGCAACGCCGCTTCGGCCAGCTTGCGGTCGGTGATGTCGAGCACGAATTCAAAACCGGTTCCATCCGGCAGCCGCTTGGCGGCGAACAACGCCCAGCGAAGCGAGCCGTCCTTGCGCAGATATTCGCGCTCATACGGCGTGGTGCTGCCGTTGGCTTTCAACTCCTGAAAGGCCTGCGCGGTCAAACCACGCGAGGTTGCCGGGGTCAGGTTCTGCCAGGTGAGCGCGCCTGCTTCCACATCCGCACGGCTATAGCCACTCATCTTCAGGAACGCATCGTTGGCGTCGGTAAGCCGGCCATCCATATCGAAATATGTCGCGCCTACGGTTTCGATCGTCAGTGCGGTGCGGAAGCGCTCTTCGCTGGCACGCAGCTGCTCTTCCGCACGTTTCTTGTCGGAGATATCGCGAAAATACACCGACATGCCGCCATCGCCGGTGGGATACAGACTGATGTCGACCCAATGCCCCAGCACCGGTGAGGCCACATCCAGGCGAACCATCTGCCGCGTCTGTGCGGCCTGTAAATGCGCGGCGTGCGTTGCGGAGCCGATCAAATCGGCAAACTCGTCCCAGATCACCTTGCCCAGCAATTGCGCACGCGAGCGTGCCCACAGCGCCTCGGCCTTGCGATTGATATAGGTAAAGCGCCACTGCGCATCGACGCCATAGAACGCATCGGAAATGCTTTCCAGAATGTCGCGGTTACGCTCTGCAAGCACGCCCAGTTCGGCCTGCACTTGCCGCTGCCCGGTCACATCCTGCACCACGGTCAATCCACCGGTCACCTTGCTGCCATCGCGTAACGCAACGGCGGTGACACGTAGCCAACGTTCGGTAGTGCCATCGAGATGGCAGAAATCCACCGGCGCTGTGGTGTCTTCGCCGCGCAACGCACGCGCGCCGGGAAACTGCTGCGGTGGCACCGGGTTGCCTTGCTGGTCGACACCCTTCCACTCCTCTCCATGCACGCTATCGCGCGAGGGAATGCGATCGGTCAATTGCTCGCTCAGCTGCGGGTTCTTGTAGGTGAAACGGCCTTGCGTATCGAACAGACCGACGCCGATCGGAATCTGATCGAGCACCAGCGCCAGCCGCGCCTCGCTGTCGCGCAGGCGTTGTTCGGCCTGCTTGCGTGCGGTAATGTCGGCGGCGGTGCCGAACCATTCGGTGATATTTCCCTCCGCATCCAGTGCCGGCACGCCCTTGGTGGCGATCCAGGCCAGGCTGCCGTCCGCACGTCGTACCCGATGCTCGAAAATGATCGGTGTCTTTGCATAGATGCCGGCATCGATCTTTTGCCGCACCATTGCTTGATCGTCATCGGGAATGTAATCCATCAGCCAGGCGCGGTTGGGATTGACCGTGTCGGCCAGAAAGCCTTTGCCGGTCAATGCGCGCATCTCGCCCCAATCCGGGCTCATCCGGTAATGCACTTCGGAACTTGCCAGCGACAACGCGGCCAGCCGCGACTCGCTGGTCCGCAACGCCGCCTGAGCACGATTGCGCTCCACATAGTCTGCGGCCGTCCACGCAAGCAGTTCGAGCAACCTGAGTTCATGCCCCGCCGGGCGGTACGGCATGGTGAATTGCGTGCTGAGCAAACCGAGCAACACACCGGCACGATTGAACAGCGGAGTGAACTGCGCAGCACGAATCCCACTGCACAGCGCGGCCTCGTAATCCGGCGTGCCCTTGAGTGGAGTGAACGTTGCGATATCTTCGATCACCAGCTGCCGGCGCTCGCGGCGCACGGTATCGCAGGTGGCCTGAAAACCGTCCTTCAAGAACTGCTGCACGAACGGGCTACGCTCGTCATGCCCGCGATAGACGCGCAGTTCCATGTCGTTGCTGTGCTCGTCCACCAGCTGCACGCAACCGCACTCGGTGCGCGCAAATGCACAGGCAAGCGCGGTGATGTCCTGCAGCGCCACGCGCATATCGCCCTGTGCTGCGAGACTGACCTGGAGCGCGTGCAACTTGCGCATGCCGGCCAGTTCTTCCAGCGCGCTTGCCTGGTTTTCTAAACTTTCTACCGTGTCCATCTGTTCGCCAGGCGCACGTTGCATCGTGACTGGATTCTCCCCTGCGCGCATCATCGATCTCTCGCCATCGGTGAAGCCACACAATGCGTAATCACGAGCGAAGAGGCTGTAGTAGCGTGCTCGACATCTGCCGTGCTGGTGCACGCGCAAGCCTGCGTCTTTGGATGCGCAGCCGACGCGACCGCAAGGTGATGGTCACTGGCTGGCAGCGTTATCTGGCAAAACACCGGCCCTTCTGCTGTACGGCAACGTCCGCTTGCGGCAAGTTACCTGCGCGCATCGATCTTAGCCGTGACGCGGCGGCGGCTCGAATCCCTCAGCTTCCAGGCATTGCAGCAACGATGACGGTGGCGGTCCAGGCGGCGGCGCATCCGGCACCGGCAACGCGATGTCTTGCGCCGTAGCGCAGGCCTGCAGCGCTGCATCGAATTCGGGATCGTGCGGCGGCGGTGGGCCATGATGGCCGTGCACAGGCGGCGGCGGTGGCAGCGGCGGCGCGCCACCTGGAGCGCCGCAGAGGCTGGCGCAGCCGCTCATGCTCAGCGCGGCAATCAGCGCAGCGGTGACGGCAAAGCTGGGGCGTGTTTGGGCCATCGTCGATCTCCCTGGATGGATGCACACGTGTGCGTCGTGCATGCACGTGGCAGGGCGGGCGACGCCCGCGCTTTCGTCCAGCAAAGCCTTGCATGTGCGTGTGCCGCGCATGTGTCGCACGCGTGTCGCCATCCGCCAAGCGCAGGCGTACGACGGCATGCGCTGATCGCGCCGCTATCCCTGCTGCACAAACGCGCCAGCGGTAGCGCGTCAGTTCTCGACGGCAGCCGGTGCCACGCTGACGGCGGCGTCAGCGGCATTTTCAGGCAGCGATGCCATCACCGCAGCGCGAAAGCGCGCAGCGAATGCGGCATCGCTGGCCTGATAGAAGGCGCGCGCATTGGCCGATAACTGATCCAGCTGCGCCTGTGGCAACGCCAATGCGGTTTCCACCGCATGCGCGATTCCCGCCGCATCGACGTAGTAATACGATGCCAGACGCCGCTGGCGCACGTCAGCCACCGGAATCAGCACGCCGTGCTCGGGCCTGACCAATTCGTTCATCGGCTCGCCGTCGGTCGCCAATGTCACCGCGCCCACGCTCAACGCTTCCATCAGGTAATGCCCGAAACCTTCGGCTTCTGACGGGCAGATATGGAACAGATGCGCGTTCTGCAGCCGGCGCAGTTCGGCATCGTCGAGATAGCGGACCCGGTGATCGATGTTCGCAGCAACCACCGGCTTGCCGGCGGTGCGCGGGCTCTGCACCACGGTCAGCAGCGGCCACTCCGGATGCTGCTTCCAGGTCTCCAGCAGCACGCGGGTGCCCTTGGCGGTGCTGCGCCCGGCCAGATGGAAAAATGCACGCTTGCGCACTACCTGTGCATCGTGACGATCACGGCTGGTGAATCCGATGAAACGCGTGGCGCAGCCGAGATTGGCAAAAATCCGTTCGGCATGGTGCGTCTTGCACAGCACCGCATCGAATTGCGGCAGGCGCGGTAGCCACTTGAGATGCAACCACTCCGGATTGGGCACCAGCAGGTTGGCCTGACCCAGCGGCAGGCAGCGCGCATACACGCGTTCGGAAAAGATCTGCACCGGCACCCGCCCGAACAGCGCGCGGCTGGCCCACAGACGGGTTTCGCGCAGGGTGTCGTGCACCCGCTGGCTGGTGAATCCCACTTCTTGCACCGGCACACCGCCAGCACGCAGGGTCTGCGCCATCAGTACCATGTCGCGAGTCAGGCCCACGCCGTTGTCGCGGCTGATCACCCGCATCATCGGAAACGCCTTGTCATGCGCGCACTCGCCATTGCAGCGGCACAGTGTCGATGTGATGGCTTCCTTGGCGATGTCCGGTTCTGTCATGTCGCGTCACACGTATGCCAATGGATGACAAATTCAATCATTATGATGCGTGCTCCAGCCTTGCAACTGCGAGCACCATGTATCCGGTAGCCACCACCCTGCGCGGCCAAACCTCCGCGCCACCGACGATGACCTCCATGGACCTGCAACAACCCTGCGTTCTTGTGGTTGACGACGACCCGGACCTGCGCAAGCTGATCGGCGAGTTCCTGAGCGCCCACGGCTACCAGGTGGACGTTGCCGAAAACGTGGCGGAGATGCGCAAGAGCATCGCGCAGCGCCGCCCGGACCTCATCGTACTCGACGTGATGATGCCCGGAGAAGACGGGCTGAGCGCGGCCCGGGCCCTGGCCAGCGAGCGCGGTTCACCCGCGGTCATCATGCTCAGCGCGTTGGGCAACGACACCGACCGCATCATCGGCCTGGAAGTGGGCGCCGACGATTACCTGGCCAAACCCTGCAATCCACGCGAATTGCTGGCGCGGGTGCGCGCCCTGCTGCGCCGCAGCCAGGCCAGCAACGAGCAGGCCGACCACCGCGGCAACGTCTACGAGTTCGCCGGCTGGCGGCTGGATGTGGTGCGCCGCGACCTTCGCGACCCCACCGGCATCTTCATCAACCTCTCCGATGGCGAGTTCGCGCTGCTGCGCACCTTCGTCGAGCATCCGCAGCGGGTGCTGAGCCGCGACCAGTTGCTGGACTATGCGCGCGGCCGCGATACCGATGTCTACGATCGCGCAATCGACAGCCAGATCAGCCGGCTGCGCCGCAAGATCAACGAGCGCGTGCATACCGAGTTGATTCGCACCGTGCGTAACGAAGGCTACATGCTGCTGCCGGGCGTCTCGCGTCTGTGAGCAACCCGGCACGTCGCGGGCTGTCGATCTTTGCGCGTACCTTCGTGTTGCTGGCGGTGGCCCTGCTCACCGCCCAGGCGGTCGGCATCGCCCTGCTGGTGATGCGCACCCCGGTCTACGAGCCGCCGGTGCATCCGCCGGAGGTGGTGGCGTTGCTGTCCACGCGCATGCCGGCCGGCACCCAGACCTTGACGGTGCGCGAGTCCGCGCAGTCCCCGCTGCCGCCAGCAGGCCAGGTGCGCGATGCGTTTGCCGAAATGCTGCTGGCGCATTGGCTGGATGTGCCCGAGCAGCGCGTGCGCTTCTACCGCAGCGCCGACGATCGCCCGGGCCCGCGCGTCGGCATGTCGCTGCCGGGCCAATCGCAGGCGTCCAAGGCCAATGACGACGATGGCAGCCCTGCCGGCGATCGCCGCGCTGCCTTGCAGAGATCGCCGCCACAGCCGGGTGACTGGCACCGCGAGCGCCATCCCGGCGCCTCGCCGTTCGGCAACGGACTGCGCCCGGACGACGCCCCCGGCGCCTGGGAAAGCGAGCGCCTGACCCCGGGCGTACCGCTGCTGGACGGCTTCACCGCCGCGCTGCAGCAGCCCGATGGCCGCTGGCGCACGGTGGAATCGCCGCCACGGCGGTTGTCGGCCGAGTTCAAGACCCACGTGGTGCTGCTGTTCCTGGCCGGCCTGCTGGCCAACGTGCCGCTGGCGTGGTGGTTCTCGCGTGCGCTGTCGGCGCCGATCAAGCGCTTTGCCGAGGCCGCCGACCGGCTGGGCCGCAACCCGGATGCCGCTGCACTGCAACGCAGCGGCCCGCCGGAGATCGTGCGCGCGGCCGACTCGTTCAATGCGATGCAGGCGCGCCTGAACCGCCTGATCAACGAGCGCACCCACATGGTGGCGGCGATCGCGCACGACCTGCGCACGCCGCTGGCGCGCCTGTCGTTCCGCCTGGACGGCCTGCAGCCTCCGCTACGCGAAAAGGCACTGGCCGACATCGACGAGATGAAGGCGATGATTTCCGCCGCGCTGGATTTCATCCAGAACGATCGCCACCGCGGCGAACGCGCGCCGCTGGATCTGCGCCTGCTGGTGGAAAGCGTGGTCGACAACGCCAACGACATCGGTGCCGACGCCGAGCTGTTGCCCGGTCCGGCGATCACCCTGGACGGCGACCCGCTCGCCTTGCGCCGCGCGGTGATGAACCTGCTGGAAAACGCACTGAAGTACGGCAAACGCGCGCGCCTGCAGCTGCAGCGTGACGGCGAAGACGGCGTGCTGTGGATCGACGACGACGGCCCCGGCATCGACCCGACCCAGCGCGAACAGTTGCTGCTGCCGTTCGTGCGTGGCGAGTCCTCGCGCAACCGCGATACCGGCGGCATCGGGCTGGGCTTGTCGGTGGCGCACAGCATCGTGCTGGCGCATGGCGGCGACCTGCGCCTGGACAACCGTGCGGGCGGCGGACTGCGGGTGACGGTGCGCCTGCCATGCATGCCGGAGCGGCGCTAGGCCTGGATCGGATCGAGGGTCTTTACCGGACCCGGACGCGCTGATTGCGAGTGCGGCAGCGCGCGCGTGATGCCATCGCCTGCGTGTCACGCTACCGAGATCGCCGCGACGGGAGGTCGCCGGAGCACCGCATGCGCGATGAGGCGGCAGCTAATGGCGCCTTATCGCACTCAGGTCAAGGCGGGCAGAACTGCAGCGGCGCGCCACATCGGCAACCCACCGCAGCCCTTCAACCCAGGCTTACTCACTCAGTACGCAAACTCGCGGAACACCCGATCGATATCGCCGTTCCATGCACCGTGATACAGCGCCAGCTTGCGCTCGGCGGCGGTGACACCGCTCTCGGCGATCTCGGCGATCACATCCACAAAGCCGGTTTCGTCCTGACCGTCGGCATTCAAGCGCGCGCGCCGACGCAGGCCTTCGCGCGCGATCTTGACCGCTTCCACGGCCAAATCGCGCACCGTGCCGTGACGGAACGGCAGCCCGAGCGCATGCTTGGGCACGCCATCGCGCAGCGCGTGACGCTCGGTGGGGCTGAAGTCCTTGACCAGATCCCAGGCCGCATCCAGCGCGGTGTCGTCGTATAGCAGCCCCACCCAGAAGGCCGACAGCGCACACAGCCGATCCCACGGGCCAGCATCGGCGCCGCGCATTTCCAGATACTTCTTCAAGCGCACTTCCGGGAACGCGGTGGTCATGTGGTCCGACCAGTCGCGTAGCGTCGGCAATGCACCCGGCAATGCCGGCAGCTTGCCTTGCATGAAATCGCGAAAGCTCTGCCCGCTGGCATCGACATACACACCGTCGCGATACGAAAAATACATTGGCACATCGAGCAGGTAATCGACGTAGCGCTCGTAGCTGAAGCCGTCTTCGAACACGAAATCCAGCATGCCGGTGCGATCGGCGTCGGTGTCGGTCCAGATGTGCGAGCGGTAGCTGAGGTAACCGTTGGGCTTGCCTTCGGTGAACGGCGAATCGGCGAACAACGCGGTGGCGATCGGCTGCAGCGCCAGCGACACGCGGAACTTCTTGACCATGTCCGCTTCGGTGGCGTAATCCAGATTGACCTGCACCGTGCAGGTGCGCGTCATCATGTCCAGGCCGAGCGAGCCGACCTTGGGCATGTAGTTCTTCATGATCTGGTAGCGGCCCTTGGGCATCCACGGCATTTCATCGCGGCGCCACTTCGGCTGGAAGCCCATGCCCAGGAAGCCCAGCTGCAACTCACCGGCGACCTGCGCCACTTCGTCCAGATGGGTGCCGGTTTCCACGCAGGTGTGATGCAGGGTTTCCACTGCTGCGCCGGAGAGTTCCAGCTGCCCGGCCGGCTCCAGCGTCACCGAGGCGCCGTCGCGCAGCAGCGCGATGGTATGGCCGTTTTCCTGCACCGGCTCCCAGCCGAAGCGGGTCAAGCCGGTCAGCAGCGCCTGGATGCCGCGCGCGCCTTCAAAGGTGGGCGCGCGCAGGTCGTCGAGCTGGAAGCCGAACTTCTCGTGCTCGGTGCCGATCCGCCAGTCCGCGCTGGGCTTCTCGCCTGAGGCAAGTACCTGGACCAGCTCCGCGCGTTCGGTGATCGGCGTTTCGGCAACGTGGCTGGGACTCGACAAGGGCAGGCTCGCAGAAAAATTGAGGGGAACGATGTGGGGATCCTCCCCAGCCACCGCAAGGCCCGCACTATAACCGCCCAACATGGAAGAATTGCCGCCATCGGCCGGGTCTTAGATTTCCATCCATGCTTACTGCATGCAGATGCAGGCGAACACCCACCGTCGCGCTGGCATCACCTGCCGGGACTTCACGCACACAGCGACAAGCGCAGGCATGGCCGGGGCTGGTCAAGGTCCGGCAGCGCCGCAGTCCTCAAGATGCCAGATGGCCATGCGAAGCCAGCATCCATGCGTGCACTAGCGCGGCAATCGCGGCGCTGTTCCAGCCAAAGACATGCGTACACGATCCTGTAGCATCGCCCGACCATGACTGTTGCGCCCACACCCACCGACGCCCTGCTTGCGCAGATGGCCAGCCTGATGCACTGCGAGCGCGCCGAAGGCTTTGCCTGCGTGAGCGCGCGGCGCGCGCCCGGCGCGCGCTCGGTGGACCTGACCCAGGCGCAATTTGCGATTCTGCTGCAGGGCCGCAAACACGTGCGGACCGCGACCCAATCGCTGGAGTTCGTGCCGGGCGATCTGTTCCTGGTGACGCGCCGTTGCCGGATCGATGTGATCAACACGCCCGACCCATTAACCGGGCTCTACCTGAGCGCGGTGGTGCCACTCTGCGAAGAGGCGCTTGCTGCTGCGCGCGCGTTGTGGAATGAGCAGCTGCCCGAGGCCGGCGACGACATCGCGCGGCTGCCGGCGATCGATTTCGACCCGACGCTGCGGCAATGGCGCGATGCGCTGCAACACGGCCTGTATACCGAAGCCCGCCTGGCGCTGGCCTCGCTGGTGATCAGTTTGTGCCGCCGTGGTCACGGCGGCCTGCTGTTGCCGCCCGCACCAAGTCTCGCCTCGCAGGTGCGCACGTTGATCACCGCGCAACCACAGCGGGCTTGGCGTTCACGCGATGTCGAAGACAGCCTGGGCATCAGTGGTGCCACCTTGCGCCGGCATCTGGCCGCAGAACACTGCTCGCTGCGCGAGCTGATCACCGACGCGCGGCTCGCGCATGCGATGGCCCTGCTCTACACCACACGCTGGCCGCTCAAGACCGTGGCCGCACGTGCAGGCTATCGCTCCACCCGCAGCTTCAGTCAGCGCTTCCAGCAGCGTTACGGGCTGGATCCGGCCAGCATCGGCAACAGCCGCTAGATCGCTGCAGCGAGCGCTTCGCGCAGCGCAATGAGCGAATCGCGCAAGTCGCTGCCGCCAGCATGGCGACATCGCGGCGGTTGCCGCCTGCACTGGAGTTGCTCATGTCTGTTTCCGTACTGCGTTCGCTTGCGCCGCTATTGCTCGCCGCAAGCGCCACGCTGGCGCACGCCGCTGCGCCCGCGTCCACCCATGCACAGGTTCCCGGCTTTTACCTGCAGCGCATCGGCACGCTGCGCGTCACTGCGTTGTTCGACGGCAGCGTCGCGTTGACGCGTCAACAGCTGTCCAATGTGGAACCGGCAGAGCGCGACCGCCTGCTCGCACAGAGATACGTGCCCGAAGACGACAAGGGGCTACAGACGGCAGTCAACGCCTATCTGATCCAGGACGGCAGCCACCTCAGCCTGGTCGATACCGGCAATGCCCGGTGCCTTGGCCCCGGCCTGGGCCAAGTGCTGACCAACCTGCGCGCCGCCGGCTACGACCCGGCCCAGGTCGACGATGTACTGCTCACCCACGCGCATCCGGACCACCTGTGCGGCCTGCTCGATGCGCAGGGCACCCCGGCATTTCCCAACGCCACGGTGTGGCTATCCGACGCCGATGCCGCGTACTGGCTGGATCCCGCTTCGGAGGCCGGTGCCGCGCCGATGCTGCAGTTCGCCTTTCCGCTGGCGCGCGCGGCGGCAGCGCCCTATCAGGCCCAGGGTCGGCTGCGCCGTTTCCAGCCGGGCAAGACCGCATTGCCGGCCGGCATCACTGCCCTGGACAGCCAGGGCCACACGCCCGGCCACGTGTCGTATCGCCTTGACGGCGGCGCCGGCAACACGCTGCTGGTGTGGGGCGATGTGTTGCACTACCACGCGGTGCAGTTTGCCCAGCCGGACGCATCGTTCGAGGCCGACAGCAACCGCAGCAAGGCCATTGCCTCACGCCGCAGCATGCTGGCGCAGGCGGCCGACGGCCGTTGGTGGGTGGCCGGTGCGCATCTGCCGTTTCCGGGCCTGGGTCATGTGCGCCGCGAGGGCGATGCGTTCGCCTGGGTGCCGACCGAATTCGGCCCCGTGCCGGCGACGCCTTGAGCGATCGGGCGCCCAGGCAAGGTCGCTGTCCCGGAGCGCAGCCCGGCGTCGCCCGGCCCCGATACCGATGCCGCAAATGAAAACGGCGAGCCCTGGCTCGCCGTTGTGGACTGCCCGCCGGGCCAGGCGTCTTGGCGCCCGGCCCGCCTCACTCCGCTGCAGGCGGCGCGCCATCCAGGCCCAGCCAGCCGCCGACGATGCCGCGCAGTTCGTCCACGCCCTGGCGCGATTCGCCGGAGTAGGTCTGCACGGTCACGCTGTCGCCAAAGCGCGAGGTCACTTCTTTCTTGACCTTCTGCAGGGTCTGCATCTGCTGGCCACGGCCGAGCTTGTCGGCCTTGGTCAGCAACCCGTGCGCGGGCAGGCCGCGTTCGGCGGCATAGCCGAGCATCTGCAGGTCGTAATCCTTGAGCGGGTGGCGGATATCCATCACCACCACCAGCCCGCGCAAGGCCTCGCGGGTGCGGAAATAGCGGTCGATGAAGGCCTGCCAGTGCGCCTGCAGATCCTGCGGCACCTTGGCGTAGCCGTAACCGGGCAGATCCACCAGGCAGCGCTCGGGCTGGATCTGGAAGAACACCAGCTGCTGGGTACGACCAGGCGTCTTGGACACACGGGCGAGCGCGTTCTGGCGGGTCAGCGCATTGAGCGCGCTGGATTTTCCGGCGTTTGAGCGGCCGGCGAAGGCGACCTCGTAGCCGCCATCGTCCGGCAATTGCCGGGCGTTATGGGCGGACAGGTGGTAGCGGGCTTGTTCGATAAGGAGCGACATCCCCCTAGGATCGCACGTTCGGCGCCTGGCGGTTTTGCTGCACTGTTCGTTGACCCCGGCGCAAAGGCGTGTCGATAATCGAAGCACGCCTGCCACAGCCAGCCTCAAACGCGCGCAGGTCGGGTCCATACGGAGCTTTAGCTGATGCGCCATGCTCGTGTGCTTGTCCTCGCCGCCCTCGCCGTGCCGGTTATTGCCGCCGTGGCGTTTGCGCAATCGGCGGTGACGCCGATCCCCGATCCGCCACCTGTGCGCGTTGCGCCGTTGGAGGTGGACCTGTCCAAGACCACCTGGGGCGATGCCAAGGCCGGCCAGACCAAGGCCGCTGCCTGCGCGGCCTGCCATGGCCCGGACGGCAACCCGGCCGTCGCCATGTACCCGCGCATCGCCGGCCAGACCGAGCGCTACGTGGCGCATCAAGTGGCCCTGATCGCCAGCGGCGAGCGCAATAGCGGCATGGCGGCAGTGATGGTGCCGTTCGTCAAGGACCTCACTGCGCAGGACATGCGCGACCTGGGCGCCTACTTCGCCACCCAGAAGTCTGCCGCCGGCGTGGCCGACGATGCGGTGGTCAGCGAGGGGCCGTACCAGGGCCTGAAGTTTTACGAGGTTGGCGAGAAGCTTTACCGCGGTGGCGACATCGCACGCGGCGTGCCGGCCTGCATGGCCTGCCATGGCCCATCCGGCAGCGGCAATCCGGGCCCGGCGTATCCGCGCCTGGGCGGCCAGCATGCCGAGTACGTGGCGCGGCGCCTGAAGGAATACCAGGCCGGCACCACCCAGGAGCGCAACCCGGCGCTGTTCAATATCATGGCGCAGGTGGCGCACCCGCTGACCGAGCAGGAGATCCAGGCGCTGGCCAGCTATCTGCAAGGCCTGCACGACCGCGCCGACGATGCGGCCGCCGCGCAAGCACCCGCTGCCGGGACGCCCGCACGCTCATGAGTTGAAAGCCACGGCTGCCACACCGCTTCACGACGCCGGTCCCGCGACCGGCGTCGTCGTTTCCCGTCCTCCCCCTATCCCCACGGAGCCTGCATGAAGCTGTTTTCCCGTCTGTCCCTGCTGTTGTTGATCCTGCTGCCGCTGGCGGCCTGCGCCGCCGACAAGAACGCCCCGCCGGTCGAAGGCGACGACTACATCGTGATCGACGGCGGCCAGCCGTACGCGCCGCTGGCCGGCAAGGTCGAAGTGACCGAGGTGTTCGGCTACACCTGCCCGCACTGCGCGCACTTCGAGCCAACCCTGGAGGCCTGGGTGGCCAAACAGCCGGCCTATGTGCGCTTCACCCCGGTGCCGGCGGCATTCGGCGGGTTCTGGGATGCATTCGCGCGCGCCTACTTCGCCGCCGACATCCTGGGCGTGGCCAAGCGTAGCCATCGCGCCATGTTCGAGGCGATCCACGAAAAGCAGAGCGTGCCCTCGCAGAACGTGGCACCGGAAGAACTGGCGGCGTTCTACGCCGACTACGGCGTGCCGCAGCAGCGCTTCGTCGAGACCTACAAGAGCGCGGCGGTGGACGCCAAGCTCGATGCCGCGCGCGACTTCGCCAAGCGCAGCAAGCTCCCCGGCACCCCGGCCATCATCATCAACGGGCGCTATCTGATCGGCGCGCGCAATTACCCGGACATGCTGCGCGTGGCCGACTATCTGATCGCCCGCGAGCACGCTGCGCCTGCCAAGCGCTGAACCGCGTAACCGCCACCGACGGCCGCCCGTGGCATCATGCGCCCCGCGGCCGTCCGGCCCTTTTCTCGCCCCACGCTGGAGATCCAATCCGATGAAGACCCGCTTCGCCCTGACGCTGATGGCGCTGCTGCCGATCCTGGTCGCCTGCAAGGCCCAGGACGGCTCGTCCGATACCGCACCTGCCGCCACCACGCCGGCTGCCGAAACGGCGCCTGCTCCGGCCGCTGCCACGCCGGCCGCCGACCCCGCCGCACCGCCTGCAGTTGGCGAGAGCGCCAGCACCCCGCCGGCCGCCGCCCCCAGCGCCGCACCGCGCGCGCCGAACGGCCCCGAGCCGGTCGCCGGCACCGACTATCTGGATATCGAAGGCGGCCAGCCGTACCAGCAGGCCGCCGGCAAGATCGAAGTGGCCGAGGTCTTCGGCTATGTCTGCCCCGCCTGCAACGCGTTCCAGCCGCTGATCGGGCCGTGGAAGGCCGGCCTGCCGTCGGACGTGCACTTCGTCTACGTGCCGGCGATGTTCGGCGGCCCGTGGGACGACTACGGCCGTGCGTTCTACGCCGCCGAAACCCTGGGCGTCCAGGAAAAGACCCACGAAGCGCTGTACAAGGCCATCCACACCGAGCAGACCCTCAAGGGCGAGCGCGGCAAGGATTCGGTGCAGGACATCGCCGCGTTCTACGCCAAGTACGGCGTGGACCAGAAGACCTTCATCGACACCATGAGCAGCTTCGGCGTGTCGGCCAAGACCAACCGCGCCAAGCAGTTCGCCACCCGCAGCAAGCTCACCGGCACCCCGTCGCTGATCGTCAACGGCAAGTACCTGGTCAAGGGCCAGAGCTTCCCGGACATGCTGCGTATCGCCGATCACCTGATTGCTCGCGAACGCGCCACGCTGGCCAAGTGATCCTGTCGATCGCCGCCCTGTGAACGCTTCGGATTCGCGCACCCTGCGGGTGCTGACGGCCAATATCCAGGCCGGCTCCAGCACCCGCCGTTACAGCGATTACGTAACGCGTAGCTGGTCGCACGCGTTGCCGCTTGGCAGCAAGCGCACCAGCCTGGACAGCATTGCCAAGCTGGCCGGCGAGCGCGACATCGTCGGCCTGCAGGAGGCCGACCCGGGCAGCCTGCGCTCGGGTTTTACCAACCAGACCCACTATCTGGCCGAGCGCGCCGGCTTCGACTACTGGAGCCATCAGCCCAACCGCCGCATGGGCGGGGTGGCCTCCAGCGCGAATGGTTTGCTCAGCAAGCTGGAACCGCTGGAAGTGCAGGACCACGCCCTGCCCGGCCGGATCGGCGGGCGCGGCATCCTGCTGGCCAAGTTCGGGCAGGGTCGCGAAGGCCTGGCGGTGGCGGTGGCGCATCTGTCGCTGGGCGCCAATTCGCGCATGGCGCAGCTGGCTTTCATCGCCGAGTTGTTGTCCGAGCATCCCAACGCGATGTTGATGGGCGATTTCAACTGCATGGCCGACCGGCCGGAAATGCAAGCCCTGTATCGGCATACGCGCCTGCAACCGCCAAGCTGTGAAGTGCACACCTTTCCGAGCTGGCGCCCGGATCGGGCGATCGACCATATTCTGGTCAGCGATAGTCTGACGATCGAACGCATCGAAGCGATTCCTGCCGCGTTTTCTGATCATCTGGCGGTTGGCATGGATATCCGCGTGCCGACGCAGTTGCTGCGTTAAATACCGCGAAAAGTGGCTACGGGTTCGCACTGGCGAACTCGACCGATGACACCCCCTCGACACCGCCTGTGCGATAACGCAGGCGGTTTTTCGTTGGGAGCACAGTCCGTGACACGCCTCTTATGAGTGCGCTGGTATGAGTGCGGTGGAGCCGCAACTGGCACCGGTGCGCACCTTGCGTCCCGTGTTCGTGTTGGCGGCAACGGTGGTCTGTACGTTTGCGTTGCTGGTGTCGTTGTTTCCGTTGGATGCAGGCCGCGTGCTGCTGGATGCGCAGACCTGGGCCTCGCGCAATGTCGGCTGGTACTACCTGCTGGCGATGACGGTGTACCTGGTGTTCGTGCTCGGCGTGGCCTTGTCCAGCTACGGCAACATCAAGCTCGGTGCCGACCACGACGAACCGGAATTCAGCTATCTCTCCTGGGCCGGCATGCTGTTCGCCGCCGGCATCAGCATCACCTTGTTCTTCTTCTGCGTCTCCGAACCGCTCACCCATTATCTGCAACCGCCACAAGGCGGCACCGGCAGCGGCGAAGCCTCTGCACGTCAGGCGATGCAGTTGTTGTTCCTGCATTGGGGATTGCATGGCTGGGGCGTGTTCGCGCTGGCGGCGATGGCGCTGGCGTATTTCGCATTCCGCCACAACCTGCCGCTGGCCCTGCGCTCGGCGCTGTATCCGCTGATCGGCAAGCGCATCAACGGGCCGATCGGTTACACCGTGGATGCGCTGGGCATCGTGGCCACCGTATTCGGTATCGGTGCGGACATGGGCTTTGGCGTGCTGCATCTCAATGCCGGGCTGAGCACCTTGTTCGATGTGCCGCATACGCACTGGGTGCAGGTCGCGTTGATCGTGGCGATGATGGGCGCGGCGATTCTGGTGGCGGTGTCCGGCGTGGAAAAAGGCGTGCGCTGGATGTCGGACATCAACATGCTGCTGGCGATCGCGCTGCTGCTGTTCATGCTGTTCGCCGGCCCTACGCAATATCTGCTCAACGCGCTGATACAGAACCTGGGCGACTACCTGGGCAGTGTGGTCAACAAGAGTTTCGACGTGTATGCCTACGGCGGGCGCAGCGATTGGCTGGGCAACTGGACGGTGTTCTATTGGGCCTGGTGGATCGGCTGGGCACCGTTCGTGGGCCTGTTCATCGCGCGCATTTCGCGCGGCCGCACCATTCGCGAGTTCGTGCTCGGGGTGCTGCTGATCCCGCTCGGCTTCACTCTGGCGTGGCTGTCGATCTTCGGCAATAGCGCGCTGGATCAGTTGCTGCATCACGGCCAGGGTGCGCTGGCGCAACAGGCCATCGATGCGCCGCAGACGGTGCTGTATTCACTGCTGCAGGGCTACCCGTGGAGCCGCACGGTGATCACGGTGACGGTGGCGGTCAGCTTCGTGTTCTTCGTGACCTCTGCCGATTCCGGCACGGTGGTGCTGTCCACGCTGTCCTCGCACGGCGGCGAACCGCACGACGATGGCCCGCGCTGGCTGCGCGTGTTCTGGGGCGTACTTACAGCGGTGGTGACCGGCGGCCTGTTGCTGGCCGGCAGCATGGACGCATTGAAATCGGCCGTAGTGCTGGCCTCGCTGCCGTTCTCTGCGGTGCTGCTGCTGATGGCCTGGGGCTTGTCACGCGCCCTCAGCGAAGAGTCGCAGCGCAAGCGCGCACAGCTCTACAGCCCCAGCCCGCTGATCGGGCAATCGCGGCATCACCGCGGCTGGCGTCAGCGCCTGGGCCAGGCGATGCATTTCCCGGCGCGCGATGAGGTCTATCGTTTCATGCACGACCAGGTGCGGCCGGCGATCGAAGCGGTCACCGCGCAGCTGCAGGAAGAAGGCTGGCAGGTCAGCAGCCGGCTGGACGACGGCGACATGGAAATCAGCGTCGACCACGGCGAGCAGCAGGGTTTCCGCTACCAGGTGGTGATGCGCGGCTACCTGACGCCTTCCTTCGCCGCGCAACGCCTGCGCAACCAACGCTATTACCGCGCCGAAGTGTATCTGTACGAAGGCAGCCAGGATTACGACCTGGTCGGTTACAGCCGCGAGCAGATCATCAACGACATCATCGATCAATACGAGCGTCACCTGCAGTTTCTGCATCTCACGCGCTGAGGTGCCGCCGCTGCCGCGTGCGCCCCACAGGAGGTTTGTCATGCCACGTTTTCCCGACCAGTTGCTGTATATCGGCGGCCGTTACGTCCCCGCCCGCGGCGGCCACACCTTCGAGGTGGTCAACCCCGCCACCGGCGAGGTGCTGGCCAATGTGCACAACGCCGGTGCCGACGACCTGGATGCCGCGGTCGACAGCGCCACGGCCGGCCAGCAGCAATGGGCGGCACTGACCGCGGTGGAACGCGCGCGCATCCTGCTGCGTGCAGTGGCGCTGCTGCGCGAGCGCAACGATGCGCTGGCCGAGCTGGAAACGCTCAACACCGGCAAGCCGCTGAGCGAAACCCGCAGCGTGGACATCGTCACCGGTGCGGACGTTCTGGAATATTACGCAGGCGTGGCGCAGGCGTTGCAAGGCGTCCAAATGCCGTTGCGCGAAGGCAGCTTCTTCTACACGCGGCACGAGCCGCTCGGCGTTGTGGGCGCGATCGGCGCGTGGAACTACCCGATCCAGATTGCGCTGTGGAAAGCCGCGCCTGCGTTGGCAGCCGGCAATGCAATGATCTTCAAACCCAGCGAAGTCACGCCACTGACCGCACTCAAGCTGGCCGAACTCTTCACCGAGGCCGGCCTGCCCGATGGCGTGTTCAACGTGCTGCCCGGCGACGGCGCCAGCGTGGGCACCGCGCTCACCGAACACCCGCAGATCGAAAAGATCAGCTTCACCGGCGGCACCGCGACCGGGCGCAAGGTAATGGCCAGCGCATCGAGTTCGTCGCTGAAGGACGTGACCATGGAACTGGGCGGCAAGTCGCCCCTGATCGTCTGCGCCGACGCCGACCTGGATCTGGCTGCGGACATCGCGATGATGGCCAACTTCTACAGCTCCGGGCAGGTCTGCACCAACGGCACGCGCGTATTCGTACCGCGTGCGCTGCGCAACGCCTTCGAAGCGCGACTGCTGGCACGTGTGCAACGCATCCACATCGGCGACCCGCTGGATACGCGCACCACCTTCGGCCCGCTGGTCAGCGCCGCGCACATGCAGCGCGTGCTGGACTACATCGAGCAAGGCAAGGCAGAAGGCGCGCGCTTGCTGTGCGGTGGGCAGCGTCTGCGCGATGGCGCGCTGGCACAGGGCTGCTACGTCGCACCGACCATCTTCAGCGATTGCACCGATGTGATGACCATCGTGCGCGAAGAAATCTTCGGGCCGGTCTTGAGCCTGCTCACCTACGACGACGAGGACGAAGCGATCGCACGCGCAAACGCCACCACGTACGGCCTGGCCGCAGGCGTGGTGACGCCGGATCTTGCACGCGCGCATCGTTTGATTCATCGCCTGGAAGCGGGCATCTGCTGGATCAACACCTGGGGCGAATCGCCGGCACCGATGCCGGTGGGCGGCTACAAGCAATCCGGTGTGGGCCGCGAGAACGGGCTGGCGACGCTGCAGGCCTATACCCGCACCAAATCCATACAGGTCGAACTGGAACGCTACGCGTCGGTGTTTTGAGCGGCTGACACCACCTGGCAGGCAGTCGCCAGCGCCATCGGCGACATGCACAAGCCGCAGCGCGCGGGCAGTGCTGCCGTTTCGGGCACAGGCATCGATGCCCCACTGCGCAATCGTTTTGAAAGCCGCTTCAAGCCGGCGCCGCAACAGGAGAACACCATGCAACGCGAATACGACTACATCATCATCGGCGCCGGCTCGGCAGGTAACGTGCTGGCCGCGCGCCTGACCGAAGACCCGGGCGTCAGCGTGTTGCTGCTGGAGGCCGGCGGGCCCGATTATCGGCTGGACTTCCGCACCCAGATGCCGGCGGCGCTGGCGTTTCCGTTACAGGGCCGTCGTTACAACTGGGCCTACGAGACCGAGCCGGAGCCGCATATGGACAACCGACGCATGGAATGCGGGCGCGGCAAGGGATTGGGCGGCTCGTCGTTGATCAACGGCATGTGCTACATCCGCGGCAATGCGCTGGATTTCGACCATTGGGCCAAGCGGCCGGGCCTGGAAGACTGGAGCTACCGCGATGTGTTGCCGTACTTCCGCAAGGCCGAGACGCGCGACATCGGCGCCAACGATTATCACGGCGGCGAAGGCCCGGTCAGCGTGGCCACGCCGAAGAACGACAACAACGTGCTGTTCCATGCCATGGTCGACGCCGGCGTGCAGGCCGGTTACCCGCGCACCGACGATCTCAATGGTTATCAGCAGGAAGGCTTCGGGCCGATGGACCGCACGGTGACGCCGCAGGGGCGCCGCGCAAGCACCGCGCGCGGCTATCTGGACATGGCGCGTCCGCGCGATGGCCTGCACATCGTCACCCACGCCACCACAGACCGCATCCTGTTTGCCGGCAAGCGCGCGATCGGCGTGCACTACCTGGTCGGCAATAGCAGCGAGGGCATCGACGCGCATGCGCGCCGCGAAGTGCTGGTGTGTGCTGGCGCGATTGCCTCGCCGCAGCTGCTGCAACGCTCTGGCATCGGCGCGCCGGATCTGCTGCGCGCACTCGACGTGCAGCTGGTGCACGATCTACCCGGCGTCGGCCAGAACCTGCAGGACCACCTGGAGGTCTACATCCAGTACGCCTGCACCAAGCCGGTGTCGTTGTATCCGGCATTGCAGTGGTGGAATCAACCAGCGATCGGTGCGGAGTGGTTGTTCGCCGGCACCGGCACCGGCGCCAGCAATCAGTTCGAAGCAGGCGGTTTCATTCGCACGCGCGAGGAATTCGACTGGCCCAACATTCAGTACCACTTCCTACCGGTGGCGATCAACTACAACGGAAGCAATGCGGTGAAGGAACACGGTTTCCAGGCGCATGTGGGCTCGATGCGCACGCCCAGCCGTGGACGCGTGCATGCCAAGTCGCGCGACCCGCGCCAGCATCCGTCGATCCTGTTCAACTACCAATCCACCGATCAGGATTGGCAGGAATTTCGCGATGCGATCCGCATCACCCGCGAGATCATCGCCCAGCCTGCACTGGACGCTTACCGCGGCCGCGAGATCAGCCCGAGTGCGGATTGCAAGACCGATGCCGAACTCGACGCCTTCGTGCGTGCGCGCGCAGAAACCGCCTATCACCCCTCCTGCTCCTGCGCGATGGGCACCGACGACATGGCAGTGGTCGATGGACAAGGCCGTGTGCACGGCATGGAAGGCCTACGCGTGATCGATGCATCGATCATGCCGCGCATCATCACCGGCAACCTCAACGCCACCACGATCATGATCGCCGAGAAGATCGCCGACCGCATGCGTGGCCGCACGCCATTGCCACGCAGTACGGCGGACTACTACGTGGCGGGCGATGCGCCTGTGCGTGGGTGATCTGTATTTAGTAAATGCCGCGATTTAACCTGCTCGCAAGGTGAACTGGTAACTGCTGCGGCCGTAAACCTGGGTAGTCGAGGGCGCGGTGCCCTCACCGCTTGCAGGACACGCCGCAAGTACGTCCATGTAGGCTCGGTGGCGGCATCCATGCCGCCACACGGTCCCGCAATCGGCGAGGACACCGCACCAGACAGGTTGCGGGTTGCTTTGAGAAGAGCTACGCACACCGACCATCTTGATTGGTCCTTGCCCGCCTACCGTCGCGGGACCTTACGCGGCATGGATGCCGCGTAAGAGCCTACACGGACGTACTTGCGGCGTGTCCTGCGATGGTGGGCGGGCAAGGGCCCTGCAGCGGAGTCACAGATCAAGCGCTCTGTAACTGATCTATCCGCACTCTCCATGCATTTCAAGACAACCGAGATTCCGGAGTCGTTGCGTCGTTTAGGTGCGATCAAAAACTTGGCTGGTCGAGGGCGCGGTGCCCTCACCGCCCGCGGGACACGCCGCAAGTACGTCCATGTAGGCTCGGTAGCGGCATCCATGCCGCCACACGGTCCCGCAATCGGTGAGGACACCGCACCAGAAAGTTGGTCGGTAGTTTCATGAAGGCCTACCTGTTGATCGCGTTGCGTTTTGCGTTGCGAAGCTGATCGGCCGCGGCGTTATCCAAACAACACACCATGCCTTGCTTGCAACCATGCGCACCGACCATCTCGACTGGCCCTTGCCTGCCCACCGTCGCGGGACCTTACGCGGCATGGATGCCGCGTAAGAGCCTACATGGACGTACTTGCGGCGTGTCCCGCGATGGTGGGCGGGCAAGGGCCATGCAGCCAAGCCACAGATCAACCGCTCTCCGCTTTACGACCGACCCGACCCGATGGACTAAAACTTCAAATCCACACGCGCATACCAGAAGCGCCCACCGGGAATATCGTAAGTGGATGCGTCATAGCCGTTGAGGGAGCACGACAGGCACAGCGGCGGGTCCTTGTCGAAGACGTTGTTCAAACCGGCCGTGAGTTGCAGACCCTTCAGCCAATCGACACGATAGCCAACCTGCGCATCGTGGTAGGTGATCGCATCCAGCCTATTGGTGCCTACGGCAGGATCGGAACACACCGCAAACTCCACCGCATCGCCGCATTGCTCGGTGAGTTTGGAGATATGGCGCGCCGTCCACGATGCGGTCCAGTTGCCCAGCGACCAATCCAGTACCGCGTTGCTGGTCCATTCCGGGATCGCGCTGTCCACCACTTCGATGCCCGGCCCCTGCGGCTGCCGCTGCCCTGCTGCACCGAGTGCCTCGTAGCGGCCCACGAAGGTGTTCTGCCAGGACAACTTGAAGCGGCCAAACGCCGTCTCCGGCAAGGTCCAGAACAGATCCACATCCCAGCCGTCGGTCTTGATCGAACCCAGATTGGTCAACCGATTGTTGAATCCATTGATGCCGCCGGTGGATGCACGCGTGATGCCGTTGCAGTACAGCGCGTCCAGCGTGTCCACGCACAGATCCAGCTGCGTTTGCGCATTGATCGCCTGGATCGCGCCATCGACATGATGGCGATAGAACGTCATTTCCAGATCGAGGCGATCCGACCAGCTGGCATTGCTCGCAAAGCCCGGGCTGAACACAAAGCCGGCACTGAAACTGCGCGAACGCTCGGGATCCAGTTGCTCGTTACCGCCGGTGGTGACCGAGATCTGCTGATTGGCCTGTTGATAGCCCGCCGGCGCACCGAGCGCGGCGCAATTGGCAGCACTGCCACGCGGCGCGGTGCCGCCCAGCCCGATCGAGCATGGATCCGACAACTGCAGATCGGCGCGCGCCGCCGAACCGAACAACTCGCCGATGGTCGGCGCACGGAAGCCTTCTGCATAGCTGGTGCGCAGCACCAACTCATCGGTGACCTGCCAACGCAGGCCGTACTTTGGCGTGAACTCGCCACCGAAGGTGGAGTAATCCGAATAGCGGCCGGCGATATTCAGATCGAGTTTGTCGCCCAACGACGAGTTGGCGAAGATCGGAATGTTGAGCTCGAGATAGGCCTCGTTGACGTCGTAGCTACCCGAGGTGGGCAACGACGGCACACCGTTGTAACGCCCCGCCACGGTGAGCGGATCGGGTTGGTACGACCCTTCGTATTTGCGGTACTCGTAGCCGGTGGCGAACGACACCGCACCGCCGGGCAGCTGGAACAGCTCGCTGCTCAGGTTGGCGGTGAACAGGCTCAACTCGTTCTGGCTGCGGTCGCGCACCACCGGCTGGATCCAGCGCAACATCTCCGGCGTGATGCTGCCGGCGACGTCCACCCAATTTTGAGTAGCGCCTCAGTTTGGAGTCCAATTCCCTACCCCGAGGAGATTGGACGTGAAGAAACGTTTTACTGACGAGCAGGTCATCGGCTTTCTGCGCGAAGCCGAAAGCGG
>NZ_JBEOLS010000062.1:0-31473 GCF_040279205.1 Xanthomonas hortorum
ATGGTAGTGTGGCTCAAGCCATGCGAGAGTAGGTCATCGCCAGGGGCTTTACCCGAAACCCTCAGTCCGAAAGGATTGGGGGTTTCTTTTTGCGTGGAATTCGGCGCGATAAGCCGAGGCCAAGGCCGGGAACCGAAAGTTGACAGGAAGGCGACAGAAAAATCTGCAAATGTCGCTCTGATACCAGCTGCGTTTGAACATCCGCGAAGCGGTGCTGGACGAGACTGCAGTAGTCAAACTGACGTCCAAGCGTAGATCTGGCTCAGACGAGATTTGGGTTTATCTGGCTCTGCCACCATATCCATCACGTCGGCAACATCGCCGGCCCCGCCTATTGGATATCTGCATGCCTGAGCTTCCCGAAGTCGAAACCACTATGCGCGGCCTGGCCCCGCATCTGGTTGACCAACGGATTCATGGCGTCATCCTGCGACGACCGAATCTGCGCTGGCCCATTCCCGAGCAGATCGAGCAGCTGCTTCCTGGCGCCACCATTACCAACGTACGACGTCGCGCCAAGTATCTGTTGATCGATACCGATGCTGGCGGCAGTGCGCTGCTGCATCTTGGAATGTCCGGAAGTCTGCGCGTGTTGCCTGGCGATACATTGCCGCGTGCGCACGATCATGTGGATATCAGTTTGGAAAATGGACGCGTGCTGCGCTTCAACGATCCGCGCCGATTCGGCTGCCTGCTGTGGCAATCCGATACGCAGGTGCACGAGTTGCTTGCTGCACTTGGTCCCGAACCATTATCGGATGCATTTACTGGCGATTATCTGCATGCACTGGCACGTGGCCGTCGGGCCGCGGTGAAAACCTTTCTGATGGATCAAGCAGTCGTCGTCGGCGTGGGGAATATTTACGCTGCCGAAAGCCTGCATCGCGCGGGAATCAGCCCCTTGCGAGAGGCTGGAAAAGTATCTTTGGACCGCTACCGACGATTGGCTACAGCAGTCAAAGACATTCTGGGATATGCGATCCAGCGGGGAGGTACGACGTTGCGTGATTTCATTAGCCCGGACGGTGCGCCTGGTTACTTCGAGCAGGAACTCACGGTGTATGGGCGTGAGGGTGAGGCCTGCAAGCAATGTGGACGTGTGTTGAAACACGCCACTATCGGACAACGCGCGACGGTGTGGTGCGGGAGTTGCCAACGTTGACAGCGGGCTAGGTCACACGCGCTGATCGAAACAACAGTATCCAGTTCTGGATCAGCGACGGCGTCTGGCGAGCAGCCTCAAGGTCAACGCGAAGGGCGCACTCAGAACCGCAGTCACCGATGGCTCGCTGGTGCGTGGCTCTGCATCGCGCCACAATCGTTGCGTCCTGCGATTGGAGTTGTACATGCCTGCCTTATTGCGTCGCTTCGTGCCGCTTATTGCTGTTGGTGCATTTACGTTGCAGCCTGCAGCAAGTGTGTGTGCCGAGGAGCTTGCGTCCAGCCCCAAGGCCGCAATCGAGCGCATCCAGCTGCACAACGAGGTTATCGAGTTCAGTGCCACGCCTGCGCTCGGTGGGCGAGTGCTGTCCTTCAATTTGAGTGGACACCCCAACGTGTTGAAGACGGGCATCGCCGTAGACCAGCAACCTGCGCCGGAGGTCTCTGCCACTGCAGGCGATATCCCATATCTGGGCCACGATATCTGGGTAGGGCCGCAGAGTCAGTGGTGGCTGCATCAACAGGTCAACCCCGCACGTAAAGCCGCAGCTGCAGTGTGGCCGCCGGATCCGTATCTGTCGTTGGCAACCACACGCACGGTTACACGCAATGGCAATCAACTGATCCTGGAAGGCGTACCCAGTCCGGTCACCGGTGTACAACTACGCAAGCGTGTTGCGCTCTCATCCACGCGTGCCGATACCGTGGAGGTGGAGGCCACTGCACGCAATATCCGCAAACAACCTATCGCTTGGGATCTGTGGTTCAACACGCGGGTTGCAGCCAGTACGCGTGTCTTCGTCCCGGTGGCCAATGCGGCTGATATCCGCGTTCAACCGCCGACGGAGGCTGGCACGACTGCGCCGACGTATCGCCATCACGAGGGCGTCTTCGTGCTGAGTGCCGATACACGGCAGGACGGGCTGATCCAGCGCGGCAAGCTGTTGCTGCAGCCTTCGGCTGGCTGGATGGCGGGTTTTGCAGGTGGTCAGGTGCTGGTGATCCGCTTTACGCATCAGCCACTGGCGGCGATTCACCCTGAACAAGGGCAGGTGGAGTTGTATCTGGATGCGCCACCACAGCACCCCGAGCAAGGACTGCTGGAAATGGAGGTGCACGCGCCGTATCGGCAGCTTGCACCCGGTGCTCAGATGCAGGCGCAGGAGCAGTGGACCTTGCTGCGTTACAGCAGTCCTAACGAACAGCAGGCACAGCGACAGTTCCTGTGCAGCAAGGCGAAAGAGCTGGGGCTGAGAAACGCGTGCGCGTCTTCGTCAGCGGCGCCCTGAGCATCGCATTCACGTGCACGCCGGGCTGTGGCTATGATGTCGCCATTCCCTGATCAGATCGATGCGCATGCAACGACGCCACTTCCTGAAAAATGCCGCTGCCGCTCTGGCCGCGCTCGGTTTGCCGGCGTTGCCGCAATGGGCATTGGCGGCCAAGGCAGTGGGCCTGCGTCGGTTGGGGCAGCCGCAACCGTTCGACTATGCCTGGCTCAAAGGCCAGGCGCAGGCGTTGGCCAAGGCGCCGTACAAGAGCCACAAGCAGGTGCTGCCCGGACCGCTTGAAGCCTTGAACTGGGATCAGTACCAGTCGATCCGCTACCGCCAGGACCACGCGTTGTGGGCCGATGGTAATGGCAAGTTTCAGGCGAAGTTTTTCCACCTGGGGCTGTACTTCCATACCCCGGTGCACATCTACGACATCGTCGATGGCAAGGCGCAGCAGCTGGCCTATGACCCGGCTGCGTTCGATTACGGCAGCAGCGGGCTGGGCGGCAAGCAGTTGCCTAAAGACCTGGGGTTTGCAGGATTTCGTCTGAACACGCGCAAGGACACCGACCGCGACTTTTCGGCGTTTCTGGGCGCGAGTTATTTCCGTGCGGTAGGCAAGGAAGGCCAGTACGGGCAGTCGGCGCGTGGCTTGGCGATCGATACCGGAACGGGTGGGCCGGAGGAGTTTCCGGATTTCATCGCCTATTACCTGGAGCAGCCAGCGGACGATTCGGACACTGTGGTGGTGTACGGGCTGCTGGACTCGCCCAGTGTTGCCGGTGCGTATCGGTTTGCCATCACCAATGGCGAGGTGCTGGTGATGGATATCGACAGCGCGCTGTATCCGCGCAAGGCCATCGAGCGGCTCGGCATCGGCCCGTGCACCAGCATGTACCAGGTGGGCGAAAACGACAGCCGGATGGATTGGGACTGGCGCCCGGAGATCCACGACACCGATGGCTTGGCGATGTGGACCGGCGGCGGCGAGTGGATCTGGCGGCCGTTGTGCAACCCGCCGCAGCTGCGCTTCAACATGTTTGTGGACGAGAATCCACGCGGGTTCGGGCTGCTGCAGCGCGATCGCAATTTCGACCATTACCAGGACGATGGCGTGTTCTATGAGAAGCGCCCGTGTCTGTGGGTAGAGCCGAAAAGCGGTTGGGGCAAGGGCTCGGTGCAACTGGTGGAAATTCCGACCGTGGACGAGACCTTCGACAACATCGTGGCGTTCTGGAATCCGCAGGCCAAGCCGCAGCCGGGGCAGGAACTGCTGATGGGATATCGCCTGTATTGGGGCGCGCACCCGCCGGCCAGCTCGCCGTTGGCGCATTGCGTGGCCACACGCACCGGCCTGGGCGGCATCGTCGGGCAGAAGCGCAGCCATTTCTCGTGGCGGTTTGCGGTGGATTTCGCGGGCGGCGACTTGGCTGCATTAGTCAAGGATTCCAAGACCAAGGTCGAGGCCATCATCCAGGTGTCGCGAGGAACTACCGAGATCGTATCGGCGCGTCCGCTGCATGAACTCAAAGGCTATCGGGCGATGTTCGACCTGGTGCCGCCAGATGACAGCACCCAGCAGATCGATATCCGTCTGTTCCTGCGCGGCAATGGCAAGCCGCTGACAGAAACCTGGCTGTACCAGTGGACGCCGCCGCCGGCGAGCGAGCGCAAGATTTACTAGGGCGCAGGCACGTCGCGCAGCCATGCTGCGCGACCGATAAGTGGCACCATCGTCAGTGACTTACGAACAGCGTGATGCCAGACCGCCGATTTGGAATATCGACCGCGGCCGCGTGACAGCCGCGCAGTTATTGATGCACCGCCGACGCGCCCGGCTCAGGCCGACGTCGCGCTGTTGACCAGTTGCATGCGTGCAAGCGGGCGCACGCAGGCCAGCTCTACACGGAAACAGGTGCCGTCTTTGCCGCTGGTGATGCGCAGTTCGCCTTGATGGGCCTGGGCGATCTGGGCGGCCATATGCAGACCCAGATCGACTTCCGGCAATGCCCGTCCGGGGGTGTGTACATGGGTGGAGGCTTGCAGCACATCGAGCCGGCGCGGATCGATGCCGTCCAGATTGCAGACTTCGATGCGCAGGCGGCCGTTCTCGGTCACTGCAACCGCCTTGATCAGCGAACTCTGCTGACCCTGCACCACCGCGTTGATCATCAGGCTGCCGAACATCTGCGCCAGGCGCACGGCATCGCCATGTACCGGTTCGTCGATGGCCACATGCGTGGACAGCACCTGGTTGGGGTACGCGGCGCGTGTTTCGTCGACCACTTGCGAGAGCGCGTCGAGCAGGTCGCTGCCGTTGCCGTAGTCCAGCTGCAGCCAGTCGCGTTCGATGCCACGCGCGAAATCGCTGGCGAAGTCGATCAGCTCTTCCATGCGCCGCAGGCTGCGCTGCATCGAGCGTAGCGAGGCGCCCTGACGCTGGTTGAGCGGGTCGATGAATAGCGCGTCCACCACGGCGTGCATCGATTGCAGCGGGTTGCGCAGGTCGTGCCCAAGGATGCCGATGAACTCTTCGCGCAGGCGCGCCGAGGCACCGATGCGCCCCAGTTCGCTGCGTGCCCGCAGCGATTCCTGTGCGCTCTCTTCGGCACGCTGCTCGGCCTGGATCTGCGCGGCCAGTAGTTGCGCCAGCAGCTCGACCTTTTCCACCAACGGCGCATCCATGACCCGGGGCAACGGGTCCAGCGCGCACAAGGTGCCGAACACGCTGCCGTCGTCGAACTTGATCGGCACCGAGACATAGCTTTCGAAGCCGTAGAGCCGCGGTGAAGGATGGTCGCGGAAGACCGGGTGCTCCGAGGCATGGCCGAACCACACCGCATTGCCCTGGATGCGCACGCTGTCGCAAAAAGTGGTGACCAGCGGCAGTTCGTCGCCAGGCAGCAGACCGAAGGACAGGTCGTCGCGCACCTGGCAGGTTACCCAGCGCGTATCGGTCACGCGCGCGACGGCGGCGAACCCCATGCCGGTCAGACGAGTAAGGATGGTCAGCACATCGGGGACCGACGATAGCCGGCCAACACGCGCGATATCTGCACGTAATTCGGAGGGAAGCGGACCCATATATTGCCTCCCGACAAATGGATGGTCGCAAGCTTACAGGACTGTGGTTGAGCTTGGTTGCATGTAGATCGCTGCAACGCTGGGGCAAACGATACGCTTGTTGGTGGGGCGCGGATATGCGGCGGCGATTGAATGCCTGCAAGGGTTTAACGGCGCATCACAAGCGCATAGCGGACCAGATGATTAACGGCATTTCGGCTGAATTCTTCAGTGAGTCATCACTGCGCGCTGCCCGCTGACAGCGGGGAAATATCGGGGCGTGGTGACACCGACTCATCACTCATGGAGGCTGCCATCGACGCGTTGGCTAATGGTCAGTCGGTAGACGATGGCTCCGGTGTAGCGATGCCACCGTCGTCGGCCGATTTGTCGATGACAGCCCGCACAGAGGATCGGCATCGCCCGCTGTATGAGCGGCATTCCAGCACCGCGCTGCGCCGCTGGCAGAATGAGGCGGTGGGGCGTTACGCCCCCGCAGGCGGCAACGGCAGTGCAATCTGCAGCGGGTCGATGCGGCCTTCGCCACGCATGATTTTCTTGAACTCGGCACGGCTGACCGACACGTAGCGCTCGTTGCCGCCGATCTCCACCTGCGGGCCGTCCTGCACCGCATGCCCTTGCGCGTCCACGCGCACGGTCATGGTGGCCTTGCTGCCGCTGTGGCAGATGGTCTTGATCTCGTCCAGCTCGTCGGCCCAGGCCAGCAGGAACTGGCTGCCCTCGAACAGCTCGCCGCGGAAGTCGGTGCGCAACCCGTAACAGAGCACCGGCACGCGCAGGCGGTCGACCACCTCGCTCAACTGCCAGACCTGCGCACGGTTGAGAAACTGCGCCTCGTCGACCAGGACGCAATGCAGCGCACCCTCGGCCTGGATGTCGCGCTCGATGAGCTGCTGCAACTCGGTATCGCGATCGAAGGTGCGCCCGTCCGCGCGCAGGCCGATCCGCGAGGCCACCACGCCGCTGCCGGCGCGGTGATCGAGCTTGGGCGTGAGGATCAACGTGCGCATGCCGCGTTCGCGGTAGTTGTGCGCGGACTGCAGCAAGGTGGTGGTCTTGCCGGCATTCATTGCCGAATAGTAGAAATAGAGCTTGGCCATCGGTGGATTTTACCGGGCCGCGCGGCATGCGGTACTGGCTAGGCAGCATGAACCGGCACCGCCGGCTCGCCCGACGCGGCGCCGGTACAATGGCCCGCTCTGTCGGAAGCCTCTATGCACGGTCTCAATCCCCCGCAAAGCGCCGCAGTGCTGCACTGCGAAGGTCCCTTGTTGGTGCTGGCCGGTGCCGGCAGCGGCAAGACGCGCGTGATCGTGGAAAAGATCGCGCATCTGATCGCCATCGGCCGCTATCCGGCCAAGCGCATCGCCGCGATCACCTTCACCAACAAGTCGGCCAAGGAAATGCGCGAGCGTGTGGCCAAGCGTATCCGTGGCGATGGCGCTGAGGGGCTGACCATCTGCACCTTCCACGCGCTGGGGCTGAAGTTCCTGCAGATCGAACACGCCGCTGCCGGTTTGAAGCGCGGCTTTTCGATCTTCGATTCCGACGATGCCGCCGCGCAGATCAAGGACCTGATGCACGGCGCCAAGCCCGATGCGATCGAGGACGCCAAGAATCTGATCTCGCGGGCCAAGAACGCCGGCATGTCGCCCGAACAGGCGATGGCCGCGGCACGCAGCAACCGCGAGAAGGAAGCGGCCAGCCTGTACGAGCGCTACCAGGCGCGGCTGACCACCTTCAATGCGGTGGACTTCGACGATCTGATTCGCCTGCCGGTGCAGATCCTGGAAGCCAACGAAGAGATCGTGATGGGCTGGCGCGAACGCATCGGCTACCTGCTGGTGGACGAGTGCCAGGACACCAACGATGCGCAGTACCGGCTGTTGAAGATGCTGGCTGGCCCGCGCGGCAACTTCACCTGCGTGGGCGACGACGATCAGAGCATCTACGCCTGGCGCGGTGCCAATCCGGAAAACCTGCAGCAGATGGGCCGCGATTATCCGGCGCTGGAAATCATCAAGCTGGAACAGAATTACCGCTGCTCCAACCGCGTGCTGCGTGCGGCCAATGCCTTGATCGCGCACAACCCGCACGAGCATTTGAAGACCTTGTGGAGCGACCAGGCCGACGGCGAGCGCATCCGCGTGTGGGAATGCCGCGACAGCGAGCACGAAGCGGAAAAAGTCGCCGCTGAAATATCGTTCCTAGGTACCGCCAAGCAGGTGCCGTGGAGCGATTTCTGCATCCTGTTTCGCGGCAATTTCCAATCGCGGCCACTGGAAAAGGCGCTGCAGCTGCTGCGCGTGCCGTATCACCTGACCGGCGGCACTGCGTTTCTGGAGCGGCAGGAAGTCAAGGATGTGCTGTCGTGGTTGCGGCTGATCGTCAACCCCGAAGATGACGCGGCGTTTTTGCGCGCAGTGCAGTCGCCCAAGCGCGAGGTCGGTGCGACCTCGCTGGCGCGGCTGGCCGAGCTTGCCAGTGCGAAGTCGGTACCGATGTCGCGCGCGGCCGAGTCGATGGGCGCGCTGCAGCATCTGCCGCCGCGTGCGGCCAATGGCCTGAGTGCGTTCACCGACATCCTGCGCGATATGCGCGAGCATTCGGCCAGGCTGCCGGCGGGGGAACTGGTGCGCATGCTGGCCGACAAATCCGGCCTGCTCAACGACCTGCGCAATCAGTCCAAGGACGAAACCGGCTTCCAGCGCCGCAAGCGCAATCTGGACGAGCTGGCCGAGTGGTTCGAAGGCGGCCCGCGTGGTGCAAGTGCCAGCGATCTGGCCGCGCAGCTGGCGCTGTTGTCGCGTAACGACAAGGACGATGGCGGCAACCAGGTACGCATGATGACCATGCACGCGTCCAAGGGCCTGGAATTCCGTTACGTGTTCATCGTCGGCTGCGAAGACGGCGTGCTGCCGCATGAAGTGAGCCTGGAAGAAGGCAACCTGCAGGAAGAGCGCCGGCTGCTGTATGTGGGCATCACCCGCGCCAAGGAGCAGCTGTGGATGAGCCACAGCAAATTGACGCGCAAGTTCGGCGAGCATGTGCGGCTCAAGCCCAGCCGCTTCTTCGACGAGATCCCGGCCGAAGAATTGCAGCGCGATGGCGCCGACCCGGTGGCCGATGCCGAGCGCAAGAAGGAGCGCGCCAGTGCGGGCTTGGCGGCGATCCAGGCGTTGTTCGACTAGCGGTTGTTGCGTACCGTGCAGGCTTGCCAGCGACACGCCTGCACGGCAGTCTGGTTTGCCCTGATGCTGGAGTGCGCCGTGACTGTCGTGATCGAAACCCCGCGTTTGCGCCTGCGTACGTTGGATCCCGAGCGCGATGCCGACGCAGTGCTGACGCTGGTCAACGACCCCGGCTTCATCGCCGGCATCAACGACCGCGGTGTGCGCACCCGCGAGCAGGCGCGTGATCATCTGCGTGAGTGGGCGCAGGCGCACCAGGAAAAATACGGCTTTGCGCACTGGGCGGTGGAGACACGCGCCGAAGGGGCGTTTGCCGGCACATTGGGGTTGTTGTGCCGCGATACCTTGCCGGTGCCGCATATCGGCTTTGCGCTGCTGCCCGAGCATCGCGGTAAGGGCTATGTCAGCGAGGCCGGGCGCGCAGTGCTGGACCATGCGCGCGATGTGCTGGGGTTGCCGCAGTTGTGCGCGATCGTGTCGCCGGACAATGCCGATTCGATTCGCGCGCTGGAAAAACTCGGATTGCAGCGGCAAGGCCTGCGCGTGTTGAGCCAGGAGGACCATCCGGTGCTGTATTACACGATCGCGCTCGCTCCGGCCGACATGGACAGCCGGGCAGGCCTGCGGCACCCTGGCGGCGACTCTCACCGCTGAACGCGGCCGACACAACGCAGCAAACAATCGTCAGCGCGGCGGGCACGGCGCGCAGGCATTTCGGTGGACGAGCGGCGCAGCGACTCCGCACCGCACCTGCCTGGCGATGAGCGCCGTCGTTGTGTCCATCGCCCCGACAAGGACACTTGCATGCCATTGCTGGTCAACGCCTATTCCACGCTGCGCGAGCCGTTGTGGCCGGATTTCCTGCCGCGCGCCGCCGTGCAGCACCGCGACCACGCCGATCCGGAATTGGCCACGCATCTGCATGGCTTCGTCGGCTACGTGAGTCAGGCCGGCGACGGCCAGATGACCCAGCCGCGCTATCACCTGATGCGGCACGTGCAGCGGGTACGCCAGCACTTCACTTTCGAGGTCGACGATGCGGCTTTCGGGGAGTTGGCGCAGTGGGCCGAGCAGGCCAACGCGGTGTGTTTCCTGGCCGACGGTAGCGTGCGCGATCCGCACGGGCGGGTGCTGATCAGCCAGGGCGAGCCGGCGATCGATGAGCAGGCGCAGGTGCCGTATCCGCCGGATGCCTTGCAGCGGCGTGCGCAGCAACTTGCGCAGCTGACCGCGCAAGGCATCCGCGTGCCACCCAGCCTGCCGCCGGTGCCTGGCGAGGCCGAAGCACGGGTGCGCGATGCGGCGGCGGTGACGCAGCGCATGCTGGCATTGTTTGCGGTGGCCTTGCGCGCGGAGATGCTGGCCGCCGGCGATACGCCACCGGCGTTGGAAGAGATGGACGCCCGCCTGCCCGGCGTGGCGGTGGCACTGTCGCCGCAGGAGCGCGCCTTTTTTGCCCAGCCTGCGCCGGAGCCGCAGCAGCTCGCCAACTTCGGCTGGCGCTACGAGAGCCTGGCCGTGCTGCAGTGGGCCCTGGGGCTGGCCGACGCGCTGCCGGAGCCAACCGACCTGTGCGATGTGCCCTCGGCTGCCCAGCGCGCGCTGGAGCATGCCGAAGCAGTGACGCGGCCGTCGCTGACGCTACGGCCAGTACCCGAACTGCTGGATGCGCTGGACCGGCACTTGCGCCTGCACTGGGCGGTGCGCCAGGCCGGCCAGACCCAGCAACCGCCACCGGCCGGCATCGTGCCCGGCGTGGTCTACGAGCGTCACTACACCCTCAACTGGTTGCTGCACTTCGAAGATGCCGATTGGGACGAGGTGGATACGCCGACCTAAGCGGGTGGCCGCAACGTGCGCCATCACCAGTCGGCAAGGACGTCGTCTGTCGGCCTGGCCGGTCGGTGCGCGGGCTGCGATCCGATGATGGGCGGCGAAGTGAAGTGGACATCTCCGACAGGAGAACAGCGCCCTCAGGCGCCAGCGGCCTCCAGGCGTGCCTGCACCGCAGCCAGCGCATCCTGCAGATCGGCGACGGTGGCTTCCAGGCTGTGCACGCGCGCTTCCAGCTCGCTGCTGTCGGCGCTGCTGCGCAAACTCGGTGCGGCACGCGCAGCCGCCGCCTGCAGCGCTTCCACATCCAGTTCGCCACTGAGCAGATGCGCATAGCGCTCCTCGCGCTGGCCACTGGCACGCGGCAGTTGCACCGCCAGGTTGCGCTGGATCAACCGGTCCAGATGGTGGCGCACGTCGTCGGCATCGTTGAAACGCACCAGCCGCTCGCTGCGTGCATACAACTCGCCCAGCGTCTGCGGGCCGCGCAGCAGCAGCAGGCCAATCACGGCCACTTGTTGCCGGGTCAGATCCAGCACGCTGCCCAGCCGGTGTTCGTAGCGCTCGGCGCGCGAGGAAAACTGCTGGCGCACCAGGCCCAGGGTTTCCAGCTGGCGCAAGGCGTGATGCACCACGCCGGTCTGCAGATTCAGCACCGGCTCGCGCGCGGTCTTCTGGTTGGCGGCCACTTGCGCGGCGTTGACCGTGAGCGGATACGCATCCGGCGTGGTCGCCTCTTTTTCGATCAGGCAGCCGAGCACGCGGGCCTGGGCGGTATCGAGGACGGGCGGGGTAGGTGCGTCTGTCATGGGTGACTCCGGGGGCGATCAGCCCGCAAGCATACCGATCCTGCTCGCGGGCGCTGCCAGCAGTGCGATGGAAGCGTCGGCACACGAACCCGCTAAAATCGCCGACTTCATTGCCGCTCCTGTTCTGGTGGATGCCATGCGCCCCTCGCTTTACGCCCCGTTGTCCCTGCTCGCCTGCACCGTGCTGGCCTTGAGCGCCTGCAAGCCCAGCGACAAGGAGTTGGCCCAGCGTGCGCAGGGTGCCGCCGTGTCCGCCAATGCGGCCGCCAGCGCCGCCGCCGCCAAGACCGCCACGCAGCCCGCAGCCACCACCGCACCGGCCGGCGACGACAATCTCAACGCAGTGCTGTGGATGCAGCGCTCGGAGGAATACCGCGCGGTGGCCGAGCAGACCTACCGCGCCGCCGCCGACAAACTAGATGCCGCGCTCAAACAATCCAACTGGGACGCGCTGGTACCGGAAGAACGCGGCAATGCCGCCACCGGGCTGAAGCCGGCGGTGGTGCTTGATGTGGACGAGACCGTTCTGGACAACTCGCCCTACCAGGCGCGCCTGCTGCGCGACGGCAAGGAATACGACGAGCTGAGTTGGGACCAGTGGGTGGCCGAGAAGAAGGCCACCGCGATCCCCGGCGTGGTGGATTTCGCCAAGGCCGCCAACGCCCGCGGCATCACCCTGATCTATATCTCCAACCGCGCCGTGCATCTCAAGGACGCCACGCTGGCCAACCTGCGCAGCGTCGGGCTGCCGGTGGCCGATGACAGCGTGTTTCTGGGCCTGGGCACGGTGGTCCAGGGCTGCGAGCAGAATGGCAGCGAAAAAAACTGCCGCCGCCAGCTTGCCGGGCAGAAGTACCGCGTGCTGATGCAGTTCGGCGACCAGCTGGGCGACTTCGTGCAGGTCACCGCCAACACCAGCCAGGCGCGTGGTGCGTTGCTGCAGCAATATCACGACTGGTTCGGCGAGCGCTGGTGGATGCTGCCCAATCCTAGCTACGGCGGCTGGGAGCCGGCGCAGTTCAACAACGACTTCAGCAAGCCCTGGCAGCAGCGCCACGACGCCAAGCGCGCCGCGCTGGAGGTGGCCCGATGAGCCGCGCACCGTTGCCGCTGGCCGCGCACGAGCGGCTGATCTTCGCGCTGGATGTGCCCAGCCATGACGAGGCGATCGCCTGGGTGGACCGGCTGGGCGACTCGGTAGCGTTCTACAAGATCGGCATGGAGCTGCTGGCCTCCGGCGAGTACTTCCACGTGCTCGACGCCCTGGCCAAGCGCAACAAGCGCGTGTTCGTCGACCTGAAGTTCTTCGACATCCCCGCCACCGTGGCCGGCACCATCCGCCGCCTGGCGCAGTGGCCGGTGAGCTACTGCACCATTCACGGCTGGCACGCCGGCATGCTGCAGGCCGCCGCCGAGGCCAACCACGGCGACATGCGCCTGCTGGCGGTGACGGTGCTGACCTCGATGGGCCGGCCGGACCTGGCGGCGATGGGCATCGACCGCGAACCGGTGGAGGTGGTGGTGGAGCGCGCGCTGGCCGCGCAGGCCGCCGGCATCGATGGGGTGATCGCCTCCGGCCAGGAGGCCGGCCCGATCCGCCGCGCCACCGGCCCGGCCTTTTCGATCGTCTGCCCCGGCATCCGCCCCGGCGGCCCGGTCGGCGACGACCAGCAACGCACTGTGGGCGTGGCGCAGGCGTTCAACGACGGCGCCGATGCCATCGTGGTCGGCCGCCCGATTCGCCTGGCTGCCGATCCGGCGGCGGCGGCGAATGCGATCCAGGCCGAGATTCGTACGGCATTGGGGCAGCGCCAGGCGTAGTGGGAGGCGCTTGATGGCATCCGCTGGCTAATAAAATCAATAAGTTAATTCGGTAGAATTAAAGTGTTGCTTTAACGTTAAGGGCTGCGTACGATGCCCCTCGTCCGATGTCAGTCGGAAGCTGTGCCACTCATTGTCCACCGGGCTTGTCCCGGTTTTCGAAGGGATCGGGCCTTGTGCCCGATCCTTTTTTTTGCCTGCCGATTGGTGCGCGCGACGAGTGCGACGCTGCGCCATCGTTCAACGCGGCGCCGCCGCCTTGCAATAGCGATCGATGAACTGCTGGTGGGTCGGCATGACATCCACGCAGTGGCCGATGGTCTGCGCGATGCTGGCCAGGAAGAGTTCGGCGTCATGGTCGGGCACCTGGTCCACCAGCGGGTGATAGCCCTGCGGCAGCACGCCCTGGCCCACCATCACTTGCACCCAGCTGATCTCGGCGAACATTTCCTCGGCATTGCGGTAGAAGCGCCCGCTGTCGCGGAACAGGTCCAGGGTGAACTGCAGCTCCGGGGTGATCGGCATGGTGCGGCAGTGGCGCCAGAACGCGCTGTCGTCGCGCTCGGTGGCGTGGTAATGCAGCACCAGGAAATCGCGGATGCGGTCGAACTCGAACGCCAGCCGGTCGTTGTAGCGCTGCACCAGCACCGGGCTGATGCCCTCGCGCGGAAACAACTCCAGCAGCCTGGAAATGCCGGCCTGGATCAAATGGATACTGGTCGATTCCAGTGGCTCCAGAAAGCCGCTCGCCAGGCCCAGCGCCACCACATTGCGGTTCCAGAACTGCTTGCGCCGCCCGGTGGTGAAGCGCAGCGGGCGCGGATCGCCCAGCGCTTTGCCATCCAGGTTGGCGAGCAGCGTGGCGGCCGCTTCGTCGTCGCTGATGTGTGCGCTGGAATACACATAGCCGTTGCCGGTGCGGTGCTGCAGCGGAATGCGCCACTGCCAGCCGGCCGCGCGCGCGGTGGAGCGCGTGTACGGCGTGGGCAGGCCGACGTTTTCACACGGCACCGCCAGTGCGCGATCGCAGGGTAGCCAATGGGTGAAGTCGTGGTAGCCGGTGTGCAGGGCTTCTTCGATCAACAGCCCACGAAAGCCCGAGCAGTCGATGAACAAGTCGCCGCTGACTACTTGTCCGGAGGCCAGCTGCAGCGATTGCACGTGGCCGGTGTCCGGATGCAGTTGAACCTGTTCGACCAGGCCTTCGATACGCGTGACGCCGCGCTGTTCCGAATAACTGCGCAAAAAGCGCGCGTAGTGCGAGGCATCGAAGTGGTACGCGTAGGCGATGTTGGCCAACGGCGAATTGGCCGGCACATCGCCGGCCGAGGTCATGAACTTGCCGCGCACGGCGGCCACGGTATTGAGCGTGTACGCGCCTAGCGGTTGCGCCTTGCCGCGCAGGTGTTGCTTGATCCAGTACTGATGGAACGGCAACAGCCCGAGCGGATGCCCGATCTGGGTGCCGAAGCCGTGGATGTACGAGGTGCCGGGCCGCTGCCAGTCGACGAACTCGATGCCGAGCTTGAAGCTGCCCTGGGTCTGTCGCACGAACTCGGCTTCGTCGATGCCGAGCAGATTGTTGAAGGCTTTGATGTGCGGCACGGTGGCCTCGCCGACGCCCACGGTGCCGAGCTGTTCGGATTCGATCAGCTGCACGTTGAAGCCGGGGCCAAGCACGCGCGCGAAGGCGGCGGCCGCCATCCAGCCGGCGGTGCCACCACCGACGATGACGATGTTGCGAAGCGGAGCGGGGATCATGGAAGTCCGGTCCTCAAGAGAAATAAAAGCCACTGACAAAACGTCTGCGCGCACTACCTGGCGGTTGCAACCGGTGCGATGTGCAGCACGCATTTGCATGCGTTGACGCACCCACCTGACGACTGCTCATTACGTTTTATCAGCCGCTCCAGGAGCTGATAGGCGAACGGGGCCAATCGGCCCCGTTCGAATCACGCGCATCCAAGCGTATGCGCGTGCAGGTTACGTTGGATCAGAACTTTGCGCCCACCTCGAAGATCACGCTGCGTGGCACGTAGCTGATCTCGCCGTTGTTGACAACAGTGATATCCGGGTCAAGCCGTCCGTTGCTGCCGAAGCTGTTGTACTCGTACTGGGTGAAGTTCTTGAAGTCGAACGCGTTGAGCACGTTGACCCGAGCGGTCAGCTTGAAGTCGCCAGCCACGGTGAAGTCCTTGGTGGCCTGAAGATCGACGGTGCGATAACCCCAGATCTTGCCGCCCAGCAGGAACTTGCCGTTGCCCGGCGGGACGACGCCGACCTGCTGGCAGGTGCCGCCATCGGGATCGGTAAAGCCGTAGCAGGCAATCGTGTTGATCGGCTCCGGCGTGGCCAACACCAGCTTGGCGCCGAAGGTGACGCCCCACGGACCATCCAGCGAGCCGGAAGCCACGAAGCGATGCGCAGAGGCCGCATCGGACTTCACGAACGGGTAGTCGCGGATGGTGGCCTTGTCGAACGCAAACGGCTCGTCGATGTTGCGGTTCTGGCGCGCGCTGGTATGCGTGTACGCCAGGTTCAAGCCCCAACCCGATTCCTTGGTGTAGGGCTTTTCGGCCGACAGCAAGACCTGGCTGCTGCGCTGCTCCAGACCGTTGTCGCCGATGATCGTATTGCGATAGCCGGGCACCGGCTCGCCCCACGGTACGCCACCGTTGGCATCGAAATACGCGCCGTTCGGATAGCGGTTGACCAGGCTCATCACCAGGCCGTCGTAAGACAGGATGCGCTGGAAGGTGACATCGGTCAGCCAGTCGCCAACCTGGTTGCTGATGCCGATGCTGTACTGGTCGCTGTACGGGGTCTTGAGCTTGTTCTTGAACATGAAAAGCTCGGAGCTGTCGTTGGTGCCATCGATCGTATTGAGCTGATCGATACCGTTGAGAAACGCCGGATTCCATGGGGCGCAGACACGGTCGTCGCGGAAGCAGCCCTGGCCGCTGGCGGCATCGCTGAAGTACACCACCACCGGCGACAACGCGGCCTTGACCGATTCCAGCGCCAGCTGCTCGAACAGATTGCGGTCGTAGGAACGACCGGCGCCGCCGTGGATCACCGCCGCCTCATCGCCGAACAGGTCGTACGAGAAACCCAGACGCGGCGCCCAGGCATCCTTGAAATTCTTGCGGTTGTTGCCGGTGCTGATGTAATCGGCCACGTTGACGCCGCTGGGCAGCAGGCGGTTGGCCCACGGCTGACCGGGGTTGGCCGGGTCGTCGGAATACAGCGCATCCACGAACGGCTGCGAGGTCACGAAGTCGGTGTAGGCCGGGGTGTCTTCGTAGTCGTAGCGCACGCCGATGTTGATCATCAACTTGTCGGTGGCGGCCCAGTCGTCCTGCAGATAGATGCCGTACTGCTTGGACGGCGATTCGACCACCGGCAGCTGGCCGGGATTGTCGAACGCACGGATGTAGCGCACCTGGAACGGCACCGGCGCCACGCCGTTCTGGCCGACTTCATAACTGAACTGCGGATTGAGCGAGCTGGATTCGCGCGAGGTCAGCTTGATGTCGCGGTAGGTCACGCCGGTCTTGATGGTGTGCTCGCCGTGCCACTCCAGCGCATTGAAGGTCAGGTCGTTCTGGAACGACCAGCCCTTCTGGCTACGCAGTTTGAAGTCTTCGCCGCTGGCGGCGCCGGTATTGAGAAACACCCACTGGCGCGGGTCGGCCTGGGTGCGATCGATGTAGGTGTAGATCGAACCATTGCCCACGCCGCGCGGCGTCGGCAGATTGCGCGAATCCTCGGTGGTGAGGATGGCTTCGTTGAACCAGCCATCGGCACTGTGCTGCCAACGCAGGCTGGTGCGCTTGTCCTTGTTGACCTTGTCCACGGCGCGGTCGGGCGCGTTCTGGCCGCCCACGTTGCTGACCTGGGTTTCGTCGCGGTACTGCGTGGCCAATTCGATCCGATCGTTGTCGGTCGGTTCGAAGTCGATCTTGCCGAAGTACAGGTCCTCGCTAAACGGCATGTTCGACGCGCCGTATTGATCGCGCAGGTTCGACGGCAACAGCCCGATGAAGGGCGTCGCTTCGGCACTGGGCTGCACGCTCTTGGGCGCGACGTTGTCCTTGCCTTCGTAGGCGAAGAAGAAATGCATGCGGTCCTGGATCAGCGGTCCGCCGATCGCAAACCCGTATTCCTTGGTCTGCGAATCGACCTTGCCGTCGGCTTCGTCCGGGCGCTCTTTACGCAGGTCCTGATTGGTGAAGCGGTAGAACGCCTCGCCGTGGAACTCGTTGGTGCCGGACTTGGTTGCCGCAGTGATGGCCGCGCCGCTGATCTGGCCGTACTCGGCCTTGTAGTTGGAGGTAATGACCTTGTATTCGCCGATCGCCAACTGCGGGAACGGATTGCCCTGGGTCTCGTCCTGGCCGGCAATGCCGCCGCCGGAGACGTAGCTCTTCTGGCTCACGCCATCGATGTACAGATTGCTGGAGCTGGCGTTGGACGCACCGCCGCGCAACTTGGTGTTGCCGTCCTGGTCGATGGTGAACACCATGCCCGGCACGGTGTCGGCAAATTCCAGGAAGTTGCGCGTGGCCTGCGGCAGCTGCTGGATCTGGCGCAGCGACACGGTGTTCCCCACTTCCGAAGTTTTCACGTCGCGAATCATCGGCGCGCTGACCGTCACCGTGTCCAGCGTGGTCGCATCGCCGGCCGGCGCTGCCGCCTCCGTGCCGAGATCGACGGTGGCGCTGGAGGCCACCGACAGGGTCACCGTGCGGCTGGCGCCGTTGGATTCGACCTTGTAGGTGCCCGGCTGCAAACCGACGATGGTGTAGTTGCCGTTGGCATTGACCGGTGCGCGTCGCACCGAGCCGGTGGCGAGGTTGGTGACGACGACCTCGCTGCCGCTTTGCGCGGACGCGACCTGGCCGCGCAACGTAGCGTTGCTGGACTGGGCCATGGCCGGGGTGGTGGCGAACAACGAGGCAGCCAGGGCGCAGCACAACAGGCTACGTGCGGGCAGGGTGGAGACGGTGCGGTGAGTCTTCATGACTTTCCCCCTCCCAGGGGTAAAGCGCGAACCAGTGAAGTGACTGGCGCGTCAGGTTGGTGCTTGGTGTGGACGGAACGGGTACAGCGGCAACAGACAGCAGAGACTGCAAACACAACAAAAACGATCGCGAAGGAAGCGTGTTGCCTACAGCATCGCTCGCATCAAGCAACGCGCTGCGTGGACACACTGCCGATAAGCAAACTCATGAAACCTGCAGGCGGTCCCTCCCCGGTGCAATGGGGCCGTGCAGTGATCGACGACGGGTTTGGCAACCAACGGCATCCGGCGCCGAGGCACCGGGCGCCGTCCAGCCAGCCGTTACCAGATGATGCGCGCGCTCATAAACAATGTGCGGGGCGGGGTGGACATCGCCCCGTACTGGTTGATGCTAACGCGCGGGTCGTAAATGCCGGCACTGCCCCAGTCGATGCTGTACTGATCGTAGTTGCGGAAGTTCAGCGCATTGATCAGATCGCCGCGCACCTGCACGGTCACCGCATCGGTGATGTGCATGTCCTTGGACAACGACAGATCCAGCTGGCGGGTGCCGAAGATGTCGCCGCCTGCGATGAACTTGCCACCGGGCGCATCCACCGAGACCACGCGGATATTGTCCGAATTCGGGCCACCGTACTGGTCGTAGGAGATCGCCTCGTTGCGCGGCGGCACCGTGGCCAGGGTCAGCTTGGCCGAGCCGCTGATGCCCCAGAACAGGTCGTAGATGCCGGTGAGCACCAGGCGGTGGCGCGGCACCGCGTTGAGGTCCAGGAACGGGTAGTCGGCGATGGTGGCCGCATCGAAGCCGTAGCGATCGTCGTTGCCGCGATTGCCGCGTGCGCGCGAGAAGGTATACGCCGCGGTCAAGCCCCAGCCGCTTTCCTGCGTATAGGCCTTGTCCGCCGACAGCAGCAGCTGGCCGGTCTTGGTCTCCACGCCGTTGTTGCCGATGATCAGGTTGCCGAAGCCCCTGGGCGTCTGTCCGAATGCCTGGCCGCCGTTCTGGAAGAAATCGCCGTTGGCATAGCGGTTGCCCAGGGTGAAGATGAAACCATCCTTGCTGTGGATATACGACACCGTCGCCGAGGTGTTCCAGTCGCCCAGCTGGGTACGCAGGCCCAGCGAATACTGGTCCGCATACGGCGTTTTCAGATCGTTGTTGAGCAGATTGATCTCGCCGTTGCGCACGCGCGCGTCGACCAGGTTGCCCAGGCTGTCCGGGTTGCTCAGAAAGGCCGGATTGAAGTTGGTGCAGGTGCCGGGCGCAGGCGTGCAACCGGTGGATTCGGCAAAGCGGATCGTGTACTGCGCCAGCGCGGATTTGATCTGCTCCAGGCCCATCACGTCGAACAGGTTGCGGTCGTAGCTGCGGCCGGCACCACCGAACAGCACCAGCGACTCGTCGCCACGGAAATCGTAGGAAAAGCCCAGGCGCGGCGCGAAGTTGTTGTTGTCCTGTTTGCGATTGCGGCCGTTGCTGATGTAGTCGTTGATGTTCACCCCGCCCTTGGCGAGCTGCTCAGCGTAGGTGGCACTCACCGCGGGATCGGTGCCGGGGCCGTTCAAGGCCGCCACCACTTCCGGCGGGGTCACGTTGTCCAGGTACGAGGGAATCTTTTCGCCATCCCAGCGCACGCCGAGGTTCAACTGCAGCTTGTCGTTGACGTCCCAATCGTCCTGGATGTACAGGCCCAGCTGCTTGCTGGTGGTGGTCACCGACGGCGCGGCACCGGCGAACGGCAGATTGAAGCGCACCTGATAGGGCGTGGCCGCAGTGCCGACGCCATCGCCCACTGCGTAATAGAACGACGGGTTGGCCGCAGAGTTTTCGCTCTGGGTCAGCTCCACTTCCTTGTACTTCACGCCCATCTTGATGACGTGGTTGCCGTGCCATTCGAGGTTGTTGAAGGTCAGATCGTTCTGGAAGCTGGGGCCTTTCTGGCCCTTGCGCTGGATCGCCAGGCCGCTGGTAGCGCCGTCGTTGAGCAGCACGTCGTCTTCGGCGATGCCGCGCGTGTAGACGGTCTGGCTGCCCAGGGTGTAGGCGGTGGGATTGAACAACACGTCTTCATAGGACACGCGCGCTTCGTTGACGTAGCGCTCGCCGTAATGCTGCCAGCGCAGGTCGAAGCGTTTCTCGGTATTGAGATTGATCTTGGAGGCGATCGCGGTGGTCTGGTCGCCGACGCTGTCGCGGCTTTCTTCGTCGCGGTACTTGCCGGTGAGCTCCAAACGATCGTTCTCGCCGATGTCCCAGTCCACCTTGCCGAAGTACAGGTCTTCGTTGAACGGACGGGTCACCGAGCCGAGCCGGCTCTGCACGCCGGCCGGCAGGTCATCGGCGAAGGTGCTGAAACGATCCGGCACGGCCACCGGGTTGGCCGAGACCTCGAAGCCCTTGCCTTCGTAGCTGAAGAAGAAATGCGCCTTGTCCTGCACGATCGGCCCGCTCAGCGCAAAACCGTATTCGTCCTGGTGTGTCTTGCGCTTGTTGCCGTCGGCATTGGGTGCGCCGGCGCGCTCATCGGCCTGGCGCGCACGGAAATCGGTATTGCTGGTGCGCCCGAAGATCTCGCCGTGGAATTCATTGCCGCCTGACTTGGTCGAGGCAACGATCGCCGCCGAACCCACCTGGTCGAACTCGGCCTTGTAGTTGGAGGTGATGACCTTGTACTCGCCGATGGCCAGCTGCGGGAACGGATTGCCCGCGCTCTGCTCCTGGCCGGACACGCCGCCGAACAGGTAGCTCTTCTGGCCAACGCCGTCGATGTAGACGTTCACCGCCGAGCTGCCCTGCGCGCCGCCGCGGATCTGGCTGTTGCCGTTGGAGTTGGTCTCGAACTGCATGCCCGGCACGGTGTCGGCGAACTCCAGGAAGTTGCGCGTCAGCTGCGGCACGGTGCTGATCTGCTTCAGCGACACGTTGGTGCCCACTTCAGAGGTCTTGACCTCCTGCAGCGTGGTGGCGGTGACCTGCACCGCGTCCAGCGTCGTCGCATCGCCGGCAGGTGCGGCTGCCGCCGCGCCGCCCAGGTTCAAGGTGACCGACGAGGCCACCGACAAGGTCACGGTCTGCTCGCTGCCGGGGCCGGCGTCCACCTTGTAGGTGCCCGGAGGCAGGCCGACCAGCGCGTAGCTACCGTCGGCGCCGGTGGGCACGCGTCGGACGGCGCCGTTGGCGACATTGGTCGCGGTCACGGTGGTGCCGGCCTGTGCCGCGGCGACCTGGCCGCGCAACGTCGCGTTGCTGGACTGTGCCATGGCTGGCGTGCTGGCCAGCAACGAGGCGGCCAGAGCGCAGCACAACAGGCTGCGCGCCGGCAGGGTGGAGACAGTGCGGTAATGCTTCATGACTTTCCCCCTCCCAGGGGTAAAGCGCGAACCAGCGGAGTGGCTGGCGCGTCGGTATTACGTCAAGCGGGACAGCGGGCAACAACTGCGGGGACTGCAAGCAACACAAGCTCAGCAAAGCGCGGTGGCGCGTCTCAGGTAGGAGGCGCAGCACGCGGCGCGCTGGAAGCGCGCACGATCAATTCGGGCACCATCTCGGAGAACGCCGGCGGTGCGGCATCGGCGGGCGGGGCGGGCGCATCGACCAGCTGCTGACCCAGCAACAGTTGCAATGCACGCGCGCCCAGCCCGGCGATATCCACCCGCATGGTGGTCAGCGCCGGCAGCACGTAGCGCGCCATCGGCACGTCGTCGAAGCCGGCCAGCGCGATGTCCTGCGGCACCTTCAGCCCGGCATGGCCGAGCGCGAACAGGCAGCCCAGCGCCATCATGTCGTTGGCCGCGAACACCGCATCCGGGCGCGTGTCCTGCGCCAGCGTCTGGCCGGCGCGGTAGCCGGATTCTTCATCGAAGTTGCCCGGCAGCACCCACGGCTGCGCCTGCGCATCCAGCGCCAGCTCGTCGCGGTAGCCGCGCAGACGCTCATGCGCGTCGAAGTTGTCGGCCGGCCCGGCGATGAAGGCGATGCGGCGATGGCCGCTGTCGCGCAGATGCCGCGTCATCAACCGCGCGCCGCCGTAGTTGTCCACGTTGAGCACCGGGCGCTGGCTGGCCGTGCCGGCGCAGTTGAGCAGCACTGCCGGCAGGCCGCCGGGCAGCGCGTCTTCGTGCACGCCGGAGTCGCCCAGCGAGGGCGACATCACCACCACCCCGTCCACGCGCCCGGGCAGGCGTTCCAGCGCCTTGCGCTGCGCCTGCGGGTCGCCGTGCGAGCTGGACACCAGCAGGTGATAGCCCTGCTCGCGCGCGACCTGGTCGATGCCGCGGATCAATTCGGAAAAGAATTCGCCATGCAGGTCCGGCAACACCACGCCGATGGTGTGGGTGCGCCGGCTGCTCAAGCTGCGCGCGGCGTGATGCGGGATGTAGTGCAGCGCACGGGCGACCTGCAACACGCGTTCGCGCACCGACTCGGCCACGTGCTGATGCCCGTTCATGGTGCGCGAGACCGTGGCCACCGACACCTGCGCTTCGCGCGCGACATCCTTGATGGTGACGCTACCGCCTTCGGACCTTGGTCGACTCATGCTCTCGCACTCCCCAAAACAACGCGCCTGGCGCCACGCGCCGGGTCAGGGCGCATGGTCCGCTGGCGCAGAACATTCGTGCCACACATGCACATGGATGACATCGGCCCCGACCGATGGCGATCTCAGAACGAGATGGCGCGCACGCTAGCAGGAACTGCAAGCGCTTACATGATGCGCCGCAGCATTGCAGCAAACGCAGGCGGCACAAGGGCTCGGAGCAGATGCCTGGACAAGTTTGTCCGGAGAAGACAACAGCGGTCAATGTCGGACACTGGACGACAAAATGCCTGGAACTACGAAAATCTAACGTTTTTCCACCGTACCCGAGCGCACGGTTGTCGCGCGCCTTGCCGCCAACGCATTCAGACAGCAAGATGCGCCGATCGATCAGGGGAACATCGTGCGCATGTCGCTATCCACCGTCCGCGCCGGCCGGTTCCAGTCCATCGCGTGGGTGCTACTGGCAGCCCTATGCGCCAGCAGCTGCCAGCGCAGCGACACTGCCGCTGCCTTGCCCGGCGCCACCGCCGAGCCGGCAGCGGCGATGCAGTCGATGACCATGCCATTGCGGCGCAACGATCTGGTTGCCTATGCGCGGATCCGGGTCACGCCTGCGCAGTACACCCAGCTGGAAGCGGCCTGGCGCAGCGGTGCCAGCCGCTGGCCGCTGACCGAGCTGCCGCTGCCCAATGAGGTGGGCAACCTGCTGGGCACGCTGTCGGCGCCCGGTGCCGAACGCCAGCTGCAACAGGCCTTCGATGCGCAACTGGCCGGGCAGGCGCAGGGCATCCGCCAGGCCGCGCAGTCGCTGGGCCAGTTCGGCGTGCAATACCTGCGCAGCCGCAACGACTACCAGCCCGAGCAGCGCGCGCATTATGTGCAACTGGTCGACGCCCTGAGCGCCTGGGCCGCGACCGCGCCGCTGGCCGATCGCGCCCGCGCCAAGGCCAGCATCACCGACCTGGTGACCGCCGCCCGCGCCACCGGCATCGGCTCGGATGCCGATCTGCAGCGCTTGGGGATGGAAGAGAGCCTGCGCCGGCTGGGGCCGTTCTGGGCAGCGGCCAAGCAGGTGCTGGAGCGCTACGGCCTGTCGCTGGACAGCAGCCTGGATGCGCTGCGCACCGGCTTGATCAAACAGGAGGGCGAGCGCGCCCAGGTGCGGCTGCGCTATCCCCTGGCTGCACATGACATCGACCTCACCATCGCCCTGCTCAAGCGCGAAGGCCATTGGTACCCGCAGCAGACCCAGGACGAGGTGCAGGCGCTGCTCAGCGCCGCGCCGGCCGCGCCCTTACCCGACGCCGCTGCAGCGCCCGACACCCCGCCGGCCACGCCCGCCGCCACCGGGCAACGCCCGGCTGGGCGATAATGACCGTGATGCCAGAACAAAATCCCCTGCCGTTCCCGGACGGCCAGCCCGCCCCGCCCAGCGCTGCCGCTGCCGATCTCGGTGCCACAGCCGCGGCATTGCCGACGGCCGTACCGGTTCCGCCGGACGCCGCGCCGTCGATCGCGCCGGCCGTCGCCGCCGCCCGTAACGCCAAACGCCCGTGGTGGGCGCGCCTGCTCGGCCGGCTGGCCGACCCGTGGCTGAGCCTGACCATCGAACCGGATCAACCGAGCCGCTACGACGACGGCACGCCGGTGGTCTACGTGCTGGAGGACTACGGCCTGTCCAGCGCCCTGATCCTGGACAAGGCCTGCCGCGAGGCCGGGCTGCCCTCGCCACTGGTGCCGCTGCCGGGCGACCCGCTGCAGCGCAAGCGCGCCTACCTGGCGCTGTCGCGGCGCAGCAGCAGTAATTCGTTGATCCCCGAGCAGCGCGGCGGCAAGACCCATTCCGACTCGCTGGCCAAGTTGCTGCAGGCGCACCGCGTGCGCGACGACCTGGACGTGCATCTGGTGCCGGTGTCGATCTTCGTCGGCCGCGCCCCAGACAAGCAGAGCGGCTGGTTCGCGGTGCTGTTCTCGGAAAACTGGGCGCTGGTGGGCCGCTTCCGGCGCCTGCTGGCGGTGCTGCTCAACGGCCGCACCACCATCGTGCGCTTCGCCCCGCCGATCTCGCTGCGTCAGACCATGGCCGAGGGCCTGCCGCCCGAGCGCACCCTGCGCAAATTGCAGCGCGTGCTGCGCACCCATTTCCGGCGTATCCGCGAGGCGGTGATCGGGCCGGATCTGTCCACCCGCCGCCTGCTGGTGGACCAGGTGCTGGCCGCCGACTCGGTACGCGAGGCCATCGCCACCCAGGCCAGGCGCGACAACTCCAAGCCGGTGGATGCCTGGCGCAAGGCGCATGCCTATGCCTGGGAAATCGCCGCCGACTATTCCAGCCCGGTGGTGCGCTCGGCCAGCTTCCTGCTCACCCACGTGTGGAACCGCATCTACGCCGGCGTGCTGGTGCATCACCTGGACAAGCTCAAGCAGGCCGCGCCCGGGCACGAAGTGGTCTACGTGCCCAGCCACCGTAGCCATATGGATTACCTGCTGCTGAGCTACCTGCTGTACGAACGCGGCATCGTGCCGCCGCATATCGTGGCCGGCATCAACCTCAATCTGCCGGTGGTCGGCACGCTGCTGCGCAAGGGCGGCGCGTTCTTCATCCGCCGCAGCATCCGCGGCAACGCGCTGTATTCGGCGGTGCTCAGCGAATACGTCGCCCAGCTGGTGGCCGGCGGCTATTCGATCGAATACTTCGTCGAAGGCGGGCGCTCGCGCACCGGGCGTCTGCTGCAGCCCAAGGGCGGCATGATCGCGATGACGCTGCGCGCCTACCTGCGCCAGCCGCGCAAGCCGGTGCTGTTCCAGCCGGTCTACATCGGCTACGAAAAGCTGATGGAAGGCAACAGCTATCTGGACGAGCTCACCGGCCGGCCCAAGGAAAAGGAATCCATCTGGGGCCTGCTGTGGTCGATCCCCAAAGTGCTCAAGCAGAACTACGGCCAGGTGGTGGTGAACTTCGGCGAGCCGATCGCGCTCAACGACGTGCTGGCCAAGCACGCCCCGGAGTGGGATGGCCAACCGCTGCCCGACGACGAAAAACCCAGCTGGCTTGCGCCGGCAGTGGACACGCTGTCCACGCAGATCCAGACCCGCATCAACTGCGCCGCCGACGTCAATCCGATCAACCTGCTGGCGCTGGCGCTGCTGTCCACGCCCAAGCACGCGATGGGCGAGGCCGATCTGATCGCGCAGATCGAGTTGTGCAAGAAGCTGCTGGCGGAGATGCCGTATTCGGACCGCGTCACCGTGACCCCGCACACCCCGGCGCGCATCATCACCCACGCCGAAGAGATCAACGTGCTCACGCGTGTGTCGCATCCGCTGGGCGATGTGCTCAGCGTCAGCGGCGACACCGCGGTGTTGCTGAGCTACTTCCGCAACAACGTGCTGCATCTGTTTACCGCATCGTCGTGGGTGGCGTGCTGCTTCCAGAACAACCGCCGCATGAGCCGCGCCGGTCTGATCCGGCTGGGCCGCACGGTCTACCCGTTCCTGCAGGCGGAGTTGTTCCTGCCGTGGAGCGAAGACCGTTTCGCCGAACGCATCGAACAGACCATCGACATGTTCGTGCGCGAAGGCCTGTTGCTCAACGTCGCCGACGACGATGGCGGCGTGCTGACCCGTAACACCGGGCAGACCGATGAAGTGTTTCGCCTGCGTGCGATCGGGCATTCGCTACAGCAGGCATTCGAGCGCTATTACATCGCCATCTCGGTGCTGGTGAAAAACGGCCCCGGCGTGCTCGGCGCCGGCGAACTGGAAAGCCTGTGCCAACAGGCCGCGCAACGCCTGAGCCTGTTGTACGCCCCGGCCGCCCCGGAGTTCTTCGACAAGACCCTGTTCCGCAGCTTCATCCAGAAACTGCGCGAACTGCGCCTGGTGTGGCCGGACGAAAACAGCAAGCTGGTATTCGACGAGCGCCTGGATGCGTGGGCCAAGGATGCCAAGTTCATCCTGGGCCGCGAGCTGCGGCACACCATCGAGCGGGTCAGCCCGGAAGCGGCGAAGCCGGATGTGGTGTCGCCGCCGGCTGAGTAAGACGGGGGTACAACCGCTATCGTCTCCCTGTAATACGTGAGGGTGGGCCAATGGCAGGGCACCAGCAGGCAAGCGCAGACGCGCACGACGCCTCCCTTCTCCCACCGGGAGAAGGTGCCCGAAGGGCGGATGAGGGTCGGCCAGCACGCAAATCCTCCAGCGCTGCAGCAGACCAACCTCACTACTCGCGCACGCCAACAACTTCACACAGCAGTTCCGTTCGTTTCATCCCTCCCTTGCAGCCCTGCCGATAGCATCGCGCCACCTTTCACAACGATCGGGTGCGTCGCAGCAAGAGCGTGCCCGGCAGGAGACCTCCATGCGCGCAGCCATCCATACCCAATTCGGCGACCCCGCCCAGGTGCTCGAACTCGGCGAGCGGCCCACGCCGCAGCCGGGCAAGGGCCAGATCCGCATCGCCATGCGCCGTTCGCCGATCCACAACCACGACCTGTGGACCGTGCGCGGCAACTACGGCTACAAGCCCGAACTCCCGGCCATCGGCGGCAGTGAAGCGGCGGGCGTGATCGACGCACTCGGCGAAGGTGTCGAAGGCCTGCAGGTCGGCCAGCGCGTCGTCGCAGCCGGCGTGCACGAAAGCTGGGCCGAATACTTCCTTGCTGACGCCTCCGGTGTCGTCCCGCTGCCCGACGCACTCGAAGATGACCGCGGCTGCCAGTTGATCGCCATGCCGCTGAGCGCCCTCATGCTGATCGAATCCTTGCACGTCAAAAAAGGCGACTGGATCGTGCAGAACACCGCCAACGGCGCGGTCGGCAAGACCGTGGCCATGCTCGCCGCCGCACGCGGCATCAACGTGATCAACCTGGTACGCCGCGACGCCGGCGTGGACGAGCTGAAAGCGCTGGGCATCGGCAACGCAATCTCCACCGCGCAATCAGGCTGGCAGGACAAGGCGCGCGCGCTGGCCGGCGAGGCACCGATCGTGCGCGCCATCGACTCGGTGGCCGGCAGCGCGGCCGGCGAGTTGATGGCGCTGCTGGCCGAAGGCGGCGAGCTGATCTCGTTCGGCTCGATGACCGGCGAGCCGCTGCAGCTTTCCAGCGGCGATGTGATCTTCAAGCAGGCCAGCGTGCGCGGCTTCTGGGGCAGCAAGGTCACGGCCGCCACCAAGCCCGAGGACAAGCGCCGCATGATCGGCGAACTGCTCAAGGCCGCCGTCGATGGCAGCCTGGCCTTGCCGGTGGAAGCGGTGTTCGATCTGGAAGATGCCGCCAAGGCCGCCGCCGCAAGTGCCGAACCGGGACGCAGTGGCAAGGTCCTGCTACGCGCGGGCTAGGGCAAGAGAGCGGGCTACTCTAGGAAGCTTGCCAATGTTCACCATCAGGCAGATCTACGAGAATCGCTTTGAACTCCTGTATTTCGCTGGCGCGCCGCAGTCGCCCATTGATGTGTTTTAACGTTCGAATACGTACTAGACGGAGTTGATCATGGGACTGTGTGTATCCAAAAATTCGACGAGTGTTTACGGCGGCGATTCGTCCTCCGCTGCTTCAACTAGCCCGATACCACAAGGTGCGTCAGCGGGTCCGACCCAAAGCACGCGGTCTTCGGTACTTGGTGGGTTATCGCTGCGCTCGACGGCAGCGCGTACGTCGCCTTCTCAATGGTCCTCCATCCGGACCAGTCTCCGTGTGAGTGACCCGAGCGATAGTCGTTTGACGAGAGCCATTCACGTGCTTGGTGATCTCTACCGCAGTTCGCCTACATTCAGGGCTGTGGCAGAAAAAGTTCGGGACGAAGGAGGGGTTGACATTCGCGAGGGGAACGTCAACGTCGCGTCAACGGATTTAACCAATCGCGCCATTCTCCTTTCGCCGCAAACGTTGTCAAACGCCGGGAGTGGAGACGGACCGTCCCTGGTCAGCGCGCTGGTGTTCGAAATGAATAATCTGGCCCGTAGTTCCGAAGCAGAGGCCGTGTACGGCCTTGCCCAATACGGCGCATTCAATGCTAGCAGCTATGCGCAAGAGCTCGAGCGCATCGAATACAACACCAGCCTGTCGAGCGCCCAGATCTTTGAGGAAGCGCGTGGCGCATTACGCGCCCATGGAGAGGGCGATCACCCTGACCGCTGGTTTCTTCAGGAGCATCCTCAGAGCGGAGCTCTGGAACCGATGTACAGTTCGTTTGAGGATTCGCTTGCATATCAGTACGAGATTCAGCACGCAACCGCTTACGAAAGCGAGTTCCAGCGATTCTTCAGTAACGCGTGACCGGCTTCAGATCCAAGGCAGGAACCACAGAAAGTTGGTGCATCGCGACCTATCTTTTGAGAAGGTTACGAAGGCCTTGGCGAAGATCGCGCAGGCCCGCCACGCTGTTTTATTAGCCCCCACGGACATATGAGCGCAACGAAAGAATGGTTTCGGATGAACTGCGTACAAACGGACTCGACCTTCCACCCCAGACGTTTCAACAACAGGTGATGGTGGCTGGCGACACAACTGCTTTTTCCACCTGTCCTGGAGCGCCCGCGCCGTAAGCGGGGCCGGACGCGCGGCGGGGGGCAAGTGATCCCACCACCGCAAAGCAAGCCCAAGCAACCGCATGCATAAACCTCACGCCGGCTCGTCAGGCACCAGCTCCATCTCTAGCCGCGTAATGCAGTCCTTGAGATGCAGCTTGCGCTTCTTCAAACGCTTCATCTGCAGCTCGTCCTCCACGTTCGCAGGCACGCGCTGAATCTCCTCGTCCAACGCGCGGTGGGCGCGTCGCAACTCGGCGATCTGCTCGGCAATCTCGGCGGGTGAAAGAGTTTCCACGGCTCCGAGCATACACAACCACGGGCCGGCCGCGTCACCCGTGCTTGCCAAGCCGCCCGAGGCTGCGACAATGCCCGGGCGCCGTTGGGGAAACGGCGGCGCGCCCGATCCCATCATTGCCGCGCGGCCACGGCCGTCGAGAAAGGAGTCTTTACGATGCGTTTGCGTTCTTCCCTGCTGGCCCTGAGCCTGCTCACCGCCTCCAGCCTGGCCTCGGCCGCCGATGTGGCCAAGTACGACGGCTTTCTGTGCTGCAACCTGCGCACCGACGGCAGCTGGATCAGCGACAGCAATTACGCCGAAGACGGCAAGCGCATGCTTCCCGTAGGCACCCCGGTCAGCGTCACCGGTTTCGGCCGCAACCGCGTCAACCTCAAGATCGCCGGCGAAAAGCAGTCCATCGGCAACGATTACAGCCGCGACCTGGACAACACCGCCTTCGCCGCCCGCTATGTCGTCACCGCCGACCCCAAGCTCAAGTTGGCCACCTTTCCGCCCAAGATCCGCCAGGCCATCAATGACGGCAAGCTCACCGGCGGCATGACCCGCGAACAGGTGCTGATGGCGGTCGGCTACCCGATCAGCAGCGAAAACCCGAATCTGGACGCCTCGCTGTGGCGCTACTGGCGCGACAGCTTCTCCGAGTACCAGGTGCAGTTCGGCCCCAGCGGCAAGCTGGTCAAGGTCACCGCGGATCCGCAGCTGATGAATCTGGTTTGGCTGCCTTGATCTGAAATCGGATCAAGTTTTCTCAATCAGAATACTAGGCTATTGAGTTAAAAGACCACTTCATTTTTCTTAATTATGCTCTCTAGGAAGATACATTGCGCCCAAAGTCAAATACTCTGTTCCATTTTACGAAGAGCAGAGAAACGCTTAAACTCATACTCAAAAATGGATTTTGGCCGCGTTATTGTTTAGAGGATGTTAGCTGGCTGGGATACCCGACGCATGATTGGGTCGCATATCCAACGGTTTGTTTTTGTGAAATACCGCTTATGCGAATATCAGAGCACGTGGCGTTTTACGGTGATTTTGGTGTTTGGGCTTACGCGTGAATGGGCTCAGGCAAATGGAATTAATCCCATCATGTACATGGCTGGGGAAAACGAAGTCACTCGAAGTTTTCGTCTCATCGGTGAACACGCTTTCAAGCTTGCAAATGAGGATGCAAAGGAGGCGGCGCTGCATACGGTCCGTTACTTGATCGCTCATGCTAAGCCGGTAGAGGGTCGGATGTGGATCGACGGGGATCCCATCCAAAAAATTTTCTACCAAGAATCTGAGTGGCGATACGTTCCTAAGAAGAGCACCCACTTTCCAGATTATCTTCAAAAGGTTGAATATGATGATATGGAAGAAAGAGAAATTAAAAACAATCTGACTAAATCGCACGCGTGCATAAAATTTAGTCCGAGAGATATTCGGTATATATTTGTGAAAGAAGACTCGGATATTCCGGATGTGGTAAATTTCATCATGAGCGAGTTGGATCAGTATAGTGGTTCCGATCAAAAAATCCTCACAGCCAGAGTGTTGTCGTTAGAGGCATTGGCTGGTGATCTTTGATCACAACTAAATGTAAGAATATTTTTTGACATCTGCGACAATGTATCAACGCTACATCAAGCGAACTTGCGCCTGTTGCCCTTGAGCAATGTCTTGCTGATGATTGCGCGTAATCTCTTCCGCTTTTGCGAGCTGTACTAGGGCCTGTTAACACTAATGGCCCGAGCGATTAAACTATCGTGCATGGAGATCACGCCAGCACAATTTTCTCTAATCGAACACTGCCTGCCGGCGCAGCGCGGCAATGTCAGCATGACCAACCTGCAAGTGGTCAACGCCATCCTTTACGTTGCCGAGCATGGCTGCAAATGGCGCGGCCTACCCAAGCGCTTTGGCAACT
>NZ_JBEOLS010000063.1:0-30209 GCF_040279205.1 Xanthomonas hortorum
TTATCGTTTCGAGTGTCACCTCGGGCAACTGTTCGGGCGAATCAAGGGAGAATCCGGCGTGGGTACCAAGCTACACGGCGATCGCTGAGATCCAGGCTCTCACGGTGGCCCACGCCGGCTCTCGACATCTAATCTGCCAGATTGCGAACAGATAAGGCTCTTACGCGGCATCCATGCCGCGTAAGGTCCCGCGACGGTGGGCGGGCAAGGACCAGTGGAGATGGTCGGTGTGTATGGTTTTCAATAAAACAGCCGGCAAACTTTCTGGCGAGGTGTCCTCACCGCTTGCGGGACCGTGTGGCGGCATGGATGCCGCCACACGGTCCCCAGGGACGGGTTCACGGCGTGTCCCGCGAGCAGCGAGTGCGCCGCGCCCTCGATCCACTCAGCGTTTGACCTGGACTTCTGACGGCATCCATCAAGACGCGGCCGACAACACCAGACTCACCACCGGCGCCCGCTCGCGACGTTTTGTTAGCCACTCTTATTCCGCAATCAAGCTGCCCAGTCGCAAAGCCCCCTCACCGTCGTGGCCCAGGGTGTCGCCCGGATTGCTCAACCGGCAGCGGCGCAGCGACAGACACCCGCAGCCGATGCAGTCGGTAAGCTGGTCGCGCAGCGCCTGTAGTTCGCTAATGCGCGCATCCAGTTGCCCGCGCCAGCGCGCCGACATGCGCGCCCACTCCGCACGTGTGGGGGTGCGCTGCTCCGGCAACACCGAGAACGCCTCCAGCACCTGCTGCAAGGGCACGCCAAGCCGCTGCGCCACGCGGATCACCGCAATCCGCCGCAACACATCGCGCGCATAACGGCGTTGGTTGCCTGCGGTGCGCAGGCTGCGAATCAAGCCCTTGCGCTCGTAGAAATGCAATGCCGACACCGCAACGCCACTGCGCTTGGCCACTTCGCCCACGGACAACTCACGCTGCATTGCCTTGACCTCAACCTTGGTTGAGGCAGGATGCTGCGCGGCCATGACCGGTGCAAGTACCGATGTCATGGCTGTGCTCACGCTCGTTCCTGGATCTTCGATGCCCACCGACATGCCTACCGCAATCACCACGCCCACCACGCCACTGGGCGCCACGCAACCCACTTCCATTCTCGCCGCGCCGTATCGCGCCGCAACGCTGGGCATGGTCGCGCTGGTATCGCTCAATGCCTTCGAGTCGCTGGCGGTTGCCGCCGCCATGCCGACCGTGGCGCGCGAATTGAACGGGCTGCCGCTGTACGCGCTGGCCTTCGGCGGCACCTTGGCGACCAGCGTGGTCGGCATGACCGCCGCCGGGCGCTGGAGCGACCGGCGCGGCCCTGGCGGCGCGCTGGGTGTGGGACTGCTGTGCTTTGTGATCGGGCTGTTGATCGCCGGGTTGGCGCCAAGCATGCCGCTACTCATCGCAGGGCGCTTGCTGCAAGGCCTGGGCGCCGGCGCGTATTCGGTGGCGCTGTACGTCATCGTCGGGCGGCTGTATCCGGAAGCGTTGCGGCCGCGCGTGTTTGCCGCGTTTTCGGCCGGCTGGGTGGTGCCCTCGTTGATCGGGCCAGGCATCAGCGGGCTGATCGTGCAGCATGTGGGTTGGCGCTGGGTGTTTCTGTCGGTGCCGTTGCTGGCGATTCCGGCCGGGCTGATGTTGTGGCCGGCCATCCGCGGGCGCGCGTGGTCGGGCGAACCGTCCGTCGACTCCAACGCCGCGTTCGGCTGGGCGATCGGTGCGGCCTTGGGCGTGCTCGGCGTGTATCTGGGCGGGCAACTGCACGGCGCGCTGGCGTTGCTTGCGATGACGCCAGCGCTATTGCTCACGCTGTTCTGCGCCTGGCACCTGTTACCGGCCGGCACGCTGCGGCTGGCGCGTGGCCTGCCCAGCGTGATCGCGCTGCGCGGCATTGCGGCGGCGGCCTTCTTCGGGTTCGAGGCGTTCCTGCCGTTGCTGCTGTCGCGCGAACGCGGCCTCTCACCGCTGCTGGCCGGCGTGGCGCTCAGCGTGGGTGCGCTGGGGTGGTTCAGCGGCTCGTGGTATCAGGGCCATAGCCGCGCCGGCTGGTCGCGCCCACGCCTGCTCAAGACCGGTGCGTTGTTGATGTCGCTGGGCATCGTGATCAGCGCGGGCGCGGTATGGCCACTCATTCCGGTACCGGTGGCAATTGCCGGCTGGGCGCTGGCAGGCCTGGGCATGGGCCTGCTGTATCCGAGTCTGTCGGTGTTGACGTTGTCGTTGTCGCCGCCGGCGCAACAAGGCGCGCACAGTTCGGCGCTGCAGTTGAGCGAAGCGATTGCGGTGGCCGGCATGCTGGCGCTGGCCGGCGCGTTGTTCGCCGCGCTGCTGGCTTCCGCGACGTTGGCCGCGTACCTGAGCGTGTTCGCGTTGGCGTGGCTGCTGGCGGTGGCGAGCTTTTTCGTGGCGCGGCGGGTGTGATGGGTATGCAGCCGGCTTTGCCGATCCTGCCGGGATCGTTCAAATCTCGACTGGAAAACCATCGCCGCGAGCGGCTGGTCATTTTTTCGCCACCCATCTTGACAGCGTTGCAGGCCGCGGCCTGCGCTCACTTGTCCACAGCCTTGTGCAACTTCCATCCACAGGGGGTGTGGAAAACCTGCACTGCTCGGCCTGCAGTGAAGGGCTTGCGCGCAACCAAGGCGTGTGTAAGGCGATGAAGCGCGTTGTCTGCGCTGTGCAGGGCGTGACCATTGCGCAGAGCGCAGCCACGTAACCGGCAAACCTCACGAACGGCCACAGGTGAGGCAATCGCAATACGCAACACCGCCACCTTGCGGTGGCGATGCGCACTCACTACTGCATCAATCCACGATCACGTGCGGTACGAAGCGCGAGGTATCGCGGGTGATCGGGCCATCGTCGTCGCGCATGCCCAGCCCGGCGGGGCGATCGGCCACCACCCAACTGCCCACCAGCGCATGCCGCCCGTCGAACACCGGCAACGGATGGTGCGCCTGCAAAATCGCCGGCCCGTCCACATACGGCCCATCGGTCTGCGCAGCATCGCCCTGTGCGGTGACCATAGAGATATTGGCGCCCTCGCGCGAGAGCAGCGGCTTGCGCACCCAGCCTGCCGTCGGCGCTTCGCCTGCTTGCGCAAAGCGGGCTGCCAGCAGATTGGGATGGCCTTGATGGCGCTCCCACAGCAGCGGCAGGATGCCCTTGTTGCTCAGCACCGATTTCCATGCCGGCTCGATCAGGCGCACACGGTTGGCAATCAATGCCGGCCCGAAGCGCTCTTCCATCATGAATTCCAGCGGGTAGAGCTTGAACAGCGTATGGATCACCCGGTCCTGCTCATCGGTGAACCAGCCATCGGCGCTCAGGCCGATATCTTCGATGGCCACTTCCTCGGTGCTGATGCCCACTTGGTGCGCGCAATCGCGCAGATACCGCACCGTGGCGCGATCCTCCAGCGAATCGCGTACCGCTGAAAAATGCATCTGCGGCCCGATCGCGCCATCCACCGCCAGCGCGCCCAGCGTTTCGCACAGCAGGTCCTGGATCAGGTTGTATTGGTCGGTGCCCTTGGGCAGCACGCCGGCGGCGATCTGTTGCTCCAGCCACAACCACTGGAAATACGCCGATTCGTACAGCGAGGTCGGCGTGTCGTAATTGAGTTCGTACAACTTGGCCGGGCCGTTGCCCGCATAGGCCAGATCCATGCGGCCGTACAGATGCGGGTCGCGGTCTTTCCACGAGTTGGCGATCCAGTCCCAGTAGAACGGCGGGATCGCCAGCTGCGTCATCAGCTGTTCCGAGCCCACCACCTCGTCCACCAACTGCATCGCCATATCGTGCAGTTCCTGGGTGGGCGCCTCGATGTCGTCCTCGATCTGGCGCAGCGAGAACGCGTAATACGCGCTTTCGTCCCAATACGGTTCGCCGTCGATGGTGTGGAAATGGAAGCCGAGCGACTCGGCCTGTTCGCGCCAATCGGTACGTTCTGCAATTGCGATCCGTTGCATGTCAGCCGCCGTATCCGGAGCTGCGCCCGCCGCTGCCGAACGAACTGCGCGCCGCCGCACTGGAGCCGAAACCCGAGCGCGAGACGGTGATCGCACGCGACGGCATGTCGATGGCGCCACTGCGCCCACGCACGGTGCCGATACGGTTACTGGCCAGATCGCCGTTGGGTTTGTAGTAACCGCCGCTGCGGTAATCGCGATACAGCGGCATCGCGCCGCCGTAGCGGTAGCCGCCGCCACCGCTCATGTTGCCCAGCGCATAGCCCAGCAGAAACCCGCCCATCGGCGGAATCCAGCTGTGCTGGCCCTGGGTCTGGCCTTGCACTTCGGTGCAACTGCCGAACTGCGCATCGCACTCGTAGCGCGAATTGAAGCGCGGCGCGGCCTGCTGATGCTTGGCCACCGCCTCGTCATAGGCCTTGAGGCATTGCTGGATGTCGGTCTGTTCCTGCTTGATCTGGTAGCAGTCGGAGGCCGACTGCAGCACCACACCTGTCTCTGGTTCAGAACCACAACCGGTGACGAGGGCGGCCGGCAAGGCGGCCATCAAGGTGAGCTTGAGATTGCGTGAGCGCTTCATGCCTGTACTCCGTTACGGCGTGATCGCCGCAGCATTGATCAGCCCGACCGCGATCGACACGCCGGCCGAAAAGATGCCCGCCGCAGCGACGTTGTCGGTGATCTGCCGCGAGATGCGCCCGGCCACCACGTTGGCCAGCAGATACGCCACGATCTGAATCCCGCAGGCGACCGCGCCCCAGATCAGCGCATCGACCAGGCTCACCGAGTGGGTGATGGCCGAATGCAGCGGCAACGCCACACCGATGAAGTTGCCGGCCAGTGCGGTGGCCGCAGCCACATTGCCTTGCCGCAGCAAGGTGAAGTCCTTGTGCGGGGTGACCAGGGTCACCAGCACCACCGCGACGATCAACACGCCCAGGCCAGTGCCGAAGTAGGAAAGAAACGCGAGAAAACTCTGCAGGTTGATCGGGTTCATGACAGGACCAAGGTAAGTGGAAGACGAGCGCGCGCGCTCAGGTGATATCCAGATCGGCGACGGTGACATCGATGCCGACCGCATAGGTGACGCAGAATTCGTTGGGGCCGGAATCTTCGCCGGTGACCAGCAGAAATTCCTCGCGCTGCAGCTCCGGCACATCGCGGCTGTAGAGCATGGCGTAATGGGTCAGATCGCCGTCGCGACGCGGCGGCTGATAGCGGTACAGCACTTCGTCGTAGGCGATCGGCGGGATCCGCGCGGCATCGTCGGTGGACTGGGTGGCGCGCTCCCAACGTTTGCCGGCGTAGTCGATCTGCGCCGCACCCAGATGCGGATGCTGCATCACGAACTCCTGAAACGCCTGCTTGCTGGGCGGATTGACCGTCTCGCAATACACAAACGCCTTCATCGCTTCCAGATCGCCGCCCACCGTGGTGACCTGCAAGAACGCATCGTCGTCTAGGTAGAAACGATGCAGGGAATAGCCATCGCCCAGATTGACGTGGCCATAGCACGGGATGCCTTGATGGCCGCCCGGCAGCTCGGCGGTCATGGCCTCCGGCGCCATGCGATACAGGGTGGTGTCGATCTCCACCTGGCCCCCCACACGCAAGCCCAGCGGCAGCGTGTGGCCGATCGCACCGGTGCCGGACGTGGGCGCCGCTGGCGGTTGTGGTTGACCGAACAACTTGCTGAAAAAACTCATCGTCATGCACCTTGTGGCGATGGGGAATGGGGAACGGCGGCAGTGCGCAGGGCGTGCCATGCGATGGCGTGCGCAGGCACGCGCTGCTCGGCCAGGTAATACAGCATGGCACCGGCCGCCACAGCGGTGTGTGCGGGCGGGTTCAACCGCAACGCACCATCGGGCGCGCGCAGGCCCAGCAACAAGGCGCCGCGCTGGCTGAAGTCGGCGGCCACGACGCGGTAATCCAGCGGGCCTACATCGGCCGGAACCGCGAGACTGAACTGGGTGGGGCCATCGTCCACCGACAGCAGCTCGGCAGTGATCGCCGCACTGCCCGGATCCTGCGCAGCACGCGCCAGGATCTCGGCGGTCATCGGGCGGGTGCATTCGATGGCCGGATAGTGGCAATTGACCAGCCGCGCGGCGCTGCCCGAATCGAAGTGCGCCACGATGTGCGCACGCGGCGCATGCGCCATCAGCGCGAACACCGCCGCCAGGGTCTGATCGTCGGATGGCGGGTTGACGATCACCCGCGCCGCGCCCGCGATGCCCGCACGCAGATACACGTCCGTGTGCGTATACGACTCGGCGGCGATGAAGCGCATGTGGTCTGGCATCGGGTTCTCGGCTACGCCCTCGGCGATCAGCACCACGCCTTCGTCGTCGGTGGCGGTGTCCGAGAGCAACAGTTCGAGCAAACGCGCGGAGGCGGCGCCCTGCCAGCCGATCAGAATGGTGTGCCCGCGCAGATCGGCGTAAGCCATCTTGCCCATGTAGTGGCGCCTCCAGAAAGTGATGAGCACGCCGCTGGTCTTGGCCAGCACCGTGGCGAACAGCGCCACCGCGCCCGGCATCAACACGAACGCGGCGATATAGCGCCCGGCCACCGAGCCCGGCGACAGGTCGCCATAGCCGATGGTGGTGGCGGTGGTCATGTAGTAGTACGGAAACGCGCCCAGGCCGACGAGCTTGTGCTCGCCAGCCATCAACAACAACGCCCAACTCACGCCCATGTGGGCCAGCAGCGCCAGCGCCACCAGGCCCCAGCTGACGCGGCGCACATGGCGCCGCAGTACCCGGAACAACCGTCCGACAATGATCATGGCGCGTCCTGTGCCGTGCGGTGGATCAGCTGTCGCTGCGCGGAACCTGCTGCACGTCGCGCACCTGGCCGATCAGCGGCGCGGTGCCGCTGGCAGTGTCGTGGCCGAGTTGGGCCGGCTTCTTGAAGCGTGCCAGCACTGCGGCAGCGTTGGACTCGCCTTCCATCAGGCCGGCTGCGGCCAGACGCCGGTTCAGATCGCCGTCGCCGCTGGACGATTCGAGTTCTTCGGCCGATTCGATGCGTGCGGAAGTCTCGGCCTGACGCGCCTTGATCCGCTCCAGCGATTCCAGCGCCGAGCCCATCTTGCTGCTGGCACCGGAATGCCGCGCGGCAATCGCCGCCTGCGCTTTTTGCACCGCGTCGGTGGCCTTGACCGTATCGATCTGCTGGCGCATGCCGCGCAGCTGGTTTTCGGTCTTCTGGATGGTGGCCTTCAGCGTCACCACCGACTGGTCCAGCGAGCTCTTGGAGGCCTTGTCGCCGGCGTCCTCGCTTTCCAGCGCCGCCAGCTTGACCGCCACGTCGTGCGCCAGTGCCTCGTCGTTCTTGGCCAGCGCACCTTCGATATAACGCGTGTATTCGGCCATCTTGCCGGCGCGCGCGTCGATCTTCTGCTGGGCGAGCTTGCTCTGCGCCATCAGCTTGGTCAGCTCCTCGCGCGAGCGCGTGAGCTGGGCGCCGGCATCGCGCATTTCCTGGTCCAGGATGCGCAGCGCGTTGGCGTCGACCGCCTTCTGGCCGGTTTCGTGTGCAGTGCCACGCAGCAGCGTGATCAGCTTTGAAAAGATACTCATGACAACACGCCTTTAGGAAAAGAACGGCTTGAGAGATTCGGCGGCATCCAGCGTATTGGCCGCCAGGGTCTGGATTTCCTCGTCGATCTGGTCGAGCGTGGACGACGCCGACAGTTCGCCAAAGACCACATAGCTATCCTTGCCGTCGACCTGCACCAGGCCCAGGTTGGACAAGGGATTGAGCGGGTTGAGGCGCAGGCAGGCGTCGTTGAACGCCGCGCGGTCGCTGACCTGGTCGGCATTGGCCAGCAGGGTGGAAACGAACACCTGCGAGCCGGAGGCGGCGACCTGGATCTGCATGTCGCCGTGGTCGGCCAGGGTGAGGTTGATGGCCGGCTCCAGCCCGTCGATCAGCTCGACCTCGATCGGCTGGTCGCGGTAGCGCTCGGCCAGCAGGCCGTGCAATTCGACAGTGGTGTACTGCGTCATACGATGTCCTGTCCTTTGGTCATGCAGCGGTGGTCGAGCAGCTGCGGTGATGCAGCAATGCTCATGCAATGGGCGGACATACTACAGACTGTCTGCGACCGGCAGAAAGGGCCGGAAGACACTGGTCATGCAACATCAAGCGGGCGCCAATCCAGGCGCCGATCCAGTGGCACACGCCTCCCCAAACGCCGCCCGCGCCGGCCCGACGGTGAGCGCAGCCATTGACCGCCAGGCTTACGGATACAGCATCCGCTTGCTCCAGCGGCTGGCCGCATCGGCCTCGTAGCGCCAGCGCTCGTGCAGGCGGAAGTTGGCGCCGTACCAGAACTCGAACGCCTGCGGCACTACCCGGAACCCGCCCCAGCCGTCCGGGCGCGGCACCTCGCGGCCTTCGAAGGTGGCCTCGACCTTGGCGATGGCCGCGTCGAACTCCTCGCGCGAGCCCAGCGTCTGCGATTGCAGCGAGGCCCAGGCGCCGATCTGGCTCATGCGCGGGCGCGAGGCAAAGTAGGCATCGGATTCGTCCGCACTCACCAACTGCACGCCACCTTCGATGCGCACCTGGATGCCGGCCTCGCGCAGGCTGCGCCACAGAAACAGCAGCGCCGCCTGCGGATGGGTCTGCAAATCGCGGCCCTTTGCGCTGTCCAGATGGGTGTAGAACACGAAGCCGCGCGCATCGAAGGCCTTGAGCAACACAGTGCGCGCGCTCGGTCGGCCATCCACGCTGGCGGTGGCCACGGTCATCGCGCTGGCTTCCAGTTCGGCGCTGTTCTGTGCCTCGGCATACAACGCGGTGAAGGTGGCAAGGGCTTCTGCGTATAGATCGGTCATGACGGTGAGTGGGCAGCAAGATTGACGCCTATTGTGGGCGCATCGCGCGTGCTTCGCCCATGTGCGGCGATCGACAGGTCTGCGTTCACTTCCTGGGACTGCAGCTGGCGCCTGAAAACCGCGTCGCGCTCGTAGCCTTCGGCTTCCCAGCGTCACTGACGCCTGCCCGACAAGCGCTCGCCACGCGTTGCGCGCAGACGATCCATCTTCGGTTGTCGCCGCTGTCGCTCTGCGCGGCGGCAGGGGTCGATGCTGCTGCGCGTAGCCGACGGCTGCCCTCGCAGGAATGGTTTCAGTCCATGCCGATCGGCCCGATGCGCGGGCCCGAATGCTACGATCCCTGCGCATGAACCCCGCTCCCAATCTCGTGATGGTCGGCCCGATGGGCGCCGGAAAAAGCTGCATCGGCCGCCGCCTGGCCGAGCGCTTCGGGCTGGAGTTCGTCGATGTGGATCAGGCCATCGTCGAGCAGGCGGGCAAGAGCATTCCGGCCATTTTCGAACAGCATGGCGAAGCGCGGTTTCGGCAGCACGAAGTCGAAACCTTGCAGGCGCTGCTGGAACAGCACAACAAGCTGATTTCCACCGGCGGTGGCGCGGTGCTGGATCCGCTCAACCGCCAGCGCATCCGCGCGGGTGGGTTTGTGGTGTACCTGCACGTGAGCGTGCCGGCGCAACTCACCCGGTTGGCGCGCGATCGCAATCGCCCGCTGCTGCAACGTGCCGACCGCGAGCAGGTGCTGCATGCAATGGCCGAGCAGCGTACCCCGCTGTACCAGGAGGTCGCCGACCTCAGCCTGGAAACCGATCACTTCTCCCCCGCCGAGGCCACCGCGCAGCTGGTGCTGCGCCTGGCCGCGCAATGGCGCATGTCGAGTCCCCCCGCATGACACTTCCCCGTTCCTCGCGCAGCGTCGATGTCGACGGTGCGCAGCCTTACACCATCACCATTGCCCCCGGCCTGCTGGCCGACGGCGCGCGCCTGGCCAGCCATGTGCGCGGCCGCCACGTATTGCTGCTCAGCGACTCGCAGGTGGCCCCGCAGTACGCCGCCGGCGTGCGCAAGGCGCTATTGCAGGCGCGCCCGGACCTGCAGCTGGGCGAGCTGGTGATCGCCGCCGGCGAAGCCTCCAAGACGCTGGACAATTTCGGTGCCGCGATCGCGGCATTGGCCGAACTGGGCGCCACCCGCGACGCCTGTGTGTTCGCGCTCGGCGGCGGCGTGGTCGGCGATCTGGCCGGGTTCGCGGCGGCCTGCTGGATGCGCGGGGTGGACTGCGTGCAACTGCCCACCAGCCTGCTGGCGATGGTGGATTCCTCGGTCGGCGGCAAGACCGCAGTGGACATCCCGCAGGGCAAGAACCTGGTCGGCGCGTTCCATCCGCCACGCGCAGTGATCGCCGATACCGACACCTTGCACACCCTGCCCGCGCGCGAGCTGCGCGCCGGGCTGGCCGAGGTGATCAAGTACGGCGCCATCCGCGACCCGCTGTTCTTCCAGTGGCTGCATGCCGAACGCCGCGCGCTGCTGGAGGGCGATGCGGATGCCCTGGCGCAGGCGATCGCGCGCAGCTGCGAGCACAAGGCCGACATCGTGGCGCGCGACCCGCTGGAAAAGGGCGAGCGTGCCCTGCTCAACCTGGGCCACACCTTCGGCCATGCGATCGAGACCGAACAGGGCTACGGCGCGCCCGGCAACGACAACCTCAACCATGGCGAAGCAGTCGCGGTGGGCATGGTGCTGGCCGCGCGGCTGTCGGCCGCGCTGGGCATGAGCGATACGCAGGACACCGAAGCGCTGCGCGCCCTGCTGCACGACTTCGACCTGCCCACCGAGATCCCGGCCGGCCTGTCGCCGGAAGCGCTGCTGGAGCGCATGCGGCTGGACAAGAAGAACATCGCCGGCCGCCTGCGGCTGGTGTTGTGGCGCGGCATCGGCAAGGCCGAGGTGGTGCCCGATGTCGACGAGGCGGCGGTGCTGGAAATCCTGGCGGGCTGAGCAACGCCATCACTCACTAGTCTCCAACGCATTCGTAGGAGCGCCCCCGGGCGCGACAGGGCCTTGCCGGTAAATCCCCATCGCGCCCAGGTGCGCTCCTACGCAATGCCTGCTTGCCGATCGTCTGCGCGGGCGAAGCGGGACGTCACTCGCGCAGGAGCCCGCTGGCATGCGGGACCTTTGCCGATGCGTCCTACAGTGCCCGAAGCGCCTACCCGCCACCGCGTCGACAGCCCTTGACCAGCTCCGCAGATAACCGCCGCTCACAGCGCCGGCCTGCGGGCATCCACCGCACCGACTGCCACCCATTGCCCGATGCACCTTCGCAAGCGGCGCAACCCGGCGCGCCCACTGCTCCCAGCCTTCAGCACCGCCCGGCTACAATCGGCGCCATGCGTATCCACTTGCAACACGATCCCGGCGGCAATGCGCCGCTGCGTTATGTCCAGCTGACCCTGCAACCGGATCTGTTCGGTGGCTGGGAGCTGCTGCGCGAGAGCGGCGAGATCGGTGGACGCTCGCAGCTGCGACGCGACCAATACCTGCTGCAGGATGAGGCGGACCGGGCCTTCGACAAGGCACGCGACACCCACCTCAAACGCGGCTTCCAACTCATCACCGGCGGCGCCGACGCGCCGCGCTGAGGAACACCATGCTCAAGAACGATCGCCTGTTGCGTGCCCTGAACCGCCAGCCCGTCGACCGCACGCCCGTGTGGCTGATGCGCCAGGCCGGCCGGTATCTGCCGGAATACCGCGCCACCCGCGCGCGCGCCGGCAGCTTCCTCGGCATGGCCAAGAACCCCGAGATCGCCTGCGAAGTGACGCTGCAACCGCTGCAGCGCTTTCCGCTGGACGCGGCGATCCTGTTCTCCGACATCCTGACCATTCCCGATGCGATGGGCCTGGAGCTGTATTTCGTGGAAGGCGAAGGTCCCAAGTTCCGCCATCCGGTGCGCGATGCGGCCGCGATCCATCGGCTGGGCGTGCCGGACATGGAAACCGAGCTGCGTTACGTGATGGATGCGGTGCGCCTGATCCGCCGCGAGCTGGATGGTGCGGTGCCGCTGATCGGTTTCTCCGGCAGCCCGTGGACGCTGGCCTGCTACATGATCGAAGGCGGCGGCAGCAAGGAATACGCGCGCATCAAGGCAATGGCCTTCAACGCGCCACAGGTGCTGCATCACCTGCTCAGCACCGTCACCGATGCAGTGATCGCCTACCTGTCGGCACAACGCGCGGCTGGTGCGCAGGCACTGCAGGTGTTCGACACCTGGGGCGGCGTGTTGTCGCCGGCGATGTACCGCGAGTTCTCGCTGCCCTACCTCACCCGCATCGCGCGTGAGCTGGAGCGTGGCGACGGCGCCGAGCGCACCCCGCTGGTGTTGTTCGGCAAGGGCAACGGCGCCTACGTGAGCGAACTGGCCGCCAGCGGCGCCGAAGCGGTGGGCGTGGACTGGACCATCTCGCTGGCCGACGCCGCACAGCGCGCTGGCGGCCGCGTCGCGCTGCAGGGCAACCTGGACCCGGCCACCCTGTACGGCTCGCCCGAGGCGATCCGCGCCGAGGTCGGCAAGACCCTGGACAGCTACGCCCAAGGCAACGGCGGCTCGCGCGAAGGCCACGTCTTCAACCTCGGCCACGGCATGTCGCCGGACATGAATCCGGAGCATGTTGGGGTGCTGGTGGAAGCGGTGCAGACGCTGAGCAAGCGGTAATGCGCCGCGCGACCGACAGCACCCGCACGTGCTGTCGGTCGCCACGCAGCGCGCGTACGCGATCGGGTCATCAACTGCGCGGCGTTTTGCTGATTGGTGCATGAGCGGATGCAGCGCGGGACCGCCGGAGCACCTCGAGTTGCCTGCCCACCTTGGCGTGCAGCGCCATCAAGCAGGCGCTCTGCACCGCCGGCAAACCCGGCGCGCACTGCCGTGAGAGCATCTCGCAAGGGCATCCGCAGTAGCTGCGGATTTGCTGCGAATTGTGTTCAAGAGCGACCGCAGGTTGTCACCAGCGGCCGTCAGATGGGCGCGGAGAAATTGCAGTGTCCGCGTGTGCCTGCCGAGCATCGGCCGCGCCCGTCAGGCGGTCGCACGGTGATGCAATGAGTTGCACTAAACCAAGCGCATCCCACCGACTTCGTGCGGCAGTCAGCTTGTCATCCTGCCTGCATCGATGCGATACGAGGCAGATGTCGTTGACCTCTCACTGTCAATCGCTCAGGCCGAGACGCTGGGCGAAGCCGTGCACCGTCAGGAAGCCGTGCACCAGCAGCAGATGCGCCATGCCTCTGCATACGACCTCCACCGGAGCGGCGGCGGTGGTCATGCCACCCACGCTTGGCACGCAGCGCCGCCGATAAACCCACGCCAGGCGATACCGCACACCGTTGACAGCTCGCTGCCCGGCTCGCTGCAACCGCAAACCAGCTCGCTATAGCGGTTCAAGCATTTGTAGACAGCGCACCCTCTCCTCTTCCGCACGTCAGCGAAGCAGAGTCTGACCGCGCAACGGCAACACGTCGTTGCGATAGGGCGGGCGTCACACACGACCAAGCGGACGCGAGCTATCGGGCCCGGGCTGAGATAATCGGACGTTACTGATGTTGTGTAGCGGGTTTATGCAAACGCCGTTGCGATTCACCCATGAATTCCCCGCACGGCGTTCCAAATCGCCGCATCGATACGCATGCCGCTCTAAAGCGGATCGGGCTTCACGTCGATAAACCCGGCATTGCCGTCGTTTAAACCAATTTTTCCAAACGAAGGAGATTTACTGTTTCTCCACGGTGATGCGGTGCCACTGCAACACATCTCCGGACAGGCAGGCCGCCTGCCGAACCTCGACATCGTCACGTTTGTTCAAGCGCTTCACTCATTCGAGAAACAGGGAGAAAAGCATGGCATTTCCAACCGCCGTCAACGACCAGATCACCGACTCCGTCACACAAGCCAATACCAAGGTGCTGGGCGATGCCCCGGCCATCGCCATGGGCAATCTGTACCAGGCCACCGCACAGGCGCTGGCCAATGCAGCCCATAACGCGACCAACGCGCAGCAGCAGAGTTATGTCACTGCGCAGTCTTCAACCACGATGGGTGTCGCCACCCTGTACTCCATCGATACCGCCACCACCGGGGTAGCGACCAAGCAGATTCTGAGCACTGGCGTGAAGGGCCTGGGCTAAGTCAATCGTGATTTCTGGCACATAAGGAGCAAGCAATGGCATTTCCGACCGCAGTCAATAATCAGATCACCGATTCCGTTACCCAAGTAAATACCAAGGTTCTGGGCGACGCACCGGCGATCGCGATGGGCAATCTGTATCAGGCAACTGCGCAAGCGTTGGCCAATGCCGCCCACAACGCAACCAACGCGCAGCAGCAGAGCTATGTCACTGCGCAATCGGCCACCACGATGGGCGTGGCGACGCTGTACTCCATCGACACCGCCACCACCGGCGTCGTCACCAAGCAGATCCTGGGCGTCTGACGGCCCGGCTAACGCCAAGGACATTCGCCAATGGCATTTCCCACCGCCGTCAACGACCAGATCACCGACTCGGTCACCCAGGCCAACCTGCAGGTGCTGGGAAGCTCCCCTGCCGCAGCCATGGGCAATCTGTACCAGGCCACCGCGCAGGCGCTGGCGAACGCGGCACATAACGCAACACTCGCGCAACAACAGATGTATGTCACCGCACAGGCAGCAACCACCATGGGCGTTTCGCTGCTGTACTCGCTCGATACCGGCGCCACGGGTGCCGCCACCAAGAAGATGCTCGGCTAACCACTAACGCCGCAGGCTCTTCGTTCTTTCACTACCTCAAGGAGTTTTCACCATGGCCTTTCCGACTGCCGTCAACAGCCAGATCACCGATTCCGTATCTCAGGTCAACACCAAGGTCCTCGGCGATGCGCCGGCGATTGCAATGGGCAACTTGTTCGTCGCCACCAGCCAGGCGCTGTCCAACGCCGCGCATAACGCCACCAACAACCAGCAGCAGTCCTACGTGACGATGCAGGCATCGACGACGCAGGGCGTGTCTACGCTGTATTCGATCGACACCGCGTCCGATGGCGTCGCCACCCGGGAAATCCTGAGCGCCGGGCTCCGGTAATCGGCAGCCAGGCGCCGCTGCCACAGCGCGAGCGGCGCCTGGTTCGATACGCGATGCCCTTGTTATTACCACGCATCTTGCTGGTCGAATCGAGAAAGGACGCCTCATGCTGCAACTACGTCATATCCCCACGTCCAACACCCTGGACGTCGTAGTGAGACTGATCAGGGGCCGCACCATTGTGGCGACGTTTGCGCCGCACCAAAAGGCGGTGATCAACGTCGAGTTCGACGGCATCCTGCCTGTGATTCCCGGAGCGCAGCCGTTGATCTATCGCCAGAAGCTGGACCGCGTGATCGACGTGCCGCACGGCAATTTTGCATTCCTCGAACGCGTGCCCGATGGCGTGGCCTTGCAGTACGCGTGCAAACACGCGCCACAAAACACCGTCATGTTCTCGGCGTCGGCTGGCGTCGCACAGCGCAGGCCGTCGTTGGCTTAGGACGCCGACGCCAGTGCCCCGTCATGGAGCCAAGCGCGCAGGCTGCAAGCGTCGCCAACCTGATCGGCACTGCCGCTACAGGTGCGGCGATGGCCATCGGCCAGGCGCCGGCCTTCGCGATGGGGGCGACGTATCTGGCGCTGTCGGATTCCATCGCCCTCGCAATGGAAAACGCAGTCGCCAACCAGCAGCGCGGACAGGTGCTTGCCGATGCAGCCCTTACTCAAATCCTTGCCTTAATCATCCAGAAGGGAGCGACTTCGTCATGATCGACGACAGTAGCGTGAACAGCCAGGTCGTCGATGCGGTGAGCAGCATCGTGACGCTGACCACCGGTCAGGCACCCGCACAGGCGCTCGGCATGCTCGATGCCGTGATGCTGGAGACGTTGGGCATGGCGATGCACAACGCCGTCAATCGGCAGCAAGGCGCCGGCATGATCAATGCAGCAGCGATCACCGCCGCCTGCGCCAAGATGATCTCGGCACCGTTCCCGGTTGCGCCGCCACCACCGCCTGCACCACCCGGACCACCACCGACGGTCGCGCCGTTGCCCGGCCCGCCCCCCGTACCGCCCCCGCCTGCAGCACTCATCGCCGCCGCAGCGGCGGAAGCCAAGGTGGCCGTCGACGTGCTGAAAACGCAAGCGCAAGGCGCCTCGGCAGATGCCGCGACCGCAACCGCCGACCTCATGGAAGTGCATGCGCTGAGCGTACCACCGCCCCTGCCCGCTACTCCCCCCGCCTCCGGCGCCGGCCCCAATGATGCTGCCACTCCTGATGCTCCTGCTGCTGCACCCACAACTGCAGCCGCTGGCACACCCCCTGTTGTTCCTGCATCTGCACCTGCTGCTCCTGCTGCACCTGCATCTGCATCTATCCCTGCACCTGCACCTGCGCCGCCTGCTCAGTCCTAGGCCGTCTGCAGAGATGAGGTCATCCCCCCCCTACCACCAGGCCTCATTGAAAGGCGGCCGATCATTCCATGGGAACCAAGATGGAACCGACAAAGGTCAATGCGCAGGTCATCGATGTCATCAACCAGGTGCAGCTGGCGACCATGAGTCCGCAGGTCGTGCTGACCAGCGGAGCCGGCAAAGCCTATCAATCGGTGGCGCAGTCGACCGCCATTGCGGTGCAGGACGCCACCGACGCGCTACGCAATGTCTCCACGATCGCCACCACGGCCGTCGGCGTGGCGATGGCGCAGTACCTTGCCACCGGCGACGCGAAGTACGTCACCGCGCTCACCCAGGCGCAGGCGCTGATGCAGGGCGCCACCGACGACTTTGCCCGGATCGGTTCGGCGGCCGGCCTGGTACTGAAGAATTTCCCCGCTGGTTGAACTCACAAGGAGTCACGCAATGTCCGTTTCGATCGCAGGCCGCCTGATCTCGATGCCGACGATGCTCTCGACGCTGGGCAGGCAGTGCCTCGCCTTCATCGATGGAGGCACGCAATGGCTGGCATGGGCGATCCAGTCGCCCGGTGTTCGCTATGACTTTCCCGACGAGAGCAGCTTGCTCGACGAAGTGCAGCAAGGCCTGCATGGCTCGCGCCTGGCCTTGTTGCCACAGTTGGAGCTGAAGGTCAGCCCGGTCAAGCTGATGACCTTGAGCCCGACCGACCTGGGCACGCTGGCGCAGGCAGAAGCAGGCGACACCGGCTCGGTGGTCAAGGCGCAGCTGCAGCGGATCTTCCGCGACAACACCCTGTACACCGCAAGCGACCTGGCCGCAGGCCGCAGCCTGCTGACACAGTTGAACGTCGCTGGCGCCGGCGTGTTCCAGTCGCTGGACCTGGAAGAAAGCCTGGCGCTACGCCAACTGGCCGCCGAAGCGCCGCCAGCCGACGTCACGCCAGCACTGCAGCAGGAGGCAGCAGCATTCGCTGTCGAGCAGGCGCGGACGCCGCTGGAATTCTGCGATTACTACCGCTTCTATCTGGCCTGCACTGCCACGATCGCAGCTGCGGACGAGCGCGCGCATGCGGCGGCATCGGCAATGCAGACGCTGTTGCCGCAGCTGTTCACCACCCTGGATTGCCCACAGGTCCAGGGGCTGCCTTCGCCCAACGAGGTTGAACGCAGCGTTGCCGAATGGCTGGCACGCGGTCGCCAGATCGGCTTCGCGCGGCTATCGCTGGCGGCCCAGCAGATCGTCCAGCACACCCGCTACCGAGGCGACGGCGACGACCAGGCGGCGGGCGACGCGATCCGCCTCTACCTGCAGTCGGCGCAGGCATTCCTGGCGGCCAACCGGCCCAGCCGTGGGGTGCTGGGCCAGGACGGCAGCAGCTGCATGTTCTCCATGCACAACGACGCCCTGGCTGCGCTGCTGCAGGTCAACAACGGCGTCATCTCGCTACGCGATTTCGGTGCGGCGCCCGCGCCCAACAGCGCGCCGCCCGCTGCGGAGACGGGGGCCTCGGAGTGAACGCATCGAGCTCGTTTCCCGCGGCCACCGAACAGGCCCCGCCTGCGATCAGCGCCGCCGACGCGGCCCGCGACGCAGTGCACGCGGGACGTGCAGCCGCCCTGGCGGCCGCACGCCAGACCATGACGCAGGCCGAACATGCACTGGGCGAAATGCTGCGCACGCTCGCAGCGCAGCGCCCGCCCGATACCGCACCACTCATCGCGCCGATCCAGCCATCGCGCACCGATGCCGTTGCCCCACTCCATCCAGCTTCCCCTTCAGGAGACACCAGCATGTCCGACGATACCCAGCCCACGCCGCCGAACCAGACACCAGCCACCACTGCGCAATCGCCAGGATCGTTGCAGGTCGAAGCCGCGCTGCAGGCGGCGCAAGCCCAGATCGACCAGGCCATGGCGGCCAGCAATATGGCAGTGCAGGCGGCGATGCAGGCCGCAACCGCGGCGACTGCCGCAGCCGGCAACGGCCAGGCGGCCGATAGCGCAACGCAAGCATTGCAGCAGGCCGACCAAGCCGCCGCCGCTGCGGTCGCCGCCGCACAGCAGCAGGCCGAGCAGGCGATGAGCGCCGGCATACCCGACTCGCCGCCGCCGGAAGGGTCGCCCCCATCGACGCCGGACCGGAGCTGATGGCATGCCACAGGTCTATGCGGCGGTGTCGGATGGGGCCGGCCATTATCTGATTGCGCGCAAACGCCTACTCAATCAGTGGTGGGCGGAATACGCGGCGCCGGTACTGGCGATGGAAGCACTTGCGCTGGTATGTCAGACCAATGCGGATCCAACGCAGGATTGGAACACCGCCCGGGTTCGGCTAGGTAACGCATACCAGGCGGCAAGTGGGGTCTTGTGCGACGGGATACCCGTCTTTCCCGACGCAGCAAGCGCACTCGATCGTGCAAGAAACGCATGCATCGCCACTCCCGACGGGAAAGTGATCGCCAACAACGCACTGATCGCAGTCCAGAATCTCATCGATGTGACGATTGCACGCCGCCCGGCCATTCCGTTTTCTCCGGGCATCAAGGCCGATACCGCCACGCTCGCATCCAGCATCGCCACTGCCGGCGGCAATCCCCTGCAATGGAACACCCCGCGCGCGCAGGCCGAGGCGATCGCGGCCGCGCTCGATGCCTGGGCAGCCTCCCAACCACCAGGCATCGTCAATCAGGCAGGCCAATGGGCATTGCCCGGTGGCGGCATCCACGACGGCGAATCTCCCGAGACTGCGGCGCGGCGCGAGTTTGCCGAGGAGACCGGTTTCTCGCTCGACAACGTGAGTGACTTCCCGAGCGATCCGCCAGTGCAACTGACCGACCCGAAACGCAAATCGTTCTGGCTGGCGTGTTTCTCGACCAGGCTTTCTCTGGATGACATTGCGACATCTATCAATCGGGCCACTGTTCCGCACGCAAGCGGCAATCGACCGGCCAGCAGCGCAGTCTGCGATTGGGAAATCGAAGGCGTGCAACGCGTCGAGAAATCGCAACTGCGCGCCTATCTGGGTACCTACCAAGCCCTGTCGCCGGCCGATGTAACCACAGCGGCTTGCGCCCAGGCACGCATTGCCCATCCGGGTTCGCCCACCCCAACCAGTTATGACAGAACGTGGCAGACAAGCAGACGCCATGCCATCGATTGGTACGCACTGATCGCCATGCATCTGCAAGTCACTGTTTGATTACCCGTTCCACCAGCCCTCTCCACACGCGGAGCTTCACCATGACCTTCCACATCGGCTTTGACACCGACCGCTTTCCGGGACTGCCCGCGCTCGCCTGGTTGAAGACACAGACCGGGCTGGCCTGGTGCGGCTATTACCTGGCGCCTGCGCCCAGCCATGCGGATACCGGATGGATGGGATGGCGACCGACGTTGGTCGCCAATGGCTGGGGGCTGGCGCCGATCTATCTTGGCCAACAGAGCGCCGGGCCGGGCTCGCATACCGTGACCGCAGACCAGGGCAGCGTAGACGGCGCAAACGCGGCTTTCCTGGCCGATCAAGAGGGCTTTCCCGTTGGTGCGACGGTCTATCTTGACTGGGAAGACGGCGGGGAACCCAGTGATGCTGGGATCGCGTACATCCGCGCCTGGATCGCGGCACTGGTCGCTGCCGGCTACGCGCCGGGCCTGTATTGCTCGCACGTACTGGCCGCCAGCCTGGTGGCCGCACTCGCGCCGGGGCCAACGCTGCAGGTCTGGGCCTGGCGCGTCGCCAACGCCAACACCCACACCTACGCCGGCGACATCCAGACGGTGACCGCATCCGATCCGGCCGGCTGCGGTTATGCGCATGCCGCGCTCTGGCAGTGCGAACAGAACGCGGTGCTGTCGCTGCCGGGAACGCCCTGCGATGGTCTGCAGATCGACCTCACTTACTCCGACGCCGCAGATCCAAGCGCTCCCTGAGCAAACGCACCCTCCCCCTTTGCGAGCCGAGACCACGCCATGAAGGAATCTCCCGAACAAGAACAACTGCGCCGTGCGATCAGCGGCGAGTTGACCAAACGGATCAACGACGCGGCGCGCTATCCCAACGTGCGCTCTGCGGTGATCCAGGCATTGGGCACCATCCAGGATCGGATCGCGGGTCTATGCATCGCGGTGCGCGAGCGATTCATGTTGCGCGACGACCAGCCGCTGGCACGCTTCTACATCAAGGGCGGCAATGCATTCACAGCATGCATGGACCTATTGCAAGGGCAGGACCAGCACCTGTTCGATTCGGGAAGCTCGGATTGGGACACGCAGGTCGCGATTGACCCCTGGCTTCCCACATCCGTGCAGGATGCGCTGCATGCGGAAATTGAGGACATCGTCGTCGATGAGATGAAGAAGGCCGGCGTCCTCATCGCCTTCGAGCTCAGTCTGCTGACGGCCCTCGAATCTCCGCTGTCGGAGCAGCTTTACCCCATTCCACGTGCGCAATGGAGTCCGAACACAGTCGACGTGAGGTGTCTGGTCACCTGTGACGCGCCGCAGACATTACGCAGGGTCTTCGAGCGTGACCGCACCGGCCTGTCCGCCTATACCGGTGTGGAGATCGCCAAGATCGGGGAGCGCGATACCCCATCCCCGCCAGGCATCGTGCTGAACGACGGGATCAAGCCATTCGTGCTCTATCGCCTGGGTTACACCTGGCACGCCAACCTCATGGAAACCTATGTCGACCGGATTGTTACGGAACCGGCAAGTCCACGCGGCATCCTGATGGAATTGATCGACGTGAGCCTTCCGCGCCGCGACACGATCGAAGCGATCACGATCTGGTCGGAGATGGAAAACGGACACCTGACCATCGCAACTGCTGGCGGCACGCAGGAGCGTTGGCAATTGCCGTTACCGGACCTGGATTATCATCTGCGCGAGAATCTGCTGATGTTGTGCGAGATCGCCAGCGACCCGCTCGCACTGGGCGCGCATAAGGAAGCCAAGCGACGCGAACGCGTGGCCGCAATCCACGCCTGGTACGCGTCCAGAGCGCAGCTGCAGCATTTTCAAGACGTCCTCGATGTAATGGCGGGCAGACACGTCGGGCAAGCTGGCGACGACGCCACCGCGCTGGTGAACGCGTTAATGGCATCAGTACGTGCACGCACGTTGGGAGCCGCACCGGACTACGTCAACGGGCAACCGACCGATACAACGCGCACGCGCATCCTTGCCGCACGCTACGGCACCGGCACCCTGCTCACGCTGCTGTCGGCGTCCTTCACCGCGCCGGTCGTGCTTTCGGCAGCTTTCAGCGATGATCTGCGGTTGATGAGCATCCTCGCCCAGAGCCCTTATCTGGCGATCGACCGATTGCGTTTTTCCGGCGTGGACATGGCGGCGGTGGCACGGGTGACCCACAAGCAGCTACGAGGGCTGGACATTGCCGCATTCGAGCAAGCAGTCGGACGCTGGCTCGGCGAGGATGTCCAGGTCCTGGCCCAACCACACAACACGCCAAGGGTGGGAGGCATCAGCTACGAGTGCACGTTGGTGGTGTTCGTCAACAACAAGAAACCGCCGTTCGCAAAAACGGCCGTCGCGTTTTTGACTCTCACCACCGCCACTGAGGCGCAGGCACCCTTCTATTCCAGCCCGTCCGATCGTGCCAATACATATGCAGCGCTGCTAGACATCGACGGTCAGCGCAAGGCAGCTGCTGCGCTGATCGGAGAGTTCGTGCTGCGTGATCTGCTATCCAAGCAGCACGAAACCATCAAGACACTGCTACCTAACGCCTAGACCGGTGACGCACCGACTTGGGCACCGGCGTTACGGAACTCACGCGGACTCACCCCCACCAGCCGTCGGAAGCTCTTCTCGAAATGGCTCAGGTCGCCGAAGCCGACCTTCAGCGCCACCTCGGTGATGCGCAATTTCCGTTGCTGATGCAAAAGCTCCTTGGCCTTTTCGATGCGCAGCTGCTGCAGCATCGGTTTGAACGGGGTACCGAGTTCGTCGCGGAACAGGAAGCCCAGATGCGACTGGCTGACGTGCGCCTGCCGGGCCAATTCGCCCAGGGTCAGCGGCTCGGCATAGTGATCGCCCAGATGCACCAGGGCGCGCCGCAGTGCGTCGTGCAGGGTGGCGAGACGTTGACCGGGGCGATGCGGAAGGCCGTCGATCCAGTCGACAGGCGTTTCCGGCGGCGTGGGCTCGGTTGGACGCTCGGCCTTTGGCGGCGGCGCGCATGCATCGCGCTGCGCTTCTTGCGCCCGGCCTTCCAGCAGACGCGGCACGTGGCGCTGGATATCGGCAATGCCGACCGGCCTGCCGGCGGTCATGACCGCCAGGCGCAGCACCACCCGCTCCAGCTCCTGGAGGTTTTCCGGCCATGGGTAGTGGGTCAAAGCGTCCATCAGCACTTCGGTGACCACCTGACCGTGATCCAGGCCATGCCGATCCAGCACGCGCTCGACATGAAAGCCGATATCTGCCCGCCGCTTGCGCAACGGGGCGAGCTCGATTGCCAGGACATCCAGTTGCGACAGCAGCGCGCGTGAGAAGCGCCCCGCACGCACGCGGCGCAACAGATCGGCGGTCGTGGAGGCGATCACCCGCGGCAAGGCCTCGTAGCCCGACACAGCCCACGGTGTGTATCTACCCCGAAGATGCCCAGCAAGCTGACGCTGTAGCGCGTCGTCGAGCTCGTCCACGCCCTGCAGGAACAGCGTTCCTCCCGCCGCGCGCTCGAACCATGTTGCCGGCATGTCGTCGGGTGCGGCGCAGTCAACCGCAACGAACGCCCCCTCTCGCCAGGGCGCAGTTGCATGCAGCAAAACCGCCACTTCCTCCTTCTCGATACCGAACTCGCCGCGCACGATGACTGGCAAGCGACTGTCTGCGGCCTGCTCGATGAACGCATCGATCATCCAGACGTCTTCGCAGACCCCCGTCAGCATCAGTGATCGAGCGAGCCGATCTTCCGCCAAGGTCCGCGCTGCATCGCGCTTGATCAGATAAGCACAACACTTTGCGATCTGCTGACACAGCATCATCGCTTGCGTGGTCATGCCGCCGTGGGCCTGGGTCACGTGTAGCGCGCCGAGCACTTGCCTGGCGTGCTGGACGGGAAAACAACGCTTCATCGTTGCCTGGTTGTTCGCCTGATCCGGATCAAGCGGATCGCTTCCCTCTACTCCAACGAACTCGCATATCGCGCCATTCAATATCTCGCTCTGCGATAGTTCCGCAGCGATTTTGCCGAGCATTGTCGCCAAGGGATCTCCCGGGAGATAGGCGCGCTGTAACACATTGAAGATCTGCTTTTCCATGGAATGTCCGACCTGATCACTGGCGCGCTCAGAAGGCGGCCATACCCAAGTCGCGCCATCCCTGACCAGACCGTCGGCAAAGCTCCAAGAAATGAATTCCGCTCTTTAAATTCAACGCTCCCCTCGCCGCCCGCTCGATCGATCCATCGCAACGCAGGGAAACCCTTGCTTGCCTTGGCTGGACCCGTTTGAGGCGTAAGAGATTCGCCAGCGAATCAACCGCTTGTCGCAAGCCAGATCGGGCATTAGCACGCCGCCACTGCCCTGTCCCGACGATTCGTGACGTGTGGCTGGCCTGACATTCAATTGGGTGAGGTTCGTCTCATTCGTTGCCGATGCAGCGATACATCGCTGCGACGGACTCAAGCAACGGCGTACCGCATGCCGTTGCGACTTTCTGCACAGTGGCGCGGGGATAATGCGTCGTCCTCCCTACGACGATGCTCATGTCTCAGCCCGTTCCCGTCTTACGTGACTACGACAGCATCAAGCCGTTGCTGTGGCTGGTGTCGCTGGCAATCTTCATGCAGATGCTGGATGCGACCATCGTCAACACCGCGTTGCCGTCGATGGCGGCGAGCCTGCATGAAAGCCCGCTGCAGATGCAGTCGGTGGTTTTCAGTTATGCGTTGGCGGTAGCGATGTTCATCCCCGCATCGGGCTGGATTGCGGACCGCTTCGGCACGCGGCGCACCTTCCTGGCTGCGATCATCGTGTTCACGCTGGGCTCGTTGCTGTGCGCGGCCGCACAGCAGTTGCCGCAGCTGGTGGCCGCGCGCGTGGTGCAAGGCATCGGCGGCGCGATGTTGCTGCCGGTGGGCCGCCTGGCGGTGCTCAAGACGGTGGCGCGCGCCGACTTCCTGCGTGCGATGAGTTTCATCGCGATTCCGGCGCTGATCGGTCCGCTGATCGGCCCCACCTTGGGTGGCTACCTGGTCGAAGTCGCTTCCTGGCATTGGGTGTTCTTGATCAATCTGCCGATCGGCGTGATCGGGTTCATCGCTGCACTCAAGATCATGCCGGATCACTATGGCGATGCGCGCAAACGCTTCGATCTGATCGGCTACCTGATGCTGGCGTTCGGCATGGTGGCGCTGTCGTTGGCCTTGGACGGCATCTCCGAACTCGGCCTGCGCCACGCCTTCGTGATGCTGCTGGCGATCGGCGGGCTGGCGGCGTTGGCCGGGTACTGGCTGCATGCGGCCAGCGCGCCAGCGGCGTTGTTTCCGCTGGCCTTGTTCAAGGTGGCCAGCTTTCGCATCGGTATTTTGGGCAATCTGTTTGCGCGTGTCGGCAGCGGCTCGATGCCGTTCCTGATTCCGCTGTTATTGCAGGTGGGCCTGGGTATGAGCCCGATGCATGCCGGGCTGATGATGGTGCCGGTGGCGCTGGCCGGCATGGCCGCCAAACGCGCCGCCGTCAAGTTGGTGGGCCGCTTCGGTTACCGCCGCATCCTGATGCTCAACACCGTATTGGTGGGACTGGCGATGGCCAGCTTCGCCTTGATCGATGTCGGTCAACCGCTCTGGCTGCGCTTGCTGCATCTGGCGTGCTTTGGCGCGGTGAACTCGCTGCAATTTACCGTCATGAATACCGTCACCTTACGTGATCTGGACCGCGACCAGGCCAGCCCCGGCAATAGCCTGCTGTCGATGGTGATGATGTTGGCCACCGGCTTCGGCGCGGCAGCAGCGGGCAGTCTGCTGGCCGCCTTCAACACGCATCTTGGCGACAGCCACGGCGCCACCGCAGCGCTGCATGCCACCTTCCTGTGCGTCGGCGGCATCACCTTGTCGTCGACATTGATCTTCTGGCAGCTGGCCGAAACACGGCCGCATCCCAAACATGTGGAAGAAGTTGCCGAGTAGCCATACGTGTGCGGCAGCAACTGGCGCAATGCGTGAGCGAATCACCACCCGGGAGTTCAAGCGCGGCAATAGTTCTTAAATCTCCTCGCGCAGGCGCTTGCTTCGCAACGCCTCGGCGATGGTGTCGGCGAGCATGTCGCCGGTGAGTGGCTTGCGCAGGAAGCTGTCGAATCCGGCTTGCTCCGCAGTAGGCTCGGCTGCTTCATCAGAACGCGCGGTTACTGCAATCAGCGGCATGTCGTAGCCGAACACGCGCAGCTGACGCGCCAGCGCAAAGCCATCCAGGCCCGGCAGATCCAGATCGAGCAACGCCAGGTCGAAGGTGTTGTCGGCCGCTTCGGTCAGCGCGGCCAGCCCGTGCGGTGCGTGCACCACCGAGTGGCCTTGCGAACGCAGCAGGCCAACGATGACCTCGGCGATGGTCGGGTCATCTTCCACCAGCAGGATGCGCTGCGTTGCGACCGCTCCACCGGCACGCGCCACCTCGCCGCCGAGCGTGGCGTTGGAGGCGACCCAACGCAGCGGCAGATCGACGACAAAGCGCGTGCCGGCGCCGAGGCGACTGATCACTTCGATATGCCCCCCCATCGCCATTGCCAGTTCCTGGCAGATCGCCAGACCCAGGCCGCTGCCACCGTAGCGCGAGGTGGTCCTGGCGCCGTCGCCTTGTTCGAAACGCTGGAACAGACGCGCCTTTTGCTCGGCATTGATACCCGGCCCGGTATCGGCCACCTCGAAACGCAGACCCTGATACGAGCCCAGCGTGGTCAGCTTCAAACCGACCACGCCGCGCTCGGTGAACTTGATCGCGTTGCTGAGCAGATTGAGCAGAATCTGCCGGATGCGGGTGACATCGCCGCTGGCGGTGATGTCGCCGAGCAGGCCCACTTCCAGGCTGAAACGCAGGCCACGCTCCTGCGCCAGTGGCGCCATCAAGCCTTCCACTTCGGCCACCAATTGGCGCACCGAAAAGGGCTCCAGATCTAGTTCCAGGCGCCCGGATTCGATCCGCGCCAGATCCAGCGCATCGTTGACCAACCGCAGCAGATGCGCGCCGGCACGCCGGATCGATTCGGTGTAGCTGCGCTGTTTGTTGTCCAACGAGGTCTTGAGCAATAACTCGCTCATGCCCAGCACACCAGTCATCGGGGTGCGTACTTCGTGGCCGAGCGTGGCCAGGAAACGTGTCTTGGCGAGCGAGGCCTGCTCGGCAATTTCCTGCTTGTGCATCGCCAGCTGCAATGTGTTCAAGCGGCGCAGGCGGCGGCGATATGACAGCACCGCCGCGGCAATGACGCATAGCGCGAGCAGACCCAGAAAAACCAGTCCCCATGGCGCCAGCCACCACGGCGGCAATACCTGGAAGCGCAGGGTCTGGCTCGCCGACCAGATGCCGTCTGCCGTGCGCCCCTGCACTTCCAGCGTGTAATGACCCGGTGGCAGGCGCGAAAACAAGCGCTCGCCCGTGGCGCCCACATCGATCCAGTCCGGATCGTAGCCGCTGAGACGGAAGCGGTAACTTGTGGACTCGGGACTGGTGAAAGTGGGCATCCGCGCGACGATATGCAGGTCACGATCGCCGTCCTGCATCTGTAGCGGCGCTCTGCCGGTGACATCCAGTTCACGCTCACCGCGTCGCACGCTGACACGCTCGATCAACAGCTGCGGCCGGCGCAAATTCGGACGCATCATCGCCGGATCGAAGACCACGATCCCATCGGATGTGCCACCCAGGATCTGTCCCGTGCTTGCCTGCACCAGCGTGGCCACCTGCATGGGCGAGCTGGGAAGCCCGTCATGCACGTCGTACACACGCACCAGCTTGCTGCCGGGGTCGACTCGAATCAGCCCACGATGACTGGAGGCCCAGGCCACGCCGGCGGCATCGACCACCAGGCCGGTCGGCGACACCCTCGGAAACTCCTGATCCTTCCCCACTGTATCCAGATGCGTGAGCTGCGTACCGTTCCAGAGATACCGCCGCAACTCTCCTGCCAATCCAACCCAGACAATGCCGCCCTCTCCCAGTCGAAACACGTAGGTTGGCAGGGACGGCGCGCCGGGTACCGGGACGAAGCGGTCGGCAGCCGGGTCCCATCGCCATAGTCCGGCGTTGTTGCTCAGCCAGATCTGTCCATCGGGCCCGATACGCATGTCCAGGACGGTCAGCGCCTTCAGCCCATGGCTTCCATAGTCGATCGTCCTGAGCAGCTGCCCTTCGCTGCTCCAGAGCTGCACCCCATGCGTCAGCAACGCGACCCAGATGCGTCCCTGCGCATCCTCGGCCATCCTGCCGGGTCTGCCCACATTTTCCGGATCGGCTGCCGGATCCCTGTGCTGGAGCAGCGGCCAACGCCTGACTTCCCGCGTCCGCGGGTCGTATCGCACCAGCGTTTCCTGTACGCCGATCCAGACAATTCCCTGTCTGCTTTCGATCATGGTCTCGGGAATGCGCTCTGGATCGACCGGCGCCAGATGTTGCTTCACTCGGCCGGTGACTGGATCGAAGTACTCAAGCGCACTTCGTGTACCGACCAGCCAGATCCCGCCCGAGATCGAAGGCGCTGTCGCAACGACCGATGGGTTGGCGAGGGACTGCGTATCATCTGCGCGGCGCGAGAACAGCGCGAAGGTGTCCCAACGCGGGGGCAGATGCCACAACCCGCCCTCCAGGCTGGCAAACCACAGCCCTCCTTCGCGGTCCTGGTAGGAGGTGATCCAGTTCCGGTTGACCAGGCCGTGCGCTGAAAAACTGTAGATCGGCACGCGTTTGATGGGCGCGCCGCCGGCGCTCATGCCAAGGCCGACATCGGTATCCAGCCAGTAGCGCCCGAGTCGATCGCGCAGCAGCACACCTTTGACCTGCGGCGTGGCCGTGACGCTTTGCCAGGGGCGAGGCACGGACCGCCCAACAGCGCTGAACTGGAACGTATTTCCCTCGATATCGGCAACCCATAGCACCTTGCCGTCCGGTTCCATATACAACCTGTTGACTGATTGTGACGGACCCGGGAGCGGCACCCGCTCCAGGCGTCGGCCATCCCAGTGCACAAGCCCGCCCCAGGTGCCGATCCACAAGGAGCCGTCAGGCGCAACTTCAAAACCGACGATGTTGTCGGACGGCAAACTAGCGGAATCAGCGGCCGTGGCAGAGAAGTGCTGCATGCTCCCGTCGGGACGATACCGATACACGCCCTGCTTCGCGGTCCCGATCCAGACATCGCCGTCGGGCGTGTGTGCCAACGCCCACAACGTGGCATCGCGCAGTTCCGGAAAGTGCGGATCTTCCAGCCGCTTGAATATGCGCGTGTTCGCTTCCAGATAGCCAACGCCGCCATCCTCGAAACCCATCCACACCCGATCGTTGGCATCGACACAGATGGTCCACACCACGTTGCTGGTCAGCCCATCTTCCATCCGCCAGATGCGGTAGTTGCGTCCATCGAATCTGGCCAATCCGTCATCGCTAGCAAGCCACAGATAGCCCTGCTTGTCCTCGGCCAATTCATTGATCGTGTCGGACGGAAGTCCATCGGCAATCGTCAGCTGGATGGGCACCGGTGTCACTGGCGTTCGCGCCCGCACAGGAAGCACTACCAAACAGAGGCACACCCAGAGAGCAACAAGCGGCCAATGGGCGAAGCGAGATAGAAAGCGCACTGGATCAGCTTCACGACAAGTCGGCGCATAGTGCGGGCCGCGCGCGGTGCGGGCAAGCCCGAGCCCGCTCGTACCGCTACTGCCGCTCATCTTTCCCATGCCTACGACGCGTAGGGCAGTGTCACAGACCAATCCGCTGTCTGCTGCAGTGGTCACGAACACAGCGCACAGGACTGCGTCCAGCCGAAAGGATCCGGATGCCCAGCAAGATCGCCGGCATTACGCATCGCTGTTCAAGCTGCCCGTTACCCGACGAAGGCGCCGCACGACGCACGGATACCACTTGTCTGCGCTGCCTGAGCACCCGCTCTATCCGTCCTCGCGCGGAAGCTTGCGTCTCAACGCATCGGCAATGGTGTTAGCCAGCATGTCGCCGGTGAGTGGCTTGCGCAGGAAACTGTCGAATCCGGCTTGCTCGGCGGTCGGTTCGGCCGCTTCGTCGGCGCGCGCGGTCACTGCAACCAGCGGCATGTCGTAGCCGAACACGCGCAGCTGCCGCGCCAGCGCAAAGCCATCCAGGCCCGGCAGATCCAGATCGAGCAACGCCAGGTCGAAGGTGTTGTCGGCCGCTTCGGTCAGTGCGGCCAGCCCGTGTGGCGCATGCACCACCGAGTGGCCTTGCGAACGCAGCAGGCCAACGATGACCTCGGCGATGGTCGGGTCGTCTTCCACCAGCAGGATGCGCAGCGGATCGATTGCAGCGCTAACGCGCTCCACCTCGCTGTCGAGCGTGGCATTGGAGGCGACCCAGCGCAGCGGCAGATCGACCACGAAGCGCGTGCCGGCGCCGAGGCGACTGATCACTTCGACATGCCCCCCCATCGCCAGCGCCAGTTCCTGGCAGATCGCCAGACCCAGGCCGCTGCCACCATAGCGCGAGGTGGTCCTGGCGCCGTCGCCTTGTTCGAAACGCTGGAACAGACGCGCTTTTTGCTCAGCATTGATGCCGGGCCCGGTATCGGCCACCTCGAAACGCAGACCCTGATACGAGCCCAGCGTGGTCAGCTTCAAACCGACCACGCCGCGCTCGGTGAACTTGATCGCGTTGCTGAGCAGATTGAGCAGAATCTGCCGGATGCGGGTGACATCGCCGCTGGCGGTGATGTC
>NZ_JBEOLS010000064.1:0-29033 GCF_040279205.1 Xanthomonas hortorum
AGTTGCCAAAGCGCTTGGGTAGGCCGCGCCATTTGCAGCCATGCTCGGCAACGTAAAGGATGGCGTTGACCACTTGCAGGTTGGTCATGCTGACATTGCCGCGCTGCGCCGGCAGGCAGTGTTCGATTAGAGAAAATTGTGCTGGCGTGATCTCCATGCACGATAGTTTAATCGCTCGGGCCATTAGTGTTAACAGGCCCTAGTAACAAACCGGAGTCATCGGTAGGTGACGAAGAACTGGAATCCACGCCTCATCGGATATCCAACGTGATGCCTGGAAAAAACGGTAACACGGCAGCGAGCTCGGCATCATCATTTGGCAGTTATCTGGGGCATACAAATACTCCATTCCAGCGACCTGTGCCGTCCGTAATGCAGTGGTATTAATCGCACAAACGATTGCATGACAAAAAATCCGATCACTGGTGCGATATAAGCAGAACCTTGCAGTGCAGCATCTGGCGATAAACGATAAATTTACTGTTCGGCTCGCTATACGCGCCAAACCACTGCATCAGTCCGCTTCGAATATCCAGGCTCATCCAATCGGATTCCGCGCAGAACGTGGAGAAATTCCCGTTTTGAAGTTGAGGCCGACGGAGCAAGGAACGTGCGCTGTTCCGGATGAGCCACGCAGTTTCCGTCAGCGAGCCGGAGCAAACCAGTCGACAGTTTGTATGTGTGTAACGGATGAGTTTATGGTTAGTGATATTCAGCACAGTTTCAGTTGTGCGGCTTCGCCTATTAATCGCATCAGGTTCGTTATTGGGATTGGTATTAATCGCCGTCGCGTTTGAACTATCCGGGATGGAGTAGCGAGCGCTGCTTTAAACCGACTCAACCATTAATCAACTCGCGTCTTTGAAGGCGCGTGCATGGGCACGCGTCGGTCTTGGCACGGCAATCAGGGGGCAATAAAATGAATCGTGCATTTGCGCTGGTCTGGAACGCAGCTATTGGCAATTGGGTCGTCACGCATGAGTTGGTGCGTCGGCGGCGCAAGTCCGGGGCAACCCGCCGCTGTCTGTCGAGCCTGGTTGTGCTTGCGGTGGGGGCCGCTGCACCCGGTCTGGCCTGGGGAGCATGCACACCTGCGTCGCCTGCAGCGGGCGCAACCGTTACCTGCTCGGGATTGCCGATTACCAGCAATAGCTTTGCCAGCAGTGCAAACAACCTGACCGTCAACGTCGCGGCCGGCTCGCAGATGACCGCCGGGTTGCTCGGCGGCACCGCCATCGCGCTCAGCGGCACCAACGCCACGCTCAACAACGGCGGCACGGTCGATCCGTCGGTGCTTGGCTTGCTGTCGGTACTAAGCACCGGCGTCACCATGGGCAATGCCACCTCCACATCGGTGATCGCCAACAATCTTGCTACCGGCACGATTTACGGTACCGGCGGTTTGCTCGGTGCCAACCTGCTCAATCTCGACGGCATGGCGCTGGGCATCACCTCGGCCAGCAATGGTGTGGTGCAGATCAACAACGCTGGCCTGATCGATAGCCGTGCGTTGCTGGGTTTGTCGGTCCTGGGCTCGGACACACCGGTCATCGCGGTCAGCGGTGGCGGCACGGTCAACGCCGTCAATACCGGCACCATCAACGGACGCGTGGGCTTTCAGAGTTCGGCCACCGGCAATACCTTCGTCAACTCCGGCACCATCAACGGCAGTGTGTCGATGGGTGCTGGCAGCACCAACAGCTTCACTGCGGTCACCAGCGGCAGCGTCAACGCAGCTGGCGGACTGGCGCTCGAATTGCTGGGACCCGGTGGCTTGCTGAGCTTTGCGCAGACCGGTGTTGTCGATGGCGGTGCAGGCGGCACCAATACGCTGATCCTGCAGAACTCGGCTACCGGCACTGGCAGCGGCAGCACCGGCGTCGGATCGCTCAGCACGGCGCAGTACATCAATTTCGGCAGCCTGCGCGTCAACAGCGGAACCTGGTCGGTCGGTGGCGGCAGCAATTTCGGCAGCAGCGCGCTCAATGGCGGCGTGCTGCAGTTCGCAAACCCTGCCCAACTCGGCACCAGCATCGCTGCCAATGGCGGTGCACTGGAGGCCGCTGCCGCAGGGTTGACGCTGAATCCCACCGGCGGCATCGCGCTGGCTGCAGGCGGCTTGACCCTGCAAGGCACCAACGACCTGACGGTTGCCAGCCCCGTCACCGGCACCGGCGCATTGACCAAAACCGGTACCGGTGGGCTCGGCTTGACCGGTGCCAATACCTTCAGCGGCGGCGTGAACCTGCTCGGTGGCGCGCTGACCGTCGGCAACAACGGCGCGCTGGGAAGTGGCACCGTCAACGCAACCGGCGGCAGCGTGCTTTCAAGTGCTGCAGTCAATTTGCCGAATGCGTTCGTACTCGGCAATAACGTCAGCATCGGCGGTGCCAATAACGTGCGGCTCGGCGGTGTTGTCAGTGGAACAGGCGCGCTGACCAAGGTCGGCACCGGCACGCTGACCCTTGGCGGCACCAATACCTACGCCGGTGGTACCTCGCTGGGTGCCGGCACCGTGCTGCTGGAAAACTCCGGTGCGCTCGGCACCGGCACGGTGACCGCAGCGGGCGGACTACTGGATACCACTGCTCCGCTGACACTGAACAATGCATTTGCGCTGACCAACACCCTGGGCCTGGGTGCCAGCAGCAACGCGCTGACCTTGAGCGGCACGCTTGCCGGTGCCGGTGGCATCAACAAGACCGGCACCGGCACGCTCGCGCTCAACGGCACCAATACGTATACCGGCGGCACCACGTTGGCGTCGGGCGCGTTGCAGCTCGGCACGGCGTCCGCATTGGGAACGGGCGCATTGAATGTCACCGGCCCGGCCAACCTGAGCACCGGCGCTGCGTTGACGGTGGCCAACGGCATCAACCTCGCCGGTCCGTTGAACTGGACCGGCGCGCAGGCGCTGACCCTCAGCGGTGCCATCACTGGCGGCGGCAGTTTGATCAAGAGCGGTGCGGGCGACCTCACGCTGACCAACAGTAATGCCTATACCGGCGGTACCACGCTGAGCACCGGGCGGCTGGTGGTCGGCTCCAACGCGGCGCTGGGCACCGGCACGCTGACCGCCAGTGGCGGCGTGCTCGATGCGGCTACAGCGGCAACGCTAGGCAACGCCATTACGTTGACCGACACCATGGGCGTGGGCAGCAACGGCACCGCCTTGAACTTGACGGGCACGATTGGCGGCAGCGGTACGTTGAACAAACTCGGCACCGGCACACTCACGCTCGGTGGGCTCAATACCTATGCCGGCGGCACGCTGCTCAATGCCGGCGTCCTGCAGGTGACCAATGACGGATCACTCGGCAGCGGTGCATTGACCGTCACCGGTAATGCCAGTCTGCAGGGCACGGTACCTACCACAGTGGCCAACGATGTTGCGCTGACCACCGGCGCGCTCAGCCTCGATGGCACGCAGGCACTGACCCTGAGCGGCGATATCAGCGGTGTGGGCAGCCTGATCAAATCCGGCAGTGGCGACCTGACATTGAGCGGCAACAGTCTGTACACCGGCGGCACTGCGCTCAACACGGGCCGGCTCATCGTCGGCAGCGACACTGCACTGGGTGTTGGCGCACTCAATGCAGCCGCCGGTACCACGTTGGATACGGCGGCAGTGAGCACGCTCGCCAATGCGATTGCACTGGCTGGCCTGGTCAATGTGGGTGGCAGCAATGCGCTGACGCTCAATGGTGCGATCACCGGCGCCGGCAGTCTCGACAAGCTCGGTCCGGCCAGTCTGACATTGGCCGGCAACAACACCTATGCCGGTGGTACGCGCTTGTCTGCAGGCAGTCTGGTACTGGGCAGCGATACGGCGTTGGGCACAGGCATCTTGACCATCGGCGGCGGTCTGCTCGACAGCACCGCAGCACGCATTGTCGATAACAACGTGGCACTGGAAGCGGATCTGCAACTCGGCGGCAGCCAGGATCTTGCGCTCAACGGCGTTGTCAGCGGCGTGGGTGGGGTGATCAAGGACGGCGGCGCCACACTCACCCTGGGTGGACCAAACACCTTTGCCGGCGGCGTGGATCTCAATGCAGGCGCGTTGCTGATCGGCAACGCCACTGCACTGGGCAGCGGCGTGCTGACGGCAGCCGATGGCACGCAACTGCAAGCCACCACCGCAACCACGATCGGCAACGATGTCGCCTTGAACGGCGCGCTGTCGCTTACCGGCAACAACGATCTTGGCGTGACCGGTATCGTCAGTGGCGCAGGTAGCCTGATCAAGCAGGGTGCTGGTGCGCTCACGCTCACCGGCAACAACCTCTACACCGGTGGCACCGTGCTGGACACGGGCACCTTGGTGGTTGGCAGCAACACTGCACTGGGCACCGGCGCACTCACTGCTGCCGATGGGACGCAACTCACTGCCAGCACTGCAGTAACGTTGCAGAACGCGCTCAACGTTGCCGGTCAACTCGGCATCGATGGCCAGGACCTCACGCTCGATGGCGTGATCGATGGCGCCGGCAGCTTGGTCAAGAACGGCCCCCAGACGCTCACCCTCACTGGCAACAATACCTGGGTGGGCGGCCTGCAATTGCAGGGCGGCGCGTTGCTGGTCGGCAGCGATACCGCACTCGGACTAGGCACGCTGACTGCGGCGGCTGGCACCACGCTGGATGCCACCACCGCAGTGACACTGGGCAATGCGCTCGCATTGAACGGCGCGTTGACGCTGCCCGGCACGCAGGACACCACTCTCAATGGCGTGATCAGCGGCATCGGCAGTCTGGATAAACAAGGCGCGGCCACGCTGACCTTGAACAACGCCAACACCTTCAGCGGGGGCGTTGCGCTGGATGCAGGGCGTGTGGTGCTGGGTAACGACACTGCGTTGGGAGTGGGTGGTCTGCTGGTCGGCGGTTCTGCGGAACTGGATACCAATGCAGCGCTGACGCTGGGCAACACGGTGCAGTTGAATGATCAGCTCACCCTGATCGGCAGCAACGATCTGACGTTGAACGGTGCCATCAACGGCACCGGTAGCCTGATCAAGAATGGCGCCACCACGTTGTCGCTCAATGCAGGCAACACGTACGCAGGCGGCACCACATTGGCTGCGGGCACCATTGCGGTCGGTGCAAACGATGCACTAGGTACCGGCAGTCTGTCGGTCGTCGGCAACGCGGCGTTGAGCAATGCAATTGCGGTGGCTTTGGGCAACGACATCGCGCTTGGCGCAGCGCTCACCGTGGACAACGGCGCAGACATGCTGGCCAGCGGCAACATCAGCGGTGCCGGCGACTTGATCAAGACCGGCATCGGTACCTTGACCTTGACTGGCAACAATACCTACACCGGCCCGTTGGCGATTCAGGCCGGCACGCTGGTGGCCAGCACCGGCGCGGCGTTGGGTAATGCCAGCAACGTCGATGTCGCGGCGGGCGCAGTGTTGAACCTGACCAACGGTGGTTTGATCACGGCGCTCAGCGGCGCTGGCAATGTCGACACCGATGCGGGCGGCACGCTGCAATTGGGCGGCGGCGATTTTGCCGGCAGCCTGGGCGGTGGCGGCAATCTGGACAAGGTCGGCGTGGGCACGGTGCGCTTGCTCGGCACCAGTGCGATCGGTGGTGCCACCCAGGTCAGTGGCGGTACGCTGGATGTGATCGGCAGTCTCGGCACCAGCGCGTTGAACGTTGCGCTCGGCGGCACGCTGACGGGCACCGGTCCCAACGGCAGCGTGGCCAGTGGCGTGACCATCGGCGATGGCGGCCGGCTTGCGTTGACCAGTGGCTCCTCGCTCAGCGTGGGTGGTTTGTCGCTGGCATCGGGCGCGTTTCTCGATGTCGCACTGGCAGCGCCGAGCAACACGCGGCTGCTCGCAGTCAATGGCGATCTCACCCTGGACGGTACGCTCAACATCACCGATATCGGCGGTTTCGGCACCGGCGTGTATCGCTTGATCGACTACACCGGCTTGCTCACCAATAACGGGTTGGCCTTCGGCGTGATTCCCGGCAGCGTGGATCTGAGCCAGCTCGCCTTGCAGACCGCCATCGGCCAGCAGCTCAATCTGGTGGTCACCGCGCCGGGCAGCATCGTGCAGTTCTGGGACGGCGTGCAGACCACGGCGAATGGCACGGTCGATGGCGGCGCCGGCACCTGGGGCGCGGCCACCAACTGGACCAGCCAGGACGGCACCGCCAACAGCACCTGGCAGGGCGATTTTGCGGTGTTTGCCGGTACCGCAGGTGCGGTGGGCGTGCAGGGCACGCAGAGCATCGGTGGCCTGCAGTTCGTCACCGATGGGTATCAGTTGACCGATGCCGGCGCCGGTGCGCTGGACGTGGTCGCCCCGTTGACCGCAGTGCGTGTGGACCCGGGTGCAACTGCCACGATCGATGTCGCAATTTCCGGCGTTGGTGGCGTGGAGAAACTCGACACCGGCACGCTGGTGCTCGACGCGGCCAACAGCTACACCGGCGGTACGGCACTCAGCGGCGGCACCCTGGTGCTCGGTGATGCGCAGGCACTCGGCACCGGCACGTTGACTGCGGCAGCCGGCACCAACCTCGATAGCAATCAAGCATTGGCAGTGGGCAATGCGGTAGTTCTCGGCGGTGCGCTCAATCTGGTGGGCAGTAACGATCTGACCTTGTCCGGTGCAATCAGCGGTGCGGGAAGTCTGATCAAGAACGGTGCGTCCACGCTGACGCTGGATGGCGCCAACAGCTATGTCGGCGGCAGCGTGTTGAACGCAGGCACGTTGGCGGTTGGCAGCAACAGCGCGTTGGGTGCCGGCAGCCTGTCTGTGCTGGGCAATTCCACCTTGAGCAATGCGATTGCGCTGGCCTTGGGCAATGCGGTCAATCTCGGTGCCGATCTGACCATTGCCAGTGCGGACGATCTGGCACTGACCGGTGCCATCAGCGGTGCCGGTGCGTTGACCAAGAACGGGTTGGGCACACTGACCTTGTCCGGCCCCAACAGCTTCACCGGCCCGGTGGCGGTGCAAGCCGGCGTGCTGGCAACTGCGGCACCTGGCGCATTGGGCAACGCCAGCGCAGTGGATGTCGCTGCAGGTGCCGGGCTCTCGCTGGGCAGCAATACGGCGCTGGGCGCGGTGACCGGGCAGGGCAATGTCGCGATCCTTGGCGGCAATACGCTGCAGCTGGGCGTCAACGATGTCAGCAGCACCTTTGCAGGTAGCCTGAGCGATGCCGGCAATCTGGAGAAGGTGGGCGCAGGCACGGTGCAGCTCACCGGCACCAGCACGCTCGGCGGCGCCACCCAGATCACCGCAGGCACGCTGGATGTGGATGGCGTTCTGGCCAGCACTGGCGGTGTGACCGTCGCAACGGGCGGCACGTTGAGCGGTAGCGGCGAGGTCGCTGCACCGGTCACCGTCAACGATGGCGGCCGTCTGGTGGTGACCAGCGGTGCGGTGTTGACCACGGGCACGTTGAACCTGGCGCCCAATGCCAGCATCGATGCGTTCCTCGGTACGCCCAGCACCACGGGTGTGTTGGCGGTCAACGGCGATCTCACCCTGGACGGCACACTCAACATCACCGACATCGGTGGTTTTGGAAATGGCGTGTATCGCCTGATCGATTACACCGGCGCGCTGACCAATAACGGGCTGGGCTTCGGCACCATTCCGGGCACCATCGATCTCACCCAGTTGACGCTGCAAACCGGGTTGTCGCAGCAGGTCAACGTGGTGGTCTCCGCACCCGGCACCAACGTGCAGTTCTGGGATGGTGCGCAGACGCTGGCCAACGGCAGCATCGATGGCGGTGCAGGCGTGTGGGCAGCCGGTCCGACCAACTGGACCACGGCCGATGGCTTGCTCAACAGTGACTGGCAAAACAGCTTCGCCGTCTTCGCCGGCCCGGCAGGTAACGTGGGCGTGCAGGGTACGCAGGGCATCACCGGGATCCAGTTCGCCAGCGACGGCTATGTGCTGAGCGATGCCGGCGCCGGTGCGCTGAGCGCCAATGCGGCTACCACCATCGTGCGCGTCGATCCGGGCGCCACCGGCACCATCGATGTGAGCATCGGTGGCGCCGGCACGCTGCAGAAACTCGATACCGGCACGCTGATCCTGGGTGCCGCCAACACCTACACCGGCGGCACCGCACTCGGTGGCGGCACGCTGGTGTTGGGCGATGCACAGGCATTGGGTACCGGTACGCTGACTGCTGCAGCGGGCACCACGCTGGATACCGATCAGGCACTGACGGTCGCCAATGCGCTGGATCTGAGCGGTGCACTCACGCTGGCGGGCAGCAACGATCTTACCCTGACCGGTGCGATTGGCGGTGCCGGTGGCTTGATCAAGAACGGTGCGACCACGCTGACGCTCAGCGGCAACAACAGCTATGCCGGCGGCACCGTGCTCAGCGACGGCACCCTGGCCGTCGGCAGCAATACCGCGCTGGGTAGCGGCGGTTTGTCGGTGGTCGGCGATGCGGTGCTGAGCAATGCAGTTGCCGCAACACTCGGCAACGCGGTCACGCTGGGGGCTGCGCTCACTGTCGATAATCCGGCGGATCTGACCCTGGCCGGCGACATCAACGGCAGTGGTGCATTGATCAAGACCAACACCGGCACGCTGACGCTGGATGGCAGCAACAGCTACACCGGTGGCACCACGCTCAACGCCGGCACGCTGGTCGGCGATAGCGCAAGTTTGCAAGGTGCGATCGTCGACAACGCGACCCTGGCGTTCAACCAGGTGGGCGATGGTGTGTTCACCGGCTCGATCACCGGCACTGGCACTGTGATCAAGGATGGCGCCGGCGCTCTGTTGCTCAACGGTGCGAATGGTTACACCGGTGGCACCACGATCGTTGCAGGCACGTTGATCGGCGACACCACCAGCCTGCAGGGCGACATCGCCAACAACGCGGCCCTGGTCTTCAATCAGGCCACCGGCGGCGTGTATGCAGGCACGGTCAGCGGCACTGGTTCGCTGGAAAAGGCCGGTACTGGTGTGTTGCAGTTGATCGGTCCCAACAGCTACACCGGCGGCACAGTGGTCAGTGCCGGCACGTTGATCGGCAACACCACCAGCCTGCAGGGCAACGTGGTGGACAACGGCACGCTGGTGTTCGATCAGGCCAGCGATGGCGTGTTTGCCGGTGCAGTCAGCGGCACCGGTAGTGTGATCAAGCAGGGCGCTGGTGCGCTGACGCTTGTCGCTCCCAACACCTACAGTGGTGGCACCACGATCGCTGCCGGTAGCCTGATCGGCAACACCGCTAGTCTGCAAGGCAACATGCTCGACAATGCGGTACTGGTGTTCGACCAGGCCAGTGATGACACGTTTGCCGGCAACATCACCGGTAGCGGTGCGTTGATCAAGACCGGGGCCGGTGCACTCACGCTGGATGGTGTCAACGCCTACCTCGGTGGTACCACCATCGCTGCCGGCACGCTGATCGGCGATACCGACAGCCTGCAGGGCAACATCGCCAATAACAGCGCGCTGGTGTTCCAGCAGACTAGCAATGGCACCTACGCAGGGACGTTGTCGGGCACTGGCAGCCTGCTCAAGGATGGTGTGGGTACCTTGCTGGTCACTGCAAACAGCGGTGGCTTCACCGGGCCGACCACGGTCGCCGCAGGCACCTTGAGCGTGGGCAATCCGGCCAACCCGGGCGCTGCGTTGGGTGGGCCGGTGACGGTGGGTCCGGGCGGCACGCTCACCGGCAGCGGCAGCATCGGTGGCCTGACCTCGGGCGGCACCGTGGTGATCGGCGGCACCACCGGCACGATCAGTGTCGGCGGCAATGCCACGCTCGGGAATGGCTCCACCTTGCAGGTCACGCCTGGCGCAGGCGGTGCGGTCACACCCATCAGCGTAGGCGGTGCGGCCACGCTGGCACCGGGCAGCACGCTGCAGTTGGTGCGTGCGACGGATCTGCCGTTGTTTACCGAGATTCCGGTGATCAATGCGGCTGGTGGGCTCACCGGGCAGTTCAGCAACGTCGTCTCCGATTACGCCTTCGTCGAGCCGAATGTGAGCACCAGCGCCACGGCGTTGTCGGTCTCGTTTGGGCGCAACGCTGTGGGGATGGTCGATGCGGTCACCGTGCCAAACCAGCAGGCTGCTGCAGCTGCCGTGGATGGCTTGCCGACCACCAACCCGGTCTACCAGGCAGTGGTGCGCCTGCCCGACGATCCGCAGGCGATCAGCACCGCGTTTGCCTCGCTGTCTGGCGAAAGCCATGCCAGCACGGCCACTGCGTTGCTGGATAGCCGCTTCCTGCTGAGTGGCGTCGGCAACCATCTGCGTGGCGATAGCCAGGACGCGCGCGTGGGCGACACCACGGTATGGATCACCGGCCGCAGCCTGCCCAATCGTGTCGATGGAGACGCCAACACCGCATCGGTGCGACGCGAGGACAACGGCATCATGGCCGGTGCAGAACGGCGCATCGGCGAGCGCAGTGTGGTTGGGATCGCGGTCGGTAATCAGGACATCGAAACCCGCTCGCGCGAATCCTTCGATCGCTCCGATATCGATGGCACCCATGCCGGCATCTACGGCCAGGCCGATTGGTCCGCGTTTGCGCTGCAAGCCTCGGTCGACTATGCCGATTACAGCGTGGACAGCACGCGTCGGGTGATGCTGCCCGGCGTGCTCGAAGAGCGGCTGAGCAGTAATTACGACGCCAAGGCCATCACCGTGTCGCTGGAAGCGGCCTGGAATCTGCGCACCGGCAACGCGGTGTACAGCCCCTTCATCGCGGCCGACTACACGCATCTGAAGACCGATGGTTTCAACGAGCGCGGCGGTATTGCCGGGCTGTCGGTGGACAGCGCCAAGGACGAGTACACCACCAGCACAGTGGGTGTGCGTGGGCGTTGGCAGCTGGGCCAGGCGGCCGGGTTGTATGCGTCGGTGGGTTGGCGGCACGCGTTCGGCGACCGCGCTGTGGAACGTTCGGCCGGTTTCATCGGCACCGGCTCGCAGTTCTCGGTGCAGAGCGTCACCCTGGCGAAGAATGCGGTGGTCGGCGAGTTGGGCGTGAGCCTGATTACCTCGCCTGCCAGTCGCCTGTCGTTGTCGTTGCAAGGACTCAACGGCGATGGCCAGACCGCGTACGGCGGCCAGGTCACCTGGGGCTGGAACTTCTGATTCACTGCAGACCAAAAAGCCCCGGCACTGCCGGGGCTTTTTTTTGGCCGATACCAAGGCACGCACATACAGCGTCATGCTTGCACTTGCACTTGCAGTTGCAGCGCACCCGCAATCGCTGGTCGGCCGCGTCAGCAACCGCAGCGTGGGCGTCGTGCATGCCGACTCCGCACACCGGCCACGCAGCCTTGCGGCCACACTGCCGGTCTGCAGACGGCGCTTAGAACTGCCAGCGCAGGCCGACATTGGCGTTGATGCTGTTGGCATCCGACCGACCACGCTCGGCACCCACGTTGCCGTAGATCGAGAACGCATCGTTCAACTGGTAACGCACACCGACCGAGGCACGTAGCGATTGCTTGGACACCGGCTCGCCGGCGACGTTGAAGCGCGCTTCCGGCAAATCGGTGAACCATGCGGTGAAGTCGGAGTTCGGGTTGCCGAACAGCGAGCGGTAAGCAACCAGACCATCGAAGCCCCACTTGCCGCGCGCCAGATGGCCACGCACGCCCACTTCGCCGTAGCCCGCGCGCAGCGTGTCGCTATTGGCACTCAAGCCCAGGCCGGTGGCCGATGCTTCGCTGAAGGCATCCTGCTTCTGGCTGACCACACCGATGGCAACGAACGGCGACAAACCCGCGTGCGGCAGCAGGCCGAGTTCGGCGCGCAGCGACCAGTTGGTGTCATGGCGACGATCCTGCAGACGCTCGCCAATGCTGCCCGCTTGCACGCTGCGTTCGGTTTCTACATTGCTCATGCCATACGAACCGATGCCCGAGAGGTAGGCCTGGCCGATCGGCTGATACAGATACGCCGTCATCGCATAACGGTCCGAGCGCAGACGGCTGGCCGAGGCATCGATGTTTGCACGGTCCTGACCCGAGCTCACCGCCGCACCCACCACCGTGCCAGTGCTGCCCACCGGCAGATCCACACCGAAGGTGGTGGACTGCTGGGTGTAATCGGCCGAGTCGAAACCGTTGCCGCCCAGATTGCCGTCCAGATAGCTGCCCTGCATCCAGGTGGTCAGCGTGGTGGTGTCGGCCAGGTAGGGCAGGCGATCGGCCGCGACGCGCGCATCGTTGAGCGCGGACTGGAAGCCCAGCGTGCGCTCGATGCCGTGTACCTGGCCAGCCAGGGTCGGCAGCGATGCAGCAACCTGCGCATCGGTCGCCGCCAGCAGCGAGCCGGTGGCGCTGATCAAACCACCCAGATTGTCGGTATCGCCCGAAGCCACACGCGTATCCAGCACCTTGACCAGCGTATCGGCCTGCGCGGCACCGTTGACCACCGATTGCGGCGCACCGGCCGCCTGCGCGCTGGCGGCGGAGGCATTGCGGGTCAGCGTGGCGGTGACGGTGGTGGGGTCGTAGGCGAGTGAGGCGGTCCAGAAGAAATTGTTGGCGTACTGCACGCGATCGAAGGTGCCCTGCAGGTTGCCCGCCTGGACGATCTTTTCGCTGCTGCCGACGGTGTAGCCAGCCGCTTCCGGCAGCAGCAGCAGATTGCCCTTCAGGCTGGCCTGGCCGGTGACGGTCAAGCCCTTGCCCAGTTCGAGTGCGGTGGTGCCGGTGTTGTTGACCAGGCTGTAGTTACCGTTGATCACACCGCCGTGCGATTCGAACGTGGCCGAGTTGAGCACGATCACATCCGAGCGCAGGCTGCCGGACAGTGCGAGCACGCCGTCGCTGATGCTGGTGCCGCCGGTGTAGGTGTTGTTGCCGCTGAGCGTGAGCTTGCCGGCGCCGTTCTTGGTCAGGTTGCCCGCGCCGGAAATGTCGTTGCTGAAGGTGCTGTCGTAGCCGGAGGTCACGTTCGCGGACCAGTTGTTGACGAACTGCGCCGGGCCCTTGATCGCCTTAGCCGAATTGACCAGGCCATAGCCGTACAACGCATCCACGCCCGGGTCGCCCAGATCGGTGGCAGTGGTCAACAAGGTCTGCTGCAGGTTGGAGGCGCTCATCCACGGATACACGCCCAGCACCTGCGCCGCCACGCCGGTGACGGCAGCGGTGGAGAACGAGGTGCCGGCGATCTGGCCCTGCAACTCGGTGCCGGCCAGGGCCGGTGCGAAGTAGCTGCCCGGCGCCACCAGGCACCACTGCGCAGCGGCGCCGCAGTGGTTGGAATAGCTGGTCAGGCCAGCGGCATTGCCGGCGGCGTCGATGTTGATCGCGCCCACTGCCAGCCAGTTGTTGCGCAGGCTGGCTTCCTGCACCGGCGTTGCCGCCGGGTAGGATGCTTCGGACGCGCCTTCGTTACCGGTCGATGCCACGATCAGCGCATCGGCCTGCACCAGCGGAGCCAGGGCGAACCTCCAGGCCAGCGCAGCGTTCGCGCTGCTGGCAGCATCTGCATACGAGGCGCCGATCGAAAGATTGGCAATCCGCACGCCGGCAGCCGCCAGATCCACCGCGGCGCGGCGGGTCTGCTGGGTACCGCAGGAATTTTCAGCACAGATGCGCGCATAGAACAGGTCTGCATCCGGCGCGATACCACCGGCAAAGCCGTCCTGCGCCGACCCCAGCACCAGCGCCGAGATGACCGTGCCGTGGCCGCGCAACGCGTTCGCAGACGACTCCGGCGTGCCGGGGCTGGCGGTGTAGTCATTGAAGCTGTCGACCTTGCCGTTGATCGGCGCGTAGCTCGGCACCAGGTTGTCGTCCAGCACAGCCAACTTCACGCCCTGGCCGCGGGCACCGGCCTGCTGTGCCAGATCCGCATTGGTCGGCACTAGCAGGTTGCTGCGCAGACCCTGGTAACGGGCCGGTGCCGGAGCAGTCTTGGGCAGCGGGTCGGCTGCGGGGGGGGGGGCAGTCGGCATCGGCGTCGGAGCCGGTGTCGTCGGAGTCGCCGGTGCGGGCGTGGACGGCGTCGGGGCCACAACCGTGGTCTGCGGCGGGTCACTGCGGACGTTGCCGCCACCGCCACCGCCGCCACAGGCGGTCAGGACGAGGCAGGATGCGATGGTCGTTGCGAGTAGCGAGCGATTCATAGTTTGTTTAATCCGGTCATTTGGCGCGCCGCTACTGCTGAATATCTGAATTTGGCGCAAAGGTTTCCCACGTCAGCGGTCGTGCCGACGGAGGCGTTTAATTTCACGGGTTATTCACTTTATTCGTCGCTGATCCGTCCCTTCGGATAAGCGCCGCTTAGAACACGGGGAATGCACTGATGCATCCAATCGTGTGCTTGCGAGATTGTTTAACGGCGCTATCCAGAAACTCTAAAACCTGAATGGTCAGTTGCAATTCAGAGAAAAACCGAGTCGATAGACGTTTGCGAATTAATCCATAGCCAGAAAGGATTAGAACGCCGCTAGCGAGCTCTAGTACAGGGAAAAGTCGGAGCGAACGCGACCGTAAAACATCACATTTCTCAAGGGGCGGCAATCCTAAGTGCGATTGCTATCGCAGTGAATCAGGGATATACCTCAAGCTGTCGGTGAATCCCTCACATGCTGTAGCGGATTCGACCGTAAGTTAGCGAATCTAACGGACTCTGCCGTATGAGCGGCAAATGGTTTTTCCCGCGATATAAAAGCAGCGGGATCTTTATCGCCGGTCAATGTTTAAATTAGTATATCCATCTTAATTTATACTAAGCGGCCACAATCAATGGAATCGATTGTGCAAAATTCAATGGTTTTAGCATGCCAATCAGCCTAGATTTCTGTATGGGCAACTAGGGTGATTCGGGTGGTTACTCGATAGAAACCGAGTCTCTTCAGGCAGGAAAAACGCCATCGCTGGGAGCGAATAGGCGCTTTTTTAGTCCAGCGATCAATCGGGCAATAAAAGGTTGAAGCCCAGCGTGACCCACGGCGTGTTGTCTGCGCCATGCTGATATCCGGCCAGTAGATCAATGCTTGCACGCTCGCCAAACAGGCGCCGCAGTCCAGCCTGCTTGCCAAAACCGCCACGGTCGTCGCCAAACGCCTCGGCCAGCACCGTCCAGGCGGGGCCGAACGTGTGCTCCACGCCCACACTTGCCGTCAGCGCCATCGCCGCGCCGCGGGGCGTGTTCGTGCCCACGTTCAGATGCAGCAAGCTGCGCCGGTCCGCATCCAGCGCAATGCTCACCGGTACATTGAGGATCAGCCCATCCAGCCGCTGCCGGCGCAGATCCCAGTTCGCCCCCAGCGAGGCACCCACGCCCCAGCGCTGCTGGTCCAGATCGCGAAACAGCCGCTTCACGCCCAGTGCGGCGATACCGGCCAGGGATTGGTCGCTGAATGTCGACAGCCCCAGGCTGACTTCGTTGCCGGCCCAGGTGCAGGCAGGCACGGCGGTCAGTTCGCGCCCCGAGCGGGAGCCACGTAGCCAGGTTTCCACCTGGCAGCGTCCTTCAGGGGTCAGTGCGGCATCGTCGGTGGTCAGGCTGGCGGCGGCCTGCGCACGGAACGCAAGCACGGACGCAGCGGCCAGCAGCAGGGCAGGGAACAGCTTCAGGGACATCGGCAATCTCCTGGGTCGGAGTGCCAAAGACCGCGCTTTGGGGTCTAGCAGGATGGTTGGGGTAATGCGAGGCAATGCGTGGGCGCAAGCGCACGCGATAAGCCCCGTCCTGTGCGGACGGAGCCGACCTTGGGTCAGGATCCGTCGGCGCAGGTGCCGCGACGCAATCGACTATGACTGTCCAAGGAGCAGGCCTCTGGGGTGGGGGACGAAAAAACGTGGCGCATGATGCCTGCAAGGCGGTGACGAACGCAGTCGGTAGAGCGCCGCAATGGCGCGATTGCCCTGTCGCGACCGGGTGGGCGCGCCTGCAGGCGCGAGACCTACGGTGCAGATAGACACCGGCCTGCACGTCGTCGATCGATACGACTGCGCGCTACGTATTGTCAGACCTTCGATGTTTCCTGATCGACTGGAGGCGGCGCGCGCGTTCGTAGCTGGAGTGCAGTCGGTTCCACACGTCATCTTCGACGAGCGATTGGTTCTGATCGGTGGGCACAGCGAGGATGAGCTTGCGCAGGCCATCGCAGCGACGCAGTAGGCGGCGCTGCAATGGCCATCGAGCGCAAGATCCAGCAGTCAAACTTCGTGTTCTTCGGTGGCGCCACCGGCATGGGCCTGGCCACTGCCGTTGAGATCGCACGCCGCGCAGGCAATCAAAGCCCACTGCGTTCGTTGGTGAGCGTATCGCTGTCGACCCAGCGTTGGCGGCGATGCTGTGGTCCATCACTTCGGACATCGCGAGCCGTCGGGCAATTGCACTGGCTTGACGGCAATCCAGGCATCGAGGTTTGCAAGTGGAACGGGGTGCTGGTCTCGGGCCATGCTCGACCTCCAGGCGTCTCGCTGCTGGAAGGAGAGAGCGATCCACCGGGCGACCGGCTCAATGCAGTGATCGCCGCGCGCACCTGCGACATGACGATCTGTGTCGACCAATCATCGACAGACGCGATGAACGTGTGACCGGCTGTTTCGCTACGAACCCTTGCCAGGCACCTGGCTGACTGCCATGACAGCCGCTTCCAGACAGATCAGGTAATCGCTGAATCCGCCGGTGGCGCGGGCGTCGCGGCGGGCGCTGGTGTTGACGACCGGGGTGACCAGGCGCGCGATGTGCATGCCGGCGTTTTCCAGCGCGCTGACCAGTGCGACATCTTCGCTGGAGGTGCGTGTGGAAAAACCGCCGGCGGTCAAATACGCGGCGGCGCTCATGCCCAGGTTGGCGCCGTGTACGTGCGGGTGACCGTCGCGCCGGATTTCGGTGTCCATGAAGGCCTTGCGCGTCTCCGGCCGGAAGTCGCGCCAATCGCTGACTTCCACCACGCCGCAGAACACATCGGCCGCGCAGCCGAGCTGTGCCGACAGCCAGTCTGGTGGCACGTTTGTGTCGGCATCAGTGAATGCTAGCCAGCGCGCACCGCGGGAGAGTGCCACAGACGCCGCTGCCGCACGCGCGATACCGACACCGCCGCTGGTCTTGAGCGTCATCGCGCCATGCGCACGTGCGATGCTGCCGGTGAGGTCGGTGCAGCGATCAAGCGCAACGTGGATTTCCACGCGCTCTCCAAACAACTGCGGATGCTGTGCCGCCACCAGGATGGATTGCAGGCATTGCCCGATCAGCGCCGCTTCGTTATGTGCCGGAATGGTCACTGCAATCATCGCAGGCGCTCTCGTTGCGCAATCGATGGCCCGGCCATCCATGCCTGCAGTACGAAATCCGAATCCTGATAGGTGCACAGCGTTTCCAGCGCCAAGGCATCGTTCAAGTCTTGATGGACCTGCTCGGCACTACGCAGTGCTCCTTGAAAGTTGTGGCGCCAGTGACAGGCGACAAGGCAACCGCGCTCGCTGAGCGATTGGGCAAACCCTGCAACCGTCTTTGCGAATGCAGCATCTTCCAGGTAATAGCCAACCTCACTGAATACGATCAGATCGAAGCTGCCATCAGGCCAATCCGCAGGATGCGCCGCCTGCTGCAGGCTCACATGGCGCATCTCGTTAAGACGCGCACTGGCCAGATCGACCGCTTGCTGGGACAAGTCGGTCGCCAGCAATGCATCGCAGCGTTGCGCGAGTGCTGCGGTAAGTTCTCCGTTGGAACAGCCAAATTCCCAGCCATTTGCAAAGCGTGGATGGGGCAGGGTGCCAAGCAGGATGTCGCGTTTGCGGTGCTCGTACCAACGCGAGCGATAGCCGAACGGATCTTCGTTGGCATACATCTGTTCGAAATGTTCAATGCTCAGTGCCGTCATCGGATGAACACCTCAAAAGCGCGATCGAATCGTTCCAAAACATGCGATGGCAGGATCGGCGCTGCGACAGCCGGCGTGCAATTGCCGATCTGCGTTGCGAAACACTGGATGGCGCGCCGCTTTGCCTCCATCACTGTGGGAGACAACTCGAATCGGGTAGCACGCTCGTCGGTAAAAACGCCGTGCTCCGGTTGCGACCAGTGCCAGGCCCATACCGGGTATTGCAGCAAGCGTGCACCTCGGGTGTCGCAGGCAGCCCTGGTGGCGCGCGATGCGGCTTCGTGATCGGGGTGGCCGTCGCGCTGCCAGGTCACCAGCACGGTGTCGTTTGCATCGAGCAAGCTGCCCACCGCAGCTGCAATCTGCGCCTCGCACGCAGCCAGTGCGCCGTCGCCCAATGCAAGATGGGTCAATGCGCTCGGCAACAGGCCAAGGTGCTCGACGGCTGCCTCCAGCTCCAGCCGCCGCGCGGGGCCGAGCACCTGCGGCGCCCAGCCGGGTTCGTCGGGATACGCCAGCTCGCCATCGGTGAGTGCAATGATCAGCACCGGTATACCGGCCGCGCGTGCCGCTGCGATAAGCCCACCGCAGCCGAGCACCTCGTCATCGGGGTGGGGAGCGACAACGGCCAGTCGACGGCTGCCTTGCATGAGTTGAGACAACGAACTGCGCGGCATACCACTCAGACACGCTGCATTGCGCCACACCGCCTCGGGTGTGCCTGCGCCTTCGATTGGCTGGCCGCTCAGATCGTCCATGCGAGATCCTGTTGATGGCAGAGCTCACCCAAGGCTTGCAGATCGCGTTCGCCATGGTGCTGTCGGATGAAGACCGATAAGTCGGCGCAGCGCTGTGCATGCACGCGATCGCCGCAAAGCGGACCCGGGCCCAGTGCGCGGCCAACCCGATCGAGCGTGTCGCGCGCCACCGCCTCGACAACGCTGCGTACCTGCAGCACGCCGCGCATCTGCGAATCCTCCGGTTGCGCGTCGATCTCTTGCGCAAGCTGACGCAATAACGCGCCAGCAGCGGCCAGGCCTGCGTCGATAGCGCCAAGGTGCGCGGCGGCATGCGGATCGCGGTCTACGCGCGATGCTGAGCGCAGCACATCGGCAACGGCGATGGTTGCGCCAAACCAGCATGCGGCGATGCCGGCACCACCATGCCAGAACCCTGGCCGTGTCAGATATGCATCGCTCGCTCCAACCTGCTGCGCGGGAACCCTGGTGAAGGTCACATTGGCGGTCTCGATGTCGCGCATGCCGATCGCCTGCCACCCACTTGCATCTATCTGCACACCGGGTTGATTCAACGCCACCGCAAACAGACAGCTGGCACCGGCATACTGCGTGGTCACCAACGCGTGCGTGACCTGGGCCGCGCCAGAGCACCACGCCTTGGTTCCTTCGAGCGTACTGCCGGTGAAGCGCATGTCCGAACCCGGTGGCTCTGCCGCCCACACCGCCCACCGCTGCCCGGGTTTGATGAGATCGGCAGCCAGATCAGCGCAAATGGACTGCGCGTCGTAATGCGCTTCCAAAAACTTGGCCACACACAAATCCTCTGCAGCGATATCGGCGAGCACTTGCCAGCGTTCGACGGTGCGGCCACGCCCTGGTAGAGGAAGCACAGGGTGATCGCGCAACCACCGCTGCAGCATTGATTGGTTGAGTCCGTTCGTTGCAGCGGGGTTGTCAGGCGATGAAAAAACTGAATCGTTGGATGTGATGCGTGCGCTCATCGCAGGGAAGCTAAGCAGCGGTCGGTGCAAAGGGTGTGAGGTGATCAGCGGATGACATCGCTTTGAAGCGGGCCGTGCAATTGGGGGGCGGCACTGCAGCTGCCCTGTTTCTAGTGACCTACGAACGCCTCAATCTGTTGCACCAGACCACGGCGCGTGTAGGGTTTGCTCAGGAAGATGGTGCGCTCGGGCAAACCGTTGGGCGAGCGGCCCAGACCGGAGGTAAGGATGGCTGGCACATTGTTGCCATTCGAGCGCAGGTAAGAGATGAGACCATAGCCGTCCAGCAGGCCCGGCATTTGCAGGTCGGTAAAGAGCAGGTCGATCCCCGGATAGTTGTCGATATGTTCGAGCGCTTCCTGGGCATCTGCAGCAGTCACAACCGCATATCCAATATCCGACAGCAACAGCGCAGCGACCTCAAGGGTGTCAACATCGTCGTCGACCACGAGGATCAGTTTTTCGTTCTTGAATTCCATAAAGCAGGTGTTCTGAGGATGCCCGCACCACACTACGTTTCCCACGCGAAAGGCATGTGATCGATTTGAGTACGATGAACACAACGCAAGATTTTCCCGATCATCGCTACCGGCAAGTGGTCGAACTCTCGCTGGATTCCATCAAGGAAATTTCGTTGGATGGGCGCGTCAAATTCGTCAATGCGCATGGTCTGGCACGTGTGGCGGCAGAGCATGCCAGGTCCATCGTAGGCGAGCGCTGGTCGTCGTTGTGGCCGGAAGAATTCAGGCCGCGCGTGGAAGATGCGCTTGCGGCTGCTGGTCAAGGATTGTCCCAGCAATTCGAAACCGAGTGCACCGGTGCCGATGGCCAACGCCAGTTCTGGCTGGTGTCCACCAGCCCGCTACGCGATGCATACGGCAATATCGAAGGCGTGCTGGCGGTCAATCGCGACATCACCGAGCGCCGGCAATCGCAGCAAGCGCTACGCACGCTCAACCAGACGCTGAGCGCACGCAACGACCCATTGATCAGGCAAAGCGAACTGTCCAACGCCATTGGCTACGAGCTCAACAGCAACGACAGTAGCGGCCGCGATGTGGAAGGTGAACTCGATATCGCGCGCGCAGCCCAGCGACTGGCCGAGACCGTCGCCGAGCGGGCGCAGGAGGGAGAGGCCGTTGGGCAATTGCTGGCAGGGGTGGTCCACGACCTCAATAACGTGCTGCAAACCGCGGGCGCTGCCATCGAAGTGGTTCAGTCTCGCGGCGCTGTCATCGCCGAAGACAGGAAGATTCTGCGCTTGGCCGAGGGCGCCTTGCAGCAGGGCTCGATTATGGCGCAGCGGCTGCTGGGGTTCGCGCGCAATCACCCGTACGCACCCGAAGAGGTGGATCTCAACGAGCTGGTCGCACGGCTGCTGCCCTTGCTGCAACAGGCAGCGAGTAACAAGGTGTCTATCGAGTGGACACCGGCAGCGATCAGGAGCGTGGTGTTGGTCGATCCGCATACATTGGAACGCGCGCTTTTGAATCTGGTAATCAATGCACGCGACGTCTGTGGCGAGCACGGCAAGGTCGGTATTGCCGTGGCACAGTGCACGCTTGCCGATGCCGACGAGATAAGCGCTCGCCGCAGTGGCGACTACGTCACCATCGCGGTCAGCGACAACGGCAGCGGTATTACGCCCGAGGTACGTAAGCATTTGTTCGACGCCTACTTCACAACGAAGCCGGCGGGGAAGGGCACCGGCTTGGGTTTGGCGCAAGTCGACGGCGCAGTGAGACAGGCCAATGGGTTCATCGATGTGGCATCCGAGCCCGGGCAGGGCGCGTGCTTCACGTTGGGGTTCCCTGCAGTTTGACTGTTCTGGCCAGATTGAGGCATCGCCACCGGGCAAAGACTTCCTTACATCTGCAGAATCGAGCTTGGGTAGGTCTTCATCGATCGACACGATGCCTCGAACGGCGTACCCATGTCAGCTGTCTTCAAGAATGCCCAACGCCGAGAGCTTGCATCTGCCCATCCATTGCCTGGCGTAATGCCTCGCAGCAAGTTGGGTATCGAATCTGACATCCGGCGGTTTGTAACCGCGCAGGGTGATGCCATCTTCGAAAGAAACAAGAATTTCCGGAGCGTACAAGGCACCTGCCGGCGCCGTGTGCGCCGTCAATCGGTAGTGACCGATGTTCCGGATCATGGTGAGTTCCATACACACCTCAGTGCCTGCATTGAGCGGCTTGAACCAGTAAGGCTTGCCCAGCAAGAAGTTCTCGATTCCAGATTGGGCGCTAATTTTGCAACTTGCAAGCAATCAACGGGATTCATTGCTGCTGTTTGCATGAAGCTTTAAACAGGGCAGATCGCATACACAGGTCGCTCCTAGGTAAAAGGATTCATAAAGCAGCGGAACGATTTCATTGCCGGGCTTGTTACTCGATATAGCCAGCGGTGGCGATTAGAAATTGATCAACCTAATGGTGTTCCGAAAGCAATCCGCCGCAAATAAAATCGCGACACGCAGCGGACCTCGATCAACAAAAACTACTCACCACGCATCATTGCTGACGTGAATCCGGACTTGAGGCGTGTGCACGTTCTGTGAGATGGCTGACATCAAATCCTTGAAACTTGCAGAGCAGCTAGGTGCAAGCTTGACGCCACCCAACCGGCACGCAAAGCGTGAGCTGGCATCGACTCACAGCACCGCGACGGTCCACAGACGATCATGGCGCGCATGAACAGCAGTAACCAGATCTCGGTGCGCGCGTTTTCCGCTGCACCCAAGAACACCGCGAGCGATGCCAGCAGTCTCATCGAAGTGCATCTGTCCAGCAGCCCGGATCCGCGCTGGCGTGCCTGCTTCAACTTTGTTCTGCAAGGCCGGGAGATCGCGTACCTGCAGGACAAGCCGGTGTTCGACCACGCGAGCTTCAAGGCGACCCTGTTGCCCGGATACGCGGATTCCTTCCGGCAGGAACTGCCAGAGCTCATCGCAGCGGCAAGCGCGCTTGCGCGTGCCCAGACCAATAAAGACGCCAGCCGCTAGCATCTACATTGCGCTCCTCATCACATGCCCGCTGGCAGCATCAAGCCACGTCCAGATCTAGCCCCCAATGAGTCCGCCATGAATTCAACTGCGCTTCCCGCCCGGTCCTGGGCAATCCATCCATTCCATGCCGCCGTGCTCGGTGGCGTATGGCCACTGTTTCTCGGCGCGCTACTGAGCGACTACGCTTACTGGAGCACTTACCAGGTCCAGTGGAGCAACTTTGCTTCCTGGCTGCTGGTCGCGGCGATGGTGCTGACCAGCATTGCGCTGGTGTGCGCGATCGTCGGATTCGCGCGTGGAAGCCGCAACGTCATCTACATCATCGCGCTCGGCGCGGCGTGGATCGTGGGCTTTTTCGATGCCTTGCATCATGCGCGTGACGCCTGGGCAGTGATGCCGGCGGCACTGGTGTTTTCAGCGATCGCAACCGCGTTTGCGCTGGTCGCAACCTGGGCGGGATTGTCCGGCCTGCGCGTAGGAGGTGCACGATGAAGCGTCAAACCCTCACGATCATTGCAGTGTCCGTGCTCGCTGCAGCACTGGCCGCCTGCAGCAAGGCGCCCGAGCTCAATCAGCGTGGCGCCACTCCGGAGTTGCCGGAGCCCGACCGCGGGCTGATGCCCGACATGACCATCGCCAAGCCCACCGCGTGGGGCGACCGGCGTCCGACCGTGCCAGCCGGCTACCGCATCGCTGCGATCGCCACCGACCTGGGCATTCCGCGCCAGACCCTGGTGTTGCCCAATGGCGACATTCTGGTGGCCGAGGGTCGCGGTGGCGGCGCGCCCAATCTCAAGCCCAAGGACGTGATTGCCGGCGCGATCAAGGCCAAGGGCAATACATCGGTCAAGAGCGGCAACCGGCTGACCTTGTTGCGCGATGCCAATGGCGACGGCACCTATGAGCTCAAGACCGTGTTCGCCGAAAACCTCAACGCGCCTTATGGGCTCGCGCTGATCGGCAACGCGCTCTATGTCGCCAACCAGGATGCGTTGGTGCGCTTCGACTATCGCGAAGGGCAGACCAAGGCGAGCGGCGCGCCGGCCAAGGTCACCGACTTGCCCTCGGCCATCAACCATCACTGGACCAAGGCGCTGACCGCCAGTGCAGACGGGCGTTACCTGTATGTGGCGATCGGCTCCAACAGCAACATCACCGAGCGCGGCATGGCGGTGGAAATCGATCGTGCGCAGGTCTGGCAGGTAGATCCGGCAACCGGTGCGCACAAGCCCTACGCGACCGGCATCCGCAACCCCACCGCACTGGCGATCCAGCCGGGCAGCGGCGTGTTGTGGGCCGTGGTGAACGAGCGCGATGAAATCGGCCCGAACCTGGTTCCCGATTATCTGACCTCGGTACGCGAAGGCGGCTTCTATGGCTGGCCTTACAGCTACTGGGGCAAGAACGTGGACAGGCGAGTGATGCCGCAGGATCCGCAAAAGGTCGCATCGGCCATCACTCCCGATTACGCATTGGGCTCGCATGTCGCCGCACTCGGCGTTGCATTTTCATCTGCGGCGATGGGCACACAGTTTGCCGACGGTGTGTTCGTTGGCGAACACGGCAGCTGGAACCGCGACCCGCCGGTCGGCTACAAAGTGGTGTTCGTCCCGTTCCGCGATGGTCGCCCGGCAGGCGATGCGATCGACTTCGTCTCCGGCTTCCATGGCGATGATGGCTTGACCCGTGGCCGTCCGGTCGGCGTCACCGTCGACCCACGTGGTGCGCTGATCGTTGCTGACGACCTGGCCAATACCATCTGGCGGGTCACGCCCGATGCCGCGCCCAACGCCGTGCCGAATCCCGCACCTGAGGCGGCGCCCGCTCCGGCGCCCGCTTCACCAAACTAGGCGGCGCAGCGACTCACTGCCAATGCCCGGTTCCGCAAGGAGCCGGGCATTGACGTGTCTGGAACCGCAAAAACAGCTGGCCTGTTGCGATCCTCACCCATGCAGCTGAAGACGTTGCACGCGTGCAAGCAGCCGGCTCGCCAGACCAGTCTCTTGCCCCTCAAGCGACGGCCCCATCGTGACCCGCAATGCCGGAGCGCGCAGCCGGCCGGGTGGCAGGCAGATCAACACGCACGGCGTCTTCGCCAATGCGGCATGCAGCGAGGAGCGCCAGACGCCGCGACGCACCACGGCATCGTGTTCGACCACCAGCACATCGGCGCGGGCACGTTTGAGCAAGCTGGCGATTTCGCGCCGTGGGTTGCCCACTGCCACGTGGATGCGCACGCGTAAGTCGTCGTCCTGCAACTGCGCGGCAAGCTCGCTCAGCCAATGGCTGGCTGCCGATTCGGTCAAGGGTTGGTCGTTGAACAGGCTGTCCATCAGCAAGCCCTCGCTGATATCTGGCATCACATGCAGCAGATGCAGGTCTGCGCCGCGACGACGGGCCAGCGCTGCCGCATCGCGCAAGGAGTCCAGGCTGGTTTCGCGGCCGGTGATCCAGCAGGCGACATGCCCACCCACTGCGCCATCGCGCGGCAGCGCCTCGGCGTAGGGCAGGGTCAGCATCGGCGTGGCCACACGCTGCAGCACCCGCGCACGCAGGGAGACATGCAACGGCCGCGGCAGGCCGGTGCGTTCGGAGGGCGGCATGATCAGCAGCGCATCGTTGCGGCTGCGGCAGAACGAGACGATGCCGGCGGCCGCCGGGCCGCTGCTCAGCGCACGCTCGCAGCGCGGGTAGTTGGACGCTTCGGCAAAGAAGGAGTCCAGCGATTGTTGCGCCTGCGCACGCTTGCCCTTGGCATGCACGTGCAGGATGGTCAGGCGTGCACGCAGGCGGTCGACCAATTGCGCCACCGTCGGGATCGCGGCATGGCAAGTCTCGGAAAAGTTGGTGGCAAAGATCAGGTGGGTGGGCGTGGTCTGCATGGCTGTGTCCCTGGTCAGTAGATGAAACCGTCGATGGCGCGCACCTCGCGCAGCGGCACGCGCTGGCCGAGCATTTCGCGCAAGGTCAATTCGATCCCGCGCGACAACGCGGTCATCGGGGTGTCGTGCACGGTGTTTTCGAACGGGTCTTCGATCGCGCTGCTGGCGCTGTCGATCGCAATCAAGGTGAAGCTGATCAACACCGAGGCGATCGGCATCGCCAGGCCCATGCCAGCGATCAGGCCAAGCGGCACCAGCCAGCAATACAGGTTCACCAAGGCGCGCGGCAGCGACGAAAACTGGCGTGGCAGCGGCGTGTTCTTGATGCGCTCGCAGGCGCCCTGGATATTGGCAAGCGTGGTCAGGTTCGCATCCAGCGACGACCAGCGCAGGCTGTCGAGCATGCCCAGGGCACGCGCCTGCTGCAGCTGTTGCCCCAGGCGCAGGGTCAGGGCATTTGGGATGTTGGCATAGACGCGCAGTGCATCGGCGCGCTCTGCGCCGAGCAGCCCGGCCAGTTCCGGAAACGGATTCTGCTTTCGCAGATGGCAGCGCAGCGCATGCACGAAGGCGACCTGATGCACCACGATGTCGTCGCGCAGTGTGACCTGCTGTGGATCGGCTGGATCCACATCCAGCGCGGTCAGCGCCTGACGGGCGATCGCACGCGAAGTGTTCACCAGCGAGCCCCACAGCTGACGCGCCTCCCACCAACGGCCATACGCGGCATTGGCGCGGAACGCGAGGAAGATCGTCAGCGCCGATCCCAGCTGCGCAAGCGGCAGTGCTTCGATCGACAGCCAATGCCAATCGACAAAGGTGTACAGCCCGGCCACCGCGCAATCGAACGCCAGCAGCACCAGCAAGCGCTTGTAGGTCTTTGGCCAGATACGGCGCAGCGGAAACGTATCGCGAAGAATCATGGGAGGCGGCATCGACGTGGGTGCCGCCATTACACCCAGCCTCCACGGATGTGTCTGCCATCCTTGTGCCAGCGTTGGACAGGCACTGCGCCGTCCAACGATGCCGTCCAGCTATCTTTCGATAGGATGCAATAAGCGGGCGCCGCCGCAATGCTGTTGCATGAGCACAGCTGATTGATGATTGGGAACGTGGTGAAGCAATGGACAGACTGAGGTTGCCGTTCAAATGGCGCGGGCAGGTGGTCAGGCTCAATCGAGCTCCCACGCTGTGGGCGTCGCTGGCCATGCTCGCGCTGCTGGTGCTGGCCGAGTGGTACTCACACCTGGGCGTGTCGCTCGGGCTGCTGTACATCCTGCCGGTGGTGCTGGCGGCGACCGTGCTGTCGCGGCGAAATATCGTCATTGCCGCCGTCGCCTGTGCGGCGCTACGCGGTCTGTTCGTCACCGAAGAATCGTTGGTCGAGCAGGCCTTGCGCTTCTTCATGGCCACCATTGCCTACGCCGGCTGCGGCCTGCTGGTGGCCGAGATCAGCCGCACCCGCCGGGTGATCCTCTCGCACTACGTGCAGCTGCGTGCCGAACAACGCCTGCGCCGGCGGCTGGAGCGGCAACTGCGCCTGCTTGCCGAGAGCAGCCCCGCCGCGCTGCTCACCGTAGCCGGCGATGGCCGGATCGTCGCGGCAAACCGCGCCGCCCACGAAATTCTCGACATTGCCGAGGAGGGCGGGCTGCAAGGGCGCGCCGTGCGCGACTTCCTGCCGCTGCTCGACGATGCGCTCAGCATGAGCGCCAACCTCGACGGCATGCGCACCTCGGCCAGCACCTGGGGCCGGCGCGACGATGGCAGCACCTTTCCCGCAACCACCTGGTTCTCGGTCTACGAAGACAGCGAGGAGCGCCATCTGGCCGCGATCCTGGTCGACACCAGCGAAGAAGTGCGCGCGCGCGAATCGGCGCACTTCGATGACCTGCTCAAGAACAATCGCTTGCTCGCCGGCGCCGTCTCGCATGAGATCCGCAACCTGTGCTCGGCCGCTGGTGTGGTGACCTCCAATCTTGCCCGTCATCCGGCCATCCACGCCGATCCGGACCTGGCTGCATTGCAAAGCCTGGTCGCCGCATTGATGGAACTGGCCTCGTTCAACCTGCGCCGGCAGACCCCGCATGCGGCGCACGAGACCCGCCTGCAGACCTTGTGCAGCGAGTTGGACGTGATCATCCGCTCGGACTGGGACGACATCGATGGCCAGCTGGTCATTCAGATCCCGGCAGATTTCCCGGCCGTGCACGGCGACCGTCATGCGCTGTTGCAGGTGCTGCTCAACCTGGCACGCAACGCGCTGCGTGCGGTGCAGCCGTTGCCACAGCCGCGGCGGCAGTTGATCGTCAGTGCCCGCATGGAGCAGGGCAGTGCGGTGTTGAGCGTGCGTGACACCGGCCCGGGCATCGCCGAGCCCGGGCGCTTGTTCCAGCCGTTTCGCAGCGATAGCGATGGGTCCGGATTGGGGCTCTACATCTCGCGCGTCTTGATGAGCAATCAGGAGGGCGCGCTGCGCTACGCACCGGGAGGCGAGGGTGCCTGCTTCGAGCTGCACATGCCGCTTGCGCATGCACCACTGGCGGAGACGCTGGATGGATGAGTCGCGGCGTAATCCGGTGCGTCTGTATCTGCTCGATGACCACACGCTGTTCCGCGAAGGCCTGCTGCGCCTGCTCGGCGCCGACGCACGCTTCGATGTGGTCGGGCAATCCGGCAACCTGGCGCAGGCGATCGTGCAGATTGCATCGCTGTCACCGGACGTGGTCATCCTCGATTACGACATGGGCGAATACAACGCGCTGGACTACATGCGGCGGCAGGCCGACCAGGCCAAGCGCCCGGCAACCCTGGTGGTCACCGCCGGGCTCCCCGAGCGCGATGCGTTGGCATTGATACGCCTGGGCGTGTCGGGCATCTGCCGCAAGGATGTCTCCACCGACGAGCTGATCGACAGCATCCATGCGGTTGCGATGGGCCGTGTGTTGATCGACCAACGCTACCTGCAATCGCTGGTTGCCCAGGACACGCAGGAAAGCCGCCCCAGCTTTACCGAACGCGAGCGCGAAGTGCTGCGCGGCCTGTTGCGTGGCCAATCCAACAAGTTGATCGCCCGCCAACTCGGCAGCTCGGAGAGCGCCATCAAGGCCACCTTCCAGCAATTGTTCAACAAACTGGACGTGCGCTCGCGCAGTCAACTGGTGATGGTGATCCTGCAGGACTATCGCGATCTGGTGTGAGCCTTGCCACCCTGATGGACATGCGCCGTTTGCTAGCATGCAAGCACCTGAAACTGCGAAGGCAACAGCATGGCGCCAACCACATTTCCCGAGCCCGAGCTGTTCTTGCCAGGGCAGGGCGAGCCATCGCTGCGATGGGGCATCCTGGGTCCAGGGCTGATCGCAGCGGCATTCGTCAGCGCGCTACGCAAGCACACCATGCAGCAGCCGTTCGCGGTCGCCTCACGCAATCGTGCGCGTGCTGGTGTCGACTCCCCGTAATTCAATGCCAGCTAAAACTAGAGGTCTTCGGTTGATGTTGATCACGGAACTCGGCGGGCGTTAGCCCGCCCAGGCTGTCGTGCGGGATCTGCTGGTTGTAGTCGGCCAGCC
>NZ_JBEOLS010000065.1:0-27126 GCF_040279205.1 Xanthomonas hortorum
AGTTGCCAAAGCGCTTGGGTAGGCCGCGCCATTTGCAGCCATGCTCGGCAACGTAAAGGATGGCGTTGACCACTTGCAGGTTGGTCATGCTGACATTGCCGCGCTGCGCCGGCAGGCAGTGTTCGATCAGAGAAAATTGTGCTGGCGTGATCTCCATGCACGATAGTTTAATCGCTCGGGCCATTAGTGTTAACAGGCCCTAGCCACTTCTAGTGTGAGGCGCCGCTTCGGTCTGCTGCGTTTCCGGCATCAATTCCAGTGCCGATGGCGTAGTACGCAGCATCGGGCGGAAGGAGATCGGATGGGTGCGGCGGCGCGTGAAGCGCAGCAAGCGCGCCAGGGTGAAGCCGGCCAGTGCCAGCAGCATCACCGCGAAGTACACCGGCAATGCCGCAGGCCCGAATTTCTGCATCGCGCCGCCGGCCAGGGCCGGGCCGATCGCCGCGCCCACGCCATGTACCAGCAACAAACTGCTGCAGCCGGAGAGCAGATCTTCGCGCGGCAGATAATCGAGCATGTGCGCCACCGCGAACGGATACAGCGAGAATGCCAATCCGCCATACACGAAGAACAACACGAACAGCATGGTGGTCTGCGACTGCACCATCGGCACGGCGGCGGCAATCGCAATGCCGGCCGCCAGCACGCTCACCGTGACCAGGCCGATGCGCCGGTCATGGCCATCGCTGATGCGCCCGATCGGCCACTGCAACACCGCGCCGCCGATGATCGCGGTGAGCATGAACATCGCCACGCCATCGGCATCCAGCCCGATGCGGTTGGCGTACACCGGCAACAAGCCCCAGAACGCGCCCATTGCCAGGCCCGACAACCCCGCGCCGATGGTCGCCACCGGCGCCAATGCGTACAGCGTTTTCAGGCGCAAACGCGACACGTGCGGCACCTCGGGCGGAATCAGTCGCGTGGTCATCACCGGCATCACTGCCGCGCAAATCAAGATCGCTGTCAGCGTGAACATCGCCGGCGCACTTGCATCGCCGGCCGTGAGCAGGATCTGGCCCAGCGCCAGTGCAGAAAGATTGATCGCCATGTATACCGAAAACACCCGGCTGCGTCGGCGCGCATCCGGCTCGGCGTTGAGCCAACTTTCGATCACCGTGTACAGGCCGACCAAGGCCGCGCCGGTGACCAATCGCAGCAATCCCCAGCCCCAGGCGTTCAACCAGATCGGATGCAGCAGCACCGCAATGGCAGCCAATGCCGCATAAAATGCAAACGCACGGATATGCCCGATGCGGCGAATCAGTGGCGGCGCGAAGAAGGTGCCGAGAAAGAAGCCGGCAAAATACCCGGACATGATCAGGCCCAGCGCACGCGCATCGAAGCCGGCTTGACCACCGCGCACGGCAAGCAAGGTGCCGAGCAGCCCGCTGCCGGTCAGCAACAGGGCCACGCCCAGCAATAAGGCGGTCAGTCGCAACATGGATGCGGCTCTTGTGGGGGAAAAGGCGCGTCGATCACGTGTTCGAGTGTAGCAGGCCGCTATGTGGCGGCTTGATCGAAACGTGTGGTGCAGGCTGATTCAAGTGGCTCCTCTACGGCTCTCGACCGTCGCCGGTAGTCGTCAAGTCGGCGCAACGTGCCGGTTGTCTGCGCGCTGCAGGACGAACGCTGTATTCCGCGCAATCTCGCTGACCTGACAACGACTCGTCACGTTTGCTCGAGACGTCGGTATGCGCAGTTGGCGTTTGCATCTGCAGGCGGCAACCGCGGCGTTGAACGTGCGCGGTCAGCGTGCAGGCGCGACGAAGCGACGATTGATCGATGCTTGTTGCCCGCAACAAGCTCCCGCGCGCCAGCGCCCAGACAGCCCCTGCACCTGCTTGCTCGCATACGACTAGAATCTGCGCCCCTGTATCGTCTTCAGCTGATCCTGCCATGCCCATCTACGGTTTCCAGTGCACCACCTGCGGTCACGCCTTCGACCGCCTGCAGAAGATGGCCGACCCCGATCCGCAGACCTGCCCGGCCTGCGCGGCGGCCACGATCAAGCGCCAGATCACCGCGCCCTCGTTCCGCCTGTCCGGTAGCGGCTGGTACGAAACCGACTTCAAGTCGGCGGGCGAGAAGAAGAAAAACCTCACCGAGAGCAGCAGCGGTGGCGAGGCCAAGCCGGCCGCAGCCGCCGAGAGCAAACCCGCCGCCAAGCCTGTGTCCAAGCCAGCATCCGATCCGGCATGATCCACGGCCGCACGCGCAAGCCGGAGAGCGGCGCGACGCTGAGAACAGCGCTCGCTCACCGCGTCTCGTTGGCCACTCCAGGGTTGGCCGTGCTGATGCTGGTCGCCGCGGTGAGCGGATGTGCCACTTCGTCCACGTCTGTGGCCTCATCTGCACCGATAAGCGCTGCACCTGCAGATCGATTCCTGGCCGCGCTCGCCACGTACTGCGGACAAGCCTTCGCCGGCCGCGTCCTCGTCGATACCCCGGTCTCTGCAACGCCAAGCGCGTTCGCCGGCAAGCCGCTGGTGATGCATGTGCGCGGCTGCGACGACCCTGCGCGCGAACTGCGCGTGCCGTTTCACGTGGGCGACGACCACTCGCGCACCTGGGTGCTGACGCGCACTGCTACTGGCCTGCGCCTCAAGCACGATCACCGCCATGCCGACGGTAGTGCGGACGCATTGACTCAATACGGCGGCGCTACCATCGATGCAGGCAGCGCGAGCCGACAGGAATTCCCGGTCGATGCCGAATCCATCGCGCTATTCAAACGCCTTGGCTCGACCGCTTCGCTGAGTAACACCTGGGCGATCGAAATCCAGCCCGGCCGCAGCGTTGTCTACGAACTGAGTCGCCCAGGCGGGCGGCTGTTCCGGGTCGAATTCGATCTCACCCGGCCGGTCGCTTCGCCGCCCGCGCCTTGGGGAAGTTGAGCCGGTCGATTGGCCGGGCAGTCGGCATCGTCTGCGGTCCCAGCACAGGCGTCTCCAGCTGGAGACCAGATCAAACAGCGTCGCAGTAGCGCACTCTCCCGCCGGGAACGTGTGTCATCCGCCAATCGATCGATGACGGGTTGAGCGCGCAGGCCGATCCGTATCCAGGACCGGCCCGCGCCGCCTCAACGCGCCTCAAACCGCGCCCGGCAACCGTCATTCACCCACACCGTCGCGCGGCGCTCGTCGTAGCCCCAGCTGCGGCCCTCTTCGCAGCGGGTGTCGGACAACTGGCGGGTCAGCACCGGACGGCCGTAGCGGCCATCCCAGGCGCAGGTGCGCAGGCGGCGGTCGTCGCTGGCGCAGCTGATGGCGTAATCGTTACGCGGGCGGTCGTCGCGGCCGCCGTAGCCGCCATCGCCACGGTCCCAACCGCCGCCGCGCGCTTGCGCAAACTCGCCCCGGCAGCCGTCGTCCACCCAGATCCGGCTACCGTCCTGGCGCCAGTTGCGGTTTTCCACGCAGGGCGTGTTGGAGAGCTGGCGCACCAGCATGGCGCGGCGCCAACCGGTATCGCAGATCTTCTGGCGCTGGTCGTTGCTCTCGCAGCGCACCGTGCCGGCCACCCCGCCAGCGCCGCCGCCGTTGTTGCCGCCCCAGCCGCCGCTCCCGTTGCGGCCATCCACAAAGCGCGCGCGGCAGCCGTTGTTCACCCACACGCGGCCGCGGTCGCTGCCCCAGTTGCGGCCTTCGATGCAGCGCGTGCCGGAGATGTTTTCGACCAGCACCGCGCGGCCGCGGAACGGCGTATCGCACTCGCGGCGGCGGTTGTCGTTGCTGGAGCAGGTGATGCTGGGGCCGTTCCAGCCGCGGTCCTGCGCCGCGGCAGGAGCGCTGGCGAGCAGGCCGGTCAGGGAGATCAGGCCGAAGCCGGAGAGCAGCAGGGCAGTGCGCAGCATCGTGTCGTCCTTGGTGCGGGAGGGGCGTTGCGCCTATTCAGCCGGGCGCTGACTTAAGCGACCATGAGCGCCTGCGCATTTGCTCCTGCCGCCCGCCGGCCCCAGAATATCCGGCTCTCCGGCGCTGTCCTGTGTCGGGTTTTCAGCGGAGCTTTCGATGCGTACCCACTTCTGCGGCCTGGTCGACGAGACCATGATCGGCCAAACCGTCACTCTCGCCGGCTGGACCGACGTGGCCCGCAACCTGGGCGGCGTGTGCTTCATCGACCTGCGCGACCACGAAGGCATCGTGCAGGTGACGGTGGAACCGGAGAACGCCGAGGTGTTCCCGGTGGCCGCCAGCCTCGGCTACGAAGACGTGCTGCAGGTCGAAGGCGTGGTGCGTGCGCGGCACGCGGTCAACACCAAGCTGCGCAGCGGCAAGGTCGAAGTGATCGCCACGCGTATCACCATCCTCAACAAGGCCGCGCCGCTGCCGTTCCATGCGCACGAAAATCCGGGCGAAGAAACCCGCCTGAAGTACCGCTATCTGGACCTGCGTCGTCCGGAAATGCAGCGCATGCAGCGCACCCGCATCAAGCTGGTGCAGGCGCTGCGCCGGCACCTGGACGCACGCGATTTCCAGGACATCGAGACCCCGATCCTGACCAAGGCCACCCCGGAAGGCGCACGCGACTTCCTGGTGCCCGCGCGCATGCATCCGGGCGAGTTCTATGCGTTGCCGCAGAGCCCGCAGCTGTTCAAGCAGATCCTGATGGTGGCCGGCTTCGATCGTTACTACCAGATCGCGCGCTGCTTCCGCGACGAAGCGCTGCGTGCCGATCGCCAGCTGGAATTTACCCAGCTCGACATGGAATTCGCCTTCGTGCGCGAGCGCGACGTGCAGGATTTTGTCGAAGACATGATCCGCGCGATCTTCAAGGAAGTGGTGGATGTCGAGCTGGCAGTGCAGTTCCCGCGCATGACCTGGGCCGAGGCGATGCGTCGCTACGGCTCGGACAAGCCGGACCTGCGCATCGCACTGGAACTGGTCGATGTGGCCGAGCTGGTCAAGTCCAGTGAATTCCCGGTGTTCACCGCGGCCGCCAACGATGCCGACGGCCGCGTGGCCGCGCTGCGTATCCCCGGCGGTGCCGCGCTGTCACGCAAGCAGATCGACGAGTACGCCGCGCACGCCGCCAAATACGGCGCCAAGGGCCTGGCCTACATCAAGCTGTCGGAGACCGGCGAAGTCAGCTCGCCGATCGCCAAGTTCTTCAGCGAAGAGGCGTTTGCTGCGCTGGTTGCGCACGTCGGTGCCGGCAACGGCGACATCGTGTTCTTCGGTGCAGGCGGCTATAACACCGTGTCCGATTTCATGGGTGCATTGCGCCTGAAGGCCGGCAAGGATTTCAAGCTGGTCGCCGACACCTGGGCACCGCTGTGGGTCACCGACTTCCCGATGTTCGAGTGGGACGAGGAGGCGCAGCGCTACGTGGCCCTGCATCACCCCTTCACCGCGCCGGCGGTGGACGACATCGCCGACCTGCGCGCCAATGCCCGCACCGCCGTGTCGCGCGGTTACGACATGGTGCTCAACGGCAATGAAATCGGCGGCGGCTCGATCCGTATCCACCGCCCGGACATGCAGAGCGCGGTGTTCGAGCTGCTTGGCATCGGCGCCGAGGAAGCGCGTGCCAAGTTCGGCTTCCTGCTGGATGCCTTGAACTACGGCGCACCGCCGCACGGCGGCATTGCTTTCGGCATCGACCGCATCGCTGCATTGATGGCGGGCACCGAATCGATCCGCGACGTGATCCCGTTCCCCAAGACCACTGGCGCGCAGGATCTGATGACCGATGCCCCGTCGCCGATCCCGGCCGAGCAGCTGGCCGAAGTGCACGTGCAGGTGCGTCCGAAGCAGGTCTGACCTGCGCTAGCAGATGGCCATGCCGTGTGCGTGGTCATCTGTACAAGGCGCTCAGCGCAGCTAGCGCTGCGCGCTTTGGTGGAACCGTTGGCGCCAGGGCTGGGTGTTGCGCACGGGGCACCGCCGCCGATCACCGGCGGCAGTGCGTCCTGCAGGTCCGTCCCAAGCGCGCCTGAGCTCCGCAAGCAGATAGCCATCCCTCGCAGTGTTTATCTTTCCTGCGCGGCGCCATGCGGAGCCGGTCGTGCGCGCTTGGTTGAACCCGTCAGCGCCCATGCCGAATCCTGCACACGCGGAATCCACGCATCGCAGATGCTTTCCCGATTCCCGATTCCCGATTCCCGATTCCCGATTCCCGATTCCCGATTCCCGATTCCCCAATCCCCAATCCCCAATCCCCAATCCCCAATCCCCGCTTGCGGTAGCGCATCTGCATGCGAGAAGCTGCCAGATCAACCAGGCACGAGAGGCCCCGCATGACCCGCATCCGCCGCGCCACACCGGACGATGCCGAAGCGTTATCGCTGCTGGCCGCACAGACCTTTACCGAAACCTTCGGGCATCTGTATCCGGAAGAAGACCTGCGCGGTTTTCTCGAAGAGACCTATGCGGTCGAGCGCGCGCGCATCGTGCTGGCGCATCCGGACTATGCGATCTGGCTGCTGGAGATGGACAGCCTGCTGGTCGGCCACGCCGCCGCCGGCCCGTGCGGGCTGCCGCACGAAGACGTGCGTCCCGGCGATGGAGAGCTCAAGCGGCTGTATCTGTTGAAGGACTACCAGAACAGCGGCTGGGGCAGCCGGCTGTTCGAAACCACGCTGGAATGGCTGGAACGCAACGGCCCGCGCACGCTGTGGATCGGCGTGTGGTCGGAAAATTTCGGCGCACAACGTTTCTACACCCGCTACGGATTCGAAAAAGTCGGCGAGTACGATTTCCCGGTCGGCAAGATTGTCGATCGCGAGCACATCCTGCGCCGCAAGCCGATCGTCGCGGCCGACTGAGCGCATGCAGGCGCCGTCCGCAGCAGCCCGGCGATCGCGCGCCACGTCCCGGAAACCGCGCTGATGCCCAGCAGCTCCTCGGCATTTCCAACTGCATCCAGACGCACCCCGCGCACGGCACCGACCACCGCCACCGCCGACGTACTGCTGGTGCACGGCATCTGGAATACCTCGCACTGGCTGCTGCCGCTCGCGCGTCGATTGCGTGCAGAGGGCCTGGCGCCGGCGCTGTTCGGCTACGCCAGCGTGCTTGGCGGTCCCGAGCAGGCGGTGCCGCGGCTGATCGAACGCCTGCAGGCGACCAGCGCGCAGTTGCTGGTCTGTCACAGCCTGGGCGGGCTGATGGCGTTGCAGGCCCTGCGCGCCGCGCCCGAGCTGCCGGTGCGCCGTGTGGTCTGCCTGGGCTCGCCGTTGTGCGGCAGCGCCGCCGCGCGCGGCCTGGCCCAACGTGGCGGGCGATGGGCGTTGGGGCGGAGTGCGGGCTTACTGCAGCAAGGGTTTGTGCAATGGGAGGGCGAGGCCGAGATCGGTCAGGTCGCCGGCAATGTCGCGCGCGGGGTCGGACGCTGGCTGGCGCCGCTGGACGGCGGCTCGGACGGCACCGTGGCGCTGGCCGAAACCCGCCTGCCCGGGCTGCGCGACCATTGTGTGGTGCCGGCCAGCCATAGCGGTCTGTTGCGCTCACCCGAGGCCGCGCAGCAGGCGCTGAGCTTTCTGCGGACCGGCCGATTTCGCCACTGAGTCCGCCACTGAACGCTGCCGCCCCGGTGCGGGCGAGCAATCAGGTAAAATCCGCGCCCTGTCATCCAAGCCAGTCTGGAACCACCCATGGGTAGAGGCCCCTCGATCGAAGGCCGCAAGAACGCCTCCGACGCCAAACGCGGCAAGATGTTCACCAAGATCATTCGCGAGATCAGCGTGGCTGCACGCGGCGGCGGCGGTGATCCGGCCAACAACCCGCGCCTGCGCGTGGCGGTGGACAAGGGCTTGTCGTCGAACATGTCCAAGGACGTGATTGAACGCGCCATCAAAAAAGCCACCGGCGAGCTGGAAGGTGTGGAATACGAAGAAGTGCGCTACGAGGGCTATGCCCCCGGCGGCGTGGCGGTGATCGTGGACTGCCTGACCGACAACCGCGTACGTGCGGTGGCCGATGTGCGCCATGCCTTCAGCAAGTGCGGCGGCAACATGGGCACCGACGGCTCGGTGGCCTTCATGTTCAAGCGTCTGGGCGTGCTCAGCTTCGCCGCCGGCACCGACGAAGACACCCTCACCGACGCGGCCATCGAAGCCGGCGCCGATGACGTGGTGGTGTACCCGGAAGACGGCGCCATCGATGTGCTGACCGCCCCGGACGCCTTCGCCCAGGTCAAGCAGGCGCTCGCCGCCGCCGGCCTGGAGCCGGTGCATGCGGAAATCACCTTCCGCGCCGAAAACGACATCGCCGTCGACGGCGACACCGCCCTGCAGGTCCGCAAGCTGCTCGACATGCTCGAAGACCTGGACGACGTTCAGGACGTGTATTCGAACGTCGATCAAGCGGCGCTTGGCGCCTGATGATGGCCGGGATGGCGGGATTCGTGATTCGGGATTCGCAACAGCAACGCGATCGCTTCACTGCAGGTGCGTCACCAATCCCGAATCCCCAATCTCCACTCCCGGCCCCTCGATGACCCGCATCCTGGGCATCGACCCCGGCTCGCAGCGCACCGGGGTTGGCGTCATCGACATCGACGAGAGCGGTCGCAGCCGGCATGTCTATCACGCGCCGCTGGTGCTGCTGGGCGAGGGCGACTTCGCGCAGCGGCTCAAGCGCCTGCTGCACGGGCTGGGCGAGGTGATCGACACCTACCAGCCGCAGGAAGTGGCGATCGAAAAGGTGTTCATGGGCAAGAGTGCCGACTCGGCGCTCAAGCTCGGCCATGCGCGGGGCGCGGCGATCTGCGCAGTGGTGCTACGCGACCTGCCGGTACACGAGTACGCTGCCACCGAGATCAAGCTGGCGCTGGTCGGCAAGGGCGGTGCGGACAAGGTGCAGGTCCAGCACATGGTCGGCATCATGCTCAACCTGAAAGGCAAGCTGCAGCCCGACGCCGCTGACGCACTGGCAGTTGCCATCACCCACGCCCACGTGCGCGCCACCGCGCAGCGCCTGGGCGTCAATACCCAACAGGCCTGGAGCCGGAAACGATGAGAGCAGGGATTTGGGAGTCGGGATTGGGGAGTCGCAAACGCGGGTCCGCGCGCGCTGTGCTTGTGCGGCGGTGCGCGGCCTTCGTTAACGGCAGCGAGGGATCCAGCCAATCCCCAATCCCGAATACCCAATCCCGGCACCGCCAAGGCGGTGCCCAATGATCGGCCGCCTGCGCGGGATCCTGGCCTACAAGCAGCCGCCGTGGCTGGTGATCGATGTGGGTGGGGTGGGGTACGAGCTGGAGGCGCCGATGAGCACCTTCTACGACCTGCCCGATGTCGGCCGCGACGTGATCCTGTTCACCCACTACGCGCAGAAGGAAGACAGCGTGTCGCTGTACGGCTTCCTGCGCGAAGGCGAGCGGCGGCTGTTCCGCGACGTGCAGAAGGTCACCGGCATCGGCGCCAAGATTGCGCTGGCGGTGTTGTCCGGGGTCACCGTGGACGAGTTCGCCCGCCTGATCACCAGCGGCGACATCACCGCGCTGACCCGCATCCCCGGCATCGGCAAGAAGACCGCCGAGCGCATGGTGGTGGAGCTGCGCGACCGCGCCGCCGACTTCAGCAGTGGCGCGCCGATCACCGGCCAGCTCGGCCCGGATGCGGTGTCCGAAGCCACCGTGGCGTTACAGCAACTGGGTTACAAGCCGGCCGAGGCCGCACGCATGGCACGCGAGGCCGGGGCAGAAGGCGACGAAGTCGCCACGGTCATCCGCAAGGCCCTCCAGGCCGCACTGCGTTAAGGGCGACTAGCAAAACGACTACGCGGTCGCCAGGCGGGCGCGGCCGGTGCTCGGAATCGGCATGTACCACTCGTACACTGCGGCTCCTGCGCGCCGCCCGCACCCAGCTGACCCCCCGCTCGCTACGTTTTTAGTTACTCAACGCCGCGCCGTCTTCCTCTCCTTCACGCCACTTGGCGATACCCTGCCCACTTCATGTCACAGACCCCCACTTCCGCAGCTGGCCACGGCCATGCGCCTGCCAATAGCCATATGGCCTTGGTCATCGGCGCCATCGGCGTCGTCTTCGGCGATATCGGCACCAGCCCGCTGTACACCCTCAAGGAGGCGTTCTCGCCGCACTACGGGCTGACCAGCGATCACGACACCGTGCTGGGCGTGCTGTCGCTGGCGTTCTGGGCGCTGATGATCACGGTGACGCTCAAGTACGTCACCATCATCATGCGCGCCGACAACGAGGGCGAGGGCGGCATCATGGCGCTGATGGCGCTGACCCAGCGCACCATGCGCAACGGGTCGCGCTCGGCGTATGTGGTCGGCATCCTGGGCATCTTCGGCGCCTCGCTGTTCTTCGGCGATGGCGTGATCACCCCGGCCATCTCGGTGATGGGTGCAGTGGAGGGCCTGGAAATCGCCGCGCCCAGCCTGCATCCCTTCATCGTGCCGATCACCGTGGTGGTGCTGCTGGTGGTGTTCATGGTGCAGCGCTTCGGTACCGAAAAAGTGGGCAAGGTGTTCGGCCCGATCACCTGCCTGTGGTTCCTGTCGCTGGGGGCAATCGGCATCTGGAACATCGTCGATGCGCCGGAAGTGATGAAGGCCTTCAACCCCTGGTGGGCGATCCGCTTCTTCATGCAGCACGGCTGGCACGGTGTCTTCATTCTCGGTGCGGTGGTGCTGGCAGTGACCGGCGGCGAAGCCTTGTACGCGGACATGGGCCATTTCGGCGCCAAGCCGATCCGCCACGGCTGGTATTTCTTCGTGCTGCCGATGCTGCTGCTCAATTACCTGGGGCAGGGCGCGCTGGTACTCAATCATCCCTCCGCGCTGAAGAATCCGTTCTTCGAAGCGGTGCCGAGCTGGGCGCTGTATCCGATGATCATCCTGGCCACGCTGGCGGCGGTGATCGCCTCGCAGGCGGTAATCACCGGTGCGTATTCGGTGGCGCGCCAGGCGATGCAGCTGGGCTATATCCCGCGCATGCTGATCAAGCACACCTCGCGCACCACCATTGGGCAGATCTACGTGCCCGGCATCAACTGGCTGCTCATGGTGATGGTGATCGCGCTGGTGCTGATCTTCCGCAGCTCCACCAATCTGGCCGTGGCCTACGGCATCTCGGTGTCGATGACCATGCTGATCGACACCTTGCTGCTGGCGCTGGTGGCGCGCTCGCTGTGGCCGCGCTGGCGCAACTGGGTGCTGCCGCTGTGCGTGGTGTTCTTCATCATCGAACTGGCGTTTGTCATCGCCAACGGTGCCAAGCTGCTGCAGGGCGCCTGGTTCCCGCTGGCGCTGGGCATCGTGGTGTTCACCCTGATGCGCACCTGGCGCCGCGGCCGCGCGCTGCTGCGCGAGGAAATCCGCAAGGACGGCATCCGCATCGACAGCTTTTTGCCGGGCCTGATGCTGGCCCCGCCGGCGCGCGTGCCGGGCATGGCGGTGTTCCTCACTGCCGACCCGATGGTCGTGCCGCATGCGCTGATGCACAACCTCAAGCACAACAAGGTGCTGCACGAGCGCAACATCTTCCTCAACGTCGACACCTTGCCGATTCCGTATGCGCCGGCGGACAAGCGCCTGCAGATCGAATCGATCGGCGACGAGTTCTATCGCGTCTACGTGCGCTTCGGCTTCATGGAAACCCCCGACGTGCCGCTGGCATTGATGCGTTCCTGTGACCAGGGCGGCATCCATTTCGACCCGATGGACACCACCTTCTTCGCCAGCCGCGAGACCATCGTGGCCAGCGCCAACCGTGGCATGCCGATCTGGCGCGACAAGTTGTTCGCGCTGATGCATCGCAACGCCGCCCCGGCGACAGGTTTCTTCCGCATCCCCGGCAACCGCTTGGTGGAGCTGGGCGCGCAGGTCGAGATCTGAGCCGCCTGCGGCGGCCGGGATTCGGGATTGGAGAGTCTGGACTAGCAAGAGCGTAGCGCCGGAGGCGCCTCGCAGCCCATACTAGTGGGCTGCAAATCCCGAATAACGAATCCCCAATCCCGGCTCTCAATGGACCGCATCATCGCCAGCAGCGCCACCCGGGAAGACGATGCCGCCGATGCGAGCATCCGCCCCAAGCGACTTGCCGATTATCTCGGCCAGCAGCCGGTGCGCGAGCAGATGGATATCTACATCCAGGCGGCCAAGGCGCGCGGCGAGGCAATGGATCACGTGTTGATCTTCGGCCCGCCGGGCTTGGGCAAGACCACGCTCAGTCACGTCATTGCCAACGAGCTCGGGGTGAGCCTGCGTTCGACCTCCGGCCCGGTGATCGAAAAAGCCGGTGATCTGGCCGCGCTGCTGACCAACCTGCAGCCGCACGATGTGCTGTTCATCGACGAGATCCACCGGCTCTCGCCGGTGGTGGAAGAAGTGCTGTATCCGGCGATGGAAGATTTCCAGATCGACATCATGATCGGCGACGGCCCGGCCGCGCGCTCGATCAAGATCGACCTGCCGCCGTTCACCCTGATCGGCGCCACCACCCGAGCCGGCCTGCTGACCGCGCCCCTGCGCGACCGCTTCGGCATCGTGCAGCGGCTGGAGTTCTATTCGCCGGAAGAGCTGACCCGCATCGTGATCCGCTCGGCCGCAATCCTGGGTATCGACTGCACGCCCGATGGCGCCGCCGAGATCGCACGCCGCGCGCGCGGCACCCCCCGCATCGCCAACCGGCTGCTGCGGCGGGTGCGCGACTTCGCCCAGGTCAAGGCGTCCGGTCATATCGATTTGCCGGTGGCGCAGGCGGCGATGCAGATGCTCAAGGTCGACCCGGAAGGTTTTGACGAGCTCGACCGGCGCATGCTGCGGGTTATCGTCGATCACTTCGACGGCGGCCCGGTCGGCGTCGAATCGCTGGCCGCCTCGCTGTCGGAAGAACGCGGCACCCTGGAAGACGTGATCGAGCCCTACCTGATCCAGCAGGGCTTCCTGATCCGCACCGCGCGCGGGCGCATGGCCACCAACAAGGCCTATCGCCATCTAGGGCTCAAGCCCAAGGCAGCGCCGGCACCGGACCTGTTCGTGGAGGACGAGGATGTCGGTTGATCCCCGATTCAGTTGGCCGACACGCGTGTATTGGGAAGATACCGACGCCGGTGGGGTGGTCTACCACGCGCGCTACGTCGCTTTCATGGAACGGGCGCGCACCGAATGGATGCGCGCACTCGGTTATGAGCAGGAACGCCTGCGCCAGCAGCACGATCTGGTGTTCGCGGTCCGCTCGATGCAACTGGATTTCCTCAAGCCGGCCCGGCTCGACGACGCGCTGTCAGTGTCGGCGGTCCTGCTCAGATGTAAACGTGCCAGCCTGCTGTTTGCGCAGTCGGTGCGTCGCGAGGGCGAGGTGCTCCTGACCGCGCAGGTGCGCATTGCCGCACTCAGTGCCAGCGACTTCCGCCCGCGCGGCATGGACGATGCGCTATACGACGTGTTGAAAGCTTTAGAAACCACAGAATCAGAAGACTGAGGAACAAACGGATGTCGATTGCATTGCTCCTGGCCCTGCAGGACACGGTAGTGGAAGCACTACCGCAGGACGTTGCCGCCGCTGCGGCACAGACCGCCAGCGTGGCGCACAACAGCGGCATCAACTATGTCGAGTTGATCCTGCGGGCGAGCATCCCGGTCAAGATCATCGTGCTGTTGCTGCTGATCGGCTCGTTCATCAGCTGGGTGATCATTTTCCGCAAGGCGCGCGCCTTCAAGCAGGCCAACCGCGAGGCGGACGAGTTCGAAAACCGCTTCTGGTCCGGCGCCGATCTGGCCAAGCTGTACGCCTCGGCCACCGATCGCAACCGCACCGTCGGCGGTCTGGAGTCGATGTTCGAAAGCGGCTTCCGCGAATTTTCGCGCCTGCGCGATCGCCGCCGTCTGGATGGCCGTGTGCAACTGGAAGGCGCTCAGCGCGCCATGCGCACCGCCTTCACCCGCGAAGTCGACCAGCTCGAGCGCAATCTCGAATTGCTGGCCAACATCGGCTCCACCGCGCCGTATGTCGGCCTGGTCGGTACCGTGTTCGGCATCATGGTGACCATGCACGACATGGTCAGCAGCGGCGAACAGGCCGGTATCGCTGCGGTCGCACCGGGTATCTCCGAAGCCTTGTTCGCTACCGCCATTGGCCTGTTCGTGGCGATTCCGGCGGTGTGGGCCTACAACCGCTTCACCACCCGGGTGGAACGGCTGTCGGTGCGTTACGAAACCTTCGCCGACGAGTTCAGCTCGATCCTGCAGCGTCAGGCCGGCGCCGACGAGTGATGCCGCTCCCTCGCAACAGCCGGCTTGCATGCGAGTGCCTCGCAGACGCCCGCACCTTCGTGTGCGGGGACAGGATGGGCGAGTCCCTCGGAGCAGTCCGCGCGCGCATGTGCGAGGGATCAATTAGGAACGTTCCGCGATGATTTCCAGTATTTCCCGCCGTAAGAAGCGCAAGCTCAAATCCGACATCAACGTCGTGCCGTACATCGACGTGATGCTGGTGCTGTTGATCATCTTCATGGTGACCGCGCCGCTGTTGACCCTGAGCACCGACGTCAATCTGCCGAGCTCGCGCGCCAAGGCATTGGAGAGCAAGCAGGATCCGATCGTGGTGGTGGTGGCCGCCGACGGCCAGCTCGCACTGCAGTTGCCCAAGGGCAAGCCGCAGGCAATGGACGTGGCCGCGCTGCAAGCGCAACTGGCCGCCATCGTGGCGCAGGACAAAGAGGCCCGCGTGGTGGTGGCCGGCGATCGCGCCGCCCCCTATCAAAAGATCATGGATGCCATCGACGTGCTCAAGCAGGCCAAGGTCGAAAAGGTGGGCCTGATTTCCGACTCCGGCGGTGCTGCAGGCAGCGATGCACGCTGACGCACTCCCCACGCAGACCGCGCGCGAGGATGGCTGGTTGCGACCAGTCGTGCTGGCCTTGGTCGTGCACGTCCTGGTCGCACTGGTGTTCATCGCCGGCTGGCTGTGGTCGCCCGAGCGTTCGGTCGAGCCGGCCGCTGGCGATCCCAGCATGGAAGCTTCGCTGGACGTGTCCGCAGCCGAAGCGCGCGTTGCGCGGCAGGCGTTGAAGGCGACACCGGTGGAGACGCCACCGCCACCGCCCGCACCGGTGCCCGAACCCGCGCCGGAAGAAAGCGTGCCGCCACCGCAGCCGATCCCCGAGCCACGCCCGCAGGATGCGCCCACGCCGCAACAGGCGCAGGCCCAGGAGCGCGTGGCTCAGCCGGACAAGGTCGATCAGGAGCGTGTCGATGCGCTTGCGCTATCGGCGGAAAAGGCCAAGCAGGAGCAGGAAGCCAAGCGCCGTCAGGAGCAGATCGACCTCACCGAGCGCAAACGCCAGGAAGAGGCCGAGCAGAAGCTGCGCCTGGCCAAGCAGCAGGAAGAGGCCGACGCCAAGAAGAAGCAGGCTGCCGCGCAGCAGGCCGAGGACGCCGAACGCCAAAAGAAGATCGCCGATATCCGCCGGCAGCGCGAACAGGCCACCAAGGAAGCCGCACTGGCCGAGCAGAAGCTGCGCCAGGTGGCCGCCGCACGTGCGCAACAGGCGTCTTCGGCCGCTGCTGCCACTGCCCAACCGACTGCAGGGCAGGGTGGTACCAACACCGACCTGTCGGCCAAGTACGCTGCGGCCATCCAGCAGAAGGTGTTGGGGCAGTGGGTGCGCCCGCCCTCGGTGCCGCCGGGTCAGAAATGCACCATCAACATCCGCCAGTTGCCGGGCGGGCAGGTGATGGAAGCCAAGGTCGCGCCGGGCTGCCCGTACGACGAGGCGGGTCAGCGCTCGATCGAGGCCGCCGTGTTGAGCGCGCAGCCGCTGCCGTATCGCGGCTACGAATCGGTATTCCAGCGCAATCTGACCTTTGTATTCACTGCGCAGGATCAGTAACGGCCGGTCTGACGGCCGGTCGGTTGGCAATACAGAGGTGTCGTGCTGTCTGCGGCCACTCGCTCCACTTTCACGCTGTCTCGTTCACGATTGCGAGTATGTTCACTCGTTGATTGGTATCTCTTGCACACTTTTCCTGCCCGATCCGAGCCGTCCATGAAAAAACCGCTGCGTTGGTTAGCTGCCCTGACCGCCTTGTTGCTTCCGCTGAGTGCCCTCGCGCAGCAGCAGGGGCTCACTATCGATATCGTCGGCGGTAGCGCATCGGCTACGCCGATCGCTGTCATTCCGATGGCTTACCAAGGCTCCGGCACCGCGCCGCAGACCGATGTGGCGGCCGTGGTTGGCGCCGATCTTGACCGCTCCGGTCAGTTCCGGACCTTGCCGGCCGCGCAGATCGTCGAAAAGCCGACCCGTGGGACCGAGGTGCAGTTCCAGACCTGGCGCACGCTCAAGCAGAACTACATCGTGGTTGGCCGCGTGATGGATGCCGGCGAAGGCGCTTACCGCGTCGAGTACGAACTGTTCGACGTAGCCAAGGGCGAGCGCCTGCTTGGCTTGGCGATGACCGCACGCGCCAATGCGATGCGCGATGTTTCGCATCAGATGGCCGATGCGATCTACGAAAAGATCACCGGCGTGCGTGGCGCGTTCTGGACCCGGATTGCCTATGTGACCGCCAGCGGCAAGGGCGGCGCGATGCGCTATGCGCTGATGGTGGCCGACTCGGACGGCTACAACCCGCAGACCATCGTGCGCTCGGCCGAGCCGTTGCTGTCGCCGAACTGGAGCCCGGACGGCAAGAAGCTGGCCTATGTGAGCTTCGAGCGCGGCAATTCCTCGATCTATCTGCAGGACATCTCCACCGGTGCGCGTGAACTGGTCTCCAGCTTCCGTGGCATCAATGGTGCGCCCTCGTTCTCGCCCGATGGCCGTCGCCTTGCGCTGGCGCTGTCGCGCAGCGGCAACCCGGAGATCTACGTCATGGATCTGGGCAGCAAGCAGTTGACCCAGCTAACCAACCACTTCGGCATCGACACCGAGCCGACCTGGGCGCCGGACGGCGGCAGCATCTACTTCACCTCCGATCGCGGCGGTCGTCCGCAGATCTACCAGGTGGCCGCAAGCGGCGGCAGCGCCAACCGCGTGACCTTCCAGGGCAACTACAACGCCACCGCCAGCGTCTCGTTCGACGGCAAGAAGGTCGCCGTGGCGCAGGGCAGCGGCAACAGCTACCGCATCGCCATGATGGACCGCAGCCTGGGTTCGCCGAGCTGGAGCACGCTCTCGCCGGGTTCGCTGGACGAGTCGCCGAGCTTCGCGCCGAACGCCAGCATGGTGCTGTACGCGGCACGTGAGGGTGGTCGCGGCGTGCTCTACGCAGTCTCCTCCGACGCTCGCGTCCGCCAGCGTCTGGTCCTGGCCGATGGAGATGTGAGAGAACCTGCATGGGGGCCTTACCGAACCGCGCATTAATGTTAATATTTCGCTGCGTTAAACCACTCATTGGCCCAGAGCCTCCATAGGTATCCCATGAACAAGTCCACCCGCGTCTTGCTTGTCTCCCTGTTGTCCGTTGCCGTGCTGGCCGGTTGTTCGAAGAAGGTGAAGGAAACTCCGCCTCCTGCGACTGACACCACCGCTGGTTCCTCCGTTCCCACCGGCCCGTCCACCTCTGGCCTGTACGGCCCGGGCGACCTGGATACCGATGCCTGCCTGCGCCAGCGCGTTGTCTACTTCGATCTGGATCAGGACTCCCTGAAGCCGGAATTCCAGGCCATCATGGCGTGCCACGCCAAGTACCTGCGTGACCGTCCTTCCTCGCGCATCACCCTGCAGGGCAATGCTGACGAGCGCGGTTCGCGTGAGTACAACATGGGTCTGGGCGAGCGTCGCGGCAATGCCGTGTCGTCCTCGTTGCAGGCTGCCGGCGGTTCCGCCAGCCAGCTGACCGTTGTCAGCTACGGCGAAGAGCGTCCGGTCTGCACCGAAACCAGCGAAAGCTGCTGGTCGCAGAACCGTCGCGTCGAAATCGTGTACACGGCTCAGTAAGAAGCGATGCGCTTTCGAGTGACATCCCTGTTCGTCGCGGCGGCCCTTGTGGTCGCCGCGCCGGCGCACGCGCAGCGAGCCAGTCTCGCTGATCGTGTTGCCGTTCTCGAGCAGCAGCAGGCCAACAGCCAGGCCAACAACGATCTTCTCAATCAGCTGCAGCAGGCGCGTTCGGACCTGCAGGGCTTGCGAGCGACCGTGGAACAGCTGCAGCACGACAACGAACAGCTGAAACAACAGTCCAAGGACCAGTATCTGGACCTGGACGGGCGTCTGAATCGGTTGGAAGGTGCAGGTGGTGCAACACCGCCATTGCCACCGGCTACCGGCAGCGTCACCCCAGCCCCGGCTCCGGCCGCGCGGCCTGCAGCGGCGGCAACTTCCGAGAAGCCGCCCAGTGTGCATGGCGACTCCGGCACGCTGACCGCAAGTAACGAAGAACGCACGGCTTACAACGTGGCGTTCGATGCGTTGAAGAACGGCAAGTATGACGATGCGTCGCAACTGTTCTTGAGCTTTCTGGAGCTCTATCCGAACGGCGTCTACACCCCCAATGCGTTGTATTGGCTAGGCGAAAGCTATTACGCCACCCGAAATTTTCAGCTGGCCGAGGCGCAGTTTCGCGATCTCGTCGGCCGCTATCCCACGCATGACAAGGCCGCTGGCGGCTTGTTGAAGCTCGGCCTGTCGCAGTATGGCGAAGGCAAAAACGACGAAGCCCAGCAGACCTTGCAGCAAGTTGTCTCGCAGTATCCCGGCTCCGATGCGGCGCGCGTCGCCCAGGAACGCCTGCAGTCCATCCGTCTCGGCCAGCAACTGCGCTGAGCCCGCGCGTCGGCGCCTTTGGGCGCGGCGCATACTTTGCCTATGAACGCCGCCGCCGTCCCCAGCGAGATCGTCCAGTCGCCATTGCCGCGATTGAAGATCACCGAAATCTTTTTGTCGTTGCAAGGCGAGGCCGAGGCTGCCGGTTGGCCGACCGTATTCGTGCGCCTGACCGGCTGCCCGCTGCGCTGCCACTACTGCGACACCGCTTATGCTTTCCATGGCGGTGAGTGGCACGATATCGATGCGATCGTTGCCGAGGTGGCCAGCCATGGCGTGCGCCACGTCTGCGTGACCGGCGGCGAGCCATTGGCGCAGAAGCGCTGCCTGGTGCTGCTGCAGAAACTGTGCGACGCCGGCTTTGATGTCTCGCTGGAGACCTCTGGTGCACTGGATGTATCTGCAGTCGATCCACGCGTCTCGCGCGTGGTCGACATCAAGACGCCCGCCTCCGGCGAAGAACAGCGCAACCGCTGGGACAACTTGCCGCTGCTGACCGCGCGTGACCAGATCAAGTTCGTGATCTGCAGCCGCGCCGATTACGAATGGTCGCGCGAGATTGTCGCCGCACATGCGTTGGACCGTCGCTGCACGGTGTGGTTTTCGCCCAGCAAAAGCGAAGTGACGCCTCGGCAGCTGGCAGACTGGATCGTTGCAGATCGTCTGCCAGTGCGGTTCCAGATGCAGTTGCACAAGTTGCTGTGGAACGACGAGCCAGGGCGCTGATGCCCGATTGCCAGGCACCGCTTGCCAAGACGCAATCGCCGGCGTTTCTACACTGCGATCTTGTTCAACTCCTCGACGGCATCGGCCGGAAGTTTCAGCTCGGCTGCAACTAGATTCGCGCGCAGATGCGCCACCGACGATGTCCCCGGGATCAATAAGATATTGGGTGAGCGCTGCAGCAGCCATGCCAGTGCCACCTGCATCGGGGTTGCGGCCAGGCGCTCGGCAACAGCGGCAAGCGTGGACGATTGCAACGGCGAGAAACCGCCAAGCGGGAAGAACGGTACGTAAGCGATGCCGTCGCGCGCGAGTGCGTCGACGATGTCGTCGTCATGGCGATGCGCGATGTTGTACATATTCTGCACACAGACGATATCGGTGATGGCGCGCGCCTCGGCCACCTGCGTCGCAGTGACGTTGCTGATGCCGATGTGCCGCACCAGGCCGTCGCGCTGCAGTTGGACCAAGGTTTTCAACTGCTCGGCAATGGAGCCTTCTGCCGGACCTTCGGCCTTGAACATCACGCGCAGATTGACTACATCGAGCGTTTCCAGGCCCAGATTGCTCAAGTTGTCGTGTACGGCCTTGATCAACTCCGGCGCTGAATAAGCCGGCAGCCACGCTCCATCCTTGCCACGCGCTCCACCGATCTTGGTGACGATGGTCAGGTTGTCCGGATAAGGATGCAGTGCTTCGTGGATCAGCTGATTGGTGATGTGCGGCCCGTAGAAATCGCTGGTATCGATATGGTTGACGCCCAGTGCGATGGCTTCGCGCAGCACCGCCAAGGCCGCATCGCGGTCCTTGGGCGGACCGAACACGCCAGGCCCCGCAAGCTGCATTGCGCCATAGCCGACGCGGGTGACTTGGCGGTCACCAAGGAGAAACGTTCCGGCTTTGTCGATGTTGGTCATGGCGTTGCGCTCGCGTGTCGTTGAGCCAACAACGATAGGAAACGTCGTGCGGCTTGTGAATTCGCGTTTGAGGTAGCCCCGGTCGATCACTGCCGAGGCTTGCACTGCATGGCCGCAGGGGCGTCGGCTGAGATATTTATGCGGCTGGAGGTGCAGGTGTTTCAGGTTTTGATGGCTTCAGTGTGGTGTTCTAAGCAGGAATGGCGAGAAATCTCTTCCTAGCTGTTAGCAACCGTTATCACTTTTCAATGTGATACGCCCAGGGTTTCCTAGACATCCCAAGGCCATGGAAACTGGCTGATTCGGAGGTGTCCATGAGCAATAAGCGGTATACGGATGAGTTCAAGATCGAGGCGGTCCGGCAAGTGACCGATCGTGGGTTCAAGGTGGCGCAAGTTGCCGAGCGACTAGGTGTCACCACGCACAGCCTCTACGCCTGGCTGCGCAAGTTCGGCAAGCCTGGCGTGGTGCAGCGCGCCGAGATGGACCAGAGCGCCGAGGTTCGGCGGCTGAAGGCCGAGTTGCGCCGGGTCACCGAGGAGCGCGACATCCTAAAAAAGGCCGCCGCGTACTTTGCCAGGGGGTGAAGGCAAAGTACGCGTTCATGCAAGACCATCGCAGGGAATTCAGGGTGTGCGCGATGTGCCGGGTGTTGCGCGTCAACCGGGCGGGTTATTACGCGTGGTTACGCTCGCCCGACAGTGAGCGCGCCAAGGAAGATGAGCGCTTGCTTTGACTGATCAAGCACCACTGGCTGGCCAGCGGCAGTGTCTATGGGCATCGCAAGATCGCCCAGGATCTGCGCGATCTGGGGGAACGTTGCAGTCGCCATCGGGTGCATCGGCTGATGCGCACTGAGGGACTGCGAGCCCAAGTGGGCTATGGTCGCAAACCGCGCTTCCATGGAGGAATGCAGTGCAAGGCGGCGGCCAACCTGCTTGACCGACAGTTCGACGTGACGGAGCCGGACACGGCCTGGGCGAGCGATTTCACCTTCATCCGCACGCATGAAGGCTGGATGTACCTGGCCGTGGTGATCGATCTGTTTTCCAGGCAGGTCGTCGGCTGGGCGATGCGCGATCGGGCCGATACCGAGTTGGTCGTGCAGGCCTTGTTGTCTGCGGTGTGGCGGCGCAAACCCAGCGCTGGTTGCCTGGTTCATTCGGACCAAGGGTCTGTCTACACAAGCGATGACTGGCAGAAGTTCCTGGCGTCCCATGGCTTGGTGTGCAGCATGAGTCGGCGTGGCAACTGCCACGACAACGCACCCGTGGAGAGCTTCTCCGGCCTGCTCAAACGCGAGCGGATCAGGCGGCGGATCTATCCCACCAAGGACGCCGCACGCGCTGAGGTATTCGACTACATCGAGATGTTCTACAACCCCAACCGTCGCCATGGTTCAACTGGCGACCTGTCCCCTGTAGAGTTTGAACGGCGCTACGCGCGACGAGGGTCTTGAGTGTCTACGGAACCCTGGGCGTATCAGCAGGCGGGACATTGCCGAGGAGTACGTCCGAGACGTCCCTTCGATCTCAAGCGAACAGTTTGCTACGCTTGAGCGGGAGAGTGTCTTGGAGCAAAAAGTGTCTACTCAGAATGCACCCAGGAAAGGCGAGTTCTATCTCCTTAGGTCCGACATGCGTGGCGGCGGTCGCGGGCATGGCGTGGAGTTCGAGAATGAAGATGCTGTGCCGTTTTCCATTGCTTACAGCCAGCCTGGGGAGGACGCGGGCCTTGCTGCATTGAAGGAAACCCCGCGCCTGCGCTACGACAGTCGTATCGGCGATATGCCTAATGACATGCACGATGGATTCAAGGACTACTGGCTGGTCTCAGAGCCGCTGAAGCTGATCCTTGAAGCTGCGGACCCGGAAGGCTTTGCCTTCGCGCTCTGCGACTTCCGATTGGAAGACGGTACTCCAGGAGCACCGCACTATCTTTGCGAGGTAGTGCGGATTATCGACGCCATCGACGAGGAGGCATCCACCGTCAAGGTGTTGACTGGGTATCCAAATGGAAAATATTACAGGGTTGCTGGTGGCGCCAACTTTGCATTCAGGAAAGAAGTGGTTGGGTCAGCGCACATTTTCAGGACACCTTATACATCAGATGCCTTTTGCGATCGGTTCTTGCGCGACACCTTGATTGCGCAGGGATTTGGCAAATCGCCCAGGACGCGCGGCGTCTGGTTGATAGACGCTTTCGGCTGCTGAGCGATGAATCTTTGAGCGCTTGATGGAGTGAAAGCAGATGCCGGCCAGTAACGTCATCCTTGAGAGTCATCATGTCATTGAAAATGTTGTCTTTCGCGATCATAACTTGCTAAAAAAGTTGGCCGATCATGACTTGATCGACAAGGATGTATCGATCAATCGACTGTATCTTCCGGTAGAGGGGAAGCTGGCCGACGAAATCGAAACATCGCCCCACCGAGGACGCACGCGCAGCTCTTACACAAAAGCGATCGTTGGTTATCTTAATGAAATCCGTGACTCACCAGAAGGTCGCGTAGCAATGTCCAATGACGCTGCTGCATTGAAGCGCGTCGCCGCCCAAGTCCACGACCTGCAAGACACCCTCAAAATCGCCCTGATCAATCGCGATATGTTCGCAACTACACCGGAGCACTTGACCAAGGCCCAAACGAACGCGCAGAACCACAGCACTATTTCCGAATACGAGCAATACCGCGCCGCCCACGCCGACCAGTTGAAAACGCTGCGTTCGATGAGCAATGTCGAATCCGAATGGGCCGCGCTCACCCACTCCGAGCAGCGGATCGCAAAGGTGATCGATGACGCACGCACGACGGGCAAACATCTGGTCGCGGTCCCGAATGAACGCGATGCCATCATCCGCGAGATCGCCGGTCGAGAAGAATTGCGCATGGCGATTGGGCACGCCGAAGATGCCGGCCGAATAAGGCTATCCGAATCCAATGCGGCCTTGGTCCAGCAGGTATTGGATGACACGCCGACAACCATCGACGGTACCGCACGCAGCATTCGCCAAGGCGCAGCCGCTACACCGCCTGCGCCGTACACACCAGTCTCGCAACGCGGCTTCGCCACCGCAGAGCTGCTCGCAGGCGATCTATCCGCAGGCCAGGCGCTGCGCACCGCCGGACTGCTCGCCACCGCCGCCGACACGGTGATGACCGGCCAACGCGCCACACACTTACTCGGCCAGGACAACCCACTCGCTGCGCAGTCGGAGCTTGCGCACTTCGCTGGCCGCAACATCGGCGGCTGGGCCGGCGGTACCGCCGCTGCCTACGCGCTGGGTAGCTCGGGCGCCGGGCCGATGGTGCTGATCGCGGCCGATGCATATCTCTTGAGTACCGCTGGCGAGAAGGCCGCCGCGTTGCTCGACAACCGCGCCATCTATACCCAGACCGATCGCAAGGGCACGCAGTGGTCGTTCAACGGCACCGCCTGGGCGCGTGAGGGCAAGGCCGACACTACCAACGACGGGGTGGACAACCCCACCGCGACGCCGATCGTCGCAAGCTATCAAAAAGCGCGCGAACTCAATTACCAGGCCACCAACGCCGCTGCGGCGTTGGCCTTGAAGGATGCGCCCGTCGCGCAGGATCCGTATCGCCAGCCGGCCAATGCCACTGACCGTCCCAGCCTGAGCAACGCCAACTGGCGACGCGATGCAGCGGACGGCCAGTGGCATCGGCTGGTCAAGGCCGAGATCTCTGGCGCCAATGATCGCGGCAGCTACGTGCAGGAAACCGCCTTGCCGCACCGCAAAGCCGAACTGGACGCGCAGGCGCAGGACGTCATCGCCCGCAACATCGCCAACAGTCCCGGCGCGATCGCTGCGCGCTACGAACTGGCGCACCACCGCAGCGGCTGGGCGGCCGATGGCCTGCCGATGTCGCCGGCGGTGCTCGACCCGGATGCATTGACCGCCTCCGACGGCCAGCGCTATTGCCGTGGCGCAGTTTGCTACGCTTGATCGCAAAAGTATCTTGGAGAAAAAAGTGTCTACCCAGAATGCACCTAAAAAAGGCGAGTTCTACATCCTGATGCCAGATCTTGAATACGGTCCTGAACTCGGAGTGGTGTTGGAAAACGTTAAAAAACTACTCGTGCCCCCCAGATTGATTCTGAGGCCGAATGAAGGAGGCTTTCCTCCACTTTCAGAAAGACCACGCCTCATCTACGATCCATCGAAGGGTGTTATGCCTAAAGACCTGGAAGCAGGTTTCAGTGGCTATTGGCTCGTTTCCGAGCGTTTACACCAGGTTTTTTCAACCATCGATCCAGAGGGGTTTAGCTTCGTAGAGTGCGATTTTTTGATGGCCAATGGCGCTCAGGGTCCTAAACACTTCTTGTGCGATGTGGTGCGAGTGCTGGATGCACTCGATGAGGGGCAGTCGGAAGTGGAGATAGAAGTTAGCGACGATTTTGTGAATGGAAAATTTTACGATCTAACTGGGGGCGCGAGCTTGGCTTTTCGAAAAGATGTGGTTGGGGATTCTCATATATTTCGAACACCTTTCTCCGCTGACTACTATGTAATTTGCGATCGCACGTTGTTAGATGCAGTACGTGAAGCCGGTATCGGCACGAGAGAATCTCCTGATGGACTTTGGTTTCGGGACGCTGCTGATTGGAAAGACGCTTAATTTCGATAACGGAATTCCGTCATGCCTAGACGTACGATTTTTCAAGAGCACCATATTGCTGAGCAGCAAACACTTCGCAACAGTCCGTTGCTTGAAATACTTCAACAGAAAAAAGCATTCAGTATTAATGCTGATCGCAACCTGATTTATATGCCGAGTGAGCCAACACTTGCGCGTGTCCTGGGGCTTTCACCACATAGCGGCGGACCTATTAAAGACTACCAAGATGGCTCCTTGGCCCGGCTGGAGCGTTTGTCGCGGACAGTTGACGGTCAGTTGGCACTTACTGGCGATCCGGGTGCCATCGCGAGAATTTCCCCCAAGGTCGATCGACTTATCGATACGATGAGAGTTGGCTTGGGGAATGCGGATCTCTATACCAATGCCCCAATCGGTATGGTTGCAGACGACATGCGTCCTGGCATCAATGCGTTTTTCAAGGGCGCCTTGAGCTACGAAGAGAAGCTTGCATCTCAGATCGACGCAGTTCCAACGCTACAGAGACCCGAGCTCGGCTGGTCATCAATCGTCCACTCCGAACAGCGTGTCATATCTACACTTCAGTACGTAGAGCAATCCACCGCAAACCTCACCAAAGGCGGCGATCCAGAGATCGGTAGAAATTCACTTTCCCAAGCGATTGCCCAAGCTCATGCAAATGGCCGCCTGACGCTCTCCGACCAAGGCATCCTGCAGGTCGAAAACGTTCTTGGCGAAGAAGCAGCACGGCCGCTGCGGATACCGCCAGGCCAACGCGGCTTCGCCACCGCAGAGCTGCTCGCAGGCGATCTATCCGCAGGCCAGGCGCTGCGCACTGCCGGCCTGCTCGCCACCGCCGCCGATACGGTGATGACCGGCCAACGCGCCACTCAGCTTCTTGGCCAGGACAACCCGCTCGCCGCGCAATCGGAGCTTGCCCACTTTGCCGGCCGCAACATCGGTGGCTGGGCCGGCGGTACCGCCGCTGCCTACGCGCTGGGTAGCTCGGGCGCCGGGCCGATGGTGCTGATCGCAGCCGATGCGTATTTCTTGAGTGCCGCTGGCGAAAAAGCCGCCGCGTTGCTCGACAACCGCGCCATCTACACCCAGACCGATCTCGAGGGCACGCAGTGGTCGTTCGATGGCCGCGCCTGGGCGCGTGAGGGCAAGGCCGACACTACCAACGACGGGGTGGACAACCCCACCGCGACGCCGATCGTCGCAAGCTATCAAAAAGCGCGCGAACTCAATTACCAGGCCACCAACGCCGCCGCCGCGCTGGCTTTGAGGGATGCGCCCGCTCCGCAGGAACCGTATCGCCAGCCGGCCAATGCCACTGACCGTCCCAGCCTGAGCAGCGCCGCCTGGCGACGCGATGCAGCGGACGGCCAGTGGCATCGGCTGGTCAAGGCCGAGATCTCTGGCGCCAATGATCGCGGCAGCTACGTGCAGGAAACCGCCTTGCCGCCGCGCAAAGCCGAACTGGACGCACAGGCACAGGACGTCATCGCCCGCAACATCGCCAATAGCCCCGGCGCCATCGCCGCGCGCTATGAACTGGCGCACCACCGCAGCGGCTGGGCGGCCGATGGCCTGCCGATGTCGCCAGCGGTGCAGCAAGCGCTACCCGACCCGGATGCGTTGACCGCCTCAGACGGCCAGCACTATTACCGCAACATGGATGGTCAATGGACCAGCAACGGTCCCCCACCCGATGGCAATCGCGTGCTGGAACTGGAAACCACGCGCGCGATGCTGCAACCGGCACTGGCCGAGCATGCGCAGGCGATTGCCGCCATCCGGCAATCGCCGCCGTCAGTGCAGGATCTACAGCGCGAGGAAACGCAATACCGCTATCGCATCGTCGGCACCGAGTTGCAGCCGCAATGGCGCGAAGCGATCGAACTGGCGACGCAACGCACGCGTGCAACCGAAGGACTCACTGGCGATAGCGCAATGCAGCTGCAGCGCGGGCCGGGCGGTCAGTTCGGGGCCGATAGCCCCATCGCCCATCTCCAGCGTGGCGCCGATGGCGTGGACCGGATTGCGGCCATCACCCGACGTCCACCCAATTTTGAGTAGCGCCTCAGTTTGGAGTCCAATTCCCTACCCCGAGGAGATTGGACGTGAAGAAACGTTTTACTGACGAGCAGGTCATCGGCTTTCTGCGCGAAGCCGAAAGCGG
>NZ_JBEOLS010000066.1:0-25936 GCF_040279205.1 Xanthomonas hortorum
CCCGCCCACCGTCGCGGGACCTTACGCGGCATGGATGCCGCGTAAGAGCCTACATGGACGTACTTGCGGCGTGTCCCGCGATGGTGGGCGGGCAAGGACCCTGCAGCCAAGCCACAGATCATCCGCTCTGCAATCTACGCACTCATAGCGTCCGATCTTTCAAGACAACCAAGATCTCACGACCTCGAAATGCCTGGACAAGGGCACGAGCAATGGGCAGATGGATGTAGATGGCGCACTCAGTAGCGATATCTACGCGTGGTATACGCACACCGAGCGCAGCGGCACCCGCTGATGGCCGCGAGTGATTTTGCCAGCCGTTCCTAGCGAGCAGCGCGTTTGGCCTGCCGCGCGCTCGCCAACGATTCGGCCACGGCGATTTTTTCCGCGACCGCTTTCTGCATCGTCGAGCCGGTGTCCAGCAAGTCATGCAAATGGCGCCAGTGTTCGGTGGCGGCGCTGTAGTCCTGCTGCTGGAAGTCGCTGATGCCGAGCAGCCACAGAGCGCGTTGATGATCCGGCTCGCGTGCGATCACCTGTTGCAGGCGCGTGCGCGATGCGGCATCGATGGCGAAATCGCTGCGCGTACCCATGTCTGCTGCGATCCAGCCGACAATGGCTGCGCTGTTGTCGGGGGCGAGCTTGAGTGCTTGCGCATAGGCATCGCGCGCGTCGGCCGAACGGTTTTCCTGCTCGTGCGCTTTGGCCTGCTGCATCCAGGCGTCCAGCGCCTGCAGTTGTGCTTCTTCAGCCGGACTGATGGCTGGTGTTTGTGCTTGCGTGCTGCCGGCAGCAGTCGCCTCAGGCGTCGCCTGCACTGTCTGCTGCGCTGGCGTAGCGTACACGCGCGTTGCGATGGCGTCGGGCGCGCCGACCAGGCGATACAGGCCGGCGGTGGCGATCGGCAAGCCAAGCACCAGCACAATCGGCAATGCATAGCGTGTGCTGCGATGGCGCGTTGGCCGGCGCAGCAGCGGTACCAGCAACAACAGCAGCGCGATCACCACCAACGCTGCGCTTATCAAATAGAAACCGGTCATCACCACTCTTCCTCAGCTTGCGGCGCCACCGGTGTGCCGGCACGCGCACGTTTGCGCACGGTGTGGATCACCACGCCTGCACCGGCACCCAGCATCAACAGCGGGCCGAACCACAGCAGCCAGGTGCCGCGTTTGACCGGCGGGTCGTACAGCACGAAATCCGAATAGCGCTCGACCATGTACTGCTTGATCTGCGCGTCGCTGTGGCCGGCCTGGATCTGCGCGAACACCTGATGACGCAGATCGCGCGCGAGCGCGGCGTTGGAGTCGGCAAGGTTTTCGTTCTGGCACACCAGGCAGCGCAGTTGTGCGGTCAGACGCTGGTAACGCGCTTCCTCGCTGCGGTTCTTGAACGGCAGCGGATCCACTGCCTGCGCCGCCAGCGGCGGTGCAAGCAGCACGCCAAGCAGCAACACCAGCAGCAAGCGCAGTTGCCGGCCTTGCAGACGCCAGTGCCAGCGCCACCAGGGGCGAGCCGGCATCACTGCGCGCCCTTGGGTAGCGCGGCGATGGCCGGCAGCAGTGTGTCGTTGATGACATCGGGTGTGAGCACGCCGATGTGCTTGTAGCGGATCACGCCTTGCGCATCGATCAGAAACGTCTCAGGCGCACCGTAGACGCCGAAATCGATCGCGGTCTGGCCGGCCTCGTCTGCGATCACTACGGCATACGGGTTGCCGTATTGCGCGAGCCAGGCGGTGGCATCGGCGGGTGAATCTTTATAGTTGTAGCCGATCAGCGGCACGCCGAGCCGGTTGGCCTGCGCCATCAATACAGGATGTTCGTGCACGCATTCGGCGCACCAGCTGCCGAACACGTTGAGCACATACGGCTTGCCCAGCAGCTGGTCGCGGCTGACCTGTTGTTCGGGTTGATCCAGCCTTGGCAGCGAGAACGCTGGCGCTTGTTTTCCGATCAACGGTGAGGGTACATCGCGCGGGTTGTGTTGCATCGTCCAGTAGATGCCGAAGCCGAACAGCGCCGCCAGCAACAGGAAACCCAGCAAGGGCAGCAGACGGTTCATACGGGCGATTCCTGCGCAGTGACGATGGCATCGTGTGCCGGCGAGGTGGCCGCCTTGCCGGCGACGGCAGGCGCACGAAAGCGGCGCGCGCAGGCGCTGACAAAACCGCCCAGCATCATCAGCAGGCCGCCGGCCCAGATCCAGCGGATGAAGGGTTTGTAGTACAGCCGCAGCGTCCAGTTGTATTCGATGTGTTGATCGTCCAGCGGCTCGCCTAGTGCGACGTACAGATCGCGGGTGATGCCGGGGTCGATCGCCGATTCGGTCTGGATGCGCTCGCTGCTGTACAGACGTTTTTGCGGATGCAGCAGCGCGATCACCTTGCCATCGCGGCTGACCTGCACGCTGCCTTGTTCGGCCTTCCAGTTCGGCCCATCGATCATTTGCACGCCGTCGAAGCGGAACGCGTAGCCGGCGATCTGGGCGCTTTCGCCCGGCGCCAGCCGCACGTCGCGTTCGACCGACAGGCTTTCGGACACCAGCACGCCGGCAACGAATACCGCCACGCCGGCGTGCGCAAGCAACATGCCGGCCATTTCAGCCGGAAAACGCCGCCCGCGCGGCATCTCGCGCCAACGCTTGTGCATGTACAGCGCGGTGCCGGCGGCCACCCACGCAGCGACGCCGATGCCGGCAATCGCCTTGATCTGGCCATCAGCGAAGAGGCTGCCGACCAACGCACACGCAATCGCGGCGATGCCGGCGCGTGTGCCGAGTGCCTTCAACGGTGCGGCCTCGGCCTTGCCCCAGCGCAGGTACGGGCCGAAAGGTAGCAACAGCACCACCGGCAGCATCAGCAACGGGAACAGCAAGCCGAAGTAGGGCGGGCCGACCGAGACCTTGCCCAGGCCGAACGCGTCGGCGATCAGCGGGAACAAGGTGCCCAGCAACACCATCGCGGCGGCTACGGTGAGCAGCAGATTGCCGATCAAAATGGCCGTCTCGCGCGAGGCGGCGGCGAACGGTTTGCCGCTGGCGATCTTCGGCGCGCGCAAGGCGTACAGCAGCAGCGAGCCGCCGACCACTGCCACCAGGAAAATGAGGATGTACAGGCCGCGGCGCGGATCGGCGGCAAACGCATGCACCGAGGTGAGCACGCCCGAGCGCACCAGGAAGGTGCCCAGCAACGACAGCGAGAACGCCAGGATCGACAGCAGAATCGTCCACGCACGCAGGCTGCCGCGTTTTTCGGTGACCGCCTGGGTGTGGATCAGGGCGGTGCCGACCAGCCAGGGCATGAAACTGGCGTTTTCCACCGGGTCCCAGAACCACCAGCCGCCCCAGCCCAGTTCCGCGTACGCCCACCAGCTGCCGGCGACGATGCCGGCGGTGAGGCAGGCCCAGGCCACGTTGGTCCACGGCCGCGCCCAGCGCACCCAGGCCTGTTCCAGCTCGCCGCCCAGCAAGGCCGCCACCGCAAACGCGAACGCCACCGAGAAGCCGACGTAACCGGTGTACAGCACCGGCGGGTGGAAGGTCATGCCCGGGTCCTGCAGCACCGGATTGAGCTCGTTGCCATCCAGGGGAATCGGCGACAGCCGCCCGAACGGATTGGAGGTCAGCAGGATGAAGGCGAGAAAACCCACCGACACCAGCCCCAGCACCGCCAGCACGCGGGCGGCGAAATGCTGCGGCAGATGCCGACTGAAGGCGGCCAGCAACACCGTCCATGTCGCAAGGATGGCGATCCACAGCAGCAACGAGCCTTCATGCGCGCCCCACACCGCGGCAAAGCGGTAGTACCAGGGCAGGGCGATATTGGCGTTGGCAGCGACATAGGCCACCGAAAAATCCAGCGACAGCAGCGACCAGGCGAGCAGGCCGAACGCCATCCACACGAACATTGCCTGGCCTACCGCTGCCGGCCGTGCAATGCCCATCAAGGCGGAGTTGCCTCGCCAGGCACCGATCAGCGGCAAGACGCCCTGGGCAAGCGACAACAGCAGCGCCAGGATCAGTGCGATCTGGCCGAGTTCAGGCGTCATGGGCAAATCGCATCGTGCAACCAAGGAAGATCATGGAAGTGGTGGAAAGCGGTGCGCGCCGCATCAACGCGGCGCCGACAGCGGCACCGCGGCGGCAGGAATCGGCTTGCCGACATGGCCTTCGGCCATCGCGTCCTTGAGTTCTTTGGGCATATAGGTTTCGTCGTGCTTGGCCAGCACTTCGTTGGCGACAAAGCGCCCGCCTTGCATGCGTCCGTTGGCGATCACAGATTGGTTGTCGCGAAACAGATCCGGAAGGATGCCGGTGTATTCGACCTGCGTTGCGGCGTGCTTGTCGATCACGGTGAAGTTGACTTTCAGGCTATCGGTTGCGCGCTGGATCGAGCCGGCCTTGACCATGCCGCCGAGGCGAAATTGCTGATAACTGGCCGCCTCGCCGGCGTGCACCTGGCTGGGCGTGAACAGATAGCTCATGTTCCGCTGCAGCGCGAGCACGATCAGCGTCACCGCCAGTGCGGCAGCGGCGATGACCCCAATCACCAGCCAAAGGCGTTGCTTGCGCGTTGCATTCATGGCGCGTCCCGCTCCAGCGTGGGAACTGGTTGATCGCGTGCACGTCGCGGTGTTTGTCGTTGCAGCTGGCCGCGCAATTCGCGCGGCAGGCGGCGTCGACGTAACCACGGCGCTGCCAGATCGGCCAGCAACACCAGCACGAACAACGCGTACGCGGTCCACACGTAATGGCCGTAACCGCCCATCGCCAGAAAGGTGTTCATGCGGTGCGCTCCGTCAGCACGATGCGGCGTGCCCAGTCCTTGCCGCTTTCCAGTGCGAGCAGGTCCACTCGCACGCGGCCGAACAGACTGGCCAGGTAATAAAACTTGGTGGCCAGCATCATCAGCAGCAGCGGCCACAGCATGTCGGCGCCCATCTTGGAGGGGCCGAGCAGGCGCACGGTGGAGCCTTGATGCAGCGTGTTCCACCACACCACCGAGTAATGCACGATCGGCAGATTCACCAGGCCCACCAAGGCGAGCAAGCCGGCCGCACGCATCGCCTGACGGCGATCTTCCACCGCGTGATACAGGCCGAGCACACCCAGATACAAGAACAGCAGCAGCAACTCCGAGGTGAGCCGTGCATCCCAGGTCCACCAGGTGCCCCACATCGGCTTGCCCCACAGCGAGCCGGTGCACAAAGTGATGAAGGTAAAGGCCGCGCCGATCGGCGCCGAGGCCATGGTCACCACTTCGGCCAGCTTGATCCGCCACACCAGCGCAATAAACGCGGACACGCCCATTGCCGCGTAGATGAAAAGACTCATCCAGGCGCTGGGCACGTGGATGAAAATGATGCGGTAGGCGTCGTGCTGCTGGTAATCCGGTGGTGCCAATACCAGCCCGCCGTAAGCGGCCACCGCGCCGAGCAGCAGCGCCAGCGCCAGCGCCCACGGGCGCACGATGCCGGCGACGCGGTAGAACGTGGGCGGCGAGCTGAGTTTATGCAGCCACAAGGGAATCCACTTGGCCATGCCGGTGTCGTCAGTTGGAATGTTTGGCGTGCGAAGCCAGCGCGTCGACCGCAGCGCCGGCGTTGACCTGCAGCTGGCCGTCGGACATCTTGCTGGTGCGTTGCATCAGTTCGCGCAAGCCGGTCGCGTCCATCGACGGCGATAGCGACAACAGCAACGCGGCCATGCCGCTGACATGCGCGGTGGCCATCGACGAGCCGGAGGTGAAGTCGTAGCGGCCATTGGGCTGGGTGGTGAGGATGTCCTTGCCGGGCGCGCTCAGCACACCGGGCATCGCGGCGGTGGAGCTACTGCTGCGCACCACCAGCACGCCGGGCACATCGTTGGGAAAGCCGTCCATGCGCCCGTTCGGCGGCATTGCGGCCACCACGATGCGGCCCTGTTGCACCAGATGCAGCAGCATCTTGCTCAGCAGCGGGTCGGCCGGGCCGCCCAGGCTCAGATTGATCACGCGCGCGGAGCTGTTGTTGATCGCCGCCAGCGCCTTGGCCAGGGTGAAGGTGTTGCAGCGTGCGGTGGCACCGACGGTCGGCGCATACCAGCACGCCTTGTAGATGCTCAGCATGGCCTTGGGCGCCATGCCGACAATGCCTTGATGGTTGTTGCTGCCGGCAGCAATGATGCCGGCCACTTCGGTGCCGTGCGAATCGCTGCTGGTGGCGAGCGCGGTGTCGTCGACCAGATCGTGCACGTCGCGGATGCGCGACTTCAGATCGGGGTGAGCGGTGTCCACGCCGGTGTCGACCACCGCCACCACCACGCCGCGGCCCTGGGTGATGGTCTGCGCGCTGGCCGCATCGGTGGCGATGAAGCCGCGTTGCATGTCCACGTACGGGTCGTTGTAGCCGGACAGCGAGATGGTCTTTTCCGATGCATCGGCAGAGAACACCGAGAAATCCTGCACCGGCTGCACCAGCTCCACGCCTTCGTCGTCGGCCAGCGCGCTGACCAGCTCGTCGCGCGATACGCCAGCCGGCGGCTGCAGCACAGCGCAATACAGGCCCAGCGAGGTGATCGGCCAGCCGGAGACTTCGCGCAGCTTGTAGCGCTGCTTGATGGCTTCCATGCGCACGGCGGCCTTCTGGCCGGCGCCGTAATAGCTGGAGGCGTAGCCGATCAGGCTGGAGCCGGCGCGTGCCGGCGGTGCGGTGAGCGGGTTGGCCACCGCCAGCAGGATGTCACGGCTGCTATCGGGCTTATGCGCATCGGCCGGTACCGGCGCGGCGCGGGTGGAAGCAGCTTGCGCGGTTTCGGGCGGCACGTCTTGCGCGTGCGCATTGGCGCATATGCCCAGGCCGATGCAGGCGGCGAACATGCCGATCGCGAAGAAACGGCTCATGGTGCGGACACGATCTCAGCCAGGCGGATACGCGGGTTGGCACGCAGCTGCTGCACGGTGTGCTGCGGCTGGGCAGGCGGCTGCGGTGCGACAGGCACCACGGTGTAGGCGCCCATTTCATTGGGGCCGCCGACCACCTGCAACTGCTGCGCATGCAGCAGGCTGTCCCAGTCGGCCACGGTCATCCTGGCGTCGGGCACCACGCGGATGGCACCTTGCGGGACCGGCAAGGCGGTGGCGCTGCTGAGCGTGCGGTAGTCGTGCGAGGGCGTAGGCGTGGCCAGCTTGACGCCCATGACGCCAAGACCAATGGCCTGCACCAGGGCGGCGGCGGCCAGGGCGCGCACCGTCCAGTTGCCGGAGCGGCGTGCTGCCGGCACCGGTGCAGCAGGTGCGGTGTGCTGTTCCGGCGCATCCAGGCGGCCGAGCAGGCGTAGCAGGCCGGCGTTGGCGTCCAGCTTGACCGCCGACGGCAGTGCAAGCGCTTGCCGCAGGCGATTCTGCTGGGCGAATTCGGCGCTGCACGAGGCACATTTGGCTACGTGCGCGATCAGCCAGGTGTTCTCCTCCTCGGTGGCACTGTCCAGCAATACGGCGGGCATCAGTTCCCAGGCGTGCGAGCATTCCTTGCCAGGCGCGATGAAAAACGTCTTCATTGCATGGTCTCCGTGTAAGGGGCGCCGCCGGCCAGGCCGGGCAGCACATTGCGTAATTTGACCCGCGCATGGAACAGCCGGGCTTTGATGGTGCCGACCGGGCACTGCATGATTTCGGCGACTTCTTCGAGCTTGTGGCCAACGCCATAAACCAGTTCGATCACCATGCGCTGGTCCGGCGAGAGCCGTTGCATGCCCTTGTCGAGCCAGTCGCGCAGCTCGCGGTCGTCGTTGTCGTCGGCGCTGGGGGCGTGGTCTTCCACCACAGCGGTGTCGTCGATGGCCTCGCCGTCATGCTGGCGCAGGCATTTGAGCCCGCAGCGATAGGCGATGCCCATGATCCAGGTCGACACCTGCGAATCGCCGCGGAAGTCGCCGGCTTTCTGCCAGGCGATCCAGAAGCAGTCGTTGATGGCTTCTTCGATGATGTCCGGGCGGCGGGTCAGCCGCGACAGGAACCGGCACAGCCGGCCGTGGTAGCTGGTGTACATGGTCGCCAGGGCGGCACGATCGCCCGCAGCCATGCGCCGCAGCAGCATGCGGTCGGTGGCATCACCCAGGGTGTCGGAATCATTCATCGAGGCAGGCACGGCAGAAGACGTAGGTCAGTGCCCGCACGGGGGCAAAAGGTTGCAGCTGGATCAGAACGTGGTGGAGACCGTGCCCAGCCAGGGCGTTTCGCCCGGGCCGCCCTGCAGGCGCGGGGTATTGCTGCTGGTGACGATGCGTTCCAGTTTCAGCGTCCATCGTGCCCGGCTCCACTTCAGGCCCAATTGCCCGTACTGATAGCGGCCGGATTCGGCAGCGCCGTAGGCCATCGCCGGGAAACGCGAGGAACCGGCGCCGATCAACAGGGCGAAATCGTTTTGCAGCGGGACATTGGCGGTGACGTCGATGGCCACATTCCACGGCGACTGGTCGGCGCGGGGGAAGTTGAACACCGACACCGAAAAGGTCAGCACGTCGCGGTAGGACCAGGCCAGGCTGGCTTCCTGGCGGTCGAAGGTGCGTGTGGCCTGATTGGTCGGGTAGCCGTAATACAGCAGGCTGGCCTGCATCTGCCAGCGATCGTCCAGCATCCAGGCGCGTGCGGCCTGGGCGGTGACCGCCACCGGCTTGCTCAGCGAGGGCGATTGCAGCGCGACCGAGGTGGAGACCGACCAGCCGGGCGAGGGCAGCCAGTAGCCGGCCGCCTGCAGCGTGGCCTTGTTGGGCGCGATCGAGATGCCCCGGTCGATCAGCTGCGAGGTCAGCGCCACCGCGCCGCCGACATTGGCGGCCATGGCGCCGGGGCTGATGACCAGGGCCAGCAGCAGGCAGTGGCGCAACGGGGAGTTGTGCCGGTGCACGTGCGGGCACAGGCAACGCGGGTTGGCGCTGGCCGTTGTGCAGTGCCCCCGCCGCATGTTCAGGCGTGGCCTGTCCCACGGTTGCCCGCCGCAGGCGCAATGGCGTCGCGTTCGGAAGGGGGACGACCTGACAGGCGAGACAGGGGGCAACGGATGAGCGTCTACGGTGAGCGGGGCGCAATAGTGCCTGATTGCGTCGGGCAGACCGCCGCGGGCACGACGGTTCCGTTCATATACGCGAAGGAATCGCGGCCGGCAACGCGGCCGGCGCGACGCCCGAAGCGCAGCGCGCCCCGGTTGCCGGCCGGCAGGGGTGACTGCCGGCCGGTCAAGCAACGCTCAGTGCAGCGTGTTGAGGTAGGCGATCAGCGCGTCTAGCTCTTTCTGATCTTCCAGGCCTTCGTACTTCATCTTGGTGCCCGGCAGGGCCTTGGACGAGGATTGCGACAGATAGGTCTTGAGCTGGGCGGGCGTCCACTGCCACTTGCTGCCCTTGAGTGCATCGGAGTAATTGCTGTAGTCCGCCAGGCTGGCGGCCGGGCGCCCGGCCACGCCGAACATGGACGGGCCTTTCTTGTTCTTGCCCTGGGCCGCGCTGTGGCATTCGGCGCATTCGGTCATGAACACGCCTTTGCCATCGGCAGCGCGCGCGGGCGGGGCAAGCAGTGCGCCGGCCAGCAACAGGCCGGCCAGCGGGGCGCACAACAAGGTTTTGTGGAGTGACTTCATGGGGGTCCTTACGCGTGCGGGGGAATCAGAACGAGACATTGACCGACAACGAGAAGGTGTCGAGATCGCGCGGATTGGTGATTGGATTGCCGCCACCGAACACGTTGGTGGTGCTGCCGTTGAACTTGTCGAAGCGGAACCAGGTGGCCGCGAAACGCACGTTGGCGTTGGTGGTGTAGGTGCCTTCCTTACCGAACGGGGTCCAGTACAGCAGGATCAGATTGGCGGTGGTGTCGGGGATGCCGTAGGGCTGATAACGCGCCACATCGAACGAGCCGCTGTTGATCAGATGCGCTGCCAGCACGCCATAGGTCTGCTTGAACGCGTAGTTCATGCTGATGTTCTGGTCGCGCACGCTGCCGCGGTCGCGCGGCGACATGCTCAGGTCGGTCGGCTGCAGCGGGCTGCCGTATTTGCGGCGCTCGTAGATGTTGACGTAGGCCAGCGACAACACGTGCTCGCGGGTGCCGAGGAACTGATAGGTCAGGTCGTAACCCAGATCGGTGAAGTCATCGGTGGGACCGCCGCTGCGCAGGCGTTGGCGACGGGTGGTCATCGCGGTCAGGCCGGCCGAGAAGAACTGCCGCTTCATGTCCTTCATATAGGCAAAGCGCGCATAGCCGGTGTCGCTGAGCTTGCCCGGGTCGTTGTTGGGGTTCCAGCCCAGGTGGTCCTGCGCATCGGCGGACAATGCGCTGTAGCTGCCGACTTCGCCGTACCAATTGCTGTCGAACAAGCCGTACACGCTGGCGCCGATCACGCGGTTGGAGAGTGCCGACGAACTCAGCATGCTGGCCGAACCTGCATTGGAGACCGGGCTCAGGGTCGATGCATTGGGCAGCACCTGGATCGGATCGGACACGCCGGGGTTGTTGTTGACGCTGACGCCGACCATGGCGTCCTTGCCGGCAAGCTGAAACGGCTTGCTGACAAAGCGCAAATCCACATCGTCCAACTGGGTGTTGAAGGTGTCGTTGCCGCCGTTGTTGGAGCGGATCTTGGAGTAACCGCCGATGTGGTCGTTGACCCGGCCGGCCAGATACAGATCGGCTTGGTTGATGCGTGCGCTGCTGTCGCCGCGGGCGGGATTGCTCCGCGTCCAGGTGACCTGGCCGGAGACCGGAATCTTGGTGCCGTTGCCATCGGTATCGGTGAAGCCGCCGAGCTTGAAGCGCATGCCATACGGCGTGAGCGAGGGGCCATAGGAGCCGATATGGCAATCCGCGCATGAAGAGCCGGTCTGGCGCGCGAACGAAGGGATCGCCTGCGCCTGCGTGCTGGCCAGCAGCAATAACGGGCCGGACACGCACAACAAGGACGTCAGGGAGGCGGTGCGCGTGGCGGCAACGCGACGCGGGGCGGGCTGGGGAGTAGGCATGGAAAGTCCTTGTTCGACGGTGCGGGGTTCGGCGCTGCGGGAGCGGGGGAGGGCTGGCAACTCGGGGGAATTCATCGGGCTTTTTTCGGCAACACGCGATGCAGCACGCCATCGCGCAGCACCAGGTGATGCCAGAGCGCGGCGCCGATATGCAGGATCACCAGGGCCAGCAAGACCCAGGCGGCATTCAAGTGCCAGGTGCCCAGGGTGTCGGCCAGATCTTCGTCCGGCGCGACCAGATTCGGCAGCGTCAATCCGAACAGGTAGACCGGTTTGGCGTAGGCGTTGCTCAACGACCAGCCGATCAGCGGCAATGCGACCATCAGGCCGTACAGCGCGAAATGGGTGGCGCCTGCAGCCAGCCGCATCAGCAGCGGCGACGGCGGGCCGGGCGGCAGCTTGCGCAGGCGGATGCGCAAGCCCACGCGCAGGACGAAGAGAAAGAGCACCATCAAACCAAAGTGGCGATGGCCTTCCATCAGCCACTGACGCAATGCGCGTCCTTCCAGTTCGGCGCGCAGCAAAATCAGTGTGGCGGCCATGGCCAGGCACAGCACCGTCAGCCAGTGCAGCACGCGCATCGATTTGGGAAGTGGAATGACCTGCGCAACCGGCGGCGCGTGTTGCGGCAGCACAGTGGCGCTGTCGGTGGTGGCGGTGTCGGGCGCCTGTGGGGATGAACGCATTTGGTCGGTGTGCTCCGGTGCTGGTCGTTGGTTCCGGCAGTGCGCAGTGCGCTGCCAGGCCTGGCTCCCCACGCCGGCCGATCTGCGGCCAGGTGAACGTGCACCGATATGTGCGGCGATGCTGGCAAAAGGTTGCATCGCCCTGTGGGCATTGCGCTGCAATCCGTGCATATCCACGTCTGCTGCGTCTGCAACTGCGCTTGCGCGCACATGGATTCGCAGTGCCGTGACGTGGTGCAACCTTTGGCGCATCCCGGTGCACTCAGGCATGTCGCACTACGTGCAGTCAGCGGTTACGCCCCCGAATCATGGCCATCGAACGCATCCAGTTGCACACCCACGGTGACGATCGCGGTCTGCTCATCTCGTTGGAGCAGCAGCGCAACGTCCCGTTCGAGATACGTCGCGTGTATTACCTGTTCGGCACCCGCGACGGCGTGCACCGCGGCCAGCATGCGCACCGCCAGCTCAATCAACTCGCCGTCGCCTTGCATGGCTCGGTGACGATTCTGCTGGACAGGGGCGATGGCAACGGCCAGGAAGAAGTGGTGCTGGACGACCCCTCGCAAGGCCTGCTGCTCGGGCGCATGGTGTGGCGCGATCTGTATCGCTTCAGCCCCGACTGCGTGTTGATGGTGCTGGCCGACCAGTTCTACGACCCGGCCGATTACATTCTGGATTACGACGAATTCCTGAGCGAAGTGCGCGGCGAACATCGCCTGGACGCACGCAGGCTGGAAGCATGAACGTGCATAAGCCATTGGTGATCATCGGGGACGGCGAGTTTGCGCAGATCGCCTGCGAGTATTTTCAGCACGACAGCGATTACACCGTGGTCGCCTTCAGCGTGGAGCGCGACTTCCTGCTGCGGCCCACGCTGGCCGAGCTGCCGGTGGTGGCATTCGAAGAACTCGAACAGCGCTATCCACCCGAGCAGTACGAGGTCTTCGTGGCGATTCCGGCCACACAGCTCAACCGCCTGCGCACACGCTTCTTCGAAGACATGGTGCGCCGCGGCTACCGCTGCGCCAGCTATGTCAGCTCGCGCGCGTTCGTCTGGCGCAATGCGCAGATCGGCGCCAACTGCTTCATCTTCGAAGGCAACGTCATCCAGCCGTTCACCCGCATCGGCGACAACTGCGTGCTGTGGAGTGGCAACCATATCGGTCACCGTACGGTGGTGCAGGACAATGTGTTCATCGCCTCGCATGCGGTGATTTCCGGCTATTGCGAGATCGGGCGCGGCAGCTTCATCGGCGTCAATGCCACACTCAGCGACAAGGTGCGGATTGCCGCAGACAACATCATCGGTGCCGGCGCGCTGGTCACCCGGCATACCGAGGCCGAGCGCGTGTATGTGGGTTCGCCGGCGCGTGCGGTGGCCGGCAGATCCAGCTTCGACGTGGAGCTTTAATCCATGTTCGCCTGGATCAAGCGGGGCCTGGTGTTCGATGTCGCGCGCGATGGCGTGGGCGGCTGGATGCAGCATGCCGCGCTGACGCCGACACCGTATCGGTTGTCTGCGCAGCTGCTACGCATCTATGCAGGTTTTCGCGATGCGCAGGGTGTGAGCCGGATCGGCTATGTGGACGTGCGCGCCGATGCGCCGACCCAGATCGTCGGCATCAGCAAGCAACCGGTGCTGGAGATCGGCCGCGATGGTTGCTTCGACGATAACGGCATGATTTTGGGCGATGTCGTGGCCGGGCCGGATGGCCTGTACATGTTCTATGTCGGCTTTCAGCGTGTGGCCAAGGCCAAGTTCCTGGCCTTTACCGGGCTTGCGGTCTCCCGCGATGGTGGAGAGAGCTTTCAGCGCCGACAAGACACGCCACTGCTGGATCGCGCCCCTGGTCGCAGCACGATTGCTGCGGTGCATTCGGCCCGCTATGAAGATGGCCGTTGGCGATTGTGGTATGCGGTGGGCGACGATTGGGAAACCATCGGCGGCCAGCCGTATCCGCGTTACCACATCCGTTACGCAGAGACCGACGATCTGCGCCACATCCCCAGCGACGACGTGGTGTGCCTGCGTCCGCGCGACGACGAATACCGCATCGGCCGCCCGCGCGTGTATCGCCTGGGCGATCGCTATCTGATGTATTTCACCTGCGGCGATACGCACGGCGGCTACTTCCCGGGCATCGCCTTCAGCGGCGATGGCGTGCACTGGGAGCGCGACGACAGTCATCTGGGGCTGCAGCTCTCCGACCATGGGTGGGATGCGCAGACCTTGTGCTACCCGGCGTTGATCCAGCAGCACGATCGTGTGCTGATGTTCTACAACGGCAACGCAATGGGGCAGGCCGGCTTCGGTCTGGCCGAGGCCGCGTTGCCGGTGGACCTGCAGGGGCGCCATGTTTTCGGTTAGGCCATATGCCGCCAGCGATGCGCCTGCGTGGGACGCGTTGGTGGCGTCCTCGCGCAACGGCAACCTGTTGCATCGGCGTGGCTATATGGATTATCACGCCGACCGCTTCGTGGATGCGTCGTTGCTGGTCGAACGTGGCGGCGAGGTGGTGGCGGTGTTTCCGGCAAGCGTGCACGGCGATTGCGTCAGCAGCCACGCCGGGTTGACCTATGCGGGCTTGCTGTCGTCGATGGCGTTGCGTGCGGGCGCTACATTGCAGGTGTTCGAGCAGATTGCCGCGCACTACCGCGCGCGCGCCGTGCGCCAGATCGTGTACAAGCCGGTGCCGCATGTGTTTCATGCGTATCCGGCCGAGGAAGATCTGTATGCCTTGCATCGGTTGGGCGCGCAGCTGTTCCGGCGCGACCTGTCATCGGTGATCGCGCTGCGCGAGCCGTTCGCATTCAGTGCCGAGCGTCGGCGTTCGCTGGTCAAGGCGCGCAAGGCCGGTGTGCAGATCCAGACCAGCACCCAGCTGGAGGCGTTTCATGCCTTGCTGACCCAGGTGTTGCAGCGGCACGGTGTGGCACCGACCCATCGGCTGGACGAATTGCAGCTGCTGCACAGCCGGTTTCCGCAGCAGATCGTGCTGCACGAAGCGCGCGCTGATGGGCAGCTGGTGGCCGCCGCACTGATTTTGGATTTCGGTCGCAGCGTGCACACCCAGTATCTGGCGGTGTCCGAACGCGGCCGCCAGCTGGATGCGCTGAGCCTGCTGCTGGCCGAGCTGATCACTGAGGTGTATGCGCAGCGCCATTACTTCAGCTTCGGTATCTCCACCGAGCAGGGCGGGCAGGTGCTCAACGATGGCTTGGTCGAACAAAAGGAACGCTTCGGCGCGCGTGCCGTGGTGCAGGATTTCTATCGGTGGACGTTGTAATGGATGTGCCGTTTCTGGATTTGCGTGCAGTCAATGCGCGCTACGCGGATGAATTGAAAGTGGCTGCCGCGCGGGTGATCGATGCCGGCTGGTATGTGCTCGGGCAGGAACTGGCCGCGTTCGAAGAAGAATTCGCCAGCTACTGCGGCGCCGCGCATGCGGTGGGCGTGGGCAACGGGCTGGATGCGTTGTCGCTGATCCTGCGTGGTTATCGTGAGCTGGGGGTGTTGCGCGAGGGCGACGAGATCATCGTGCCTGCCAACACCTTCATCGCGAGCTTTCTGGCGATCAGCCAGAACCAGTTGGTGCTGGTGCCTGTGGAGCCGGATCCGCTGACTTTCAACATGGACCCGGCCAGCGTGGAAAAGGCCATCGGCCCACGCACGCGCGCCATCATGGCGGTGCATCTGTATGGGCAGCTGGCCGACATGGCCGCATTGCAAACGCTTGCCCATCGCTACGGGCTGCTGCTGATCGAAGATGCCGCGCAAGCGCATGGCGCGCGCGCGGGCGGGCGGCGTGCCGGTGCCTTCGGCGATGCGGCGGCGTTCAGTTTTTTTCCGACCAAGAACCTGGGCGCACTCGGCGATGGTGGTGCGGTGGTGACCTCGGATCTGCGCCTGGCCGAGCGCATTCGCGCGCTGCGCAATTATGGCTCGGAGGTGAAATATCACCACACCTGCCAGGGCGTGAATTCGCGGCTGGATGAAATGCAGGCGGCGTTCTTGCGGGTCAAACTGGGGTATCTGGAGGATGAGATCGCGCGTCGGCGCGCGGTGGCGCAGCGTTATCTGCAAGGCATCGATAACCCGTTGATCACGTTGCCTACGGTGGTCGCCGAGGAACAGCATGTCTGGCATCTGTTCGTGGTGCGCAGCCCGCAGCGCGATGCCTTGCAGGCGCATTTGCTGCGGCTGGGTATCCACACCCAGATCCATTACCCGGTGCCGCCGCATCGGCAGCCTGCTTACACCACGCTGGGCGATGCCTGCCTGCCGGTGAGCGAGGGTCTGCACCGTGAAGTGCTGAGTCTGCCGATGGGCCCGGCACTGGATGACGCGTCGGTGGAACGTGTGATTGCCGCATGCCAAGCGTTCGGCAGCCCTGCATGAATCTGATGCGCAGCAGCGCGTACACCGGCGTTGCGACGCTGGCCAAGCTGCTGGCTGCGCTGGTGGTGGTGAAGTTGGTGGCGGTGTACGCCGGCCCGCAAGGTGTCGGCCGCTTGGGCCAGTTTCTCAATCTGATGTCGGTGCTGGCGGTGTTGGCGGGCGGCGGTATCAGCGCCGGCATCGTCAAGTACGTGGCCGAGTATCGCAACGACGCACCGGCACTGGCACGCTTGCTCAGCGCGGCGCTCTGGTACGCCTTCTGCGCGGCTTGCGTCATGGCGGTGTTGGCGGTGTTGTTCAGTGGTGTTATCGCCGAGCGCCTGTTGGGCGATGCAGCGTATCGGCCACTGATCTGCGTGCTGGCGATCGCGCAGCTGGGCATTGCCCTGGTCAATTACATCCTGGCGGTGATCAACGGTTTCATGGATGTTCGCCGTCTGGCATTTGTGCAGGTGAGCGGCGCGGTGTTGAGCGTTGCGCTGGTGGCGTGGCTGTCCAGCCTGGCGCAGCTGCAGGGCGCGTTGCTGGCACTGGTACTGGGCCAGGTGCTGTGGTTGTTGGCCGGCGTGCCGGCACTGCGACGCAGCCCGTATTTCCAACGCGAGATGTTGCGCCTGCGTTTCGAAGCGCCGATGACGCGCAAGCTGGCCGCGTTCTCGGCGATGACGCTGACCGCCACGCTGGTGCCGCAGTTGGTGGCCATTGTGGTGCGCGATCATCTGGCGTTGCAGTTCGGATGGCAGCAGGTGGGTTATTGGCAGGCCGTCAGCCGGGTGTCGGATGCATATCTGCTGTTCTTCACCACCGCCATCAACGTGTACTACCTGCCCAAGCTGGCCTCCCTGCACGATCGTGCGGCGCTCGGGCGCGAGCTGCGCGCAGCATATTGCTATGTGATGCCGGCGGTGATCGCGATGGCGCTAGGTGTGTACATGCTCCGCGATTGGGTCACCTGGCTGCTGTTCGATGCGCGATTCGCTGCTGCAGCACCGCTGTATGGACCGCAGTTGCTGGGCGATGTGATCAAGATCGCCGCGTTCGTGCTGTCGTACGTGATGCTGGCCAAGGCGATGACGCGGCTGTTCGTGATTTCCGAATGCGTGTTCGCCGCCAGCTATCTGGCGCTGGTGTATCTGTTCACGGCGCAGTTCGGGCTGATCGGGGCGATGTATGCCTTTGTCGCCAACTACGTGGTGTATCTGCTGTTCAATATCGTGGTGGTGCGTCGCTATCTGGTGCAGACCGCATGAGCGATCAAACCCAACCGAGCGGGCGAGCGAGCTGGCCGCTGGTGTCGGTGCTGATTCCGGCCTATAACCACGCGCGCTTCGTGCAACGGTGCCTGGATAGCGTGTTGGAAGACCCGTACCCGTGCAAGGAGATCGTCATCATCGACGACGGCTCCAGCGACGCCACGGGCGAAAAGATCGCGCAGTGGATTGCCACCCATGGTCATCGGCTGCCGGTGCAGTTCGTGCAACGCGATAATCGCGGTGTGGCGGCCACGCTCAACGAGCTGGCCTTGCGTGCGCGTGGCGACTACCTGCGTCTGGGCGCAAGCGACGATTATCTGTTGGCCGGCGGGTTGGATGCGCAGGTGCGTTACTTGCGTGCGCATCCGCAAAAACTGGCGGTGATCGGCGACGCCTGCGTGGTCGATCAGCATGGAAGACTTCTGCACGGCAGCGCCATGCGCGACCTGCATCGGGTGGATACCGGTATGTACCGCTCAGAGCAGGGCATCCGCCGCGCGGTGATCCAGCAGTGGGCGGTCAGTGGTGCGGTGGCGTTGCTGCGTCGCACTGCCTTCGATGCGCGCACCGGGTGGGACGAATCGCTGCGGATCGAGGACTGGGATTTTTTCCTGCGCCTGGCCGCACGCAACGCGCTTGGTTTCGTCGACGTGCCGGTCTGTGCGTACCGTTTGCATGGCAACAACCTCAGCAAGACCTCGAACGTGCGTGCGCGGATTGCCAACTTGAGCGAGTCGCGTCAGGTGGCGTTGCGTTGTGCGGAGTTGTTCGATGAGCCCGAGCGCACCTTGCTGCGGGCCCAATCGCGTTACATCGCGGCCAAGGTGGCATTTCTGCAGCGCCGGCCGCACAGGGTGATCGGGCATCTGCTCGCCTATGCCTGGTTGTCGGTGCCGGCCAGGTGGCGGCCCAGGCATGCGCGTAACGCGGTGGAGCCGGCATGAACACGTTGTTGCGCCGGCCTGCGACGTATCTGGCACTGCCGATGCTGCTCAGCTGCGCGCTGACGTTGCTGACCTACACGCTGCCCGGCGACTATCTGGACGGCATCGCGCTGCTGGCGGTCGCTGCCGCTGCAACGTTTGTGCTGGATGCGTTGCTACGCACGCAGCTGCCTGCCGTGGAGCGCTTTCGCAACTATCGCTACGCCGGCACGCGCGATGCCTTCGTGGTGATGACGCTGGCGGCAGTGGTGACGGTGTTCTGCATCGTGGATGTGGCGTTGTTTCCGATTCCGTTGTTCAGCGATCCGTCCTCGTACGCCACCTTGAGCCCCTTGCGATCGCATGTGCGGCACATCTCCAACATGTGCTGGATCCTGCCGCCGATCGCGCTGCTGTGCGTGCGCCACCGCGGGCTGCGTGCGGCGATGGTGATGCTGGGGTTCGTATTCCCGATCGTGGTGATCGACCGCAACCGCATCTTTGCCGGACTGTTTTCGTTCGTGCTGGTGATGCTGTTGCGCCGCGATCCTGCGCGCCGCCTGCCGTGGAAGACCATTGGCCTGCTCGTGCTGGCTGGGGGCGGGGTGTTTTCGATCCTGGGCGCACTGCGTTCCGGCTCGTTGGCCACGGTCGCCTTGCCGTTCAGTGCGTTGTATCGCGCGATGCCGCAGGGCGTGCAGTGGCTGCTGCTGTACATCAGCGCCGGGCCGTACAACTTCGGCGCGATCCTGGCCAAGGGCTACGTCAACGCCAGTTTTCTGGTCAATCAACTGGTGCCGTTCAGTGGTTCGATCGCCACCGCCGGCACCAGCATTCCGCTGGATGCGCCCAATATCAATGTGGGCACGGAATTCTTCCCGTTCCTGATGGCCTGGGGCGCGCCGGGCGCCGTGATTGCACTGCTGGCGTTATATGCGGGCCTGGTGTGGAGCGTGCGCCTGCTCGGCAGCTCGCTGTCGATCTTTCATATGCTGATCTTCCTGCGCCTCGCCTATGCCTGCCTGATGTCGCCGTTCGCGCCGCAGGCATTCACCTGGACCAACTTCGGCTTCATCGCGCTGTGCCTGGTATTTCATGCCTGCACCGTGTTGCTGCCCAGCCGCAATGCGGCATCTAGCGCTGCTGCGTAGTGCGCGGCAATTTCGTTTTTTCACCACGTTCCAGAGCCGGTGCACCATGAATCAACACGACGATATCTATCTGATCGACCTGTGGCGCATCCTGCGCCGCGAATGGCGCTGGGCACTGGCCGCGCTGGTGGTGGTGCTTGGCCTGACGTTCGCCTTCACCCGGTTGGCCAAACCGCAGTGGGAGGCCACCGCATGGATCCAGGTCGGCGAAATCGGCCCTACACCGGCCGGGCGCGACCCCAAGGTCGAGCCGTTCCAACGCGTGATCGATCGTATGAAGACACGGCTGTTTCAGGATGCGGTGCTGCGCAAGGCTGGCCTGCCTCTCAACAGCCGCGCTGCGCAGTTGTATCGCGGCAGTCTCAAGCCCGATCCGGACCCGTACGCGAATCTGATCGGCGTGACCATTCGTGCCGAATCGTCCGCGCAGGCACGCCGCCTTGCGATGGCCACCGTGACCGAGCTGCAGACGCTGCACGGCCAGACCAATGCGGTGGCGCTTGAGCTCGCACGCACGCGCCTGCAAGGGTTGAATGAAGACCTGCGCGCGGCGCTCGTCAACCGGACGCAACTGCAACAGCAAGTGCAGGCCGGGCAGGGCGGTGCTGCGGCCACGCCGGCGCAGGTGGTTGCCGGTGTATTGCTGACCGACAGCAACACCACCATCCGCGCGTTGAAAGCCGAGCGCGACGATCTCATCGCCCGCCTTACCACCCGCTACACGTATCAGACCTCGTTGGCGTGGCCGCTGTATGTGCCCGATCGCCAGGCGTTTCCGAATGCGATCACCGCCTGGGCGGCCGGTTTGCTCGCTGGCGCCGGGTTGGGCGTGCTGGCGGCGGTGTTACGCAATGCCTGGCGGCGTCGCAGGGGTGCGGCCGGGTATTCCGTCGCCTGATGTAAACGGCAACGCGTTGCAGGTGGGACATCGCTTATCAGGCTGCAACCAAAGCCGCTGCACGTGGCACTCACGGGTCAATCAAGCGATACCGCGGTGGCTGTGTCGCGTCTGGAGAGTGTCGTGAGAACAACTGGTCTGGTGTGGGAGGCTGCGCATGTCGGTGGTCAATGAGCATGCGGCGCGTGGCGGCACGGTGGCCCCGGAGCGCTTGCTTGAGACGCAACGTGCGTTCGATAGCGTGGCCCCCGACTACGATGGCCCGCGCGGCAACAATGCGCTGATCCAGCGCATGCGCACCACGCTGTGGGACACGGTTGCGGCCGAGCTGCCGGTGGGGTCGCGGCTGGTGGATCTGGGCTGCGGCACCGGTCTGGATGCCGGCGAGTTCGCACGTCGCGGTTACAGCGTGCTGGCCACCGACTGGTCGCCGGCGATGGTCGAACGCACCCGCCATCGCGCTGCCACGCAAGGTCTTGAAGCACGGTTGACCGCCGCCCACGTCGGCATCCAGCAGCTCGATCAGCTGGACGGCACCTTCGATGGCATGTACTCCAACTTCGGCCCGCTCAATTGCGCTCCCGACCTGCCGGCAGTGGCTGCCGAGTGCGCACGTCTGCTGCGCGCCGATGGCTGCCTGGTGTTCTCGGTGATCGGGCGCATTTGCCCGTGGGAAATCGGTCATTACACGCTGCGCGGGCGCTTCAAGCGCGCAGCGGTGCGTGCCGCGCGCGGGGTCACCGCGGTAGGCATGAACGGCCACACCATCTGGACCTGGTACCACCTGCCGCGGGAGTTCTACCGCGCCTTCAACAAGCACTTCGTGCTGGACAGCTATCGCGCCTTGAGCCTGTTCCTGCCGCCGCCGTATCTGGTGGATTTTTGCGAACGGCATCCGCGTCTGTCTGAGCGCCTGGGCCAGTGCGACGACCGCTTGGGCGGGCTGCCGCTGCTGCGCGACATGGGCGACCACTTCCTGATCGTGATGCGCAAGCGCTGAGTGGAGACGCCGATGTCCATGGCCGATGTCTGTCTGCAGGGCGCACGCGCGATCACCCTGGCCGGTCCTTCGCGCGCGGCAGTGACGATGCGCGCAGGCCGCTTCGGCGGCACGCTCGGCACCGGCAGCCTGCGGCTGGATTTGCAGGGCCACGTGCTGGCGCCGGGCTTGATCAACGCGCACGATCATCTGCAGGTCAACTGTGTGCCGCCGCTGCCGCAAGGCGCACCGTTCGCCAACAGCTACGCATGGATCGAGGCGTTTCAGGCGCATTTTCAGCATCCCGATGTGGCGGCTGCGTTGCGCGTGCCCAAGGCGGTGCGCTTGCGCCACGGCGGTTTGAAGAATCTGCTGGCCGGCGTCACCTGCGTGGCGCAGCACGACCCTTGGCACGCCACCTTGGACGAGGCGAACTTTCCGGTCGGCCTGCTGCGCGAGTTCGGTTGGAGCTACGCGCTGGGCTGGACCGGCTATGGCCCGCCGGTACAGGGCAGCTTTGCAGCCACTTCGCCCGAACATCCGTGGATGATCCACCTGGCAGAAGGCACCGACGCAGTGGCGGGTGCCGAACTCGACGAGCTCGATCGGCTCGGCTGCCTGGCGGCCAACAGCGTGCTGATCCACGGCGTGGGCATGGGCGAATGCGATATCGACCGGGTGATCGCACGCGGCGCGGCGGTGGTGTGGTGTCCTTCGAGCAATCTCGCGCTGCTGGGCCGCACGCTCGATCCGTGGCGCTTGTGCATGGCCGGGCGGCTGGCATTGGGCAACGATTCGCGCATCAGCGGTGCGCGCGATCTGCTGGAAGAACTGCGCATCGCCGCCGACAGCGGGCTCGTACCGGATCTATTGCTCGGCATGGTCACCCATCAATCTGCGCGCATCCTGCGCATGCAAGCGCGCGGGTGCATCGCGCCAGGCGCAGCCGCAGATCTGCTGATCGTGCGCGATCGCGGTGGCGATCCTGCCACCAGCGTCATCGGCTGCCAACGGAGTGAACTGCGCGCAGTGATACGCGATGGCGCCCCGCGCATCGCCGACCCGGATTTCGCCGACTGGTTCGAGGCGGCCGGCATCCAGACCGTGCCGGTGTTGCTGGACGGTCGCCCCAAACTGCTCGATGCCAGGCTGGCCGACCCGGCAGTGCTGGCACTCGAACCCGGCCTGCAGCGTGTGCCGCACGCAGCGCACAAGCCATCCATCGCGATGGCAGCCAACGGTGCTGTGTCATGAGCGCTGCGCCGACACTTGAGCCGGCAGCGGCGTATGCGTTGTGGGCGCAGGCGTATCCGCCGCATGCGCATAACCCGGTGATGCTGGCCGAAGAACGCGCCATGCTCGCGCTGATGCCCGGCGCCCTGCAGGGCCAACATGTGCTGGATGCCGGCTGCGGCAGTGGTCGCTACATGCTGCATGCATTACAGCGTGGCGCGCTGCATGTCACCGGTGTGGATCTGTCGCCGCAGATGCTGCAGCGCGCCGCCAGCGAGCTCGCCTGCGACTGGCCAGCGGCACGCGTGAGTCTGCAACAAGGCAGTCTCGATAAATTGCCGTTGCCCGACGCAATTGCCGACCTCAGCGTCTGCGGTCTGGTGGTCGGGCATCTGCAGCAGCTGTGGCCTGCGCTGGAAGAACTGCATCGCGTCACCCGCGTGGGCGGGATCGTGCTGTGCAGCGATGTGCATCCGATTGGCCATGCACTGGGCTGGCGACGCGATTTCAAGGCCGCCGGCCGGCAGTACGCAGTGCAGCATACGCAACATCTCTACAGTCATTGGCATACGGCATGCGCATCGCTGGGCCTGGCGATCGAAGCGGTGGCCGAACCGATGCTGGACCCGGCCGATATTCCGCCCGGTGCACGTTTCGACCAGGCGGCGTTGCAGGTGCCGGTTGCCTTGGTGATGCGTCTGCGGCGCATCGCGTGAGTGTTGTGGTGTTCATGGCGATTCCCGATGGCAGCGCATGCACGGCCTGCAAGCGCTACGACCCGAGCCGCTTGCGTTGCGCGCAAGAGCGCGTCATTGGCGTTGCAGAACGTGCAATCCAGTCGATGTCTGCGCCATGACCCTGCATGTGGCGCAACTCAATCTGCTGCCAACGCCCGACGGCCTGAGCGTCGAACAGGTCTTCGCACAATGGCCATCGCTGGCCGACATCGCCGAGGCGGTGGCCAGCGCAGGGGTGCGGGTGACAGTGATCCAGGCCTCGGCACTGAACACTCGACTCACACGCCGGGGTGTGGACTACCGCTTCGCCGAGCTGGCCGCGCGTGGTGGCAAGCAGCGTGCGCACGTTCTCGCCGCGATGCTGCGCCAGATCGACGCAGACGTAATTCACGTGCACGGGCTGGAATTTGCCGGCGATGCGCGGCGGCTTGCGCGCCTGTTGCCGCAGAGTCCCATCCTGTTGCAGGACCATGCCAATCGCCCGCCACGCTGGTGGCGCCGGATTGTGTGGCGTGCGCGTTATGCGGCGGCTGCCGGTATTGCGTTCACCTCGCTGGAACTGGCACAACCATTTCTGCGTGCGCGCTTGTTTCGATCCAGCACGCAGCTATTCGAGATTCCCGAATCGAGCAGCCGCTTCTTGCCGGGCGATCGCTTGCAGGCACGCGAGCACACGCGTCTGCATGGCGACCCATGCGTGTTGTGGGTCGGCCATCTGAGCGCAGCCAAGGATCCGCTGTGCGTGCTCGATGCCATCGCCATGGCCGCACGCGTGTTGCCCGGGCTGCGGCTATGGTGCGTGTTCGACCAGGCTCCGTTGATGGAGCAGATACAGCAGCGCCTGCGCGACGATCCGCAGCTGGCGCGCTGCGTGCAGTTGCTGGGGAAGGTGCCGCATGCACGCGTGGAGACCCTGTTGCGCGCCTGCGACCTGTTCGTCTCGGCCAGCCATGCGGAAAGTTGCGGTTATGCCGCAGTGGAAGCGTATGCCTGCGGCAGCTTGCCGCTATTGACCGATATCCCTGCTTTCCGCGCGCTCAGCGATGCCGGTGCGGTGGGCGAGTTGTATCCCGTGGGCGATGCCTCGGCCTTGGCGGAACTGCTATTGCGTGTCTCCAGGCAGCGACCCAATCGCACACAGATCCGTGCGCATTTCGATGCACGGCTCTCCTTCGCCGCCGTGGGGCAGCGCTGGGCGAACGCCTACACCCAATTACTGGCCGCCGCACCGGGACGCACAGCATGAAACTGGCCTTGGTGGTACCGGGCGGTGTGGACCGCAGCGGCGAAGTCCGCGTGATTCCGGTGTTCCTGACCCTGATCGAATGGCTGGCGCGCCATCATCAGGTGCATGTCTTCGTGCTGCATCAGGAACCGATGCCGGGCACCTGGACATTGCGCGGCGCCACCGTGCACAACATCGGCGCGCAGCGTACCCGTCTACGCGCGATCGCCGCTATTCGTGACGAACATCGGCGCGCACCGTTCGATGTCATCCAGGCGATCTTTTCCGGCTACTGCAGTTTGATCGCCGTTGCGGCGGCAAAACTGCTGCGTCGCCCAAGCATGGTGCATATCGCCGGTGGCGAGCTGGTCGCACTGCATGCCATCGGCTACGGCGGTCGACGTAAGTGGCGCGGGAGGTTGCGCGAAGCGGTGATCCTGCGCCTGGCCGATCGCGTCACTGCCGCCAGCGCGCCCATCGTCGATTCTCTGCAAGCACTGGGTGTCCGCGCGCAGCGGGTGCCCTTGGGCGTGGATCTGCGTGCCTGGCCAGCGGCCGCACCACGCGCGCGCACTGGCGCAATTGCACGTTTGCTGCACGTGGCCAGCCTCAACCCGGTCAAGGACCAGGCCACGTTGTTGCAGGCGATGGCGGCGCTCAAGCGCGCCGATGTCGCCTTTACCCTCGACATGGTCGGCGTCGATACCTTAGATGGTGCCATGCATCGCCTGGTGCAGCAGCTGGGCCTGAGCGAGCAGGTGCGTTTCTTGGGTTTCAAGACCCAGCGCGAGTTGCGCCCGATCATGCAATCGGCTGATCTGCTGGTGCTGTCCTCCTTGCACGAGGCGGGGCCGTTGGTGCTGCTGGAGGCTGCGGTGGCAGGTGTTCCGACAGTGGGGACGGCCGTCGGGCATCTGGTCGAGTGGGCACCGGTCTGCGCACTGGCAGTGCCGCCGGGCGATTGGGCCGGGCTGGCAGAGGCCGTCCGTCAAGTGGTGGCCGACGACGAACTGCGCTTGCGTCTGGCCTGGGCGGCGCAGTGCCGAGCGGTACGCGAAGACGCGGCATCGACCACGCGTCTGTTCGAAAAGCTCTACCGCCAACTATGCGAGAAGCGCCCGCTGCACTGAATACCAGGGCACGGAGTGGGCACCAGACTGCGGGCTTGCACAAATCAGTTTCAGATCAGCCAACAAAACGCAAAGAGCGGTCGCCTGGCGGTGAGCGCATGGTTTTGTTGGCTTTCTCTTGTTGGATGGAGTCAGAAGCTTTAGGTCCAAAGCTTAGTGGATCGAGGGCGCTGTGGCCTCACCGCACCAGAATCGAGTCATAAGCCTAATCGGTCGAGGGCGCGATGCCCTCACCGCTCGCGGGACACGCCGCAAGTACGTCCATGTAGGCTCGGTGGCGGCATCCATGCCGCCACACGGTCCCGCAATCGGTGAGGGCACCGCACC
>NZ_JBEOLS010000067.1:0-25383 GCF_040279205.1 Xanthomonas hortorum
CGGCTGCCGACCTGGCCGCCCCGACACCGGATAGTGCGGTGCGATCAGCCCGAGCAGTTGCTGCCACGGAACCACCTGCTCCATCTCGGCCAGAAAGATCTCGCGCCGGGTCTGCTTGCGTTTACCCAGGCCCTCAGCGTCACCGAACGTCAGTTGCATGGATGATTCCTCACTCTGTGGCAATAGTGTCGCGCATCTGCTGTGCTTTGTTCAGAGGCTCCTTAAGGCCGGCTGTCACTGCAAGCAATGCAGATTCCTGGTGCGCCCTCAGCGTCTTTTTCTTCTTCAGGGCAGGCACTGTCTTGGACTGGTATTTCGCCCAATCAATCTGACTCGCCTCCAGGTCATGAAGGTCGATCTTGCTAACCGGGGGCTGCTGGTCGACCAGCGCATTCTCGGCATGTTCGGACCAATGGTTGGTCGTGCTGACGATGACACGGTGAACGAACGGCTTGCGCCCGGAGGCAGTGAAGAAGCTGTCGATATCTTTCTTCTGCAGCTTGTAATCCGGATCGTAGAACTTGCACTGGATGGCGTGGACTTCGCCGGTACCGTCCACCTCCGCGACTAAGTCAATTCCGTCGTCTTTAGCATTGAAGCCATGGACAGGCGCCCACTCGGCCCAGCTGTAGACGCGACTGTAGAGGTCGCGATAGGTTGCCTCGTTGCGCAGGTAAGCGAGGATAAGTTCCTCGAAATATGTCCCTTTCTCGCGCTCGCTTACCGAAGCAGCACGAAACTTCCCCAGCAATTCATTCAACTCACTCATTTTAACCCCAATATTTAAGCGTGCAGGCCTGATACCAGGCTGGCTCGATTTTCAGTAATAGTCATATTCGCGCTGCTGCCTGACAGCCAGGACGATCACGATCTGTTTATCTTGTAATTCAAAGAGCAGCACGTAGCCGCTGCTAACGTGACCTATCACTATTTCACGCAAGAATGGATTATTAGAACGTGCCTTGCGACAGCTCAGCGGCGCCACTTCAAGCACGGTGACGCCGTCGCGGATGGCCTGCAGCGCACGCTCGGCCACGGTGAAGTCGCCTTCGGCACGCTGTAGCAGCCAGTCGTAAAGGCGCGCGAGATCGTCGCGCGCTTGCTGAGTGAAGCGGACAGAAAATCCCACGCTGGCTTAGCCCTTGCGCGCCTTGTCCAGTTGGGACTGCAGCCCAGCCAGCACATCCTTGGCGTCGATGTACTGGTTGGATGCCTTGGCGCTATCACGCGAGGCCAGCCCGCGCGCAATGAAGGCTTCCTGCTGCTGCCGCTGCTGCACCTGGGCGCGCACAGACTGCTCGACAAAGCTGGAAAGCGTCTCACCCTCCTGCAACACGGCTTCGGCCGCTTCGCGCAGCGCCGGGTCTACCCGGAGCGAGGGAAGAGATGCGGATTTCATGGTGGACCCAGTGCGTTGCAATTGCGATGCATCATCGCAAGCGAGCGCCGGTGCTTCAAGGTTTTCTTTGCAGACTTAAAACCCACGATGTCGCAGCTACGCTGATGCAATGGTGCGTAGGCGCTGAAGCACGACGCCTGCGCGCTCCGGTTCGGCAACCAATCCCGGCAACGCGTTCACAAACGCCGGGTTATCCACCAGCCCCACGAACACGTCGGCAACCCAATGCCGAAGGTCTACATGCTCCACGGCAAGCTCTTCCACCAGCTCGGCCCGGCCATCGACGACATTGAGTACGTCCTCCAGGTCGTGACTGGAAAGGAAGTCGCTGTTGCCTCGAGTAACGAAGGCTTCGAGCTTGGTCGCCACGAATGCTGTCGCTGTCACCAAGCGGATGGACAGGCGATCGCTCAAGGCAACCACTTGGGCCGTCTCTACAGCATGGGCGTACCAGCGGTTGGAGAAGCCAAGCACGCCGGCATCCACCGGCATCAGGTCGAAGAGGACGCCCGACGCTTCGTGTACCCAGCGGCAGACGACACCGCTCTGCATCTCGCGCGCAAAGCCCTGCGACTCCACACGCGCCTCGATACCGCGGAACCGGGACCAATCAAGATTGACCACCGCATCGACGTCATAGGTGGCGCGGACGCTTTCCGCCAATGGATCCGACACCAGCAGGCCAACGACTGCGCCGCCAAGGAAGACTATGTGTTCGCAAAGCTCGCCTAGTGCATCCGCAATCACAAGCAGATGCGGCAAATTAGGATCATTAGATCGCATCGCTAAGCCCCAGTAACTGCTTGAGATAGCGCGCTGCCAGCGTGCGCTCGCGGGCACGCCCGCTGCGCAGGGCGTCCTGCAGCGCCAGCAGTTGGTGCAAGGCAGGGTCGGCCAGCGCGGCGTTGGGCACACCGGCCGACAACGGCGACAAGCTGGGGCCTTTGGCCGTGCCCTGCGCACTTGGCCACACCGGTACATCCCCTGGGGAGCTGGAAATGGCAATGGACAGTGGGGGCACGCCGAAGGCCGTAGGAATGCCACGCCTTAGCGGCCCGATGACGGCAGGAAAGGCGTAACGCACGCCGTGGACTGCAAACTCGTGCAGCGCCGTGCGCACCGTCTCCCACTCGCCGCGACTTTTTTCCAGCGCCAAGCCGGATGCCACCGCGCGCTTGACGCTGCGATGCACCTGAGAGGCGCTCATGCCCAGCGCTTCTCCAAGGGAGGCATAGGTCCAGGCCTGGCCCGGTTGGGCAACCTGCTTGTACAGCACGACTAGATCCTGCGGTTTGAGTTCCACGTTAGATCAGCTTTGTTCCACATTCCGGAATATGGAATATCCAGCTAAAGATGTTCCTTTGCAAGCAGGCTTGGTCACTCGTTTCCCTCAGAAGAATCATCATGGTGTACTGCACGTTGGCGAATCCGTCTTCGTCAGATGCTTCGCGGCTTGACAGCCTCTTCTTGCGCTATCGATCTCTCCTGCGCCTGGCTCTGCGTCTGCGCCAACGTGCGCGCGTCAAGCTCTTGCAGCTTCGCCAGCGATTGCTCCACCGGCGTACTGACCGCCACATCAGTCGGCATGCTGGCTCGCAGATGGGCCGGGTTGCTGGGCTCACCCTGTACGACAATACGGTGGCGCCTGCCGCTGCACCCGGTATCTGGTTGCTTAGCGATACGTGATCGATCCGCTCTAGCCCATGCTCCTTCGCCAAATGCGCCAGGCTCGCGCTCATCCGCTCGCTATGCACATCGCTGCTCCTTCCCATGCTGGTGTCCAACTGGCCAACCAAGGCCGTCGCCTGTGCGTGCAAGGGATGAGGCGCCTGCTGCGTGGGTTCCAGGTCTGCCTGTCGCTGCCTGCCATGCACCGGTTCTGCCGGTTCACCTTCCTGCCGCTGAGGGTGAGCCGGCTGATTGCCACGCTGCTGGTGGCCCGGCCGCGCACCTTCCTGTTGATGTCCTTGATCTAGCTGCTGCTCTCGCACTGGGCCAGGGGTCGTGCTGGTCAGCACGTATTGCCAGCGCGTCTGCGCCGGGTTGCCTTGAACTGCAGCAATGAAGCCATCGTATTCCGCTGGATGAATCGTCTGGCAGCCTGCCGAATCGGTACTACCGCTAGAACCGCGATGAATCTTGAAGGTGTCATTGAGATCCTGCGCGCCGTTAAGATCGGCTTGATCAAACCACCCATCCGCATTGCTATCCCGCTTTACCCCACCCCGCCCTGCGTCCACTGCTGCCTGGCTTGGGCGTAATGCATTGTCCTGCGTTCCTGGCCGGCTCGGATTGGGGTGCTGCCCCATCCGCATCTCGATCGTGCCCTCGCTCAGGCGGCCGAGGTCCCTGATGCCATCGGCATTGACATCCTCACCTTCGATTTTTCTTGGTCTGGTGATGCTCTCGTAGCCTGGTGACGGAGCAAATATCCTGTTCTCTACCCCACCCTCTGCACGCGGGCGCCGCCCCGTGTTGCCTGCATGATGATCGTATTGCGCAGTCGGTTCGGTGTTGGCTTGCTGAGCCACCTGCGTGATGCGCCGGCGCCGGGCCTCGACAAAACGCGTCCCTCAGCAGCGGCGCCGGCGAGGTCCCCTGCGACTGCTCTCGGTCCACGCAGACGGCACCCATCTGCCGCTCCAGCTTAAAGGGTACCCAAGGTAAGGGCGTAGCCGGTGGCGCCTGTGGAAAGGATGCAGATTCACTCACAGCATGCACTGTCCGTGCTGCCGCGTCTTCCATCGAGAGCTGAGCACACCCCAGCGTCATCGTGGACATGATTGCCGTCACCAGTAAGCACTGCTTTAAGTTCTTCACACGACATTCCTGAGCGAAGAAAAAGGTGGGCTATAACTTTCACTGCCTGGTACTGCGAGGTCAAGTCGGAAGCGCGGACAGGTTCATTTCTAATGAAAAAACCGCTCTTATCTACATGTTGCTCATCGAACACCAAGCGCGATTTGCAGCAGGCGCATGCTGATGTCGCTCCGTCTCTTTGAGCGTACGACGCCCACCCAATTTTGAGTAGCAACCCAGTTGGGGTCCAATTCCCTACACCAGGGAAGCGACGCGAATACAACGAGGAGCGAGCCAAGAATAATCGGCGGCACGACACCGCCTCGTCCTTGGGATTATTGGGCTAACGCCGCACCTGCCGCACCACACGCAAAACGGTTGGCTGCATATCTGGTCACGGGCTCTGGACTGATCGCCAGCACCAGCTTGAACCGCGCCAGCTCCATCGGCTCGCGCAGCCTCAGAATCTCCACCCTACACCGTAGAACGTCCCGCGTTCCTTGAAGTTCTTGCGGATGTGCTCTGTCTTTGCGGTTTTTAGATCAACGGCGCAGGCGTCACCGGCATAGCCGGAGGCCCCAACACAAATCGCGCACGTTCTTGCCGCAGCATTTGATAAGGCGAGATAAAGCGCACACCAAGTCCTACACAGACATTGGGAATCTTGATCTTCCTTGTCGAATTGGCTGGCACTTCATGTGTCACCACGGTGTGGCTTGCAGCCAACGCGAATGCCACCAGCCAGTAGTCGGCAACCTGCAGAAATGTATTGACCGCCACAGGTTCATAGTGCTGGCCAGCGACCCATGCGCTGACTTGTGCAGCGGCGGCCAGCACCGCAGTGTCTGGCGGGAGGAAGAAAGCATCCCCACGTGCCTGTGCCCATACGGCCAGATCATCCTCACCCGCCTCTAGTTCTTCCCCAACTTGGCGGATGCTAAAAACACTTCCAGCCACATGTTTCATTATCAGCCAGTCCCAGAACGCTGGGCAGAAATCAAACCCGTATTGCAGGTTCTTGGCTTGGATGAACACATTTGCATCCAGCAGATAGGCCATCAGGTTGGCAGTCCAAGCGAGCGACCAAGCTCGTTGAATGTTCCGGTCTTGGCAATTCCCAGCATCTGGAAGGCATCGCGATACAGGGTGCGCCCTTCGAGCGTACTCGCCACCAGCGAACGGGCAAACCGCTTCCCCACACGTGCAGTCGTCGTGCGATAAAAATCGCCACCACCACTGTTTGCAGCCTGGATAGCGGCCAACCTCGCCTGCTCGGCACGGAATGCCTGCCAGAAAGCATCGCGCCCGAGGCGGCCTGCATCCAGCATCCGACGCAGCACGACCAGCGTGCTGACCTTGAACTCACGCGCTAGCCTTCGCAGCGCATCGTCCAGCACCTCATCCTCGCGCAATGCTGCGATGAACATAGGCAACGGCACCAGCAGCTCAGCTGCGACCTTATTGCACCAATCTTCGATGCCAGTGCCAGGCTGCGCACGGCCTGCGGCCTCAACGCCAGAGTCGCTCAGCGCCGACTGCCCCAGCCAAAGATGCGCCAGCTCATGAGCCAACGTGAACATCTGCGCCGACTTGCTGTCGGCCCCGTTGATGAAGACCAGCGGCGCCAGCACATCAGCCAAGGCAAATCCGCGGAACTCCTCGGGATCCAAAGCGCGGGTGTTGTTGCTGCCCACCACGCCGCTGATCATGACCAACACACCAAGCGCATCGGCTTGAACGACGAACAGCCGCAATGCCTCCGTCCAACTCGGGCACTCACGTCGCGCCTGCACGCTGAAACCCAGCACTTGTCGCAGTTGTTCGGCAGCCCGATCTGGAGAAATGGAAATATCCAAGCTACCGACAAATGGCAATGGGCGCTGGCCGGTCACCAGCGCTTCATCGCGATACCACGCCTGCCTGGCTTGGCAGGCATATAGCGTGTCCAGCAGATCAGCGCTGGGCCGCGCAATGGCACGATCCCCGATGGTCCGGAAGTCGGGAATTGGCAGGGGCTCCTCAGGCGGCCTTGGCAGGAAGAAATATCCAACCGGGGCATGCGTTGCGCGTGCGTAGCTTTCAAGCTGGCGCAATGTTGGCTGCACATCGCCGGCCTCCCATTCCGGTAGCTTCGGAAAACGCCCTTCCAGCTCCACCGCATCCAATCCCGCGCGTTCGCGCGCCCAGCGAAGCAATTCAGGTTGGACGGCAACTCGGATCATGCGGGGAGTTTACCCAAGACGCACACAAGGCTCTACGCGCTAGTCAGCAAAGCCGTCAAGACGTAATTCGGTCAAGGTGCCCACACCGTTCTGCACCGTCTGTCGTTCAATCACGTCCAAGGAACGGCCGGTCGCATCCTTCCAGTCATCCCAGCCGTTGGACGAACGCCCCAGCAGCAATCCGGATGCAGCACTGGGAGAACGAAACAAATAGTCGCTTTCGAATCGGATCTGCGCTCCTTGAATGGACAGCACTCCCTGCTGCAGCAGCTCCTGACGCGTAGCGAGCATGCGATCGGGAACCGAGGCAACAGTCTCCAGACGGCCGGTAGAGCCCTTCAAGACCACCATTCCCTCGGTTGTGTACTCGCCCAGGCCTTCGGTCTCCGGGCCGCGACAGTAATAACGCAGCTTCTGAGCGGCGGCAGTTGGTTGCAGCTTTCGCAACGGCTCGAAAATCGGGTAACCCAATGTTGCCAACAGCACCCGCAACGTCTGGTGGATTTCGCGGCAATCCGCTTCCATTGGCGCCGGCGTATGCGGCCTCCCACCGCCGGTCCCGTTGTGCAATTGGTAGCGCCCGGCCTCTTGGGCTTGCTGGATGGAGCACCACTCAAGATAGATCGCGTGTGTATTTGTCAGGCTCTGGGTCAGTGAAACTGCCACCACCGCACGGTTCCAGAAGTCCTTCTTGGCGTTGTGTTCCGACAAACGCTGCCGAAGCAGGCCGCTCTGTCCGATATAGGCCTGGTCGCGACCATTGGCCTCGTCCTCGCCAAACAGAAAATACACACCCACCTGCTCAGACTCCGGCATCGCCAAAAAGTCAGCCATGAGGCTACGTGGTACCTCGATCATCCGCACAATGCGCGTCGTGATCTCGGCAACACGCACACCCTGTGGATCCCCGGAAGGCAGAAAGATCTGGATGGTCTGCGGATGGCTGCTCATGCGGCGATATTCTCCATTTGGGCACGTATGTTGATCCTGTCGGTGTAGATCACTTCGCCGCGATACCCCTGTACGCGCAACGCTTGCTGAAATCGTTTGGCGAACGCATCCGGATGCGGCTTGCGATGAAAGAGTTGATTAAGCAACGCTGCGAACATCAGCCACCTTCCTTGTCATGGTGTCGACATCGGGTACCGCAGATACGCCCCAGTTCAAACGATGGCGGCGGTGCCCAGCATGACACAGAGAAAAGCCCCGCTTACGCAGGGCTTTTCGTTACTCCACGCATGTGCGTGGGATCAGGCAAACGGATCCTGCAGCACCATCGTGTGGTCACGATCCGGGCCGGTGGAGACGATCGAGATCGGGCAGCCGGCCAGTTCTTCCAGCGCGCGCAGGTAGGCGCGCGCAGCGACTGGCAGCTTGTCCCACTCGGTGATGCCGTGGGTGTTCTCGGTCCAGCCCGGGAACTCCAGGTACACCGGGGTGCACTCTTCCCAGCCCTGCGCGTCCAGCGGGGCGTATTCGGTGCGCTTGCCGCGGTATTCGTAGGCGATGCAGACCTTGAGCTTTTCCATGCCGTCGAGCACGTCGAGCTTGGTGATGCACAGGCCAGAGATGCCGTTGATGGCCACCGCACGCTTGAGCGCAACGATGTCCATCCAGCCGCAGCGGCGCGGGCGGCCGGTGGAGGCGCCGTATTCGGCACCGCGGTCGCGGATGCCCTGGCCTACTTCGTCGTCCAGCTCGGTGGGGAACGGGCCGCCGCCCACGCGCGTGGCGTAGGCCTTGGCGATGCCGAGCACGTAGTCGATGGCGTCAGCGCCCACGCCGGTGCCGGCCAGTGCGCCGCCCACGGTGGTGTTGGAGCTGGTGACGTACGGGTAGGTGCCGTGGTCAATATCCAGCAACGCGCCCTGTGCGCCTTCGAACAGCACGCGCTTACCCTGCTTGCGCAGGTCGTGCAGGATGCCGGCCACATCCGACTTCATCGGCTGCACGTACTCGCCGAAGGCCAACGCCTCGTCGAAGGTCTTCTGGAAATCCACCGCTTCCACGCCCAGGTACTTGGTCAGCACGAAGTTGTGGTAATCCAGCGCGGTGCGCAGCAGCTCTTCCAGCTGCGGCGGGTAATGCAGGTCGGCGATGCGGATACCGCGGCGGGCGACCTTGTCTTCATACGCCGGGCCGATACCGCGGCCGGTGGTGCCGATGGCCTTGCCGCCGGCGGCCTTCTCGCGGGCCTGATCCAGGGCGATGTGGTACGGCATGATCAACGGCGCGGCCGGGGAGATCTTCAGGCGCGAGCGCACTTCCACGCCGGCACCTTCCAGCTCGCTGATTTCCTTGATCAGCGCGGCCGGGGAGATCACCACGCCATTGCCGATCAGGCACAGCGCGTCGTCGCGCAGGATGCCGGACGGAATCAGATGCAAGACGGTCTTCTTGCCGTTGATGACGAGCGTGTGGCCGGCATTGTGGCCACCCTGGAAGCGGACCACCGCACCGATCTCTTCGGTAAGCAGATCGACGATCTTGCCTTTGCCTTCATCGCCCCACTGGGCACCGAGCACGACAACTGACTGACCCATGACGGGTGAACTCCTGAGTTTTGCTGCGGCCATCGGGGCCGCGGGATGGGACCGGTTCAAGGCTGGCGGCGACACCTGGCGCGCAGCTCCATCGGGGAGCGTTGCAATGGCGCGAAAGCCCTGACACGGAAAAAGCCGAACGGAGTGCTCTGGTTGGAGCGTGCCCGGCCGGCTTTTGTGCATTATCCGGGTTTCGGGTGGCAGGCACTACCCCTTGGCGGTGGCGGATCGGGGGGCTGGTCAGATTGCGGCTGGCCGTCGGTTGCGCGGTGCTCCGAGCGCTGCCGGTCCCTAGCCTGGGAATATCAACGTAGCGACAATCCCAAACGCCCATCGTGGGTCGTAGGAGCGCACCCGGGCGCGACAGGCACTACCGGTGAAGCAGTCGCGCCCAGGTGCGCTCCTACGCTGCCCGTTGCGGTCGGAATGGACCACCCACTCAGTGACGCACGATCCACAGCGCGATCGCGCCCAGCACCAACGTGACGCCGCCAATGGCGCGCAGTTGGGCGGTGGGCAGGCTGAACAGTTGCTCGACCATGCGCTTCCAGGCGGTGGGCACGGCAAACAGCAGCAGGCCTTCGATGACGGCGATCAGGCATAACGCGGACAGAAACTCTTGCATCACCAACACCATCGCAACGTGGGAGATGCAGTGTGCCCGGTTCGGCAATCCCACAAACCTCCGCACGTCGTAGGAGCGCACCTGGGCGCGACTGGCATTACCGGGAAAGCGATCGCGCCCAGGTGCGCTCCTACGCTGCGGCATCTCAAAGCCAAATTGCATCCCAGAACGGGTAGTCCCCTATGCGTGTCACCAGCCCGGCCCGTAGTGGATTGGCAATGAGGTAACGCGCCGCTGCATGCAGGTCGTTCTCTTTGCGCAACGCATGCTCGTGGTAGCTACGGCTCCAGACCGGTGCGTGATGCTGGCGCTGATCGTTCACTGCGCGTGCTGCGCACGCTTTCATACGTGAGACGGCATCGGCCAATGAGGTGGCGCTTCCAAGTTGCAACAGCCAATGGACATGATCCGGCATCAATACCCAGGCGAGCAGCCTGGCATCGGAGGGCGTTGCTGCGGTGAATGCCCGGCAGGCTGCGGCTGCAAGCAGAAAATCTGCGAACACCGCTCGGCGCTGCCATGTCGTAGTGGTCAGCAGGTAGGCGCTGTTGGGTGAAGAATGCCTGCCGCGACGCAGCGCGCGATGCCCTGGTGAGTCGATGTTGGCCATGACGCGATGCTGACGGCCTTGAACAACGCGGGATATCGGCGGTTGCCGCGTTCTGCGCTAGGGGATCTATGTGGCGACTGACTGTCAGAGGCAATCAGCAAGGTCCGCCGCCGCCAAGGCCCGTCGCGCCCGGGTGCGCTCCTACCGGGCCTAGTCTGACCGACAAAACGGGAGAGGCGCTCCAGGCATCTGCGGATCCCAGACATGACCATCACCATCGCAGTCCACGCAAGGCCATGCCCCCGCCCCCAGCCACACGCGCCAAGCGTAGGAGCGCACCTGGGCGCGAAGGGCATTCCCGGTAAGGCGGTCGCGCCCGGGTGCGCTCCTACGGTTGGGGCGCGCGCATGCCTGCTCGACAGTAAGAGGCACATACAAAAACGCCCGCATTGCGCGGGCGTTTTTGTTTCAACGCAAAGCGATCAACAAACGATCAACGATCGCTCTTGAGGTACTGCAGAAACGGGTCGTTCTTGTCCAGCACCACCACGCCGTTGCCGTCGGTCATGGAGCCGCGATAGGCCTCCAGGCTGCGGTAGAACGCGTAGAACGATGGATCCTTGGAACCGGCCTGGCCGTAGATGCGGGCGGCGTCGGCGTCGCCTTCGCCGCGCAGCTTCTGCGCATCGCGTTCGGCGTCGGCCACGATCACGGTGGACTCGCGGTCGGCCTGGGCGCGGATGGTCAGGGCCTGTTCTTCGCCTTCGGCGCGCAGCTTGCTGGCTTCCTGCTTGCGCTGGGCGCGCATGCGCTCGTAGACGTCGGTGATCACCTGGCTGTCGGTCGGCAGGTCGATCTGCTTGATGCGCAGGTCGGTGATCTGCATGCCCAAGCCCTTGATGGCGCCGTTGATGCCCTTGAGCTGGTTGGCGATCAATTCGCTGCGGTCGCCGGAGACCAACTGTTGCAAGGTGCGCGAGTTGATCTGGTTGCGCAGCGAGTCGGTGATGATCGGGGCCAGGCGCGAATTGGCCACCGACTCCTCACCACCGGTGGCGCGGTAGAACGCACGCACATCGGAGATGTAGCCGATAGCGAAGAAATCCACGCTCACGTCTTTCTGCTCGGCGGTGAAGTAGCGCGCCGGGGCGGTGTCCAGCACCTGGAAGCGGCGATCGAACACGCGCACCGATTCCACGACGGGCAGCTTGAAGTGCAGGCCGGGCTTGAGGTCGGCACGCACCACGCGGCCCAGGTTGAGCACCATGGCGGTCTGGTCTTCGCGTACCACGAACACCGAGCCCATCAGGGCCAACAGCACGGCGACGATCAGGCCGATGACTAGCGAATTTTTCATTGTTCGGTTCCCTCACGGCCGGTCGGGCGCGGGCCGCGCTCCGGATTGCGAATGCCCTCGCTGCTGCCGCTGCTTTGCGGCGGGTTCAACAGCACATCCTGCGGCACCATCGACGGCATGCTGCCGCTGCCCGCAGTGCCACTGTTGTTGGCGGGCTTGTTGGCATCGGCCGGCAGCGGCACGTAGATGACCTGACGGCCATCGCTGCCGATCACCTTGCGGTTCTCCGACAGCACCTTCTGCACGGTTTCCAGCCACAGGCGCTTGCGCGTGACCTCGGGGGCGTTGGCGTACTGCTCCTGCAACAGCGTGAAGCGATCGGCGTCGCCCTCGGCCTTGGAGACGGTCGCCTGCTTGTAGCCTTCGGCGCCGGTACGGGTGCGTGCACCCTGGCCGCGGGCTTCGGGCACCACCTTGGCGGCGTAGGCCTGGGCTTCGTTGATCAGGCGCTCGCGCACCTGCTGGGCACCGTTGACCTCGTCGAAGGCCGGCTTCACTTCTTCCGGCGGTCGCGCGTCGGGCAAGGTCACGCCGGTCACCGACAGACCGGTGTTGTAGGCATCCAGCGCTGCCTGCAGACGGTCCTTGGAGGCTATCGCCAGCGGGCCACGGTTGTTGAGCACGGTATTGAGGTCGGAACGACCGACCTGCTCACGCACCGCACTTTGCGCCGCCTGCTCCAGCACCAGATCGGCGTTGCGCGAACCGAACAGATACTTGCGCGGGTCGCTGATCTGGTACTGCACGTTGAGCGAGACGTTGACGATGTTCTCGTCGCGGGTCAGCACCGGCACCTGATTGCTGAAGGTCTTGATCTCGGTGGCGTTGACCTTGCGCACCGACTCGACCGGCCACGGCAGCTTGAAGTTGGGGCCGGGCTGGAGGATGCGCGAGAACTGGCCGAAGCGCAGCACCACGCCACGCTGCTGCTCGCCGATGAGCTGGAAGCTGGAAAACAGCACCATCAGCACCACCGCGACCAGGATCCAGCGCCCCACGCCGCCGTCGAACAGCTCTTTCAACGGGGCGGGCAGATTGCCCCAGCCACCACCGTTGCCACCACCGCGCGGGCCCCAGGACCTGCGACGGTTGGGGTCCGGGCCGTCTCCGCCCTTGTTGCCGGGTGTGTTCCAGGCCATGCACGCTCCATGATCGAGGGGCTGTGCGGGCCAGTCCCGCAGTGCCGCCGTGTTGTGTGATTCGATGATTCTACTAGATGGGGCAGACCCACCGTTTTGAAAGGCCCCGATTGGTGCATCGGCGGTTTAGCCGGTGGGGTGAATTAAGCCGGTGGCGGGGGTGGCGGGCGGCTCGGGGCGCGGTGTCGGCGCGATTTGGGGTCAAACGTCGGAGCGTGCGCGCTGGAGTTGGCAGAGGGTGATCAAGCTTTCGTGCTGCAACTGATGTCCGAGCGGCGACAGCAGCACAGCTGGCTTTGGCATCAACGCGAGGTGGCGCGTGGTTACCGCGATGACACGTTAGCTTGTCGTCCCGCGGAACGAAGACGCCAACTTCGCTCGCATCGCGCCAACGCACTTACTCAGTCGGCGGTTCGTCTTTCTGGTTGAACACACGCTCCATCACCTCCAGCAATTCGTCTTCGGAGAACGGCTTGGTGATGTAAGCACGCGCGCCTTGGCGCATGCCCCACATGCGGTCGGTGTCCTGGTCCTTGGTGGTCACCAGAATCACCGGAATGTGCTGGGTGGTCGGTTCGCGCTTGAGCGTGCGCGTGGCCTGAAATCCATTGAGGTTGGGCATCACCACATCCATCAGCACCAGATCCGGCAGCGAGGACTTGGCCGCTTCCACGCCGGCAGCGCCATCGGTCGCGGTGATGGTTTCGTGCCCCAGCTTCTCGACGATGCGCTGAATCCCCAGCAGCTGCGACGGCGAGTCGTCGACGATCAGAATGCGAGCCATGTGTTTCCCCTAGTGTGCGCGGCGAGTGTAGTGCGCCGGCCGCGCTTACGGTAGCTGGGGCCAGGACAGGCGCTGGATGCTTGGTGAGGCTGTTGCGATCTGCGATTTAGCGGCACGTTGTTTTTCGTCGCGGGCCGCTGCTGGCGTACTACGTCAGATAGGGCACAGTTGGATTCAACAACCTCGCAGATGGACGTTGGTTGATGCTTCGCTTTCTTACCGTACCCTCACCCCAACCCCCGCTCCGCGCCCCGGCCCGCGCTAGCAGCGCGGGCGCTCCAAGGCACGCGCGCCAGTGGCGCGCAAGCAGCGCCTTATCGCCCCGAAGGGAGAGGGGCTTTGATTCCCTCCTCCCATCGGGGGAAGGTGGCGCGTAGCGCCGGATGGGGAGGGGCTTCATCTCGCTTGCGCTGTTAGGTCCAGCTCACACCGTCTCGCCGAACGCCTTGGCCAGATTGCGGTACGCCTTCTTCTGCGCATCGTCGGTGGGCGCCGGTGCAAGAATCTCCAGCTCCACGATCTGGTCGCCCGGGGTGGTGCCCGGCAAGCCGCGGCTACGCAGACGCAACTTGCGGCCGGCGTCCGACTCGGCCGGCACCTTCAACTCCACCGACCCGCCCAGGGTCGGCACGCTGATGGTGGTGCCCAGCGCGGCCTGCCAGGGCGTGACCTGCAACGTGTACAGGATGTTGCGCCCGTCCACCTCGAACTGCGGGTGCGCAGCGTATTCGATCTCCAGCAGCAGATTGCCGCCACCATTGCCCTGCCCGCTCAGGCGGATCACCTGGCCGGGCTGCACGCCCTTGGGCACGCGCACGTCCAGCTGCTTGCCGTTGATGGTGATGCGCACGCTATCGCCTGCGTAGACCGCTTCCAGCGGCACCGCCAGCTTGGCGCGGGTGTCGCCACGCGTTTGCGGGCCAGGGCCTGCACCGGGCCCGGCACCCGGGCCACGCGGACGGCCGCCGCGCTGGCCGGCAAACAGGCTTTCGAAGAAATCGCTGAAGCCGCCACCGGCGCCGCCGTTGCCGAATACTTCCTCGTACTCGTAGCCCTGCCCGCCGTTGTAGTTGGGCGGGGCCTGGAACTCGTCGCCCGGGCGGAAACCCTGCGCCTTGAGCTGGTCGTAGGCCTTGCGCTTTTGCGGGTCGCGCAGCGCCTCGTAGGCTTCGTTGATCGCCTTGAACTTGTCTTCCGCGCCGGCTTCCTTGCTGACGTCGGGGTGGTACTTGCGTGCGAGTCGACGGTAGGCCGTCTTGATCTCCGCATCGCCCGCGCTCGGCTCGACGCCCAGCGTTGCGTAGTAATCCTTGAATTCCATCTAATCACCTCTGGAAAAAAACGGCCCGCAGCCAAGGCCACGAGCCAGTCATATCGCAGCCGGGCGGGCAACCGCACCTATTCTACGGTGCGGCTGCCGCCGGGGAGCGAAGCCGATGACTTCGCTCCAGGTTCGTCGCCTTACTGCACCGTGCCGCCGTTGGCGTCCTGGCCGTTACCGACCTGGATACGGCGCGGGGTGGCCGCCGGGCGCTTGGGAATGCGGATTTCCAGCACGCCGTTGTGTCCGGCCGCGGTGATGCCGTCCGGGTCGGCGCTGTCGGGCAGCGCGAAGCGGCGGTGGAAGCTGCCGTAGCGGCGCTCGATGCGCGAGAAACGCTCGGTCTCGGTGCTGGACTCGCTGTTGCGCTCGCCCTTGATCGACAGGATGCCCTTGTCCATCTGCACCTCGATCTGGCTCGGGTCGATGCCGGGCAGATCGGCGTACAACACGAAGTGGTTGGGCTCTTCCTTGATGTCCACGCGCGGCACCCACTGGGCGGTCACCACCGCCGATTCATCGGTGTCGCCGTTGTGCTCGAAGAAGCGGTCGAACACATGCTTGATTTCGTTTTGCAGGGCGTGGGTGGGCCACTGTGGATAACGAACGATGTTCATTGCGAGCCTCCATTAGGTTGGGTGAAGGGCCGGCGACCGCAGCGTGCCGTTGCGCCGGCCATGTGCGTCAGATAGGCGTCGCGTTGCGGATTTCAAGCGTGTTGACGCGCTTTTCCCTTGCCCTTTTCTAGAATTCGTTCAGCCACAGGAGCACATCGCATGACCATCCACGTTGGTGACCGCATTCCCGAAATCGTGCTCAAGCGCTTGCGTGAGGGGATCGAGGCAGTCGATACCCACACCTTGTTCGCAGAGCGCAAGGTGCTGCTGTTCGCGGTGCCGGGCGCGTTCACCCCGACCTGTTCGGCCAAGCACCTGCCGGGCTATGTGGAGCACTTCGAGCAGTTCCGCAAACGCGGCATCGAAGTGTTGTGCACCGCCGTCAACGACCCGTTCGTGATGCAGGCCTGGGGGCGCAGCCAGCTGATCCCCGATGGCCTGCACATGCTGCCCGATGGCAATGCCGACCTGGCCCGCGCACTGGGCCTGGAAGTGGATGCCAGCGGCTCGGGCATGGGCCTGCGCTCGCGTCGCTACGCGCTGTATGCCGACGATGCGGTGGTGAAAGCCCTGTTCGTCGAAGAACCCGGCGAATTCAAGGTGTCTGCGGCCGATTACGTGCTGCAGCACCTGCCCGATTGATGCATTGATTCCCCCACCCACTCAGAAGGAAAACGGCCAGCCATGTCTACCCAGCCAGCCAAGCAACTCCCCGCCGGTATCACCGACACCGCCACCTTGCGCACCCGCGCACGCCAGAGCATCGAAGACGGTGCCGTCACCGAGAGCTACCACGCCGACCGTGAGGCGGTGATCGACCTGCTCAACACCGCACTGGCCACCGAATACGTGTGCACGCTGCGCTATTACCGTCACTACTTCATGGCCAAGGGCATGCTTGCCGACGCGGTCAAGGGCGAGTTCCTGGAACACGCGCAGCAGGAACAGGCGCACGCGCACAAGCTCGCCGAGCGCATTGTGCAACTGGGCGGCGAACCGGACCTCAACCCGGACACGCTGACCAAGCGCTCGCACGCCGAATACAAGGAAGGCACCGACCTGCGCGACATGGTGCGCGAGAACCTGATCGCCGAACGCATCGCCATCGACAGCTACCGCGAGATGATCGATTTCATCGGCGACAAGGACACAACCACCAAGCGCATCCTCGAGAGCATCCTGGCTCAGGAAGAAGAGCATGCCGACGAGTTTGCCGACATGCTGGAAGGCTGGATTGGCGAGTGAGCTAATGGTGGTTGATGCGTCAGTGCACCGCAACCTACATTGATATCGCGTCGTAGCGTCGTTTGGATGCGGTCAAAGGCTTAGGTCAAAAGCTCAGGTCAAAAGCCTGGTTAGTCGAGGACACCGCGCTAGAGAGTTAGTCGGTTGCTTGAAAACATACTCACCGGCCATCTCGACTGGTCCTTGCCCGCCCACCCTCGCGGGACCTTACGCGGCATGGATGCCGCGTAAGAGCCTACATGGACGTACTTGCGGCGTGTCCCGCGAGGGTGGGCGGGCAAGGGCCCTGCAGCCAAACAACAGACCAGCCGCTCCTGAATCTCTGCTTCAACGCAACACCCGAAAGCGCAACTGCGTCCAGGCACCGTCACTGGCCATCGCAGTGAGCGTGTGCGTGCCGACGTCTTCAAAATCGCGTTGAAATCCCTGCCGGCCATTGGTCTGTGCGATCCAGCGGCCGTCCAGCAACCAATCGATGCGCGCGTCGCTGCCCAATGCGCGTAATTGCAAGCGCACCGGCCGCGCGGTGGCGTTGGCGCGTGCCAACGTGGCGCGATCGCTCAGGCCGTCGATGCGCAAAACACCACCACCGGTCATGCGCCCATCGGGCAGGCAGTCCGGCGCGAGCGGCGGCAACTGCCCGGCACCACGTTCGGCTGCGCTGAGCCAGGGCGAGACCAGTGCCGGCCAACGCGCCACCGTGCGTGGCTCACGCTGATGCGCCTGGCTGCACTCTTGCGACAGCCGCTGACCGCTGCGCGCATCCACATCGAAGTGCAGCTGGCCGCTCTGCCATAACCGCGCATCGCGTTCGGCGAAGGTGGGCGGTACTGCGCCATCGAGCGCGTACGCTTCGGCACGTCGCGCGCATTGCGCTGGTGGTGTGTGATCGGCCGCGCCGCCGAGCGGCCAGCAGATCTCCAAGGCCTGCACATTGGCCGGCATCGGCACCGGCGCACTATCGCCGGCACTGCGCGGCAACGCATCGATGACTTCGAACATCAGCGGCAACGCGGTGACTGCACCGTACTGGCCCGGCAGCGGCGTGCCATCCGGGCGCCCCACCCACACCCCGACCGTGTAACGGCGCGTGCCGCCGATCGCCCACGCATCGCGGTAGCCGTAACTGGTGCCGGTTTTCCACGCCACACCCGGGCGCGCGGCGGTGTCGAAGGTGCCGCTGCCATACCCGGGGCGCGGATTGCTTTGCAAAATCTCGCGCACGATCCAGGCCGCACCCGGCGACATCAGCCGGCGCTCGATGCGCGCATCCTCGGGCGTATAGCGCACGTGCCCGGCAATGCCGCCGCGATTGAGCGCGGCAAATGCGCCCACCAGTTCCTGCAATTGCGCACCGGTGCCGCCCAGAATCAATGCAAGCGACGGCGTGCTGCCATGTGCAAACCGCAAACCGATCCCGGCATTGGACAGCCGCGCAGCAAACCGCGCCGGGCCGATACGATCGAGCAGATCCACCGCCGGTACGTTCAACGACAGCCGCAACGCCGTCGCTGCGCTTACCGGCCCGTTGAACGCCGCATCGAAATTACCGGGCCGATAACTGCCAAAGCTCTGCGGCGCATCCACCAACAGGCTTTCCGAATGGATCAACCCATCGTCCAGCGCCATGCCGTACAAAAATGGCTTGAGGGTGGAACCAGGCGAACGCCAGGCCTGCACCATGTCCACATGCCCCAGCCGCTTGCGATCGCCGAAGCTGGCCGAGCCCACATACGCACGCGCTTCCATCGTGGCGTTGTCCACCACCAACAAGGCGGCCGAGGTGCGCTCGGGTAGTTGCGAAAAATACGTCGCGACGCGTTCTTCCAGCGTGCGCTGCAGTTCAACATCCAGCGTGGTGACGATGCGCGCCGCACGCGGTTGCGCGCTGTGCAAGCGCTGCGCGAGCAAGGCCGCATGCAAGGGCGGTTTGAGCGAACGCGTGACCACCGGCTCGATCCGCGCATCGTCCACCTGTGCGCGCGACCACACGCCCAGTTCCACCATGCGATCGAGCACCTTGTCACGCGCGCGTTGCGCAGCTTCCGGGTGGCGATCCGGGCGCAGGCGGCTTGGCGATTGCGGCAGCACCGCCAGCAACGCGGCCTCGGCCTGCGACAGGGCCTTGGCCGGTTTGCCCAGGTACGCCCAACTGGCCGCTTCCACACCTTCAATGGTGCCGCCGTAGGGCGCGCGCTCCAGATACAACGTGAGAATCTCGCGCTTGCTCAAATGCGCTTCCAGCTGCAATGCCCGCAACAATTGCTTGGCCTTGCCCCAAGGCGTGCGCGTATGCGGATCCAGGATGCGCGCCACCTGCATGGTCAGCGTCGAACCGCCGGAGACGATGCGCCCCTGCCCGATCCACTGCGCGCCCGCGCGCAGCAGGCCCCACGGATTGACCCCGGGATGGTGCCAGAACCAGCGGTCTTCGTAATTCAACAGCGCCTGCAGATACAGCGGCGACACGCTCTGCGGGCTGGCCGGATAACGCCATACGCCATTGCGATCGGCGAACGCGCGCAACGGCGTGCCATCGCGTGCGACCACCAGCGTGGAGGTGTCACGGGATTTGGGCAGCGGCAGTGGGAAGGCCAGGTCCAGCAGCAGGATGGCAGACAGCAACGTCACTGCGCTCCAGCGCAGCCACGTCAGCCAACGGCGGTGGCCGCGTTGGGCCACATCATCGGTGCCAGCGACGCGTTCCTGCGTCCTCTCGGTCCTTGCCTGCGCTTGCTGCTGCTCATCCATCTTGCGAAGCATGCAGGGCAAAACACATTTCGGCCACTCTTGCGCGCCGCGCGTCGGGTGATCAGCTCACCTGCGCACTCTTGAATGACGTAATGACGAACGCGCTAGCTTGCAACGTCCGCACGCAGCGAGCGAGGCGGCGTTACAAACAGCCGCAGCAATCCCATCGCCAGGAATACGGCAGATAGCCGCAATGCCATGCCGAGCCAGCCACTGGCGGCCGAATCGGACACCGCAAAGACCGTCCAGGCCGCATTGAGCGAAACATGCAGCACCCAGCCGCTCCAGATCGTGTAACCGTCCTGCGCGTCCACAATGGCAAACAGCAGCGCGCCGATGCCGGTGATGGCGAAGATCAATAAGGCGTCGCCGCCTCCGCCGCCTGCCCCCAGCCAATGCACGCCGCCGAACACAACCGCCTGCACCAGCGCGGCGATCGCCGGACGCCAGGCCAGCGAGCGGCAGGCAAAGACAAAGCCGAAACCACGAAAGACGATTTCTTCGGCCAGCGGAAACAGCAGCGCCAGCCACAGCAGGCCAAGCAGATCGTCGGTGCCGACCGAGGTGGATTGCGTCCACAGCCCAAGCCAGCACGGCAGTGTGGCCAACAGCGTCAGCGCCGGGCCGCGTAGCCCGTTCCAACGCAGCCCCAGACGCGCTGCGATCTCGCCTGGCGTGCCAGGATGCAGCAAGGCCGCTGCAACGAGCACGACCAGTACGCTGAGCAGATTGTCGGCAATCCCGCCGCCGTAGGGCACGGGAATCTTGGGGATAGGCAGGCCGACGAGCTTGGCCACGTCGCGCACCTGCAGCGCGATCAGCAGTACCACCAACCAGACGACATGCGGAGTGAATTTGCGCTGGCGTGTATCGAGCGGCATGCAGACATCCTTGCGTGCAAACAACGCCTGACTATAGCGGCGGCGGCAGGGTCCCCGCAGTGCCATGGGTCATGCTGTGCGGCGACAGTGCGCATCCGTCGCAAGCCTGCTGCGTGCAGCGAGGTAACGCGGTGCTCAACGCTTCTCCAGCGTCGCGCGATAACGCAGCAATGCTTCCGGCGCATCGGTCTGGATGATCGACACGCCATCGCGGTACAGGCGGCCCCAGACCTTGTCCGGGTCGCGCTCGGCATCGGCGTCGCCACCGTAACCGGCGATAAAGCCTTCCCATAGCGAGTTGACCATCAGCCGCACGTTGTGCGCCTTGCTCACGGCGACCAATGCCGGTAACTGCGCTGCCGCCATCTTGGGCAACTCGAACGCGGCCGGATGCGCGTTACGTGTCTGCGCAGTGGCGATCGCGGCCAGGTCGGCATTGCCATGGGCGTTGATCAGGATCGGGAAGAAATACACCTTGTCGAACGGGACCATCGCTGCCAACGGCTGAGTGGCGATGCCGGCTTCGGCCTTGACGATCACCTGGTGCTGCATGCCGGCGCGTGCGACCGCGTCGACCACCTGCACGTAGATCGCATCCTTGACGTCCAGATTGAGCAGGATATGGCCCTTGGACTTGGCCAGCATCTGATCGAGCGTGACCACGCGTTGATCGGTCAGCGGTGCCTGCGCGCCACCTTCGTCGCTGCGCAGGCGCAGCTTTTGCAAGTCGGCCAAGGTCAGCTCGGACAGTTTGCCGGTGCCATCGGTGGTGCGATCCACGGTGGCGTCGTGCAGCATCACCAGGGTGCCGTCGGCGGCACGCCGCACATCGGTTTCCATCACGTCGGCGCCGATGGCGATGCAACGCTCAAGCGCGGCCAGCGAGTTTTCCGGTGCGGTGTCTTTGAAGCCATGCTCCGGTGCCGGCGCGTGGCAACCGCGGTGGGCAACGACCACGATGCCGCCGTTTGGATTGGTCAGCCGGGCCTGGATCGCAGCCACACCGGTGGGCGCTGCGCTTGCAGTGGTGGCGAGCGCCACGCACAGCATCGCTGCGAGGGCGGCAACAGAACGTAATGTCATCGAACGACTCCGCTTGAAAGAATAAACAGAACGACTGCGCGTGCGTCGAGCGAGCGCGGCCGATGCACGATGCTCGGTGCGGCATCCACTCACCTGCACACTCCACTTTTTTCCGAGCTGCCCGCACGCACCTGACGACCGCTGGCGACGTGTCATTCGCCGCACTTAAAACGTCGGCGTAAAACGCAGCCCGAACCAATAAGTGGTGGGCACCGAGTAACTGTCCTTGAGCAGATTCTGCCCGGGACCGGTCACGCTGGTGATGCGGCTGTGGGTGAGGTTGCTGACCTGACCGATCAGGCTGAGCTGTTTGCTGATCGCGTAGGTGGCAGTGAAATCCAGTTGCGAGCGCGGCGACCAGTACAAGTCCTGCCAATCGATATTGCTGACGATGGCACGCAAGGCCTTGCCCTGACGGTTGTAGGCTGCGCGCAACTCCAGACCGCCGGTGTTGTAGAACAGCGTGGCATTGGCGGTGTAATCGGGCTGGCCGACCAGGTTGTCGAGCTTGCGCTCGCGCTGGGCCACGTTGCTACCGCTGCCGACGCTATAGGGCACATCCAGGCTGCCATCGAGCACCGCGAAGTTCGCACTGAAGCCGAGACCGCTTAGCCATGGCGCAATCGGCGCCAGGGTGTTGACGATACCGTTGAACTCCACCCCGCGGATGCGCGCCTTTGCAGCATTGGCCGGCGTACTGATCAGCGCGTTGGCGTAGGTAGTGCCGTCGAAGGTGAAGCTGTCGGTGCGTGAGAGCGTAAAGATCTCGTCCTGGATGCGCTTGTCGAACACCGCTGTGGACGCGAACGCATCGAAATCGCCGGGCAGGCGCCATTCCAGCGACAGGTCCAGGTTATTGGACACGCGCGGCTTGATGTCCGGGTTGCCGATGGTGACGGTGACGCCTTGCGCATTCGGGTTGCCGGCATCGGCGGTGTTGACGAAGCCGATCGAGGTGCGCGCTGCATAGGCATCGTACGGCGGGCGACCGAGCGTGCGGCTGGCACCGGCGCGCAGGTCCAAGGCATCGGTCAGGTGGTAGGTCATGATCGCCGAGGGCAGCAGATAGTCGTAGTCCGCATTGGTCGGGTTATCGACATACACGTAGCGATTGGTCGCGGTGTCCAGCCGCCGCTGACGGCCGACCGTATTGAGCTTGGTGCTGTCGAAATGCAGGCCGCCCTGCACGTTGAAACGCTCGCTGCGATAGCTGACCAGACCGTAGCTGCCGAAGGTTTTTTCGGTATGGGTGAAGTTGTCTTGATTGCTGAACGCCTGCTGGTCGGTGCTGTTGAACGCGCTCAGCGGCGTTGCAGCGAGTACGCGATTTGCCTTGTCTGGATCGATGGTGATCAGGTTCAGGCCGGCATAGCGCATCGGCGCCCTGCCAGTGCCCGCCACATCGGCCAGGCCGAACGCCGGCGCACTGGTGTTGGGCTGATACTCGACGCGGAAGATGTCGTAAGACGGCTTGTCGGTGGTGTACGACACGCCTGCCGCAAAGCCGATGCCTTGATCGCTTTCGCCCTGATTGAAGCCGTAATCTAGCCGGCCGGTGAGGATGCGATCGGCCGCGGTGCGTTTATAGTCCGGGCGCCAGTACGACAGGCTGTAGTTGTCCAGGTTGTTGTAGGCCTGCGGCGACACCCCGAAGCGCTGATCGAAGCCGGAGGTGTCGTAATTGAACGCATAGTTGGGCGTGGCGTTGATGGTCACACCGCTGCCGGTCTGGCCCACCGGCACCGGCGCGGCGCGGGTGATGCCGGTGGCGTACTTGATCATGCGGATCGGCTCGTCGTAGGTCGCATCCGACCACGCACCGCGTGCAGAAAACTGCTGCCGATCGGTGGGCCGCCAGATCGTGCCCAACTGCGCCACCTTGGTGCGCGTGGTGACGATCTGATTCGAATAGCCCACCTCGATATCGCCACCGGGATAGCTGCCGGACGTGGCGGTCTGATTGAACACCTGGCCACGGTTGCGCGGGTCGATAAGGACCTCGTTGCGCTCCATGTTGTCCTTGAAATAGTAATAGCCGGCCATCGCATAGGCTTCCAGCGTAGCACTGGGATGCACCTCGAACTTGCCGGTGACGCCATAACGGTCGCGCTGATTCTGCACGTACCAATACTTGTCCTGTTGCGGCACCGCCCAGCCATTGCCCAGGTTGGCACCGGTCTGCAGCACGCCGTTGTTGTCGTAGAACCCGTAGTGCACCGTGTCGGTGGTCATATGGGTTTCGGTGTAGCTGCTCAGCGTCTGGTAGTTGGCCGACAGCGTGAAGCCGTATTGCTGCTCGCTACCGAAGGTGCGGCTGCCGGTGGCGTTCAAGCGATACCCCGGGTCGTCCTGATCGCGCGGCTTGCCGACATCGTTGGCGTGGCCGAGCGCGGCTTCGGCGCTGAAGAACGGCTTGCCGCCGTTTTCGAACGCGCTACGCGTTTTGAGGTTGATCGCACCGCCCGTGGCGTTGGGATCCAGATCGGGCGTAAAGGTCTTGACCACCTGCAGCTCGCTGACCATCGACGCCGGCAACAAATCCAGACGCACGCCGCGGGTGATCGAGCCGAGCGTGCCGTTCGGCGTACCGGGGGACGCGATGGTCAAGCCATCGATGGTGACGTTGTTGTACGACGGGCCCAGGCCACGCAAGACCGGCGTGGCCGCTTCGTCGCGCGGGTGCTCGTTGTCGGTGGCTGGCAACACTGACAAACCAGGCACACGGCGCAGCGCTTCGACGATGGTGCTGTCTGGCAAGGCGCGCACATCGGTGGCGCTGATGACGTCGGTGATATTGGTCGCCGCGCGCTTGCTTTCCACTGCGGCGGCATTGGCACGTCGCACGCCGGTGACCTGCATGGCGTCGAGCGTTTGCATGCCGGGTTTGGTGGTGGGCGGTGCGTCGGTGTTGGTTACTTCGCCTTGTGCCGATGTTGCCGATGTTGCCGATGTTGCCGATGTTGCCGATGTTGCCGATGCAGGATCTATGGCATCTGCAGATGCATCTACTGACAATGGAGAACGTTGCTTTGCAGTCGCTCCTTCAGCAGCGGACGTGGTTGTCTTTTCATCGTTGGCTGTCGCTGTAGCTACACTCGCTGATGCGCTCGCGGTCGTGGCCATAGCCGCAGAAGACGTTTGAACCGAGGCATCGGCCGGCATGGCTGCACGCTCGTTGGCGCAGGCCTGCGAAGCTGGCGAACATGCCGCAATGGCCACGGCGAGAACGGACAAGTGCAAACAGTACGAATCGGAGCGCTGCATGGAATCCCGTAAGTCGCGCAGCAAGGACGCCGCGCCTGTAAGAAAGCACGCCACCGTAGCCAGTAAAAATGACCCTTGCGTGTCGCTTGCATCGCACTGAAAAGACACTACGCAATGATGTCTCCATATGCGAAGCAGCGGTTTTGCTGGCGTAGGAGCGCGCTTGCGCGCGATGAGGCTTTCCCTGTGATGCCAATCGCGCGCAAGTGCGCTCCTACGGCAGCCAGAGTGCATCCCAGAATGGATAATCGCCGACCCTTTCAACCAGTCCGGCGCGTAGCGGATTGGCGATAAGGTAGCGAGCCACGCTGCGCAGATCGTCTTCCTTGCGCAAGGCACGGTCGTGGTAGGCGCGCGCCCAGACCGGCTCGCGCATCCCGCGTTGCCTGTTGACCGCACGCGTGCTGGCTGCCTTCATGCCTGACACCGTTCGCACCAGTGGCGTCACATCTTCCAACTGCACCAGCCAATGGACATGGTCCGGCATCAGTACCCAAGCAAGTAACGTGGCATCTTCCGGCAGCGCGGCGATGAACGCGCGGCATGCCGACGCGGCCAGTTGAAAATCGCCGAACACACGTCGCCGCTGGCAGGTTGTGACGGTGAGCAGATAGCAGCAATTTGCAAGCGAGCGCCGGCCACGACGTAGCGCGCGGTGTCCTGGTGAAATAGAGCTGAGCATCGATGCATGCTGCCACCCATGCAAACGCTTGCATCGGAGTCGGACGCTCGCTTCGGTGAGAAAACCCCGAACGTAGGAGCGCGCTCGCGCGCAATGGGGCGTTACCGGTAAAGCCCCATCG
>NZ_JBEOLS010000068.1:0-25370 GCF_040279205.1 Xanthomonas hortorum
AGTTGCCAAAGCGCTTGGGTAGGCCGCGCCATTTGCAGCCATGCTCGGCAACGTAAAGGATGGCGTTGACCACTTGCAGGTTGGTCATGCTGACATTGCCGCGCTGCGCCGGCAGGCAGTGTTCGATTAGAGAAAATTGTGCTGGCGTGATCTCCATGCACGATAGTTTAATCGCTCGGGCCATTAGTGTTAACAGGCCCTAGTTCGCGGATGTGCATTCGCCTAGTGTTGGAACTCGATATGCAGAGGCGAAGCTCAGTACCAGGCTGACTTCCAAGCGGCCGCTTGAGCTAACCGTGTTCGCACTGGTTGGCGAAACGCGGTGCAAGACGCGTGGCGGCTGGTGAGCTACCGTGTTCTCGCACCTATGGAGTTCTCTGCATGAAAATGGCTGTCTTCAGCACGCGCCCTTACGACAAGCGATTTCTCGAAGAAGCGAAACTGCGCTTGAAAGAGGAATCCACAGCCGAGTTCGTTTACTTCGAAGCATCGCTCGATCTGCAGACCGCAACGCTGGCGCAGGGCTGCGAAGCAGTCTGCGTGTTCGTCAACGATCAACTGGATGCACCTGTGCTGCAGGCGCTGCACGCGATGGGCGTGCGCGCGGTACTGTTGCGCTGCGCCGGCTTCAACAACATCGACCTGGTCACCGCCAAGGCGCTGGATTTGTTCGTCGCACGCGTGCCGGCCTACTCGCCCGAAGCAGTGGCCGAGCACACCCTGGCACTGGTGATGACGCTCAATCGGCAGACGCACCGTGCCTACAACCGCGTGCGCGAGGGCAACTTCATGCTCAATGGCCTGCTCGGGCGCACCTTGCACGGCAAGACGGTGGGCCTGATCGGGCTGGGCAAGATCGGGCTGGCGACTGCGCGTATTTTCCAGGGGATGGGCTGCGATGTGCTGGGCTACGATCCCTATCCCACGCCTGGCTTCGATGCGCTCGGGCAGCGGGTCGAACTGGAGACGCTGCTCGCACGCGCGGATATCGTCTCGCTGCACTGCCCGCTGACGCCGGCGACGCAACACCTGATCGATGACGCAGCGCTGACCGCGATGAAGCCCGGCGCGATGCTGGTCAACACCTCACGCGGCGGGCTGGTGGATACCGATGCGGTGATCCGCGCGCTCAAATCCCGCCAGCTCGGTCATCTGGCCATCGACGTGTACGAGCAGGAAAGCGCCTTGTTCTTTCAGGACCGCTCGGGCGAGATCATCGACGACGATGTGTTTCAACGTTTGATGACCTTCCCCAATGTGCTGGTGACCGGGCATCAGGGGTTTTTCACTGCCGAGGCGCTGCAGGAGATCTCCGACATCACCCTGCGCAACCTCGCTGATTTCGCTGCGGGCACGGCGTGCGCGAATCTTGTTCCGGCACCTTAGCGTCACCTTTTCCATTCACCATCCGCGCAGGCCCGACCATGTGGCAACAACTCTACGACCCGCTCGGTAACGCCAACCTCTCGGCCTTGCTGGCTGCCTTGCCGGTGGTGTTCTTTTTGCTGGCGCTGACGGTACTGCGGCTCAAGGGGCTGACCGCTGCGTCCCTGGCGGTGCTAGTCTCGGTGGCGGTGTCGTCGCTGGTGTTCGGCATGCCGATGGCCAGCATCGTGGGCGCCGCATTGCTGGGCATTGCCAACGGCATTTTCCCGATCGGTTTCATCGTGCTGATGGCGGTGTGGCTGTACAAGCTGGCGATCCGCAGTGGCAAGTTCGAGGTGATCCGCGGCAGCATCGCCACGGTGTCCGAAGATCAACGTATCCAGGTGTTGCTCATCGCGTTCTGCTTCGGCGGATTTCTGGAAGGCGCGGCAGGCTTCGGCGTGCCGATTGCCATCTGCGCGGCACTGCTGGTGGAGTTGGGCTTCCGTCCGCTCAAGGCAGCGATGTTGTGCCTGCTGGCCAACGGCGCAGCGGGCGCCTACGGTGCGATCGGCATCCCGGTACTAGTCGGTGCGCAGCAGGGCGGCGTGCGCCTGGACGAGATGTCGCTGATGCTGATGGCGCTGGTGCAGGTCTGTGCAGTGTTCGTGCCTGCGGGGCTGGTGGCGATGCTCGATGGGTGGCGTGGCGTGCGCGAGACCTGGCCGGTGGTGCTGTTTGTCGGCGTGTTGTTCAGTGGCGTGCAGGCGTTGACCTTGTACCTGCTGGGGCCGGAACTGGTAGACATCCTCGGCCCGCTGGCCGGCATGGGCGGGCTTGCACTCTTCATGCGGTTCTGGCGCCCCAAGCGCATCTACCGCGAAGCGCAGGCACCGCCCTGCTCCACGCAACGCTGGACGCTCAAGCAGGTGCTGCTGGCATGGTCGCCGTTCTACATCCTCACCGGCGCGATCCTGGTGTGGAGCCTGCCTGCCTTCAAGGCGCTGTTTGCCGCAGACGGCGCGCTTGCGGCCACGGTGTTGCATCAGCCCATCGGCCTGCTCGATCAACGCGTGCAGGAAGTGCCGCCACTGGTCGCCAGCGTGCGCACGCTGCCTGCGGTGTGGAATGTTGGTTGGCTCAACGCTTCCGGTACCGCAATCCTGATCGCGGCGGTGCTCACTGTGCTGCTCTCGCCGCGTTTGAACCTGCGCTCGGCAACGGGCGAGTTGGCCCAGTCTGCGCGCGAGATGTGGAAGCCGCTGGCCACCGTGTCGCTGGTAATGGCGGTGGCTTACGTCACCAACTATTCCGGTGCGTCCTCGTCCATCGGTCTGGCCCTGGCGCAGGCTGGCGGCGTGTTCCCGCTGTTGTCGCCGGTGATCGGCTGGATGGGTGTCTTTATCACCGGCTCGGTGGTCAACAGCAACACCTTGTTTGCGCACCTGCAGGCAGTGACGGCAGCGCAGATCGGCGTGCCTGCTGCATTGCTGGTGGCAGCCAACACCGCAGGCGGCGTAATGGCAAAACTGGTCTCACCGCAATCGATCGCCATTGCCGCGGCTGCGGTGAAACTGGTGGGGCAGGAGTCGGCGATCATGCGCACCACCTTGGCCGCAAGTCTTGGGCTGCTTGCGTATGTGTGCCTTTGTACGTGGCTGTTGTCGATGGTGTTGCAGTGAAAGCAGTCGCTGCGTGCTGGCTGCATTGATTTTTCGAATGCACCTGCACGCTCCTTTTCAGCGCGACGCGTGGGTTGCTTCAAGCGCACGCCATGCTCTGCCTGCCGTCGCCGAGCGATCAGGCACGCGTATTTGTTGAGTCCGCCATGGCGTGTGCCCAGCATTCTTTTGCTTGAGAAGTCCGGCACGGCCTCGCAGGCTGCCTCATCGCGATACCGATACACTCACTGCACTTCGCACTCAGAGAGCGATCTTCCATGACACCGTCAGCGAATGCATTCCGTGTGGCTGTTCTGTTGCTTGCATGCGCATGCGTGCCTGCGTTTGCCCAGACTGCAGTGCATGCGCCTGGAGTGCCGGCGACGCAAGCTGCTGCGCAGTGGAAGAGTGTTTCTGGCGAAGGCAAGCCGCATGCGCGTCACGAGAACAGCCTGGTCGCCATCGGCGACCGTCTGTACCTGATCGGTGGGCGCGATAATCGGCCCTTGGACATCTTCGATACCAAAACGCACCGCTGGTCCAAAGGCAGCCCGCCACCGCTGGCAGTGAGCCACGCGCAGGCAGTGGTGTCGTCCGGAAAACTCTACTTCGTCGGCGGCCTGACCGGCGACTATCCGGAAGAAGCCGCGCTGACCCACCTGTTGATCTACGACCCTGTCACCGATCGCTGGCAGGTGGGTGCGGAGATCCCGCAGCATCGTCGCCGCGGCGCCGCCGGAACAGTGGAACACGATGGCGTGCTGTACCTGGTCGGCGGCAACACGCGCGGCCACATGAGCGGCTATGTGCCATGGCTGGATGCGTTCGATACGAAAACGCAGCAATGGACGCAACTGGCCGATGCACCACGTGCGCGCGACCATTTCCACGCGGTGGTGATCGATGGCAAGGTGTATGCGGCCGGTGGACGCCGCTCGGCGCATGAAAGTGGCAACACCCTGGCGCAGACAATCGGCGAGGTCGATGTCTACGACATCGAACGCGGCACCTGGACTGTCGCCCCGGCTGCGTTGCCGACGCCACGCGCGGGCGCCGCAGCCATCGCACGCGATGGCCAGCTGCTGGTGATGGGCGGCGAGAGTACGCGCCAGGTCAAGGCACACGACGAGGTCGAAGCCTATGACCCGGCTACGTCTACCTGGAATACGCTGGCTGCATTGCCGCAAGGGCGTCATGGCACACAGGCCGCAACCATCGACGGCGATCTCTATCTGGTTGCGGGAAGCGCCAATCGCGGTGGTGGGCCGGAGTTGGATGACGCATTGGTGCTGGATGGCCGTCCCCAACCCTAGTCGCTGGAACACTTCTGGCCAAGGCAGACCGCCAGCGAGCGGTTTGAACATTGTGCGCCCGGAGATGGGCATCTAATCTGCCTACTCGCTCTTCAATGCATAAGACCAGGGAGTGGTGATGCCGAAACGCGGATCAGACAAGACACGTCCGGTGGTGTCCGGCGTAGAGGGGCAATTTTTGCTCCCTCTTGCGCACGCAAAGGGCGGAGTAGCGACGCCTCCATCGTTGACCACTCAAAACGCGCAATACAGTCACTACATCGTCTACGTCGATGAAAGTGGCGACCATGGTCTGGAGACAGTGGACCCGAACTATCCGGTGTTTGTGCTGGCTTTCTGTGTTTTCCACAAAGGGCACTACGCGCAGCACGTGGTTCCTGCCATCGAGTCGTTCAAGTTCCGGCATTTCGGACATGACGTCGTGATTCTTCACGAGCATGAAATCCGCAAGGAAAAAGGACACTTCCGTTTCAATGATCGGTCGGAAAAAACGCTCTTCCTTGATGAACTGACCGGCATCATCGAGGCAAACAATTTCATCCTGATCAGCTGCGTAATCGACAAGATGCGACTCAAGGAACGGGCCCAGATGGGGAACAATCCTTATCACTTGGCGCTGGCATTTTGCCTGGAAACGCTTTTTGAACTGATGCAGGAAAAGAAGCAGGATGCCGTTCCAACGCACGTGGTGGTCGAATGTCGCGGCAAGAAGGAAGATCGTGATCTGGAGCTTGAATTCAGGAGGATCTGCGATGATGCAAACCGCTGGAGCCGGCCACTTCCTTTCACCCTTGTGTTTGCGGACAAGAAAGCCAACTCTTCGGGCTTGCAATTAGCCGACCTGGTTGCACGTCCCATCGGCCTATCGGTCCTTCGTCCGGATCACGCTAACCGAGCATTCGATGTGCTGCAGCGCAAATTCTTCTGCAAGGACGGCAGGCGCAAGCTGGGAATGAACTACGAAGGCTGGGGCCTGAAGATTTTCCCGCCACCAGAAAGCGAAAAGCCCCGGTGATCTCACCGAGGCTATGACGCCGACCGGGAACCCCCAGTCCACTTGGGTTACGAGTCTAGGGTGCTCGACCGAAGAATTCAAGGTCACTCCGTTATAGAACGAACAGAGAGGCCCTGCCGGCAGAAACACCCCGTGGCAAAGCTGTCTGGCCGCCCGGCGGGCTACTGGGCAAACTGCAAGCCAAGCGCCTTCACCCGCACGCGCGTCAGCATCGCGTGCGAGGTCATGTAGAGCGTGTGGCCGTCGTTGCCGAAGGCGCAGTTGGAGATCGGCTCGCCGGTTTCGATGCGGCCCAGCCGGCGGCCGTCGGGGGCGAAGACGATGACGCCGCCGGGGCCGGTGGCGAACAGGTGGCCGTCGGCGGAAACCGCCATGCCATCGGGCAGGCCGGGGGCATCCTTGGCAACCAGATCGGAGGCATCGGCGAACACGCGCTTGCCGGTCACCGCACCCTGTGCGTCGAGCGCGTAGGCCATCCAGATCGGGCGCTGCGGATCGGAGTTGGCCACATACAAGGTGCGCTCGTCGGGCGAGAGCGCGATGCCATTGGGAAGGCTGAGGCTGTCATCGAGCAGATGCACGCTGCCGTCGGTGTCGAGGCGATAGACGCCGTTGAAGCGCAGCTCCTTGACCGGCGAGTCGTTCATGCCCTTGAGACCGTACGGCGGGTCGGTGAAGAACACCACGCCATCGCTGCGGCGGACCAGATCGTTGGGACTGTTGAAGCGGTGGCCTTCGAACTGGGTGGCGAGCGGTGTCTTCTTGCGCGTGGCCGGGTCGAGCCTGGCGACGATGCGCGTGCCCGAATCGGCCAACAACACAGTGCCGCCCGGTTCGGCATACAGGCCGTTGGCGCCCGCCTCGCGCAACGTGGCCTGCTCCGGGCCGCTGTAACCGGAAGGCGACAGAAAGACCGATAACCCTGTATCTTCGGACCAACGATAGAGCTTGTTTTCCGGCACATCGGTGAACAACAGATAGCCGCCGTTGCGCACCCATGCGGGGCCCTCGGACCAGGTGAAGCCTTCGGTAAGCTTTTCGATACGCGCGTCGCTTGCGACCACATCGCTGAAGCTGCGATCGAAGGTTTTCAGCTGCCCGATGACAGGAAAGCGCGGCGGCGGCCCATCCTTCTTGGTGCAGGCGGCAAGAATCGCCAGCAGCGGAACAGCCAACAACAGATAGGGCGGCAAGCGCATCGGGAAGTCCGGTATCGAAGTCGGGCCATGATGCCATCATGGCTGTGCAGGTTATCTAGAGCGCTAGCACCTTGCTTATCGCGCGCTTGAGTCCGCCGGCACCGCCAACACCGCATCCAGTGCAGGTTTGGGCTGATGCTTGCGATCGAACAGCAACGGGTAGTTGGTACGGCCTGGCACCGGGTAATCGTTCTTCCACGACATACCGTCGGTAACGCCCCAGACACTGACGCGGGCGAGCTTGTTGCGCTTGCGCCAGAACAGCGCGAACAGTTCGGCATAGCGATCGCGAAGTTGCGCTTGCACCTCGGGTGGCAAGCCATCGCGATAGGGGTCGAGAAAGCGCTTGAATTCCGGCAGCTGGAACTGCTTGTGCGCAAGCCCGGTCCCGATGACCTGGCCTTCCTTGGTGAGCGGCAACACGTCGATGTCCAGCTCGGTGATCATGACCTTGATGCCGAGCGCGGCGTAAGCGTCGATGGCGTCTTCGATATCGCGCAGGCTGGGATAGTCGAGCCCCCAGTGTCCTTGCATGCCGACGCCATCGATGCGGATACCGGCCTGCTGCAGCATCTTGACCATGCGCACGATGCCGTCGCGCTTGGCCGGCCGCCAGGCATTGAAGTCGTTGTAATACAGCTGCGCATCGGGTGCATAACGCTGCGCGAAAGTGAAGGCATTGCGCACCACCGTGTCGCCATCGCCGACGCGCTGCACCCAGTTGGTAGCGCGGTAACTGCCGTCTTCGTCGATGATCTCGTTAACCACATCCCAGGCCTGCACTTTGCCCACGTAGCGCCCTGCCACGCGTTCGATGTGCGCGCGCATGCGTTCCAGCTGCACGTCTGCGGTGTTGGGGTTGCCCTGTGCATCGACGAAGAACCAGTCCGGCGTCTGGTTGTGCCAGACCAGCGTATGGCCGATCACAAACATGTCACGGCTGCGTCCGTAGGCAACGAAGGCGTCGGCAGCGCTGAAATCGAACACGCCGGGCCGCGGCGCGACCACTTCGGCCTTCATCACGTTCTCGGCAGTGATGGCATTGAAGTGGCAGGCAACCAGCGCAGCAGAGGCAGCGTCCTTGCCGGAGACGATGTCGGCATTGACGGCAGTGCCGATCAGGAAGCCGTCGGCGTAGGCGTGCTTGAGCGAATTGCTGCGGGTGTCGCAGGCAGCCAGTGCCGGCAGCGCCATGACAGCGCCGATGAGGACCAAACCGAAACGCAAGCGCGTTGCTGGGTGCCTGGCGGTGTGCTGCATCGCTGGATTCCTGTTGAAGGACTGCAGGCACTGCATCATCGGGAGTTCCATCACTCCACCGCCACCTGCGCACTGCCCGCTTGCAAGGTATCGGATTCGACGTGGACCGTGATCGTGCCACGTGCGCCGGCCTTGGCACGCACGATGAACAGACACAGCCCGTTAAAGGCGTTGCGTTGCGGCGCGGCGAACGATTCCAGATTGGTCGGATCGCCGTTGTCGGTGGCAACCAACTCACCCGGTCCTTCGATGCGAAAACGCAGACGGTCGCCGGCGGTCGGTGCAGGACGCCCATCGCGATCGAGCAGACGCACGGTGATGAAACTAAGATCCTGCCCATCGCCATGGATGGTGCTGCGGTCGGGCGTCACCTGCATGCGCGCGGCGATGCCGGCGGTCTGCACACGGTCGCTGGCCCAGGGCTTGCCATCCTTGTACGCCTGCACGCGCAACTCGCCGGGTTGGTAGACCACCTCATCCCAGCGCAACCGATACTGCAACGGTGCCTTGCGCTTGCGCCCCTGCGACACGCCATTGACGAACAACTCGGCCTCATCGCCCGAGGTAAACACATGCACCGGCGTGATCTGCCCCTCGCGACCGGGCCAGGTCCAGTGTGGCAGCAGATGCACCATCGGCAGGTCAGGGCGCCAGCGCGATTGATACAGCCAGTAGCGATCCTTGGGAAAACCGGCCAGATCGAAGATGCCGGAGTAGGAACTGCGCGAGCTGTAGTACGGCGTGGGCTCGCCCAGGTAGTCGAAGCCGGTCCAGACGAATTCGCCGGCCACATATGGATGCCGGTCTTGTGCAGCGAACACCTTGTCGGCGCTGGAGCCGAAATCCACCGCATGCAGTTCGTAGGCGCTGACCTGATGCGCAATCGAGTCGCCGCCGCGCCCATCGCGCACCGGTGCACTGTTATCCGGCGTCACCGGAAACAGATACACGCCACGGCTGCTTACGGCCGAAGCGGTCTCGCTACTGAGAATCGCTTTGTGCGGGAACTTGCCATGGAACGCGGGATATTGCGGTTGTTTACGGATGCGCTCGGTGCCCTCGAACTCCGGCATGTCGCGAATGCCTTCGCCCTGATAGTTGAGGCTGATGACATCCAGCGCAGCGGGCAACGGCATCTCGGGCGAGGCGTAGTTCATCGCCACAGTAGCCGGGCGAGTGGGGTCTTCGTCGTGCACGATGGCATGCAGCGTGCGTGCGATCGCGGCGCCCTGCTCGCCGGTGTATTGCTCGCCGACCTCGTTGCCCACGCTCCACAGGATCACCGAGGGATGATTGCGGTCGCGCCGCAACATCGCGCGCAAGTCAGGCTCGTGCCACTGCGGGAACACCAGGTGGAAATCCAGTGGGGTCTTCTTCATTTCCCAGCTGTCGAACACTTCATCCACCACGAGAAGGCCCATGCGGTCGGTCAACTCCAACAGCTCGGGCGCGGGTGGGTTATGGCTCATGCGGATGGCGTTGGCGCCCATCTGTTGCAGCACCTGCAGTTGCCGCTCGGCGGCGCGCACGTTGAACGCCGCGCCCAGCGCACCGAGATCGTGATGATTGTTCACGCCGCGAATCGGCACATGTTCGCCGTTGACCAGCAGGCCTTTGTCGGCATCGAACACGATGCTGCGGATGCCGAAGGGTGTTTCATAGCGATCCACCACGCGCCCGCCCTGGCTGACCTCGGTCACGGCGATGTAGCGATGCGGACGCTGTGTCGGTGGCGGGCCCCACAGACGTGGGTGGTCGATCTGCGTGCTGCTCTGCACGCGTGCCGTGCCGCTGCCAGCTACGTCAACCCGCACAGGCGCAATGCGTGCAACAGGCTCACCACTGCGCGTGCCACGCACATCATCGAGCACATAGATCGCGGTACTGACTTGCGCTTGCACAGCGCTGCGGGCGGCATTGTCCAGCGTGATTGCCAGCTGCACCTGCGCGGTGTCGGCCGAGACCTGCGGCGTGGTCAGCTGCGTGCCCCAGTGCGCGACATGCAGCGGCGCAGCTTTGGTCAGCCACACATTGCGATACAGCCCGCCGCCCGGATACCAGCGCGCCGACTCCGGCGGGTTATCCAGACGAATCGCCAATTGATTGCGTCCACCGGGCACCACATACGGGGTCAGATCCACGCGCCAGGAGCTGTAGCCATACGGCCAACCACCGACCAGCTTGCCGTTGAGCCAGACCGTGGCATAGGCCATCGCACCATCGAGATCCAGAAACAGCGCGCGGCCGCGATCGCTGACAGGAATGTCCAGGCTTTTGCGATACCAACCGATACCCCAGCTAGGCAAGCGCCCCATGCCGCCATAGGGGCCATCTGCCAGGAACGGCCCGGCAATCGCCCAATCGTGCGGCAGGTCCACCGGCTCCCAACCGCTGTCGTCGAACTGCGGCTGCACGAAGGCAACGGTGCCGCCGGGATTGCCGGGCGGGCGCGTGTGCCGCTTTGCGGGATCTGCAATCAAGCCATTGGCAGTAGGCAGGATCCACGGCTTGAGCACGCGTGTTGCGGCGGCATCGATGTGCTGCGCCTGCTCGGGTTGCGCATCGGCCACCTTGCCGTCTTCGCTACGTACCACTTGCGGACGCACATCGTAGTCCAGGGTTTCGCGATTGCCAGGGGGATCGCCGCGGTGGAAGCGCCATTGCGCGTTGAGCGAGACACGCTCGCGTGGCATCTCGGTTGGCGCCGGTGGTGCCGCCAGTGCGGGCAACACAGGAAGCGTGGCGCAGAGGCAGACGAACACGACCTGTGCAAGACGCACACTGCGTTCGGCAACACGGCGCTTCAGCGCGCACCACATCTCTACGCGCGTCATGTCGCTACTCCATCCGACCAGACGCATGCGCTCGGTGTAAAGACTCCACACGCACGTGGGAAGGCATCGCTACACTGCGCGCCACTCATCCTCACAACTTGTAGGCCTGCTTCGGCAAGCGATACGCCAGATCGATCGCGACCTCGGCCGCTTCGTCCTCTTGCAGGCGATGCTCGGCAACGAGCTTGGCGAGAAACGCGCTGTCCACACGCCGCGCCACATCGTGCCGTGCAGGAATCGACAGGAAGGCGCGGGTGTCGTCGTTGAAGCCCACGGTGTTGTAGAAGCCGGCGCTGGCCAGGGTCTGCTCGCGGAAGCGCCACATGCCCTCCGGCGCGTCATGGAACCACCATGCCGGCCCCAGCAGCAGCGACGGGTAATGCCCGGCCAGTGGCGCCAGCTCGCGGCTGTAGCTGGTTTCGTCCAGCGTAAACACGATCAGGCGCAGGCGCGGGTCGTTGCCGAACCGGTCCAGCAAGGGTTTGAGCGCGTGCACGTAGTCGGTGCGCATCGGAATATCGGCGCCCTTGTCGCGCCCGAAGGTCTGGAACAGCTGCCGGTTGTGATTGCGAAAACAGCCCGGATGCAGCTGCATCACCAGGCCGTCGTCCAGGCTCATCGCCGCCATCTCGGTCAGTACCTGCGCGCGGAACAGCTCGGCCTGCGCGGGCGTGGCTGCACCGCGCACCACAGTGTCGAACAGGCGTTGTGCTTCGGCCGGCGACAGATCGGCGGTGGCGGCGCTGGGATGCCCGTGGTCGGTCGAGGTTGCGCCATGTGCGGCAAAGAAGGCGCGGCGTTGCCGATGCGCACGCAGATAGCCCTGCCAGGTCAGCACATCCTCTCCGGTGAGCGTGCCGAACTGCTGCAGCGCACCGGCAAACTGCTCGTGTTCGGGGTCGACCACCGGGTCTGGCCGGTATGCGGTGAGCACGCGCCCCTTCCAACCGCTGTCGCGAATGGTGGCGTGATGTTGCAGCGTATCCAGCGGCGATTCGGTGGTGGCGATCACCTCGATATTGAACCGCTCGAACAAGGCACGCGGGCGAAATGCCGGCGTCTGCAAGGCTGCAGTGATGTGGTCGTAATAATGATCGGCAGTGCCGGCATCCAGCCGGACACGCAGATCGAACACATCGTGGAATACATGATTGAGCCACAACGCAGATGGCGTGCCGCGCAACAGCGTGTAGTGCTCGGCGAACACACGCCACGCCGCGCGTGGGTCTACCGCTGCACGCGATCCATCCGCACGCGGAATGCCCAGGGCATCCAACGCGATGCCCTGGCTGTAGAGCATGCGGAACACATAGTGATCCGGCACCAGCAGCAGCTCGGTGGCGTTGGCGAACGGCGCATCGGTGGCGAACCACGCCGGGTCGGTATGGCCGTGCGGGCTGATGATCGGCAATGCGGCGATCTGCGCATACAGGCGGCGCGCAATTGCACGCGTGCCAGGGTCGGCGGGGAACAGACGGTCGTCGTGCAGGGTCAGTGGTGTGGGCGTGGGCATAAGTCAGTCAACAAACAAGCGAAAGGTGAGTGGCGCAACGCTCACGGCGTGGCGTTGTGATGTGCGGCCACGTAACTACGCAGCCAGGTCAGCGCCGGCCGTTCGCTGCCATCGGCGCGAATCAGATAGGCCGCTTCCTTGTCGCGCCACAGCCCGGGGCGAAAGCCCCACAGCGTGATGCCGCGCACACCGGGATGCTCCCAGAACACCGGAAACACGCGTTGGTAGTCGGCAAGCTGCTGCGCATCGCTTGGCCCGTCCAGATCGAACTCGGTGATGTAGATCGGCAGGCCGGTGGCGGCCAACGCATCGAGATTGGCGCGATGCACCGACATCGCCACATTCGGAGTGGTTTCGAAGGCATGCGCCTGCACGCCGATGGCATCCACCAACTGCTCGCGCTGCAGCAACTGCACGATCTGCAGATACTTCTGCGTGGCCTGCGGGTTGTTGGTGATGCTGTAGTCGTTGATCATCAGCCGCGTACGCGGAAAGTGCTGGCGGGCGAGCCGAAACGACTGCAGCACCCACTCCCAACCGCAGGCGCCGTTGCCGCCCAGCGCCTGCAGGTAATTGCCACCGCCCGTGTCATTTTTGCTGGGCGGGTCGTTGAGCGGTTCGTTGACCACTTCCAGCAGATCGATATCCGGATAACGCTGCGCCACCGCGGCAAACCACTGCTCGATCTCGCGGCGTTGCTCGGCCGGCGGCAAGGTCTTGATCCACTCCGGCTGCTGATTGCCCCACACCATCACATGCATCTGAAACGGCATGCCGTTTGTCTTGGCCAGCTTGTAGGCGGTATCCAGCCCACTCCAGTCCATCTGGTCGCGCACCGCTTCCACACTGCCCCACTTGCCGCTGTTTTCCGGCGTAAGCTTGTTCCAGTACTGCGCGAATCCTGCCGCCTGTTGCGGGCTGTAGGCGCTGCCCAGGAACTTGGACGCACCGGATGCCAATGGCGCAGCAGATGCAGATGTTGCGAGGCTGGCTGCGAGCAACAGACTGGAGAAAACGACGCGCATACGCATGGCGATCACCTCAGGACGAAGGGGAAGACGCAACGGCGGCATCGGCCGGTAGCTGCGCTGGATCCAGGCGCGGCACCAGAGTGTGCACCACCGCCAGCGCCAACAGATACGCAGAGCCTGCCATCAGGAAGACCGGCACGTAGCTGCCGGTGGCCTGCAACAGAAAACCGATGAAAGTAGCGATCAGCATGCCGCCCACCGCGCCCGCAAAGCCACCGATGCCGACCACCGTGGCGACCGCATGGCGCGGAAACATGTCCGACGGCAGCGTAAACAGATTAGCCGACCAGCCCTGATGCGCGGCGGTAGCCAACCCGATCAGGCCGACCGCCACCCATAGATTGTCTGCGCGTGCAGCGAACACGATCGGCACCACCGAGACTGCGCAGATCAGCATCGCGGTCTTGCGCGCCCGGTTGACGCTCCAACCGCGCGCAATAAAGCGCCCGGCGACCCAGCCACCGGCGATGCTGCCGATATCGGCAAGCACAAAGATCACGATCAATGGCGCGCCCAGCTGCAACAGACTCAAGCCGTACTCGGCATGCAGAAATTTCGGCAGCCAGAACAGGAAGAACCACCAGATCGGGTCGGTGATGAACTTGCCCAGCACGAAGGCCCAGGCCTGCCGATGCCGCAGCACCTGCAACCACGACAGCCGCCGCTGCACCGGCTCATGCGCATCGCTGCGGATATGCGCCAACTCGGCAGCCGACAAACCCGGTTGCTGCTCGGGCGGGTGATAGCTCAGCCACCACACCAGCAGCCAGGTGGCGCTGAGCACGCCGGTGAACAGAAATGCCGCCTGCCAACCCCAGGCGGTGGCGATTACCGGCACCAGCAACGGCGCGACGATGGCGCCGATATTGGAGCCGGAATTGAAGATGCCGGTGGCCAGGGCGCGCTCGCGACGCGGGAACCACTCGGCCACCGTCTTGAGCGCGGCGGGGAAGTTGCCGGACTCGCCCAACCCCAAAAAGAAGCGCGCAATCGCAAATCCCACCACTGTGGTGGCCAGCGCATGCCCCATCGCCGCCAGGCTCCAGATGCCGATCGCCAGCGCATAGCCGATGCGCGTACCGAAGCGGTCGATCACCGCGCCGCTGCACAGTAATCCCAGCGCATATGCCGCCTGGAATGCGGTGACGATGTAGCCGTACTGGATTTCGTTCCAGCCGATCTGCGTCTGCAGAAACGGCGCCAATACGCCGAGCACCTGGCGGTCGACATAGTTGATGGTAGTGGCCGCAAGCAGCAATGCGCATACGCGCCAGCGCACGCGGCCCAGGCGCGCCAGCGTGCCGGCAGGTGCAACTACTTGCGGCAACTCGCTCATGTGCGCGAGCGCCGCAACGCGGCGGCACGCATCGTGCGATAGGCAATTGCGCAACGACCATTGCAATGCGCTGCCGCGTGTCCGGGACAGCTCGGCGTAGCGCTGCCGTGTTCTTCGGTTAGATTCATCGACCACTGCACCTGCACAAAGGTGGCCTTGCGCCACGGGTGATAGCGCTACCATTACCACGGCGTGCCGCAAAATCCATCGCGCAGTGCAGCACGCCGATACACCGTCCCTGCTCAAACCGGTCTCGATAAGCGGCACTGCCACATTCGCCGCTATGCCCCAGCATCTATGCTGCCCTGCAGCGTGATGTTCTGAATTTGGTAGCGCTAACATCCGCCACCACTGATCGCCCGTCTCCCCATCGCATCATCGTCGCGCCACGCATCGGCAGCGGCACTCCCTGCGCAGGGGCGATGCGTGGGACATCCGCTCACCTGTTAGGGAAGGGATTACGGTGAAGAACAGCTACGCACAAACCGCGTTGTCCTGCGCGTTGGGGTCCATCCTGCTGAGCATGGCCAGCACAGCCGCCTTGGCTCAGTCCACCGATGCCGCCGACGCAACGACCACCCAACCCCCGCCGGCCGCAACCGCCAGCGGCGATGCGGTAACCCAGCTCGATACCGTCACCGTCTCGGGCTACCGACGCAGCATCCAGTTTTCCACCGATGCCAAGCGCGATTCGGTGGGCTTTGCCGACACCGTGTTTGCCGAGGACATCGGCAAGTTCCCGGACATGAACATCGCCGAGTCGCTCAACCGCATCCCCGGCGTGCAGCTCTCGCGCGACGTCAATGGCGAAGGCCTCAACATCGCTATCCGCGGCCTGGGCACCAGCTTCACCAAGACCACGCTCAACGGCGCCAGCATTGCGACCGCATCAATTGGCTTGAACGCGCAGAACCAGAACCGCGAAGTCGATCTGAACCTGTTCCCCACCGAGTTCTTCACCCAGCTCACCGTGAGCAAGACGCCCACCGCGAGCATGCTCGAAGGTGGCGTGTCGGGTGTGGTGGACATGCGCAGCGCGCGGCCGTTCGATCGCCCCGGCGTGCACTTCACCTATCAGGCGCAAGCCGACTGGAACAGCACCAGCGAAAAGACCACCCCGCGCGGCGCCTTCATGGGCAGCTGGACCAACGAGGAAGGCACCTTCGGCGCACTGCTGGGCGTGGCTTCGGTGCGCGGCAAACTGGGCGTGCGCGGCTTCGAGAGCGTGGGCTGGACCAACCCCGGCCTTACCTACACCCAATGCGGTCTCACCCCGCCTGCGGGCACGCCGGCCACCAATCAACCGGCCGCCTGCAACGTCAATGGCGGCGGCAACTGGCGCATTCCCGATCGGGTGCCGGCCACCGCCGGCAGTGGCCTCACCACCGGCGAAACCATCGATGCGGCCTGGCTGCTGGCGCGCAACCCGGGCCTGAGCATCGACCAGATCAGCGATGCGTTGATTCCGCGCCTGGGCCGCAGCGTCTACATGAATGGCGATCGCGACCGCGATGCCTCGGTGATGTCGCTGGAATGGCGCCCGTCCGACAGCATGCATTTCTATCTGGATACGCTGTATTCCGAGGCCAAGCGCACCACCGAGCGGATCAGCATGAATCTGATCGGCCGCAACGGCAACATGATCCCGCTGGGCATGCAGCTGGACCAGAACAACGTGGTGACCAGCGCCACGTTTGCCAACGCGCAGTACTTTCTGGAAGCGCGCCCGTATCGCGAAGAGGTCAAGTTCTGGAGCGTCAACCCGGGCGCGGAATTGTTGTTCGGCGCCGAGCAGGACATCAAGCTCAACGTGCAGGCCAATGCCACGCGCAGCTGGCTGGATCGTGAGTCGCCCAGCATCCTTGTCACCTCGCCGTTCACCACCGTCGACTACCGCAATGAAGGCGGCGACCGCCCGTCGATCACCAGCCCGCTCGATCTCAACGACCCCAATCTGGGCTGGGGCTGGAACGGCGGCCGGGTCAATATCCAGAACGAAAAACGCGTGACCGAAACACGTGGCGGCCGCGCCGATCTGCAGTTCGGCGAAGACAAGCGCAACATCAAGATCGGCGCCGCCTACGACCACGCCGAGCGCACCATCCGCGGCTTCGATAACAGCATTGCCTGGGAGCAGGTGGTCTGCCGGGGCGGTGGCGGCAATGTGTGTAACGGCGGCCCTGGCTCGGCGGTGCCGAATGCAGCCCTGGCCGGCTATCTGCGGCCCGGTCCGGACGGCTTTATCACCGCCGATTTCAACCGCTTCCTGGGCGATACCAATTACTACGCGCTACGCGATTCCGCACCGGAAACCAACTCCGCCAACACCGGCGCCTCGGCCGGCGGCATCCGCGAAAAAAACTGGGGTTTCTATATCGAAACCAATGCAGAAACCGAAGTATGGAACCGCACGCTGCGCTTCAATGCCGGCGTGCGCTATGTGACCACCGACCAGACCATCACCGGCCCGGTCACCATCAATGGCATCCGCCGCATCCAGGTGCTCGATTCCGATTACAAGGAAACCCTGCCCTCGTTCAACGCCGCCTGGGACGTGGCCGACAACGTGGTGCTGCGCCTGTCCAGCTCGCGCACGCTCACCCGGCCCGACCCCAGCGCGATGCTGCCCAACACCAACTTCAGCGACCCCTCCGCGCAAACCGCAACCCAGGGCAATCCCAACCTGGCGCCGTATCTGTCCACCAACGTCGACTTCGGCGGCGAGTGGTACACCGGCGGCGAAGGCTATGTGGGCCTGACGCTGTTCAACAAGCGCATCAGCGGCTTCACCGTCAATGGCGTGCGGCGTATCCCCTTCAACGACCTGGGCGTGCCGTACGAGAGCCTGCTGCCGATCCAGCAAGCCGGCCTGGACCAGCGCGGTGGCCCCAATGCCGCCACCGTGGACGTGCAGACACAGGTCAACGCCGACGGCGTGCTCAACATCCGCGGCACCGAGGCGATCTGGGTGCAGCCGCTGGACAAGCTGGTCGACGGCATGGGCTTCAGCGTGAACTACACGCACGTCACCCAATCCTCCGAAGGCGAAGGCATTCCGGCAGTGGCGGTCGGTGTTGCGCCGAACCTGTGGAACGGCACCGTGTACTGGGAAAAAGACGCCGCCTCGGTACGCCTGTCCTACACCTGGAACGACGACATGGTGATCTCCGGCGCCAACCAGAACGGCATCCCCTACGCGCGCCTCAACGCCGACGCGCGCGGGCAGCTGGATCTGTCGGCCAGCTACACGCTGGAATCGTTGCCGTCCAAGCCGCAGATCACCCTCAACGTCACCAACCTCACCGACGAGCCGCTGCGCACCACCTACGCCTGGCCCAACGCCACCTACGATCTGTACGAGCCCGGGCGCACGGTCATGCTCGGTATTCGCGGTACCTTTTAGGAGTGGCTATCAACACTACTGCGCTACGTTTTGTTAGCCACTCCAAGTGCTGTCTTCGCCGTCGCGATCATCCCCATCGCGACCGACGGATTAGCGCGCACCGCGGCGTTTTCCGCAGCACTCCTTGAGCCCCGCCCCACCTCATGAACGATCGCTCACAGCAGCTCTCCTTGCGCGAAAAGATCGGCTACAGCCTGGGCGACCTGGCGGCCAATCTGATCTTCCAGACGCTGGTCACTTTTCTGGCGTTCTTCTACACCGATGTGTTTCGCATCCCGGCGAGCGCGGCGGCCACGTTGATCTTCGTGGTGGGCATGCTCGGCGCCTTCGTGTTCACCCCCATCATCGGCATCCTGGCCGACCGCACGCGCACGCGCTGGGGCAAGTTCCGCCCGTGGATCCTGTGGACGGCATTGCCGTTCGGTGCCTTGTCGCTGGCCGCGTTCAACACGCCCGCACTCGGCGAGCAGGGCAAGATCGCATACGCCTTCGCTACCTACACCTTGTTGATGCTGGTGTATGTGGCCAACAACCTGCCGTATTCGGCATTGAGTGGCGTCCTCACCGGCAGCATGGAGCAGCGCAACAGCCTGTCGGCGTATCGCTTTCTGGCGGTGACCTTCGCCCAGTTCGTGATCCAGGTGCTGCTACTGCCGCTGGTGCTGATCCTGGGCAATGGCGACAAGGCGCAGGGCTTTCGCAACACGATGGCCTTGTTCGCCGCCGTCGGCACACTGTGCTTTCTGATCACCTTTTTCACCACGCGCGAGCGCGTGCTGCCGATCAGCGAACAACGCAGCAGCGTGCGCCAGGACCTCACCGATCTGGTCCGCAACAAACCCTGGCTGGTGATGCTGTCGCTGACCATCCTGGTCTTCATCAATCTCGCCATGAAGGGCGGGATGTACATCTACTACTTCAAGTACACCCTCGATGCGAACGCATTGACGCTGTTCCTCGACAACGCCGGCTTCAACCGCTTCATCGCTGCAATCAACAGCGTGCTCACCGGCGCCGGCCTGAGCGCGCTGCAATGGCCGCAGGACGCACCGACCTCGGCCTTCAGCGTGTTCAGCGCCGGTGGCATCCTGGCGATGATCGTGGGCATCGGTTTTTCCAAGCGCTTGGCAGACCGCTACGGCAAGCGCAACGTCTTCGGTGGCGCGCTGCTGATCTCCACCGTATTTTTGCTGGCGTTTTACGTGTACCCGCCGGATGCGATCGGCTGGGTGTTCGCCTCCTACGTGCTGCACGGCTTCTTCTACGGCATCACCATCCCGCTGCTGTGGGCGATGATCGCCGATGTGGCCGATTACTCGGAGTGGAAGAACCACCGCCGCGCCACCGCCATCATTTTCTCGGCGATGTTGTGCGGGCTGAAGATCGGCCTGAGCGTCGGCGGCGCACTGGTCGCCGGCATCCTGGCGTTCTATGGCTACAACGCCGCCCTGCCGCTGCAAAGCGATGCAGTGACGAGCGGCATTCGCCTGGCTATCAGCGCGTATGCGTCCATCCCGTTCCTGCTCGGCACCGCACTGCTGGCGCTGTACGAGATCGACAAGCCGCTGGAAACCCGCATCGAACACGACCTGGGCTTACGCCGACGCAGCGCACCGCTCGCCACCAGCTGACGCCCTCCCTCCCACCTCATGCACAGGTACGCGCATGTCCGATGAACTGCACACCGCTGCACTGCAGGCGCTGGCGCGCACCGCCATTTCCGCACCGCTGGTCACCCACCTCTATACCGCCGACCCTTCCGCACACGTGTTCGACGGCGCGTTGTATATCTACCCCTCGCACGACATCGATGCCGGCGTGGCCTTCAGCGACGACGGCTCGCACTTCGACATGGCCGACTACCACGTGTTCCGGATGGCGCATCCCAACGCGCCGGTGGAAGACCTCGGGCAAGTGCTACACGTCCGCGACGTCCCCTGGGCGCAGCGACAGATGTGGGCGCCGGATGCCGCGCAGCGCGACGGACGCACGTACCTGTATTTCCCGGCAAAACGCGCTGATGGCATCTTCCAGATCGGTGTGGCGGTGGGCGATCGCCCCGAAGGCCCGTTCGTTGCCGAACCCGAGCCCATCGCAGGCACCTACTCGATCGACCCGGCCGTGTTCGCCGACCACGACGGCGCGCATTACCTGTACTTCGGCGGCATCTGGGGCGGCCAGCTGCAGCACTACCGCGACAACGTCTACGACCAAACCCACCAGGAACCCGCAGACGACGCACCCGCACTCGGCCCACGCGTCGCGCGCCTGCACGAGGACATGACCCAACTGGCCGAACCCACACGCGAGATCGTCATCCTCGACGAACACGGCACCCCGCTGCGCGCCGGCGACCATGCCCGCCGCTTCTTCGAAGGCCCCTGGGTGCATCACCACGCCGGCCGCTATTACCTGTCGTATTCCACCGGCGACACCCACCTGATCTGCTACGCCACCAGCGACACGCCTTACGGCCCGTTCACTTATCAAGGCGTGCTGCTCGCCCCGGTGATCGGCTGGACCACACACCACTCCATCTGCGGCTTCGAAGGCCAGTGGTATCTGTTCTATCACGACGCTGTTTTATCAGGCGGGCAGACGCATCTACGCAGTATCAAGATGGCACCGCTGGAGCACGATGCGGATGGAAAGATCGCGACGATTTATCCATACGGGGAAGACGCGGTATCGCCTTGGTGATGCGTTGTTGGGCAGCCCCTTCCCGAGATTCCGTCAAGGCGTCATAGCGCACCCGCCAGCACTGCACGAAAGAATCATTGCCAAGGTTCCAGGCGCGTCGTGGTCCTCACTATGGCCGATCGTCGAACCAATCCTCACGGCTTTCTGATCGCGCGTTTCCTGCCGTCTGCGCAACTCTTGGATCTCGCTCCTCAACGCTGCCACGACTTCTCGCACGGTACCGTCATGTCACTGGCACAGAGGGCCACTTACGCCCGGGCCGGAACTGCATCGCATGGGGCTGCATCCAAGCGCATTGCAGCTACGTAGGCCATGTACGTGCTCTTTTGATGGAGGTTCCCATGCAACATCGTTCGATGCTGTTGTTACTCACGCTTGCGGTCTATGGGAGTGCTAGCGCAAGCGATTCACGCGCTGCACTGCCCCGCGCAGACAGCGTCGACGTGCCACGCTTCATGGGCGACTGGTACGTCATTGCGCATATTCCTACCCGGCCCGAGCGCAAGGCCTACGATGCCGTGGAGCGCTATGCGCTGCGACCGGATGGCCGCATCCAGACCACCTTCACCTTCCGCAAGGGAAGTTTCGAGGCGCCGCTCAAGTCCATGCATCCGATTGGCCAAGTTGCGAAGGAGGGCAATGGAGCGCTGTGGAGCATGCAATTCTTCTGGCCGTTCAAGGCCGAGTACGTGATCGCCTGGCGAGATGCAGATTACGCGCAGACCATCGTGGCACGCAGCAAGCGCGATTACGTCTGGTACATGGCGCGTACCCCGCAGGTCTCCGATGCCGACTATCAGCAGGCTGTTAAACGTATCGCCGCCATGGGCTATGACGTGTCACAGCTGCGCCGCGTACCGCAGTCGCAGCGCTGATGCGGTAACAAGGCCGATACGGTAAAAAGTGCGACGCGCTCAGCGATGCAGTGACTGCATCGCAGGCTCTCGCACACCGCCGGCGTTAGACGTTCTTTTCATCCGCAGAAAACTCCCATCCGTCATTCAAACCTCCCAACGGCTTGGCCTCCGTTGCCAACTCTTCCTCGAAAGCCAAAATCGCCTTGTACGACGGGATCATGGTTGGATACACGGTCACGTCCATCGGAAACGCCGTGTTTTCTGGGTAATGGCAGCAACGCACCTTTTGCTCGAAGCGCAGCATCGTCACTGAGAACGCCAATGCCGATTCCTTCGTGGGGAAGACCACGGAGAACGCAATCTCTCGCGGCGTCGAAAGATCCACCCCTTGCTGGGCGATGTGCCAAAGGGTGTCGCCGTTATCGTCGTTAGGGTACAGATCCGGATTTCGTTGCATGGGAAGCTTCATTTTTTTGACCAATTTACCGAGGAGGAATCCTAGCGCCTGGCTTGTGTGGGGCCTGTCATTAACTGCGCGCCTGAAATCAAATGGCGTCAGAATGCCCTTCGAGCTCACCATATTTCTGGCGATCACACCATTTCCCGCTTCATCAGCAGGCGCATTCGAGTCGCCTAAGTATCCCCCTGAGCTGAAATGTCTGCATGTTAATACCTACATCTCTGCGACACGGCATTGATAACCGAAAGGGCGCGAAGACTCCAGGCCTGCACCTTGACTCCTCCATGCATCAGTAGCACACTCCTTCACGGAGCGTAGCAACTCCACAGATAGCGGTGCCACCCCCGTCAAGCGGTGGTTTTTTGTGCCTGATGTTCGGGCACATGCTCGGCGTCTCCACGCCGGGAGGGCGGCGAATACAACACCCGCAAGGGAAATAAGCCCGCCGGCTATCTGCGGTTGCTAACCTCCCGGCATCCCGCCGCATCGTGCGGCGGGAGCCTGTCCGGAGAGTTGAGCATGGAGCAGTCTCTGTTCGGGTATTACCTGCTACCTGAAAACGCGCAGCTTCGGTTGCTGCAAACGCGCGATCATTTGCGTTTTCTGGCCGCATTGGCACGTCCCTGTTGCATGTCGAACACCTCAGGCATCAATGAGCCCCTCGTACCGATCGATGCTTTGGCTTTTTGCTTCGATCTGTTAGCTGAGCAGTTGGATGATGTGCTGATGCAGACCAAGGTGCCTGACGACATGACAGAGCGACGTGCTTCGTCATAGCATGCACATGACTTGAATCAACATGGGCTATCGCTGTAGTCCCGATCTCGGCTACCTGTTGCTGCTTTTACAAGCTATAAGCAATGTGACAGAGAAAAGCACCAAGCCACTGAACATCGTCAGGCAACAGAATTTTTCAGCGATGCACTTGGCAAATGAAGGGACCATGCGAAATGAAATCCAAAGCAAATCTAGTGATAGTCGTAGTGCTCATCTGCTTGGCAACGTCTTGTGCAACTGCCAAACCGACGGCTGAAGAATCTCGAGGAACAAAGATGACAACACACACTGAGCTGACACCCCAAGTCCTGATGGATCGCTTCTTGTCCTTGATAAGAGATGTCGAAAATTTCGACGAGCTGTCCCCATTGGTTCTTGAAAGGTATCTAGAAGTCCCATTCACCAAGAGCACAGGTGAAAACTCTGGATTTTATACGCTAGACCAACCCTCTCCTTATTCAAAATATGCCACCACTTACAACTTCGACGAGAAATTTTCGGAGTATTCGAATGTCACTCTTGAACTTCTACCACCGAGCAGCATTCCTCCTTCAACCCTTCCTCCTTGCGAGCTAGTCTTTGAGAAATACGACAAGGCCTTGAAAGACGCTGGATTCAAAACTGAAATAGGATACTGGTCTTATAATGAGTTTGGGTGGGTCCTGTCTTTTCAATACTTACGTAAGAATATACGTGCCCAGATCAATCCATGGCACCCTGTCTCCGTAGACCCCCAAAGAAAATCAAGAGAAAACTGTGTCAAGTCGATAAGTCTGCACAAGTTTGAGGAGTAACGATAATGGCAAACGCCAACACTCAATTGCAGTCCATCTTGGCGCAGTTCGCGGGTCGGTCAGATGTCACCCCCGATCAAGAAGCGCAGTTACGCGCGACGATTGCGTCCGATCCGGACCTTATACAGAGACTCAATCAAGAAGCAGCCAGCGGTCATCTAAAAGGATTCTTGCCAGGCGTTGGCGGCTCCGAACCGCTGACGGGCTCCTACGATAAGGCAACCGGAATCGTCACTCTCCCGGCGTTTGATCCAGGATCCACACCGACGGCGAGCTTGCGCGGTTCGCTCCGGCTGCAAGAAATGAGTATGCGTTTCGCAAATAGTTCGTATATGGATGCAAACCAACAAAGCCAGCCTGTAACGCAAGATATGGTCACCAACCTGCAGGCGACAATCAACAGTTCGCCGACGCTGGCAAACGAGATGAAGCGAGCTGTTACGACCATTGATAGTAGCGACCCCCAAAAACGCATGCTGCTGGAAAATTTCGCTCCTCTCAGCGGCACGATTGCAGGTGGGACGTTCAACCCAACCAGTAAAACCATGAGCATTCCACCAGCTACGGTCGGGCAAACCCAGAGTCAATTCAATAAATTCAACGCTACTGATCTAACATTTGTTCTTGGTCATGAGACGCAGCATGCCTTCAATCAAGTAAGCATGGCCAACTCATACAAGCAATTTGATGCCGCAGTGAAAGCGATTGCAAAAGATAATAATCCGGTCAACGATTACACGACCCCTGTGGAGAATCTAGTTAAAAGTGCGCGCGACGATGAGGCCAAAGCTCAGATTTCAGGTTGGAACGCATTGATTGATCGGGAGCGGCAAATCAATCCAGCCGTCGATTTGAATGCAATGAGACGTCTCGGAAACGGCCGTGTGGATGACTTTGTTGAAGCCAATCCGAGCAACAGGACGCAGACACAAGCGCGGCCGGGGATTACGTTCAATCAGGACGGCTCACTGCCCATGACGCCTCAGAATGTATCTGCACAAGCGACTTACTACTTCGACAAACAGCCCAAAGGCACGCCAGGACTTCCGCAAAATCAGACAACAGGCATTGGATTCCACGGTGACTCGGACTATCCCAACTACTATGGAGCCGGTGCCGTCAGCCGAGCGATTGCATTCGACAGGGCCTATGCGCATCCAGTGGGTGGGGTTGCTCCGCAAATGCAGCTTGATATGCAACGCTTGCGCTTCAAGGAAGAACTTCTAGAACATAACGGAATCACGCTTCCCCCGAGCACAACCGCCACACCGCAGATCTATTGGGACACCAGCAGCAATCCGCCAACCCGCGGGCTCTTGCAACACACAAAAGGATCGCACCAGCACATCAGCCCGACTCCCGACATCGACCCTCAACAGCCAGCACTCAACGTACCCGGCAAGACAGTGCAACCAGACAATGAGCTGCTGGATAAAATTCGCGGTGGCGTTCGCGGCCTTGACCAGCAAGCGGGGAAATCTTGGGATGAAAATAGCGATAGACTAAGCGCAAGTTTGATGCTCATGGCAGCAGAAAAGGGCTTTACAGCAAAAGACGATTTGAAGTTTGCGTTCAACTCACCGACCGATAAGATGGCGGGTGGTGAAGTCCTGCACATGTGGCGAGAAGGCCACCAGTCCCCTGATCCGGCTGCGCGTCGAGCGCATATGACTACGCAGGAGGCGCTCTCTATTCCTGCCGATCAGCGTATGGCACAGGTGGAACTAGGGCCTGTTAACACATCCGAAGCCCATCAACGACTAGGACGAAGCTGAGGAATCCAAGGAACATGACATCCAGCTTGTCGAAGCGCGAGAAAATCCGGCGGTAGCCTTTCAAGCGACGGAACAGT
>NZ_JBEOLS010000069.1:0-24399 GCF_040279205.1 Xanthomonas hortorum
ACTGTTCCGTCGCTTGAAAGGCTACCGCCGGATTTTCTCGCGCTTCGACAAGCTGGATGTCATGTTCCTTGGATTCCTCAGCTTCGTCCTAGTCGTTGATGGGCTTCGGATGTGTTAACAGGCCCTAGTCGGCAAGGCAACGCTGCAACAGCTCTGGCAACTGCAGCTGCTGACCAACGGACAGCGCGGCTGGTTTGCCAGCGGCTGGGAGGTTGGCGCAAGTGGTGCCTATCGGTACGTCGGTCATGATGGCGGCGCGCGGGTGAGGGTGCGCCTGCTGTTCGCCGATGCCCTGGATGGCGATAGCTACACCATCGTTTACTTGACCAATGGCAGCACGCGCGGGGTGTGGTCCCGGGTGCTGGTCGACAGCATCATGGCCAGCATCGCGCCACAGACGTTTCCCGCCGAAGCCGTGTCGGAGAAACTCATCGCCTTCGCGCTGCAATCGCCTGCCGATAACGACATGCAGGTGTTTGCCGATGCACTGCGTGCCGACAAAAGCCTCCCCGTCAATCAACTCGAGGCTATGGTCAACACGACGGGCTACACCGTTCTGTCCAATCTCGGCGTAGATGCGGCGATTCGTGTGTTTGCACTGAATGTGTTGCTGTTTCCGGCGTCCAGCAATGCGCTGGACAGCCTTGCCGAGGCATATGAGGCAAACGGGGATCTCGCCCGTTCGAGCGCCATCAGGCAGAGCATCAAGGACTTGCCCGCCCCGCCTGGGAAAGAGTGATCTGGCATGAGGGTGTGATGCCTCATCTGTTTGTTGTTGGTGGCACCTCGACTGCTCCGTTCGGCGGTGCGTCGCCGTTGGGGGGTTTCGGCTCGGCATGCTCGGTGTCATTGCGCGGTTTGTCTTCCCGCAGCGGTGCGAGCATTTGCAGCCGCTTGCCCTGGTAGCGCAACTCAAGCGCGTCTTGTAACTGGTGCAATGCTTGCACGTGTGTGCAAAGCGCGTTGGCGTTGGCCTCGATGGTGGATGCTTGGGCGTCGAGCCTTGCATCCAGTTGGCCTTCCATCTGCTGGGCGCGTTTGTCGATTCCGTCCGAGCGCCCAGTGACGATCTGCCAGAGCATATGGCGCGCGATGCTGCCTTTGAACTCTTCGGCCTCATGTTCGACGTAGTTCGCGAAGTTGCCGCCGAATGCCTTCTGCTCCCAACGCCCTTTGCCCAGGGTGGCGTCGACATACGCGCTTGCGCGTTTGCGCAGCCTCTCGATCTTGCGGGCATTGAGCGCGCTGCCTGTCATGACCTCGATGACACCGCCGAGTGCGTCGTAACTGAGGTCGATCACGTCGTGTGCAATGCCGGCGACCTGCGGCATCAGTGCGCGGGTCTGCTGTTCCATCTCCCACAAGCGTCGTGCATCGGCCGCACTGATCTGCTGCACCTTGTGGTCGATGCTCAGTTCGCCGCCGTGGAAGAAAATTTCGCGCGGCCAATCGCTGTCGCGGTAAAGCCAGATACCGCCGCTGTCGGCGAGCACATTGAACGGCGTGCTGAGACCGCATTGGTGCGAAGACACATGCGCGCGATGGCGAGGAGCATCGTGCTTGTCGGTCTGGTCTGCCCGTGCATGCGGGCTGAAAACGGCAGCTAGCAAGGCAAGCCAGAGGAGGGTGCGCATGGAGCGGGCTGCGGTCGTGAAGGCATCAAGCATCGTCGCCAAAGCCGCACCAGGTGGTCGCGTGTCGAAAGTCACTGCCAGCGCAGTCCTGGCGCTGCCTATCGGCATGCTCAGCAATGCCGACAGACCATCGTCCAATCGTATGGACCAAACGCAAAAAACCTCGCCTGAGCGAGGTTTTTTACGATCTACCGTGAGTCGTGGTGCCCAGGAGAGGACTCGAACCTCCACGAAGTTGCCCCCGCTAGCACCTGAAGCTAGTGCGTCTACCAATTCCGCCACCTGGGCGACTCAGGGGGCGAATTGTGCAAGTTGCCCACGAAGCTGTCAACGCATCTCGCACAATTTCTTCCTGATCGCTGGCGCCTGCCGGCGACGTGAGAAGACGGCGTGGCGGACGCGCGCAATGCACGCCCGCCGCGACACCGGTTTACGGCAGCTGCGCGGCCTGCAACGTGACCTCCGCACTCTGCACCGGTTCGCTTGCCGAACGCGCCAACTGCACGCGGTAGGTGCCGGCCGCGATGTTCCAGTGACGTGCCTTGGCATCGAAGTCGGCCAGCGTCTTGGGTTCGGCGATCAGCTGCACTTTGCGCTTTTCGCCCGGCTTGAGGGTGAGCTTCTGCCAGCCGATCAGGCGCAGCGGGGTGGCATGACCGTCGGGCAAGGTGACGTAGAGCTGCGGCACGGCGGCGCCTTCGCGCTGGCCGATGTTCTCCACTTCGAAGTTGGCCGTGAGCTGGCTGCCGTTGGCTTCCACGCGCAGCCCGCCCATGCGGAACTGGGTGTACGACAGGCCGTGGCCGAACGGGTAACGCGGGGTCAGCTTGCGCGCGGCGAACCACTTGTAGCCGACATTGGCACCTTCGATGGCGTAGTCGATCGTGTCTTCGCCCGGCTTGGCCGGCTTGAAGCCCAGGCCCGGAATCGACGGGCGCGGCAGCTGCGATTCGTCCATCGGCCAGGTCACCGGCAGATGGCCGGACGGATTGACCGCGCCGGTCAGCAGGTTGGCGATCGCCTCGCCACCGCCGATGCCCGGATACCATGCCTGCAACACCGCTGGCACGCGCTCGGCCCAGGGCATGCGTACCGGGCCGTTGGTTTCCAGCACCACGGTGGTCTTGGGGTTGGCCTTGGCCACCGCTTCGATCAGTGCGTCCTGGTTGTCGGGCAACTGCATGTCCGGCAGGTCCACCGATTCGGCGGCCCATTGGGTGGCGAACACGATGGCCACATCGGCGGCCTTGGCCGCGCGTGCTGCGGCAGCGCGGTCCTTGCCGTCGACATAATCGATCTGCACGTTCGGCAATGCGGCGCGCAGCGCCTGCAACGGCGAGGACGGATGGATGATCACCGGGCCGGGCCAGGTGGTCGGGGTGAGGCCGGGCACCGCGTTGCCGCCGTTGATGGTGTAGTCCACCCGCGAGGAACCGCCGCCGGACATCACGCCCTTGTCGGCATAACCACCGATCAGCGCGATGCGGCGCACATCCTTCGACAACGGCAGGGTCGCCTGCTCGTTACGCAGCAGCACGCTACCTTCTTCGGCGACATGTTGCGCGGCCAGCAGCCCGGCCTTGCCATCGATCGGTTGGCGCTGGGTTGGGTGATCGAACGCGCCATGCGCGAACAGGCTGCGCAGCACGCGCTTGACCATGTCGTCGAAGCGCGCGCGTGGCACCACCCCGGCCGACACCGCCATGCGCAGCGGCGCATCGAAGAACACCGCCGCATCGAATACTTCGCCGGCCGATTGTTGGTCCAGACCGGCCAGCGCCGCCTTGGAGCCGCTGTGCACGCCGCCCCAATCGGACATCACGTAACCGGGGTATTTCCATTCCTGCTTGAGCACCTGATTGAGCAGGTAATCGTGCTCGCAGCCGTAGATACCGTTGATCTTGTTGTAGGAGCACATCACCGAGGCCGGGTCGCCGATCTTCAACGCGATCTCGAATGCCAGCAGGTCCGATTCGTGCATCGCCTGCTCGCCGATCTGCGCGCTATGGAAGTTGCGCCGGGTTTCCATGTCGTTGAGCGCGAAGTGCTTCATCGTCGACAGCACGTGCTCGCTCTGCACACCGCGAATCGATTCGCCGACCATCGTGCCGGCCAGCAGCGGGTCTTCGCCGGCATATTCGAAATTGCGCCCGTTGCGCGGGTCGCGCTGCAGGTTGACGCTGCCGGCCAGAAGCACGTTGAAGCCCTGCTGCCAGGATTCGCGGCCCATGGTCTTGCCGCCGGCATAGGCCAGTTGCGGATTCCAGCTCGATGCCGTGGACGGACCGGACGGCATCGCAGTGGCGAAGTCGCCCTTGCGGATGCCGCCCGGATTGGTCACGCCGACGCCGGCGTCGGCCAACTGCTGCGCGGGGATGCCCAGGCGCGGGATGCCGGGCACGTAGCCGGCCGAGCCCAGCGCGCCTTCGGGCTTGGGAATCTTGTCGGTGCCCAGGCCGAAGTAGCTGCGCAGCATCTGGAATTTTTCGTCTTCGCTCATCTGCGCGAGCAGGCGGTCGGCGCGCTGGTCCGCAGTCAACGCGGTGTCCATCCACGGCTGCGCTGCAGCGGCGGGTTGTGCGCTGAGCGGGGCGGCAAACGCGACGCTCATGCCGAGTGCAATGGCGAGCGCGAGACGGCGCGGCGTGGCGCGTGTAAACGTTTTCATATCGGGGTGTGGCACGGGGTGGTCCTTGTGGTGCGGTTGCAATCAGGGGAGGGCACCGCAGTGCCCAAGTTCGAATGGCGCGCGTGCGAGCCGAATCAGGGGGTTGCCGTAATCGGGCGCGGCATCAGAACTGCGTCTGTGCCGTGCGCAACACCGGATACAAGCGGTAGCGCTCGTCCCAGGAGGAATGCAGGCGGGCGAAGAATTCCAGCCTTGCTTTTGGGTCGGCGGCGAAAGCCGCATCGCTGGCCAGGCGCTGTTCGAATTGCGCCTTCACTGCCGGGTCGCGCTCGAGCATGTCGCGCGCGACCTCTTCGGCCACGTAATCCTCCATGTATTCCTTGCGCTCGAACGCGGTGTTGAACAGGCCCCACTGCAGCAGCGAATCCGGCGCCTGCGGTTCCAGCATCGCCATCACCAGACGCGACCTGGGCTGGGCGATCGGCACGAACAAGGAGCCAGCCGGCACAGTGCGGGTTTCGTCGCGCCACTGCCCGGTGATCTCCAGGTTCTGGTGGCCTTCGTTGGAGCGCGTGGCAAACGTCGCCTTGTCGGCACGGAAGCTCTGCACCGGATACGCGCGAGCAGTGGCGATGGTGTCGAAGGCGATGCCGTGCAGGCGTAGTTTTTCCGCCACCAGCGCGGCCTGCGCGGCATGCACCAGATAGCCGCCGCGTGGCGCATCGATCACCACGTCGGGGGTGATCTGATCGCGTAACGGCACCTTCCAGATCTGCGGTTTGGTCTCGTCGTAGCGCGTCATCAACGCGCCGGAAATCGGCGAAGGCGTGCGCGTGTAGGCGTAGCCGCGGAAGGCGACAGTGCGTGCGGCTGGGCCTGCAGCAAAGCTTAACGGCTCGGATTGACCAGCCAACTTGGTTGCGCGTTGATCCGCCGCCAGCGCATCGGCGCGCCACTTCGCACCGTTGCGCGCGGTCTGCTGCAGCACCGAGACGATCGCGTTGCGGGTGACCCGCACACGCACCGGGTAGGTCTTCCACGAATGCGTTTCCACCAGCATTCCGAAGCGGTTGCGCAGCAGGAAATAGCCATGCGAAAAACGCGGCGGCGACACGTCGTCGGCAAAGCCGGAGGTCGGGTCGTCTTCGTGCACGAACGAGGGGTAATACGGCAGCGGCAGCGAGCCCTGTTTGGCCAGATCGGCAATCACCGCATCGCGCCAGCGCGTGCCGTCGCGCTGCAGCGTGGCATCGCCGGCATGCACCGGCTCCACCTGCACCGAGACATCGTGTTCGAACTTGGCGCCATCGGTGACGTGCAGGTCCACGTACATCAGCGGATCCCACTGCTGCACCAGCCGCAGCATCGCCTGCATCTCCGGCGCGTCGGCCTTGACGTAATCGCGATTGAGATTGAGGTTCTGCGCGGTGGTGCGCCAACCCATCTGTTCGGGGCCGCGCTGATTGGGGCGGTTCCAGGCACCGAAGCGTTCGTGGCCGTCGACGTTGAACACCGGCACAAACACCCACACCAGTTTGTCGAGCACGCCCTTGCCGGTTTTGCCGTCCAGCAACTCGCGCAGCGTCAGAAAGCCCGCATCCTTGCCGTCGATCTCGCCGGCATGGATGCCGCCTTGCACCAGCACCACCGGCAACTTGCGCTGCGCGGCGCTGGCCGCATCCAGCGCCCCGCTGGTGGAGACGATCAGCGCCTTCATCGGCCGGCCTTCCGGGGTGATGCCAAACTCGATGCAGCGCACCGCCTGCGGGTAGCGCTGCGCGAAGGCATCGCACAACGCGATGACTTCATCATAGCGTCCGGTTTGCGCAAACTCGCTGCGCTCGGCCTGGGTGGTCAGCGGTTCGGCGGCCAGTGCGGCGGGGGCGGTGGTCAACAGCAACAGGCTCAGGGCCAGGCGGGTGAAGCGGGGCATCCAGCGGTCCAGTGTTCCAGGAAAACGTTTGCAATGTAGCCGAGCCGGCGCAGCAGGCCAATCTGCACTGCGTCATGACTTGCGCGTGATCGGCTTGGCAGCGGGGTTTCGATACGTGTTTTTCAGCATGCGCCTGGCCGGACGACTTTCCGAACCGAGCCACGACCGTAGCAACAGCCGCAGCGGGGTCGACGCATACAACGTCCTACACGGAAAGCCTTATCCAATGGTCGCGATGGCGGCCAACCCGCAGCCGCCGGTACGATAGCGCGTGTTTTCTGCTCGACCGGACTGCCTTTGACCACTACCACCTTGCCGGGCTCTACTGCCGGGGCGCAACTGCCGCGCCAGATTCCTTTCATCATCGGCAACGAGGCCTGCGAGCGTTTCAGCTTCTACGGGATGCGCAACATCCTGGTGCAGTTTCTGATCACCTCGCTGCTGTTGCAGGAAGTCGGCGGGCCCGGCCGTGAGGCCGAGGCCAAGCACATCCTGCACAGCTTCATGATCGGGGTGTTTTTCTTTCCGCTGCTCGGTGGCTGGTTGGCCGATCGCTTCTTCGGCAAATACAACACCATTGTGTGGTTCAGCCTGGTGTACTGCGCCGGCCATGCGTGCCTGGCGCTGTTCGAAGGCAGCCGCAACGGATTTTTCGTCGGGCTTGGCTTGATCGCGTTGGGCGCGGGCGGCATCAAGCCGCTGGTGGCCTCGTTCATGGGCGACCAGTTCGATCAGTCAAACAAGCACCGGGCCAAGGTGGTATTCGATGCCTTCTACTGGATCATCAACTTCGGCTCGTTGTTCGCTTCGTTGTTGATTCCGCTGGCGCTGAAACATCTGGGCCCGGCATGGGCGTTCGGCATTCCCGGCATCCTGATGTTCGTGGCCACGCTGGTGTTCTGGCTGGGCCGTAAGCGTTACGTGCGGGTGCCGCTGCCACCGAAGGACCCACATGGCTTCGGTGCGGTGATGCGCACCGCCTTGCTGGCGCATGCGCCGGGGCAGGGCCGTCCCGGCCTGATGCTGGCAGTGGTGTCGGTACTGCTGGCACTGGCCTGCTTCGCGCTGGTCGAACAGCTCGGCATCGTCATCTGCCTGTGCATGGCGCTGGTATTGCTGCTGGCGGGCATCGGTGGCGGCACCTGGTGGCAGCTGGAGCGTGCACGCGGTATCCATCCCGATACCGCGGTCGAAGGCGTGCGTGCGTTGCTGCGGGTGCTGGTGATCTTCGCGCTGGTGACGCCGTTCTTCTCGTTGTTCGACCAGAAGGCCTCGACCTGGGTGCTGCAGGGGCGCGAGATGACGATGCCGGCCTGGTTCACCGCCTCGCAGATGCAGGCGCTCAATCCGCTGCTGGTGATGCTGCTGATTCCGTTCAACAACCTGGTGCTGTATCCGTTGCTGCGGCGTGGCGGCTGGGAGCCGACAGCGCTGCGGCGCATGACGACCGGCATCGCCTTCAGCGGCTTGGCCTGGATCGCGGTCGGTGGCATCCAGATCGGCATGGACGGCGGCGAGCCGATGCATATCGCCTGGCAGATTCTGCCGTATGCGCTGCTGACTTTTGGCGAGGTGCTGGTGTCGGCCACCGGCATCGAATTCGCCTACAGCCAGGCGCCGCCGTCGATGAAAGGCGTGGTGATGAGCTTCTGGTACCTGACCACCACGGTGGGCAATCTATGGGTGCTGTTGTCGAACGTGGCCGTGCGCAACGAGACGGTGACCGCGCATATCGCCGATACTGGGCTCAGCGAAGCGGCATTTTTGATGTTCTTCTTCGCGGCCTTCGCGTTTCTGGCGGCACTGGCCTTCGGCCTGTACGCACGCCGGTATCGCATGGTCGACAATTACCGTTCTGCCTGAGGTCCGCATGATTACCCTGATCCTGATCGCCATCACCGGCATCGTCTCGTGGATGGCGTTCAACAACCGCAAGCTGGCCGACCGGCTGGTGCTGTGGCCGCCGGCGCTGGACAAGCACAAGCAATACGACCGCCTGGTGACCTACGGCTTCATCCATGCCGACCTGGGCCATCTGGTCTTCAACATGATCACGCTGTTCTTCTTTGGCCGGTACATCGAAGACGTGATGACGCGGCTGAGCGGCAGCGTGCTGACCTATCCGTTGTTCTATCTGAGCGCGCTGGTGGTCTCGATCCTGCCCAGCTATCTGAAGAATCAGAAGAATCCCAATTACCTCAGCCTGGGCGCTTCCGGCGCGGTGTCGGCGGTGTTGTTCGCCTTCATCCTGCTCAAGCCGTGGACGATCATCCTGGTGCTGTTCATTCCGGCGCCGGCGATCATCTATGCGGTGTTCTACGTGGGCTACAGCCTGTGGATGGACCGCCGTGGCGGCGATCGCATCAACCACAGCGCGCATCTGGCCGGTGCGGCCTTCGGTGTGATGTTCATGCTGATCATGGAGCCGCGGGTGTGGCAGGTGTTTCTGGAGCAGCTGTCCAATCCGCGCTTCGGTTAAGCGCGTCGGTTTAGCAAGGTTTGCCGAAGGACAGCGTGGCCGTCAGGCGGCGCGGCGGTGATCGGAAATCGTGATGGCTGGGTTGCCTGAGGCAACCGGCCAGGGCCATCGATGCGATTGGCCCTGGCGGGTAACGCGACGCGTGGCTCAGGCCGCGTTGCGTTCCTGGTCGGCAACGGCAGTGCTGCCGTAGGCCTGCTGCAAGCGCTCGTACACCGTATCGTTGAGCTGCGCGAAGTCCGGGTTGTGGGTATCGCCGTTGATGGCGAACTGGAACAAGCCCTCCAGCAACGAGCTATCGCTGTCTGTGCTGTGTCCTGCCGAATCGTTGTTCATGCGGTGACTCCTCGTAGGTAAGGCGAAAGCTTCGGCAGATGGCCGGCAACCCGTGCCAGCCGGCCATGCGCAGCGAATGCCTTCGGCTCAGCTATCGGCGCTATGCGAACGAACTTAAGTGCGCCTTCGACGCGCTGCGCTACGTGTCACAGCATCGATTCATTTTCACGCAGGCGCGGCGCCGCGCTGGTCACACTCATCGCCACATTCACTGCCAGACGCAGACCATGATGGAGGCCGCGACAGTGCAGGCAGAACACGATCCGACCCAGCAACGCTTCAGCGTAGACACCGATGGACAACGCGCCGAGCTGGCCTACCGTCTTGAGGGCGAGCGCATGACCATCACGCATACGCATGTGCCGGATGCGATCGGTGGGCGCGGCATCGCTGCCGTGTTGGTCGAGGCCGCTTTGCATTACGCGCGCCAGGCGGGGTGGAAGGTCGTACCCGAGTGCAGCTACGCCGAGGTGTATGTACGTCGGCATCAACAGTTTCAGGATCTGCTGGCCTGATCGCCGGCAGCGTGTCTTTGCAGCGTGTATTCGATGAGGGGCAGGTGGGATGGGGCGGTTGTTTGCAGTGAATGGAATGCGGGGCGTGCTGATGCTGGCTCTGCTGGCGGGGTGTACGCAGCGCGCACCTACAACGGCAGAAACGACGGAGCCGGCAGCGGACGCAACAGCACAAGCGATGCCGGCTCCGGAGCCCGTCGTCGTCCAGAGCGGCCCATTGGAAGATGTGATCGAGCATGCGCCTGCCTATATGGTCGGCATCAGCTATCCACGTGGGCTGGATGCGTACCCGGAACTGGCCGCGCTGATCCGCAGCTATTCGCAGGATGCGCGCACCGAACTGATGGAAGCCGTCTCTGGTCTTGGTAACGACAAACCGGCCGCACCCTATGAACTGTCGCTGGCGTTTGAGACCGTGCTGCAGACTGCCGATCTGATCGTGGTGTCTGCCGATGGCAGCCGCTACACCGGCGGCGCGCATGGCGAGCCCCTGGTGGCGCGCTTCGTCTGGTTGGTCAAGGAGCGCAAGCAATTGACGGCTCAGGCGCTGATTCCCGACCCGGCGGGCTGGGAAAAGATCGCACGCGAGGTCGCCGCGCAGTTGCACAACGCCGCCGCCCAGCGCGTGGAAGCCGATCGCGTACCGGTCGAGGAGCAGGCCGAACAGGTGGCCTCGGCCGATCGCATGATTGCCGAAGGCACCGCGGCACAGGTCGACAACTTTGCCCAGTTCGTGCCGGTACTGAACCCGGCAGGGCAGATCACTGCGCTACGGTTCGTGTTTCCGCCGTATCAGGTGGGGCCGTATTCGGATGGCACGCAGACCGCCGATGTCGCTGCCTCCACATTATTGGCCTGGGTCGCGCCGGAATACGTACATCTCTTCGCTCGCTGAGATGTCACCCCGCAGATGATGTGATTGAATGGCTTGGCCATTCAGTAATGTAATCAAACGGGTGATATGAGTAGTTTCGATCCAACCGCAAGTCGCGTGGACCACACCTGCGTGCGTTACCCGGCGTTCCCACGGGAGCCGGCTGTCCTGGTGAGGTTGATCAAGCATCTCTACAAGCGGCTGCATACGCAGGGGTGTATAACGCTCAAGCCGTATGGGATCAGTCCACCGGAATACGAAATTCTGATGATGCTCTACGGCACGCCGGAGCAGGCGATCACGCCTACCGAAGTGGCCGAAGCGGCCAGCGAGAAGCCGGCCAACATCACCCGGCTCACCGATCAGCTCTGCGAAAAGGGCTTGATCGCGCGCGGCAGCAGCCCCGACGATCGGCGCAAGATCGTGCTGACGTTGCAGCCGGCAGGCCTGGCCTTGATCAACAGTCTGCTTCCCGATGCCTGCACGCTGTTGAATGCAGAAACTGCCTGCATGAGCGAGGCCGAGCAGGTGCGTCTGGAAAAACTGCTGAGGAAACTGTTGGAAGGTGTGGATGCTGTCGAGCTCTGAACGACAGGCGTCTGGCTTGCCGCAGGACGCGCCACCGCACGCATGAAAAAACGCCGCCCGGATCGCTCCGGACGGCGTTTTTATTTTCCTGCAGGTCCCTTTACGGCTTGGACTGTGGTGCTTCCGGCGTTGCACCATCGCCGCCTTGCGCGCTCAGGCCGCGCTTTTCGAGCAGGGGCTCGATCTGCGGCGCATGCCCGGCAAAGTTCTGAAACAGCTCCATCGCATCCACGCTGCCACCGCGCGAGAGCAGGGTCTGGCGGAAACGATCGCCATTGGCGCGGCTCAACCCGCCATGCTGCTTGAACCACTGCTGGGTGTTTGCGTCCAGCACTTCGGACCAGATGTAGGCGTAATAGCCCGCCGCGTAACCACCCATGATGTGGCTGAAATATGGGGTCTTGTAGCGCGGCGGCACCGGCGCGTAGGCAATGCCGTCCTGCTGCAGGGCCTTGGCTTCGAAGGCCATCACGCCGGCCGCATCAGGCACCTGGTTGGCGCTGAGTTGGTGCCAGTTCTGATCCAGCATCGCCGCACCCAGATACTCGGTGGTGGCGAAGCCCTGGTTGAACTTGGAGGCCGCAATCACCTTGTCCAGCAGCGCCTGCGGCATCGGCGTGCCGTTCTGGTAATGCTTGGCGTAGTTCTTCAGGATGGATGGCTCATCGGCCCACATTTCGTTGACCTGCGAGGGGAACTCGACGAAGTCGCGCGGCACGCTGGTGCCGGAGAAATACGGGTATTTGACGTCCGAGAACATGCCGTGCAGCGCATGGCCGAACTCATGGAACATGGTGGTCACTTCGTCCCAGGTCAGCAACGTGGGCTGGCCGGCCGGCGGCTTGGGAATATTGAGGTGATTGGCCACCACCGGCTTGAAACCGGTCAGATCCGACTGCGAGACGTAGGAGTTCATCCACGCGCCGCCGCGCTTGGATTCGCGTGCGTACATGTCGGCGATGAAGATCGCCAGCTGCTTGCCGTCTGCATCGAACACGTCGTAGACGGTGATGTCGTCGCGATAGGTCGGCAGGTCGGTGCGCTGCTTGAAGGTCAGGCCGTATTCCTGGTTGGCCGCATAGAACACGCCGTTTTCCAGCACGTTCTTCAGCTCGAAGTACGGCTTGAGCTGCGACTCGTCGAAGTTGTACTTGGCCTGGCGCACCTTCTCGCTGTAGTAGGCCCAATCCCAGGCTTCGAGCTTGAAGCTCGGCTTGCGCGCGGCTTTTTGTTCTTTGTCGATCATCGCCTGCAGATCGGCCGCTTCGCGCTTGGCATTGGCCACTGCCGCCGGCGCCAGCTTGCCCAGCATCGCGTTGACCGCTTCCGGCGTCTTGGCGGTCTGGTTTTCCAGCGAGTAGGCGGCGTAGGTGGGGAAGCCGAGCAGCTTGGCCTTGTCTGCGCGCAGCTTCATGATGCGTGCGACCAGCGCGGTGTTGTCGTACTGGCCGCCGTGGCTGCCACGCGACACCGAAGCGTCGTAGATCTTCTTGCGCAGGTCGCGATTCTTCAGCTGGGTCAGCGGCGGCTGGCCGGTGGTGTTGAGCAGTGCGATCACGTATTTGCCGTCGAGCTTGCGTGCCTTGGCGGCTTCGGCGGCAGAGGCGATCTGCTCATCGGACAAGCCATCGAGCTGCTTGACGTCATCGACGACGACTGCGGCGGCATTCACTTCGGCCAGCACGTTCTGGCTGAAGGTGGTGCCCAGGTTGGCCAGCTCGGCATTCATCGCCTTGAGCGTGGTCTTGTCGGCATCGGACAGCTTGGCGCCATCGCGTACGAAATCGCTGTGGTACTTCTCGACCAGGCGCAGGCCTTGCGCGTCCAGGCCCAGTTTGCTGCGTTGGTCGTACAAGGTCTGGATGCGTGCAAACAGCTTGCTATTGAGCGAGATCGCGTCGCGGTGCGCGGCGAATTTTGCCGAATAATCGGCCTGCAGTTTCTTGCGCGCATCGTTGGTGTCGGCACCGACCAGGTTGAAGAACACCGTGGTGGCGCGATCGAGCGTGGCGCCGCTTTTTTCCAGCGCAATGATGGTGTTGTCGAAGCTCGGCTTGGCTTTCTGGTTGGCGATCTTTTCCACTTCCTTCAACTGCTCGGTCATGCCGGCGTCGAAGGCGGGAGCAAAATCGCTGTCGGTGATCTTGTCGAACTGCGGGTAATGCAGCGGCAGCGTGCTGTCGGCGAAGAACGGGTTGGCTTGGGTGGCGGCCTGCGTGGTGGCGGGCGCGGCGATGCTGTAGGACGGCATGGCGAGTCCCAGGGAAGCGGCCAGGGCAAAGGCGAGACGGGTGGTCAAGAGAGTGGCTCCAAAGTGCGAACCGCCGAGGCTAACCCAGCCGGCCGGGACAGGCGTGTGACAAAAGGCATGGCTAGAGGGTCATCGTGTAGCCAATCCGCGAACGTGGCCGGTGGACAAGGCCGAGCTCGACCAGCTGGTCGGCGGCAGTGCACGCGGGCTCTGCCGTTAGCTGGCGCCGCTAGACCGCGACTCACAAGACGCTGCGTTGTCGTGAAATGCCGTAGTCAAACGCTGCGGCGAGGTGCGCCATCTGGGCTGGTCCAATGATGGCTCGCTTGGGTCTCGTTCGTTTTGTGGGGCCGCCTGGCGTTTCACCTGCGGCGCCAACAATGATTCGGAGACATTGGATGAAATGTGGGGATGGCCCCAACAGAGCGTCGATCTGTCGCGCCTTTCTGCTGGCGCGCGCGTGCTGAGCACGCGCAGTGCGGATGCAGTGCCGCAATGTCGACAGCTGGGCTACGCTGCAGTTTCCCTGAGCATCCGAGCACGCCATGAGCGACATCTCCACATTCGAATTCACCGACCTGGACGGTCGCACGCAGTCGATGCGCGACTACGCCGGCAAGGTGCTGCTGGTGGTGAATGTCGCCTCGAAATGCGGTTTTACGCCGCAATACGCATGCCTGCAGGCGCTGTGGCAGCGCTATCGCGAACGTGGCTTGGTGGTGATCGGATTCCCATGCGATCAGTTCGGCCATCAGGAGCCGGGCGATGCGGCGCAGATCCGCCAGTTCTGCTCGCTCGATTACGCAGTGGATTTTCCGCTGGCTGAGAAGATCGAGGTCAATGGCAGCGGCGCGCATCCCCTGTGGCAGCACCTCAAGCACGAACAGCGCGGCGTCCTGGGCTCGGAAGCGATCAAGTGGAACTTCACCAAGTTCCTGATCGGGCGCGATGGCCGCGTGTTGGAACGTTATGCGCCGACCACCAAGCCGGAAGCGTTGGCTGCAGATATCGAGCGCGCGCTGGGCGCGTGATCTTGCAGGGCGCGTTGCTCAACCCGTAGGAGCGCACCTGGGCGCGATGGGGCGTTACCGGGACTGCTTCATCGCGCCCAGGTGCGCTCCTACGACGCACGCGCGCTGGCGATGCGGTCTACGTAAAACGCCGCACCATCGCTGGCGTTTCACGCGCGCCGCATCACTTCTCGACGAACGCGCGCTCGAAGACGTAATGCCCCGGCGTGCCGATGCGTGGCGAGGTTTCGAAGCCGCGCGCATCCAGCACGTTACGCAGGTCGGCCAGCATCTGCGGACTGCCGCAAATCATGAAGCGGTCGTTGGCCGGATCCAGCGGCGGCAAGCCCAGCGTCTGCTGCATACGGCCGTCTTCCATCAGCTCGGTCAGGCGGCCCCGGTTTGCGAAGTCTTCGCGCGTCACCGCCGGGTAATACAGCAACTTGTCGCGCAGGAGGTCGCCGAGAAACTCGTGCTGCGGTAGCTCGCGCTCGAAATAGTCGCGGTAGGCCAGATCCTGCACGAAGCGCACGCCCTGGGTCAGGATCACCTTGTCGAAACGCTCGTAGGTTTCCGGGTCCTTGATCACTGACAACCACGGTGCCAGGCCGGTACCGGTGCCCAGCAGATACAAGTTGCGGCCCGGGTGCAGGTCGCTGATCAGCAGCGTGCCGGTGGGCTTCTTGCCGACCAGCACCTGATCGCCCGGTTTGATGTGCTGCAGCCGCGAGGTGAGCGGGCCGTCCGGCACCTTGATGCTGAAGAACTCCAGATGCTCTTCCCAGTTGGCGCTGGCGATCGAGTACGCACGCAGCAACGGGCGCGTCTCGGTTTCCAGGCCGATCATCACGAATTGGCCGTTCTCGAAACGGAAACCGGCATCGCGGGTCGTAGTGAAGCTGAAGTAGGCGTCGGTCCAGTGACGGACCTCGAGCACCGTTTGGGCGCCGAAAGCGGAAGACATGCCGGTGAGTGTCGTGGGAAGAGTACCTCCCAATTCTACCTCAAGCCGGCCAAATGAGATGAACTCTCATTTAGGTGGCCGGGATTCGGGATTCGGGATTGGTGATTCGCAATTCGCAAGAGCGGATCCTTGGGGCCTGGACGTTCTCGGGCCCGCGATGGACCGGCAGCTCAGGCCAATCCCCAATCTCCAATCCCGAATCCCGGCCTCACCGATACCCCGCCGCCTGCAATTCGAACAACTCCGCATACCGCCCGCCCTGCGCCATCAACTCCGCATGCGTGCCGTTGGCCTCGATGCGGCCAGCGGCCAGCACCAGGATGCGGTCGGCCATGCGCACGCTGGAGAAGCGGTGCGAGATCAGCACCGCGGTGCGGTTGTCCGACAGCTCCTTGAAGCGCTGGAATACCTCGAACTCGCTGCGCGCATCCAGTGCGGCGGTGGGTTCGTCCAGGATCATCAGCTGCGCATCGCGCATGTAGGCGCGTGCGATGGCGATCTTCTGCCATTGCCCGCCGGACAGATCCACGCTGTTCTTGAAGCGTCGTCCGATCAATTGATCGTAGCCATCCGGCAGGCTGTCGATCAGCTCGCCGGCCATCGCGCGCTGCGCGGCGGCCTGGATGCGCGGTGCATCGTCCATCGCATCGACCTGGCCCACGCCGATGTTCTCGCCCACGCTCAGGTGGTAGCGCACGAAGTCCTGAAAGATCACGCCCAGGTTGGCGCGCAGATCGTCCAGATCGTAATCGCGCAGGTCCTGCCCATCGAGCAGGATGCGGCCTTCGTCCGGGTCGTACAGCCGTGCCAGCAGCTTGACCAGGGTGGTCTTGCCGGCGCCGTTTTCGCCGACCAGGGCCAGCACTTCGCCCGCCCGCAGCTCGAAATCCAGATGCCGCACCGTCCATTGTTCGGCGTCCGGATAGCGAAAACCCACATCCTCGAACACGAAGCCCTGGCGGATCGGTCGCGGCACCGGCAGTGCATTCGGGCGCGAGCGGATTTCCGGCACGATGTTGAAGAACGAATACAGATCGTCCAGATACAAGGCCTGGCCGGCGACCTGCGAAAACCCGATCAGCAGGCCTTCAAGCAACTGGCGCAGGCGCAGGAAACTGCCGGCCAGGAAGGTCAGATCGCCGATGCTGAAATCGCCGCGCACGGTGCGCCAGGCGATGTAGCCATAGGCCATGTAGTAGCCCAGGGTGCCCAGCGCGGCCAGCAATGCGCCCCACAACGCACGCTTGCGCGCCAGCGCGCGGTTGGCCTGGAAGAACTTGTCGGCCAGCCGGCGATAGCGCGCGATCAGGAAGCGGTGCAGGTTGAGGATCTTGACTTCCTTGGCGGTCTCGACGCTCGCGCCGACCTGGCGCAAGTAGTCGAGCTGGCGCCGCTCCGGTGTCCACTGGAAGTTGAGCGAATAGCCCAGCGCATTGAAATGCGCCTCGCCGATGAAGGCCGGGATCAGTGCGATCGCCAGTAGCAGGATCAACCACGGCGCATACACCATCAGGCCCACCGCCAGGCTGACCACGGTGATGGCGTCCTGCACCTGGCCGAACAGCTGGCTCATCAGGTTCATGCGGTTCATGGTCTGGCGCCGCGCGCGATCCAGCTTGTCCTGCCGGTCGGGGTCTTCGAAGTCCTCCAGATCCAGCTGCGCGGCGTGTTCCATCAGGCGCACGCTGGCGGCGTTGTTGAACAGTTCCGAGAGCAGCGCATCGGCGTAGCCGACCAGCCGGCCGAGCAGGTCCGAACCGACCGCCAGCGCCAGTTCCAGCGCCAGCAATTCCAGCAGCCGGTTCAGGCGGCCGCTGCTCAGCGCCTGGCTCAGCGAATCGAAGGCCGGCGGTTGACCGACCAGATGGATCGCCTCGTCGATGATCAATTTGCCGATATACAGCGAAGCCACCGGCATCAACGCGCGCAGCACGCGCAGGCCGATGCTGCTGGCGCTCAGCCAGCGGCTGGTCTGCCAGATCTGGCGCAGAAACGGTGGCAGGTTACGCAACGCATTCAAGCGCTCGCGCAGGGTGGGGCCGGTACGGGGTGCGGCGGGCGCGGTGGCGCCGGAACGGGATGCTGACATCGCACTAGTGTGCAGCGCTTTGCGTAGGCGTGAAGTGTTGGAGGGCGCCAGTGCGCATCCCTGCATTGGCGCGCGATAGCTGCTCTGTCGCTGACTGCGCCCTCGCAAATCGGTGCGGCCGGTGTATCGCAGGGCACCCGGGCGTTGGGTCGGGCGCCACGCAATCCTTGGCCTGGTCAATCGCAGCCATTGACGCGGCCGCAGGACGCGCTGGAAGTTTGGACTAAAATGCCCGGATTGCCCCCGCCAGCCGTAGAGCCAGCCGTGACCTCGATCAAGCAGGAAGACCTCATCCAGTCCGTCGCCGACGCGCTGCAGTACATCAGCTATTACCACCCGGTCGACTACATCAAGAATCTGTCCGCCGCTTACGAGCGCGAAGAATCGCCGGCCGCCAAGGACGCCATCGCGCAGATCCTGATCAACTCGCGCATGTGCGCCGAAGGCCACCGCCCGATCTGCCAGGACACCGGCATCGTTACCGTGTTCCTGGAAATCGGCATGCAGGTGCGCTGGGACGACGCCACCATGGGTGTGGAAGACATGGTCAACGAAGGCGTGCGCCGCGCCTACAACCACCCCGATAACAAGCTGCGCGCCAGCGTGCTGGCCGACCCGGCCGGCAAGCGCACCAACACCCGCGACAACACGCCGGCGGTGGTCAACACCAAGATCGTGCCCGGCCACCATGTCGAAGTGATCGTCGCGGCCAAGGGCGGCGGCTCGGAGGCCAAGAGCAAGTTCGCCATGCTCAACCCGTCCGACTCCATCGTCGACTGGGTGCTCAAGACCGTGCCGACCATGGGCGCCGGCTGGTGCCCGCCGGGCATGCTCGGCATCGGCATCGGCGGCACCGCCGAAAAGGCCATGCTGCTGGCCAAGGAAGCGTTGATGGAGCCGATCGACATCGTCGATCTGCAGGCGCGCGGCGCCTCCAATCGCGCCGAAGAACTGCGGCTGGAGTTGTACGAAAAGGTCAACGCGCTCGGTATCGGCGCGCAGGGCCTGGGCGGCCTGACCACGGTGCTGGACATCAAGGTCAAGGATTACCCGACCCACGCCGCCAACCTGCCGGTGGCGCTGATTCCCAACTGCGCCGCCACCCGCCACGCGCACTTCACCCTGGACGGCAGCGGCCCGGTGATGCTGGACCCGCCGTCGCTGGAAGACTGGCCCAAGCTCACCTACAACCCGACCAACGCGCGCCGGGTGAATCTGGACACCATCACCCGCGAGGAAGTGGCCAGCTTCAAGCCAGGCGAAGTGGTGCTGCTCAACGGCAAGCTGCTGACCGGCCGCGACGCCGCGCACAAGCGCATGATCGACATGCTCAACAAGGGCGAAACCTTGCCGGTCGACTTCACCAACCGCTTCATCTACTACGTCGGCCCGGTCGACCCGGTGCGCGACGAAGTGGTGGGCCCGGCCGGCCCGACCACTGCCACCCGCATGGACAAGTTCACCCGCCAGATGCTGGAACAAACCGGCCTGCTCGGCATGGTCGGCAAGTCCGAGCGCGGCGATGCGGCGATCGATGCGATCCGCGACAACAAAGCCGTCTATTTGATGGCCGTCGGCGGCTCGGCGTATCTGGTGTCCAAGGCGATCAAGGCTGCGCGCGTGCTGGCGTTCGAAGACCTCGGCATGGAAGCGATCTACGAATTCGAGGTCAAGGACATGCCGGTGACCGTCGCAGTGGATTCCACTGGCGAGTCGGTGCACAAGACCGGGCCGCGTTTGTGGCAGTCGCGCATCGGCAAGATTCCGGTTGTGGTGGAATAAGCTTGGCCTGGAGCGGCGACGCAACTGCACGGCGTCGCTGCGTCCCGCAAACAAGTTAATACGCTTAGGTCCCCGTCATCAGCCGGTGTCTGTCTATCGGGATGAAGACGGCCTGCCGGATCGACCACGCGGCCAGGCAACGCCGAGCGACAACCCGATATGCTCGGCGTACTGACGGTCACAGGAGAACAGGAATGCTCCGACTTATCTGCATCGCGTTGTTGGTCTGCCTCAGCCAGGGTGTGGCAGCGCAGCAGAAGACAGCGCCGACGGTGCTGTTTCCTTCCGGCAACTACGCACCGAGACCAGCCGCGCCGGTGCCGTTTGAAGAAAAAAAGCCACTCAGGCCAAGCGAGCCCTCCACACGATTCAGCGGGCCCGCAGCGTCGGACCGTTGCATCGCGCAGTGCAATCAGAGTGCCAGACAATGCCGCGCCGATCGGCCTAGCGAGAGCAGTTGCAGCGCCTCGGTGGCGCCGCGCGGAAAACGCTGCGATGACGTGCAGAATCCGGCACAGCGGGCCAATTGCCTCGCGCAGGTCTTCGATTGCAGCCAACAGAGTGACGACAATCGCTGTGAACCACGCAAGCTCGCCTGCCTGCGCGCCTGCACCAACTGACTTCAGGAATTCGTATGACCACAACGCTTTATCACTCCCCCAGCACCGCAGCCCTGGTCGTGCATTGGCTGCTGATCGAACTGGATGTGCCGCACGTGCTGCATCCGCTGGATTTCGATCGCGCCGAGCACAAATCGCCTGAGTATCTGGCACTCAATCCGGCCGGCGTGGTGCCGACGCTGGTGCTGGAGGGCCAGGTGTTGACCGAGGCAGCAGCAATCGTGCTGCATCTGGCCGACCTGTATCCGCAGGCCGGGCTGGCGCCGCCGGTCGGCACGCCTGCGCGTGCGGACTACTACAGGTGGATGTTCTTCTGCGCCAACACCTTGCAGCCGGCGTATCGCGCCTGGTTCTACCCGGGCGAGCCGGCCGGTGCCGCGCACAGCGATGCGGCGCAGGCGCAGGCACGGCAAAAACTCGAAGCGGCCTGGACCCAGGTCGATGCGCACCTGCAAGCCAATGGTCCGTATCTGCTCGGCCAGACGCTGTCGGCAGCCGATTTCATGCTGACTATGATGATGCGCTGGTCGCGCAATATGCCCCGGCCCAGCGATACCTGGCTGGCGCTGCACGCGCATGCGCAGCGAATGAAAGCCCGGCCGGCGTTTCAGGAAACCTATCGCCGCGAGGGTCTAACGGACTGGACCTGAATCTCCAGCCGCAGCAGGCGTTGTGAAGCGTCCATCAGCGCGCTCCAAAGCGTTCCGCCGCGCTTGCCGCGTAGTACGATCGCGACACCAACCAGAGAGCAGGGGCTCGTCCATGTCGCATTCCGCATCCCGTCGAAAATTGCTGCAATGCGCCTGTTGCGCGCCGGTCGCGGCCGCCGCCGCGTCACTGCCATTCGCTGTGCGCGCCGCGCCGTCGAAGAAAACCGATCTAAACGCCGAGCAGGCGTTGCAGACCCTGCGTGACGGCAACGCTGCGTTTGTCGAGAACCGCCCCAAGAAGGTGATCTCCGACGGCAAGCGCCGGCTGGAACTTGCGCTGGGCCAGACTCCGTTCGTGATTCTGGTGTCGTGCTCGGATTCGCGCGTGCCGCCGGAACTGCTGTTCGGTCGCGGCCTGGGCGAGATGTTCATCGTGCGCAACGCCGGCAACACCGTCGATACCACTGCATTGGGTTCGATCGAATATGCGGTGAGCCAGCTCGGCGTGCCGCTGGTGGTGGTGATGGGCCACGAGAGTTGCGGCGCGGTTGCCGCTGCGGTGTCGGTGGTGGAGCAGGGCGCGTTCTTCCCCGGCGCGATCGGCTCGATGATCGAGCCGATCGTCCCCGCCGTGCTGACTGCCAAGAGCAAGGGCGGCGCTGACCTGCTGGCCGCCTCGGTCAAGGCCAACGTCAAACGCACCGTCGACCGCCTGCGTGCCGCCTCCGAGCCGGCACTGCTGGAACCGCTGCGCGCAGGCAATGTCCGCGTGGTCGGCGCGTATTACACCCTGAAAGACGGCAAGGTGGATTTCTTCGACGTCTGATGGTTATTGCGGTGTTTCGGCAATGACAGCGCAGGATTATTTCCTGCGCTGTTTTCATATGTGCGGTGCGGTCGTCAGCTCTGACACAACCTCCCGCACACTGTATCGATGGCGGCAACGTGTCGCGTTCGTTGACCGAATGGCGTGATGTCTGGAATGGTCGCGACATCGATCAGATCGACAGGCGCTGATCAAACCGCAGCTCATCGGACAGCCGCGCTGCATCCACTGATCGCAACCAAGCCCACCGACCATCTCCACTGGTCCTTGCCCGCCCACTGTCGCGGGACCTTACGCGGCATGGATGCCGCGTAAGAGCTTACAAGGACGTACTTGCAGCGTGTCCCGCGATGGTGGGCGGGCAAGGGCCTTGCAGCCAGGCCGCAGATCAGCCGTTCTGCACGTGATTAACCGCGCCGGGCAAACACTCCAACGCAACCCGTATTTCGAGTTTTAGTCCACATAATCGTCGAACGTCTTGCGCCGACGGAATGGCATCAGGTGCTGGCGCATCAGCCCCTTGGGCACCGTTTCCAGTTTCATGACGCCATATTCCTGCGGCCACGCGTCGCGACTCCGCGGCAGTTTGAACGTACCCATCAACATGTCCACCAAGGGCAGATGGATGGCGTAGTTGACGTCGATATAGTCCTGCTGGCGCGCATGATGCCAATGGTGATAACGCGGCAAGACCAGCACGTATTCCAGCCAGCCAAAACGCAGGCCGAGGTTGGAATGTGCGAGCACCGCCTGCAGGCCGACCAGAATCACGTACGCATTCACCGCCGGGGTCGAAAAACCGAGAATCAACAGCGGCAGCAGCACCGCACTGCGGGTCAGCACGATTTCCACAAAATGGATGCGCGATCCGGCCAGCCAGTCCATCTCGCGGCTGGAGTGATGCACCGCGTGGAATCGCCACAGCCACGGAATGTTGTGATACGCCCGATGCAGCGATGCCTGCGCCATGTCGGCAACGAAGACTGCGATCAGAAACTGTCCCCACACAGGCAGGGACTGGATTGCCGCTTTCAGCGATGGAAACGCGGCCAGCCCGGCGATACTCGACGTGGAAGCGGTGACCAGGATCAGGATGAACTGCACCAGCACATGGCTCATGAAGAAGTAGCCGATATCGGTGCGCCAGCCGGGGCGTAACGGCGAAATGCGGCGCTTGCCCAGATAGCGTTCCAGCGGCACGAACACCAGCGCCGAGAAAAACAGCGAAATCACAAACCAGTCCAGGCCAAGCGAATAGGGCGTGAGCCCGATCGTATCGAACTGCACGTTGGTGCCACCGAACAACACCGCCAACGTTGCGCTGCCCACACCAACCATCGCAATGCGCTTGTTGCGGTCGCGCAGAATGGCGAAGGTACCCAGCAAGAACGCGGCAACCAGCCCGACCAGCAGGAGATGGCGTGCGAACTGCTCGTTATAGGCGGCGCGGAACTCGCGGCTGGTCAACAGATCGGGAAAGTGGAAACACACCACACCCATCAGACTGAGCACGCCCAGCAGCGCAGAGGCATGGGCGAAGAAGGAGCGGTGCGGGCGAGCCATGGGACGTCCTGTCGACGGGGCGGCCTGGTTGGCCGTGCACGGAGTGCGTACATCCATGCTCCCAGTACGCGTGCTCGGCCGCAAGCGTTTTGCGACGGGCACGCCAGCTCCGATCAAACGTCGGCGCTAGCACTGGCCGACAATACGCCGGCCAGTGAATCGGCTGCTATTAGAACCACTCCAGCAACGACACACCCAGGCCGATGTAGGTCGCCTTGTGGTTGTAGTCGATCAGGCTTTCGCCGTAGCCGTCGAACACCTGCACATGGCCGCGCAGCAGGTTGGTGATCGGGAAGCCGTAGTCCAGCTGCACCGAGCCGTGCGAGCGGTCGCCGCTACGCAGCGAATGCCGTGCGATCAACGCGAACTCGTGGCCGTCCTTGTTGTAGACCAGGGTCGCGTCGCCGCGGCCCATGTAATCCTCGATATCGGGATTGTTGTCGTCGGCGCGGTCTTCCTTGATGCGGAACCACGGACGCAGCGTCAGTGCCCAGTTCTCGCGATCCAGGCCGATGTTGAGGATCACCCGGTTCCAGGAACGCGACAGCGGGTCCTCGCGGCCGTTGGACATGTGATTGATGCTGATGCCGCTCATGCGGCCCTTCCAGCCGAACAGGCTGTAGTTGTTGCGGAACACCAACATCGCCTCCGGCTCGTAGTTGGTTTCGCGGAACGGGCGCGAGGCATCGGTGTTGTAAGCCTGCCAACGCGAGCTCTGGGTGTAGCCCATCCAGATATCGCCGTTGTCGCCGAACAGATCCTCGACCACCTTGGTCTTGAAGCTGAGCTGGAACTTCAGCTCGGCGCTGTCCAGTTGCTGCGGGGTGGACACCGAGTTGGCCGGGTTGGGCGACTGCGGGGTGCGGTTGGAGTCGCTGGTCCAGAACGCCGGCAACAGATACACCGGCTTGTAGCCGCGCAGCTGGAACGTGCCCAGCTTGGAATCCTTGGCCAGCTCCCAGCGGCGATCCAGCAGCGAGCCGCGACCGGCGTTGGCGACCGCCTCGGCCTTGGGTTGGTCCTGTCCATCTGCACGGAAGAAATCGCCGACACGGCTGATGGCGCGTTCGTCCTGTGGCTTGGCCTCTTTCTGCTTGGCCAGTTGCGCGGCGGCGTCGGCTTCTGCGGTCAGCTGCGGCGTGTAGCCCAGCGCCCGGTCGTAGCACGCCAGCCGCGCCGCATCCGAGGTGACGGAGGTGCAGGCCTGCGGCGAGGCAGGGGTTGCGGCGATTTCCTGCGCGTGCGCCAGCGGCGCGGCCGCCAGCGCAATCAGCATCAAGGGACGGGTGCGGTGCTTTGACATGGGCAGTCTGGCCGAATGAAGGCGCCAGGCAGGCGCAGAGGTTTGTAGCTTAACGGTCGCGCCTGCATACGCGGTGTGTACACGGCGGCATAACATTCGATCAGGCGGCTACGTCGGCGGGGCAGCGATAGGTCAATACCTGCCCGCGCTGCCAACACTGAAGCAGCCGTCTGGCTCAAACAACCGTCTGGCGCCACCAACGTCAGTGGTCGCTAGAGCGACTGACTAGGGCCTGTTAACACATCCGAAGCCCATCAACGACTAGGACGAAGCTGAGGAATCCAAGGAACATGACATCCAGCTTGTCGAAGCGCGAGAAAATCCGGCGGTAGCCTTTCAAGCGACGGAACAGT